>NZ_AOHZ01000088.1 GCF_000337215.1 Natronolimnohabitans innermongolicus JCM 12255 | reverse complement strand
GTCTGCGTCGGCGTATTCGCCGTCGCCGTGGACGACGTATTCGCGGTCGAATGCGTCGTCCACGTCGAGTGGATCGTAGGCTCGAAATCCGTCAGTGTAGACGGTCAGTGGCTCCTTCTCGCGGTTTGCGAGAAGGAGCCGAACCGTCGATTCGTCGGCTGATTTCGCGGGGATCACGTATCGGTCGCCGGTGCCACGATCGACGATCGTGAACACCGGCGGTTTGTCCTGGTCGTACGATCCTCGCCCACGCGTTGACAGGCCACGCGAGCGCGACTCTTGGTCGCGCTCGCGGCCTTTCAGCCCCGCAGAAACGTAGACTTCGTCGATTTCGACAGGACCAACGAGGTCGAGCGAAGGCGCGTCGAGCGCCTTCGTGAAGCGCTCGACGCGCTGGTAGATCGTTTTGTATTGGACGTCGATCTCTAGCTGAAGTTGGCGAAGACTCGTGTTAAACCGGAGAAACGCGTAGATCGAGAATAGCCACTTTCTGAGCGCGACTTTCGAATGGGCGAAGATCGTGCCGGTCTTGTCGTTGAACGTGCGGTCGCAATTCTTACAGAGATAGCGCTGAAAGTGTCCATAGCTGCCGTTCTTGACCGTCAGGTCAGAACGGCAGCGAGGGCAAGTAACACCGTTACGCCAGCGAACCTGCGCCAACAGGTCCGCTGCGACCGATTCCGATCCAAACACATCTAGCGGAATCATGCCTAACGGACACCGCTGACGCGGTGTCCTTGCTCTCTTCGATTCCACAGCGACAGCTGAGCAGTATCAACAATCTCCTACAGAAGAGCGAACGTATTTAATTAGCAGTAGTAGACCCAGAAGATATGCCCGTCCAAGCATTCGATTTCCGTGTAGTCGCCGAATGCACGTCTGTATGGGCTGACTTTCAGTTTCACGTCCGCTTCGGGGACTGGAACGTTACTGATTTCTCCACATTCCGGGCACGTCACTTCCCTCATTTTTGGTGTTTGCATCTTTATATCACCCCAACGAGAGACGCTACGACACGAAACGTTAGATAGTTATCTTCTGCAATTTCTGCAGCCGCTGACGGCCATGCAGACAATGATCAGGCGGCACTCGATGCAAGCGTGAAACCAACTAGTGTGGTATCACAGATATATTGAATCAACGTAACCGACGCAGAGATGAATACAGCAACCGATCGAGGACGTCTTCGCGCGAGTTGGGTTCCGCCATCTCGAAGTAGTACCCGACCCCTGCGAACGAGTTGATCGCTTCGTCGGGAACGTCGGTGAGCGTGTCCGAATCGTATCCGAGCCGTTCGGCGAGTTCACGGCCCGTCTCGAAGTGGAACTCCGCGTCGGCGGACTCCGCCACGTCGCGGTACATCGATTTAACTTCGCGTTCGAGTTTGTCCGTGTCGAATGATTCGCTCATTACGGAACACCTGTTAGTCGTCGCCTGCCACCTCAGCAGGAGTGTTGATGGTCGTATCGACGTCTTGAGCGAGGGGGACGAATGTGTAGACTGGCGCCCGTCGTGCCCACTCATCGATGAGGTCTCTGTCGAGATCCTGCCCGTCGATCTCGATCTCCGCGGTCACGTTCTCGAAGACGGTGTCGGACTCGGCGATTTCCTCGAGGCCGAAGAGGACTGCCGGATCAAACTCGGTCCGCACGCGAGTTTGGAGATGGTCGATGTCAACACCGTTAGCGACGGCGTTGATGGTGATCCCGACGTTGATACAGGCGGACAGCGCGGACAGCGCGGCTTCGATTGGTTCCATCCGGTCGGTCGCGCCGACCCAGCCACCAGCGTCCAGTACTTCTTTCCAGCCGCCGTAGGGAAGCGTGTACTCGCGTGTTTCGCGGGCGATCGTTTTCCCTCCGAGTTCGTAACTGTCGATCTTCGCCAGGCTGTGTGCGGCCGTCCCTTCGTACGTCGCTGACGCCCCGAGGCCAAGTTTGACTTCTTCAGGGTGTTCTGCTGCGTGCTCGGCAAACTCTTCGAGTGTGTCGAGGTCTATTCCGTGGGTGACTCGCTTCCTATTTACCATTGTTCTTCACTCCATCCCTGCAAGCGAGAGTATGAAGCCGAGGCTGTTGTAGCTATTTTGTGCCATTTCGGCAGGTACAGCCATGCTTTGCAACTGCTGAAGAAGCGTCAACCGGTGCGATTCAGAAACCGGTGTGATGTGAACTTTCCTTTTGGACTGTTCTGGTCAACAGTAGAAACGAGCGATCTGGCACGAGAGCTCACATGCTTACGTCGGTGAATCGCTATCCGACGATCTGTTGGTATTCGAGTGGTCGAGACTCGGTTTTGTATGTGGTGTACACCGACTCTGCCCACTCCTGTGCCGCCGGTGTGTCGGTGTCGATTAACACCTCCACTCCTGCGGTGTCGGGATCGTAGTCGTTCACAGCGACTCGATCGTCGAAGAAACTGAGGCCGTAAGGAGGCACATCGTCGTGGACGAGTGGATTCAGATTGCCGCTTTCGAGGATGTCAGAGCAGAGTTCGGGATACGTCGAGAGAACGTATCTGGCAGCGTTTGGTGGATCAATTATTTCAGCTTGCATTCCGTCGCGAAGCCGTTGACGGAACTCCTCCCGACAGGGTTCGAGCAAGGCGATGTCGACTCCGAGAAACCGGAACTGATCGGCATCCTGGAGCAACGACCTGAATCGTCCAATCGGACGGTACGGCGCGTCGTGGTCAGCGACAGTCACCGTCGTCTCCGAACTCATCTCGATAGTGAATTCGATCACATGGTTCGGAAGCAAGTGCCAAACGTCACGTAACTTCCGTTCGACTTCGACTCGTTCGAGCAGGTCCTCCATTCCGGAGGCAATACTCTCCCCCAGAGTCGTTGCGACGAACTGATATCCCTCTTTTCGGATCCAGTTCCGGTCCTCAAATTCGGTTAATGTCCGTCGTATTGTAGACGAGGAAACCCCGGTCAACTCGCAGAGTCCAGAGCGACTCTGCGGACGCTCTGTCAGCGCGACGAGCGTCGGGACGCGATGTTCGGACCGGGTTAAGTACGCGATGTCGCCGATCGGTGAGTCCCGCCTACGGTGTTCCATGTTAACTCGACTCTTAGCCGGAGTACGCCAACAACTGTGAAAACGATTGGGGGCAGACCACGTGACTACCGATACTCGATTCGCCGAGCTACCTATTGAATACCCACAAACCGGGTACAGCTGGCGATATTCAATATTACCTCGGCAAAGACCTGCCAGGGCCAAACATTCCGTTTCAGCATCTCCGCGGGCGACAGTGACTGAAAAAACCTCCTAGCAGCCACTTGCAACACCGTCGCAAACTGGGCCAAACTTCATGCGACGTTCGCGCCCTGTATTCAGCAGAGACTGAACGTTCTACTCAGATTCTGTCAGAAACTCCGTGCTGAATCCAGAGGATGAGTACAGCAGAGCGACTTTGTTTCGTTCACCAGACAGAGGGTGAATCCATCGGCAATCTCCGTACAGGGAATGAAGATTTGTCTCTATGGCTATCGAATGAGTCGTTTGATTCATACTGACTGGACTATGGGAAAATCGGCGTATCGAGTGTTACGGGTGCCGATGACCAGTTCTACGTGTAGTAATTCTCACAGCGCTAGGACTACCCTGGTGTATTTTTGTTGAAGGAGACGACCTCTCGGTAGGATGAGCGACTCACAGTCCTCGGTCCAAGAACAGACCCGTGCTCCCTCAGCCGAAGCCATGGAGACCACAGGGAAGGTAGATGCCGGTGCGCTCGGCCTCTCGGCAGGTATCATCTGGGGNCAGACCCGTGCTCCCTCAGCCGAAGCCATGGAGACCACAGGGAAGGTAGATGCCGGTGCGCTCGGCCTCTCGGCAGGTATCATCTGGGGTGCAGTGGTTGCTTTCCTGGAACTGGCAGCTGGGACAAAATACGGAGAACGCTGGCGACTGTTGCTTGCGGACCTCTACCCGGGATACAGCCATGAGCCTGGGGATCTCGTTTGGGGAACAGTTCTGGGCTTCATCGATGCATACATCCTCGGGTACCTGTTTGGGAGACTTTACAACCGATTGGCGGAGTGAAATGTAATTCTTATCACCTTATCTGTACCGTCCAATTTGGCAGTTGATAATGCTGAACCTAACGAACTCGTATTAGCGCAAGACTCGCGCTGTGAATTCAGCAGAGGCTGAACGCTTTACTCAGATTCTGTTAGTAACTGCGTGCTGTATGCAGAGGTTGGGCCTTGTTTAGACGCTCAAACGTTAGCACTGTAGAGCCGATCGAACTCGTATCGCCGTGCTAGTAGCTCGGAGAAAATACCAAATCTACTAGGAAGTGAAGCGGGACGGATTCGTTGTGCACACGAAGACCTCCCGCTTCATAGAGAGGGTTGTGTCGCTCGCTCAAAAAGCCGTCGTTGGCCAGCCAGCTCCGGCTTACCGTCCGGGAGAAGAAGGCTACGCTGACTGGGTGATTCTCGCCGTTCAGGGGTTGAAGGAGTATTTCGGCCATCCGTACCGGAAGCTGATGGACGTCCTCCGCGAGATGCCAGGAGTAACGAAATCACTCGGATTGACGCCTGAAACGGTTCCACACTTCTCGACGGTGTGTACGCGAAAGCAGGAGATTCCGATGAAGCGGTGGCGAGCGATCCTTGATCAGTCCGTTGAGCTGTATGATCTCGGTGATGTGCAGGCGATCGACGCAACCGGTGTCGATCGCGTCCAGGCCAGCCAGCACTACGCAAAACGGACGGACTATACGTTTGAGGCGGTGAAGACGACGCTGCTTATCGATTGTGAAACCAGTACGATTCTCGATATACACTGCTCGATGAAACAACCGCACGATACACAAGTCGGCTGGCAGGTGTTAGTGCGGAATCTCGACGACTTGGCGACTGTCGTTGCCGATAAGGGCTACGACTGGGAAGAGATTCGCACGAGGTTGCGTGCAGAAAGTATCACGCCGCTGATTCCGCAGCGAGACCCTGGAATGCGGGGGTGGGCGATGAATTTACTCATCAAGGATCGGGCGTATCACCAGCGATCGAACGCTGAATCGGTGTTTTTCGGACTCCGACGCAGATACGGCGATACGCTCTGGTCGAGAACCTGGTTCGGTCAATTCCGTGAACTTGTCATGAAATCCGCCGTCCGCAACATCGAACGCGCAATAGAGGACTCTCACCCGTGAAATCACGCGTTCAAACAAGGCCGAGAGCATGAGTGCAGTACGACGACTCTATTTGTTTCACGCCGAGTTCGGTGAACCATCTGCTCACTACACGTGCTCATTGATTTATGTCGACACCGATGCGTCTGAGTGTCTAGGCTAATTCCCGCCAGAAGCAATACAGCGCGGCTCGCTGAAGGCTCAGGGCCGCTCGAGCGAACTGCAAGCGGATCGTCTTGCCGGGTAGACCGGCTTCGCCTCAGCTGTCGTCCTGATCGGGACCGTCTGCAGCTGGTAACGTAAATGAGAACGTCGTCCCCTCACCGGGTTCAGACTCGACCCGGATGTCGCCGCCGACAGACTCACTCCGCGAGTCTGTCGAGCACGAACTCGCTTCGCTCGCTCGAACGCCGTGGCGCTCGACGATCCGTTCACAGAGTGCGAGACCGATTCCCGTCCCGCCGTGGTCCTCGCGGCTGTGCAGCCGTTCAAACACCTCGAAGATCCGCTCCTGGTCTTCCGGATCGATGCCGATTCCCTCGTCACTGACGGAGACGACCCACTCGCTCCCGCGCCGTTCGGCGTCGATCCGAACCCGCGGCGACTCGTCGCCGCTGTACTCGATGGCGTTCTCAAGCAGGTTCTGGAACAGCTGTCGGAGTTGGCTGGCGTCGCCCTCGACGCGGGGCAGCGTCTCCGTCGTAATCTCGGCGTCGCTCTCTTCGATCCGTACTTGCAGGTTGTCCAGTGTCTCGTCGAGGACGGTCTCCAGTGTGACAGGTTCGAGCGGCTCGCCGCGCGTGTCGATTCGGGAGTACGTGAGCAGCCCGTCGATCATCTCGCGCATCCGGTCGGCGCCGTCGACGGCGAACTCGATGAACTCCTCGGCATCTTCGTCGAGCTCGTCCGCGTACCGCTGTTCGAGCAACTGGAGGTAGCTCGTGACCATCCGGAGCGGTTCCTGCAGATCGTGGGAGGCGGCGTAGGCGAACTGCTCTAAGCGCACGTTCGACTCCTCGAGTTTGCGCCGATACTCTCGGCGTTCGGTGATATCGGTGAGCGTCACGACTGCTCGCGTTAGGTTTCCACGCTCGTCACGGACCGACCTTCCGTGCTCCATGATGATTCGCCGTTCGCCGTCGAACGCCTCAATCTCGTAGACGTTCGGGTCTGTCACCTCCTCACCGCGGAGTACCTGCGCCATTGTCCACTCTTCCGGCTCGACCGGTTCGCCCGTGTCTGCCCACACTGCGTCGTACTTCTCGTAGTCGGCGACGGATTCAGCGTCGAAGACGTCACCGCCCCAGATCTCCTTTGCAACATCGTTCGCTCTGCGGAGCGATCCGTCCGCGTTCGCGACCACGGCACCGACGGGCAGCACCTCAAACAGCGTCTCGAGCTGGTTCGTGGTCTTTTGCAGTTCCTACTCGGCTTGCTCGTCGTCGGTTCCGGACTCGTAGCGTACGCTGCGGGCACACTCGCGGCAGTCGAACGACTCGAACGCGCCCCTCTCAAACCACGGCACCTCGTCTGCAACAGACGATCGATACTAACGAAACTGCACCGTGCGTTCGCTCCCGTACTGTTCGCACTCGCACCGATCGTTTGGCAGAGAACCGGAGCGGTAGAAGACGACCGATCGATGGCACTTCCGTCGTCAGTAGACGACGAGAGCCAGGTACAGTTGGCCGATTCCGGCGGCGATCATCACTGCGCCGGCGAGGCGCGTTAGTGTCCCCGAGTAGGCGGCCAATCGCCCTGCACTCGCGAGCAGCCCCATTCCGGTCGCGACAGTCACTGCGATCATTAGTAGTACGACACTTCCGACGTACGTCACCAATACGAGCGCCGCTGCGTCGGCTGGCAGTGACAGCGCGCGGGCGACCACGGCGAGGAAGACGGGGGCGACACATCCAGCCGCGGCGAGCGCGTATCCCGCGCCGAAGACTCCGAATCCAAGCACGCTCGAGCGCCGAGCCGGGAGCGGAACCGATAGCGACGGTGCCCGGCCGAGAAAGACGAGCAAACCGAAACCCACCAGAAATCCGCCGACGAGCGACTCGAAGACGGTGAGCTGTGACACCGTCGAATGCCCGAGCCAGAACGTCGCTCCCAGAAGAATCGCAAGCGTTCCCAGCGCGCCGATGCCGGCGAGCCCGCCTCGGAGGAGTGCGCCGCCGAGCGACGCGTCGTCTCCCTCCGTCTGACTAACGTAGAAGCCGACGTAGCCCGGTAGTAACGGATACGCACACGGACTGAAGAAGGTCGCCAGGCCTGCAGTGAGCGCGAACCCGAGCGTCGAGAGGAGCGCAGCGTCGAGCATCGATTACGTCTCCGTCTCAGCCTCGAGCGCCCGTTCGATCCCCGCGACGAGTTCGTCTGCGGTTTTCACGCCGGAGTCTGCCCACTGCACGCGCCCGGTCGAATCGATCGCGACGGCGGAAGGATACCCGCCGGCGAGATAGCGCGCAGTCAGTTCGGCGGTCGGATCGAGGCCGAGCAGCCAATCGCCGTCGTGTTCGTCCCACCAGTCGACCAGTTCGTCCTCGGTGATGGACGAGCCGACTGCCTCGCTGGTGACCGAGAGAAACAGCACGTCTGCACCGACTCGGTCGTTGGCCTCGGCTAATGCGGGCATCTGTTCGACACACGGCGGACACCACGTGCCGAAGAAATCGACGAACGTCGCTCGGTCGCCTGTCGGTACCCGAACTTCACCGCCCTCGCTACCCGGTGCTTCGACCGTTTTTATCTCGATCGGATCGTCAGCCGTCGAGTCCGTCCCGTCCGGCGCTGTTTTCTCGTCGCCGTCGGCTTCGAACGACGGGACCCCGCGAACCGCCAGCACCCCACCGCCGCCGACGACGCCCAGGCTACCGACGCCCGCGAGCACGTCTCGTCGTCGCATCTACGCCGTCACCACCGTTTCGAACTCTTCGACCACCTGCGACGGATCGACGGTCGCCCCGTTTGGGTACACCCGTTCGATGAGCCCTAGTTCGTTGACGAGGAAGATGTAGTTGTAGTGAGGGAACATGTACTCGAGGGTGTCGTACTCGTCGGCGTCTCGCTTCTCGAGGGGCAGTCCGAACTCGCCGGTGAGGCTCTCTTTTGCCTCCTCGTACCGCTCCGGGCGCAGGAAGTGCCAGTTTCCGGCGTCGAGATCGACGCCCTGTTCGCCGGCGTGCGCTCGTAACTCGTCTTCGGTGTCGCGTTCGGGATCGAACGTCATCGCGAGGAACGCGGCGTCGTCGTATCCCTCTTCGGCAGCGACCTCCTGCGCTCGTCGCAACCGCAAGAGGAGCGCGGGACACGCGCCGTCCGGACACGACGTGTAGAAGAACGTCAGTAGCGTCGTTCGTTCTCCCTCGAACTGCTCGGTCGAAACGGTCTCTCCGGTCAACGGATCGGGAAACTCGATCGTTGGAAGTTCCTCGCCGTAGCTCGGGTGCGAGGCCTCGCTCAAATCCTGCTCCGGCGGCCCGAGCGTGACGCCGTCTGCGTGTGCTCGGTCGGACTCGTCGTCACCCGACGAGAGTGAATCGAGACAGCCTGCGGTGGCGACGATACCCATACTCGAGGCGACGACCGATCGGCAGTAGAGACGCCGGTTCATAGAGTCGTGTTTCGCCCCGGTCCATAAACCCCATCCGGCGATTCCCTGGGTCGGAAAATATGGGGGTCAGACGGACTGAAAATAATTTCGATGACGACCGATTCACTGCTTTACCAGCGAGAAGAGAATGAGTACCATCCCGCTCGAGACGACGATCGCCTGGACGAGCGCCGCGGACGCGATCGTTGTGCCGAACAGTTGGTAGATGAGTCCCTCGCAGACCGCGCCGACGCCGATGAAGACGAACCCGCCGGAGACGTACAACATCGGCGTCTGGCCGCTCCGGCGGTAGCCGTGGTACGCGAGATACGAGACGACGAGACTCAATACGAGCGTGACTCCCTTCGAGAGCAGAAACGGCACTTCCATCAGTCCTTCCCCCGGAGATTGCTCCACAGCGACGTGAAGCTGTCCGCGAGCTCGTCGCGCGTTTCGACCGTCAGCGAGAGCGTACCGTCGCTGATTTCGACGTGAAGCGCCTCCAGCGACGTTTCGAATTCGCTCCGGTGAGAGCCGTCGGAGTCGACGGTGTGGTGTTCCTCGATGAGGTCGTGTTCTTGCAGCGCCGAGACTCGCCGGTAGATCGTCGTCAGCGAGGCGTCGCACTCCTCGCTGAGCGTTTTCGCCGTCTTCGGTCCGTGATCCGCGGCGAGGAGGATCTTCCGTGCGTACTCGTCCGCGAGAAGCTGAAAAATGTCCCCCGAGTCCGCGGCGCCTCCGTGTTGCACACGGTACTGTCCGTCGATCACCGTCAAATAGGCCACGGTTTGCTGGTTCAGCAAATCACCGAGAGCGTCTTGTACTCGTCCCTGCGATTGTGCCGGCGACGTATCCGAACCGTCTCGTCGAGTCTCGTGATACCCAGCGACTCACCGTCATGGTTATTTGTAACCGTCTGGGATACCCCTGGCTATGGCTCCGACAGCCGAACGACGGTGTCACCTTCTGTTCGGTCTCTCGTTAGTACTCCTGACGATCGGGATCGGATACTGTGTGATCGTCGGAACGTGTCTGGCCGATTTCGTGGTCGTCATCGCGGGCCTTTTCGTCGGTTGGGTGGCGCTGTTTTACTTCCAGCAGAAGCTGACGACGTGGCTCGTCCGTGAGTATGATGCCGTGTTTGTCGAGGATTTAGACGTGAAACCGATGCTTGAGGAGTCGCACAACGCTCGGAACAAGCAGGATGCCGCGTGGCGGCAGTTCATCACGATACTCGAATACAAGGCAGAGTTGTACGGAGTCCACGTTGTGCAAGTTGAACCTCACGGGATGACGAAGGAATGTGCGTCGTGTGGCGTTGAAACCAAGAAACCGATTTGGGTACGAGAGCATTCGTGTCCGTCGTGCGGGTTTGAGTGTGACCGTGACGCGAATGCGGCGTTGAATGTCTTGCAACGAGGCTTTTCTAAACTAGGGCTGGGATGGCCCGAATCTACGCCTGTGGAGACTGCGCTCCCTACGGACACCCGTGTGGTGTCTGCAAAGCACGTCATCGAAACAGGAAGCCCCACCCTCAACGAAGCGAAGGCGTTAGCCTGAGCGAAGTAGGGTGGGGTAGTTCACTGTCTCGGCAACGCTACCTTCCGGGGATGACTGCGGATCGAGTGTCGGTGCCTCCGATCGAACGAGACCGTGCGATCAGCGTGGTGCCGTTTCGGTTAGAATCGTCGGCTCCGTAATCGTTCGTTCGAAGCCGCCACGAGTTCCAGAACGTATATCGGTACAGCCGGAATATCGTTTCCTAATGGACTCGAAGACTGCGTCGCGGCGTTCGCTATTCGGCCTCGCAGGCGCAGCGAGCCTCTGCTGTCTCGCGCTCGCACCCGGCGCGGTCGGCCTGGCGGGCGGCGGCGCTGCGGCCGGGCTGGGTGCCGGCCTAAGTCAGATCGCCGTAACCGTACTGACGCTCGCGCTACTCGGCTTCGTCGTGCGATGGCGGACCGGCTGTTCGAACTGCGACTGATCGCGACGGTCCGAGTCGTCGTCTCGCGGAGTAACGACCGTCTGGCCGCACGACGGTTCGGCATCGTAGCCGCTGCGCGTCGCTGCGTATCCGATCACTCGCTAGTTTATATTCTTTCGTCGACAGTGTGTGGTGTTGGTGTGGGGAGATACATCACACAACGTTCGTCCGGTCCGGCGTTTTCGCACGTGGGTAAATAGCCAACGATTTGCTGGTTCAGCAAAACCCCACCGGAGATTTATCCGCTTTCGAACGTCGTTCGAAGCGGAGACGTTCTCGAATATGACAGACTATCGACTTTCGTTGAAACCTGCGATCGGGCTTTACGGGCAACACGATCCGAGTGCCGTTCTTTTCGAAGACGCGACTCCCGTTTTCGGGGTCGAGGAGGAGCGGTACACGCGGTCCAAACACGCGACGGAAACCTTTCCCGAGCGAGCGATCGAGGCCTGTCTCGATTCTCGCGATCTGGCCCTCTCAGATATCGATCGCGTTCTACTTCCGTACGATCCGAGTCTTCGGAGCGAACTCACGTCTCACTACGTCACCGACGCGCTTCGTGTCCCCGGGCTGGGACGGAAGATTTCCGCACTCGAGAACACGATCGTCAGCCAGGCGCGCGCCCGGTTCGTCCCGACGCGACGGATCGAGAACCGACTCGAGTCGATCGGGTCGCCGGTGCCGCCGATCGAGACGATCGCTCACCACCGCTGTCACGCGGCGAGCGCGTTCCATCCGTCCGGATTCGACGAGGGGGTCGTCCTCACCGTCGACGCGAAAGGCGAGTACGATTCGACTGTCGTCTGGCGCGCCGACGAGGACGGACTCACGCGTGCGTACACGTACGAGCATCCCAACAGCCTCGGACTCTTTTTCGCGGTCGTCACGGAGTACCTCGGGTATCGAATGTTCAACGGCGAGGGAAAGGTGATGGGGCTCGCCCCCTACGGCGACGATAATCCGGAGATCGAACGAACCCTGCGAGAGCTGATCGACACCGGCGCCGACTACGACGTTACCGATCTGACGAAGCGGTGGGGCACCGGCCACGGCGTCGCCCGGCTCGAGGACGTCTTCGATCGGCCGCGAAACGAGACGCCGGGCGAGTTCGACCAGTGGGAGACGGACCTCGCGCACACGGCACAGAAACTGCTCGAGGAGACAGTAGTCGACATCGCCGAGTCCGCGGTCGAGCAACTGGGAACGTCGAACGTGGCCCTCGCCGGCGGCGTGGCGCTCAACTGCAAACTGAACAAGCGCATCCGCGAGTCGCCGCTGGTCGACGACGTCTTCGTTCAGCCGGTCGCTCACGACGCGGGCCTCGCGCTCGGTGCGGGCTGGTCCCAGCAACGGCCGGCCGAGGTCGACCAACAAACGACCGCCTACCTCGGTCCCGAGTACGAGACCGACGAGATCAAATCGCTGCTCGAAACCAACAAGATCGCGTACACGGAACCCGACGACCTCGAACGGTACGTCGCCGAACGCCTCGCGGACGGCAAACTCGTCGGCTGGTTCCAGGGCCGCATGGAGATGGGGCCGCGAGCGCTCGGCGCCCGGAGCATCCTCGCCGATCCGCGCACCGAAGACTCTCGAGATCGGGTCAATCGGTTCGTCAAACACCGCGAGGAGTGGCGACCGTTCGCGCCGTCGATGCTCGAATCCGCCGCCGCCGACTACTTGATCGACGGCGGTCCGGCGCCGTTCATGATCGACGCGTACGACGTCGATCCCGAGAAGACCGACGACCTCGAGGCCGTCCTCCACCCGGCCGACGACTCGACTCGCCCCCAGACCGTCCGCGAGGATCAGCACCCCCGTTATCACCGCCTTATCTCCGAATTCGACGATATTGCGGGCGTGCCGGTCGTCCTTAATACTTCGTTCAACGATCACGCCGAACCGATCGTCCGAACGCCGACGCACGCTATCAAAGACTTCTACGGCATGGGACTCGACGTCCTCGCTATCGAGGACGTCGTCGTCGAGAAAACCGAGACCTGATCCCGCTCATCGGGGGCGATCGCACCGTTTTCCCATCCCGCCGGTTACTCTTCGGCGCGCGTCTCGAGGATATCGACGATCGGTTCGGCGCGCTGGAATCCGTCGTCGAGTCGGTCGACCGCCTCACCGTCTTTCAGGACGACGAACGTCGGAACGCGTCGCACGGCGAACTCGTCGGCGAGCTCCGGAACGAGCCCGGCGTTCACCGTCGCTACCGCACCCGGCGCGCTCCGCGCGACGGAACCGAGCACCGGCTCCATGGACGCACAGATGCCACATCCGGACGTGACGAACTCGAGGAGCACGAGCTCGTGGGCCTCGAGTAGCGCCTCGTACTCGGCTACACTCTCCAGTTGAACCGGCGTCTGCGGTGCGTTCCCGTCGCCACCCGCTTTTTCGTGTTCCACGTCGCTCATTACCCACACTACGTACCGAGAGCATTTGAATATTGCGCAATAAAAACAACACTACTTCTGGTCCCCGGACCACCGTTATTTTGCGCTACTTGCTGAAGGGAGAAGAGATCGATGAGCGACGATACCGACACCGAGCGCGCGACGACCGATCCCGGACGCGAGCTGGGCCAGGACACGTCGGAGTTGAGTCCGATCCTCGGCGACGCCTATCGCGGGGAGTTGGACCGCGAAACGACCTGGCGCTCGCGTCTCGACCAGACGACGACGTGGAGCGTCACGCTCATGGCTGCGATCCTCACGTGGGCGTTCTCGAGCCCCGACAATCCGCACTACATCGTCCTCGTCGGCGTACTGACCGTCGGCTTATTCTGCTGGATCGAGTCCCGACGCTATCGCGACTACGACGTCTACCGGTCGCGCGTTCGCCTATTCCAGCAGGATCTGTTCGCGAACGCGCTCGATCCGTCGCTGGACGTCGAGCACCGCGAGTGGCGAACCGAACTGGGGGAGGACTACCGACACCCGACGTACAAAATCACGATGTTCGAGGCCGTTTCGAACCGGCTTCGACGCATCTACTTCGCGCTGTTGCTCGTCCTCGGTCTCGCGTGGCTCTTTCGCGTCACGGCGTTCGTTCCGGACGCTTCCCTCCCCGCCGCCGCGGCGGTCGGCACGGTCTCCGGAGTCGTCGTCCTCGCCGTCGTCGGGGCGTTCTACGCGACGTTGTTCGCGGTCATGCTCTGGCCGCACGAACGCGAGGCTAAAGGGGAGTTTCGCGACGTCGAGGCCGGCGAGTGGAAGGATGCGGAGTGATCGCGCTCACGCCCGCGACGCACACGTCGGACACGTTCGACTGTGGCGAAGATAGATCAACCCTGCAAGCAACGCGACCGAGACCGCACCGAGCAGGGGCCGCAGCGGATCGAAGTACGTCATGAGCGCGGACGAACCGAACAGCGCCAGGAGGACGGCGTTACAGATCGGACAGCTGACCGCCAGGAATCCCCCGATCAGACCACTGAACGCCAGTCGGTCCGTGGTGGTCTCGTCGTCGTTCTCGTCGGTGCGATGAGCGTGGTCGTGCTCGCCGTGTCCGTCTCGGTCGACGGGATCGCGCTGCGGGTCGCTGCCACCGCGGACGTCGGTCGCCAGCCGCTGGGCGACGTAGACGCCCGCCAGAAGCGCGGTCAGAGTGAGAAACAGGTAATCGAAGCCCGTCCGTGGAACCATCCGGACGAAAAGCGGATTCGGAACGAGTCCGGTGACGAGACCGAACAGGGCGAACACGCCCGTCGACGTGATGGCTCCCCAGACGACGGCCCGTCGGTTCGCGCCGAGTGACCGGAGGTGTTCTCTTCTCGTCATTGCGATCCCTCCAGCGAGACGACACACCGTTCGGGATGGCCCGCTCGTCCGAGAAAGAACAGCAAGAGCGCGAGACCGCCGACCTGGAGGAGCGTGCCGTCGAACGGCAGCAGCGTCAGCCCGCCGGCGAACCCGAGGAAGGCGAGCAGACCCGCCCCGCAGCTCGCACAGCCGGACGCGACGAGTCCCGGGAGGACGCCGGACACGCTCGTCGCACCCGAGAGGCCGATGAGCCGGAGCTGTGCGACGGCGTTGACGACGGCGACGCCGGTCAGGAGCGCGTAGGAGACGATAATCCCGAGCCCCGTGGCGCCGTCGGTCAGGTAGACGGATTCCGTCAGCGAGACGAGAACGTAATCGAACCAGTGGAGTCCGTCGCCGAGCATCTGGAGCGCAAACTCCGGCATCGTACTCAGGATCAACAGGGTGTAGGTACCGAACGTGACGAGGACGAAACCGATCGTCCCGCGCCAGGACTCGAACGGATACCGTATCGCGTCCGAAAGGTTCCGCCCGAATTTGCCGATCCAGTCGTGCCGGTTCATGGACACCCCGTCCAGTTCGCAGACGGACACGGACGTCCCGCGACGCGTTTCGAGGACGGCCAGTCCACGACACCTCTTCGCCCCAGATCGAGTGTGCTCGAGGCCACGGATAGGTGTCCCGTCGCACGATTCCCACAAAGGTGCGTCTCCGTTTTGCTGACCCAGCAAATCGACGCGCCGGTTACGTGGTGGCGATGTGAACGTGGAATCGAGTTTCCCGAATGCCACTCGATCAGACGACCCGTCGCGCCGTGCTCGCCGGTTCGACCCTCGCGCTCGGTGGCGGCGGTGTCTACTATCTCTCCCGCTCGGACGATGACGACGACGGTAGCTCCCTCTCGCCGACGATGCACGCCAGCGAGGAGACGTCGGATCTCGACGTCGACCTGGCGGGAAAACCGATCATGGGCGATCCGGACGCACCGCTCGAGATCTACTACTGGACCGACTTCCAGTGTCCGATCTGCGAACAGTTCGAGCGGGAGACGCTCCCCGACCTCGTCTCGGAGTACGTCGAGTCGGGGGAGGTACGACTCGTCTTCGTCGTGTTGCCCTTCTTCGGGGCGGACTCGATGACCGCCGCCGTCGCCTCGAAGTGCGTCTGGGAACAGGTCCGCGAGTCGGACCCGTCGACGTACTGGGACTGGCACGCTGCGGTTTTCGCCGAACAGGGCGAACGGAATTCGGGGTGGGCCAGTACCGACAACCTCCTCGAGATCACCGCATCGGTTCCGGACGTCGACGCCGACGAACTCGAGGCGTGTCTCGAGGACGACCGCCCGTCGCTCGAGGAGTCGGTCGACGCCGACGCGGAGCAGGCGCGGTCGTTCGACATTCGCGGAACGCCGACCTTCGTCGTCTTCGACCCGGAAACCGAGGCCGCCGGGACGCTGATCGGAGCCCAGCCACCGGAGCGGTTCTCGGACGCGATCGAGCAGATCCGAACGGCGTAACTCGAGGGGTTCGCGTTGGTATCTCGCACCGGGATCGCGTTGGTATCTCGCGACGACGGGTGTGCCCCGATCGATGGCGACTCAGCGACCGCGGATACCGCCGGTGTTTTGTCCGTCTCGTCGACGCTCGATTCTGACGACCGAGGCGATATTGTACAGTATTGGGAAGTACTAGAAGTTCTTTAAGCGTCCCCATCCTATGGTCTGCGTATGACAGAGACGTTCGTCGTCATCGGCGGTGACGCGGCGGGAATGAGCGCTGCGAGCAAGGCGAAACGAGAGAACCCGGAGCTGGACGTCGTCGTCTTCGAGAAAGGGGAGTGGGTCTCGTACGCGGCCTGCGGGATGCCGTATTACGTGAAGGGTGCGGTCGACGAACTGGACGACCTCGTCACCGTCACGCCCGAGGAGTTCCGGACCGAGCGAGACGTCGACCTGCGCACGGGCGAAGAAGTCGTCGACGTCGACCCGAACGCTGCGGTGGTAACGGTCGACACCGGCGATGAAACCTACGAGCAATCGTACGACGACCTCCTGATCGGAACCGGTGCGAGTGCGATCGAACCGCCGTTCGACGGGCTCGACCTCGACGGCGTCTTCACCATCCACGATATGGACGAAGCCGACGCCATCGAGAACTACGTCGCGCACCACGATCCCGAAACCGCCGCGATCGTCGGCGGCGGGTACGTCGGGGTCGAGATGGCCGAGGCGCTATCTGCCCACGGGGTCGACGTCCACCTCTACGAGATGCTGCCCCACGTCCTGCAGCCGTTCGGCGAGGCGGTCGCTTCGGTCGTCGAGGAGCACCTGCGCGAGCAGGGGATCGAACTGCACCTCGAGACGGCCGTCTCCGGGTTCCGCGGCGCCGATCGCGTCGACGGCGTCGACCTCGAAGACGAGACCGTCGCCGCCGATATCGCGATCGTCGGCGTCGGCGTGAGCCCGAACGTCGACCTCGCCGCGGAGGCCGGTGTCGACCGCGGTCCGACGGGTGCGATCGCGACGGACGAGTACGGTCGGACGAACGTCGAGAACGTCTACGCGGCCGGCGACTGTGCGGAGGCGCGCCACGTCGTGACCGGCGAGCCGGACCACGTCCCGCTCGCGTTGACCGCGAACCGTGCGGGGCGAGCGATCGGGCAGACGGTCACCGGCGAGCCGACGCCCGTCGGCGACATCGCGGGAACCGCGATCGTGAAAGCGTTCGACCTCGGGGCCGCTCGAACGGGGATCGTCGACGAGGAGCGAGCACGGGAGGCCGGCTTCGACCCCGTTTCGGTGACGATTTCGGCGTCGTCGCGCGCCCACTACTACCCAGACGGCGCGGAGCTGACGGTGACGCTGATCGCTGACCGCGAGAGCGAAACGGTTCTCGGGGGTACCATCGTCGGCCGCGAAGGCGCCAAGCGGATCGATACGCTCGCGACGGCGCTACACGCCGGACTGACCGTCTCCGAACTGCAGAATGCGGACCTGGCGTACGCGCCGCCGTTCAGCCCCGTCTGGGATCCGATCCTTACCGCGGCGAAGGTCCTCGGCGGCAACCTCGAGTGAGGCGGCTCGATCGTGGCCGCGTCTCGTTCGTTTGTCCGTCGAACGTCTCTCGTTCGCTCCGGTGACACCTGACGTCTTCGGTGCACGCTCTCGGCCCGTCTCCGGCTCGGGACCGACGACGACCGATCGAGCGACGGACGCACAGGTACCGAAACCGGCGGACGACCGCGATCGCACGGCGTTCGTGTCAGGTGTAGAGCGTACGCTCCCTCTCAGGGTGCTGTGAGACGTCCGGGGACGGCGTCACCCGTCGACGCCACCTGTCGCCGGGGCGTTCTCCGTCGTCGCTCCCGGTGTTTCGCCGGGGATTTCCGCGTCCGTTCGCAACAGGACGCGTCGTTCGGTGTACTCGAGGCCGTTTTTGTGCTGTCGGGTTCGCTCGATCGCGAGCCGGTGCTTCGAGAGGTCGCGTATCGCATCGATCGTTCTGGAGACGAGCTTCTTCGCGTAGCTCTCGCTGATCCCGGACTCTTGCCGGCGGATCCAGTGTTTCATGTCGCTCGCCGTGACGTATTCGCGGACGTCGACGCTGCCGCTCCGCCACGGATCGTCGCCGACGCCGGGATCGGTGCGAGCCTTCCAGAGCTTCGCGGCGAGTCGCGAGGGCAGCGCGGACGTGGTCGCGTGGAGCATGTCGTCGTCCATCCTCGCGAGTTGCTGGATCGGGAGCAGATCGCCGTGGGCCAGCGCGACCCCGCCGCCGCGCTCGAGCGGGTCGTCGCTCTCGGGGAGTCGGAGGTGCCGTCTGCCGTCGTCCTTGCTGATCCGCTCGAGGCGGCCGTCGGCGACGTCGATCGCGTGTTCGTCGACGTTCGCGTCGAGCAGATGCGCGCCCTTCTCGAGTTCGCGGGCCTGGAGCTCGCCGACGCGAGCCTTGTTCGCGTCGAGTTTCTTCTCGTGGGCGTCCAGTCGCGCCTCGATCGGCCGTCGGGCGTCCTCGAGTTCGTCGACGCGATCCTCGAGGCGGTCGTTTGCTTCCCGGGTGCGTTCGAGATCGGACTCGAGGCGCTCGAGACGGTCGTCTTTCCGTTCGAGGGTCGACTCGAGCGTCGCGATCTGTTCGCGTAGCGACTCGAGTTCGGCGGCCAGCGCTCGGACGGTCGATGCGTTCGGGTCGGTGTGGTCGGGGTGCGTGGTCATGTGTTCGGGGGCTATCGGTGAGGGTGGGTACGGGGTGGTTGAGACGTCGATACAGCCGGCGCTCTGCGGTCACGCGGACGGGTGTGGAGGCGGGCGAAGCGTGTGTCTGGGCGGCGAGCGGCGCGTCGCCTGGGGCGCGGGCGATCGGTTGCGAACGCACGCGCGGCTATCCGCGGCGACTCGTGGTTCCGCGGCCGCTTGTGGTTCTGCCACGACTCACGGTCTCGAGGGAACTCGTCACTCCGAGAGGAGTCGTGGCTTCGAGGGCTCTCCCAACGCCGAGTCGACTCGTAGACCCTCGGCTCCCGGCTCGAGCGTCGCCCTGCAGTCGGCGGTCACGCATCCTCCTGTGGCGACTGTGGTGACCGCGGAGGCTGCTGCAGCTCTGGATCTTGTGACTGTTGGTGCTGTGGCGACCCGCCGTCTGCGGCGAGCGCTGAGTGCTCTTCCGTCGGCCCCGAGCGCGACGGTCGGTACGCACACCGCCGCCCGGGGTAGTACCGCTGGGCGAGCACCTTCGCGGCGTTGTAATCCGCGTCGGCCCAGTCGACGTGACAGTCCGAGTTGGTGCAGCGAAACGTCTCGCCCAGCGGGCGTTCGCCGATGACGCCGCAGGCGTGACACTCCTGGGAGGAGTACGCTTCGGGCACCGTCGCAACCTCGAGGCCGTACTCGGCGGCGACCGCTCGCAGGCGCAGGTGGGCCGTCGGGAGCAGCCACGCCGTACCGCGGTGTGCGTCGGGGTCGGTCAGCCACGCCCAGAGATCCGGCTGATAGTGGTTGTCCTCGGTGACCAGCACGGGCCGGTCGTACGCGCTCGCGTACTCGCAGATCTCGTGTGCGGCGTCCGTCAGTCGCTCGAGAAGCGCCTCGCGACGGTGCTCGACGTACGCGACGATCGTCTCGCGGTCGCACTCGCTGCCGAGCAACGCGGCGACCTGCTCGCGGAACTCGTCGAGGCGCGCACAGTACTCGTTGCCGCGGATCGGGTAGACGCCGTTCCAGTCCGGCATCCGCGCCGGGCAGGCGGTGTACAGATTGTACTCGCCGAGGTCGACGCCGATCGCAGTGCGCTCGGCGTTACGCATCGGGATCACCTGGGGAGGGTGTGGGCTCGGGAACGAAGCGGATCGCGTCGTCGCCGACGATGGTTGCGTCGTGAGTACTATTGTGGTGGTTCGGTGTGGGGAACTGTTCGGACGGACGGGTGAGGAGCCGTCGATCTCTCGTCTGTGTGTTCGCAGTGTGACGCGGGGACGCTTTTTGCGCGTCGTCACGGATCGCGAACTGAACGTGGTGGGCAGCCGATACGTCTGACTCGTGAGCCCTACAGTTATGGGCTCGGAGGCTGTCTTTTCGCATGGGTTGTTTACCCCCTGTAGGGGATGACCCGCCCCGGCGTGTGGCAGCACGTCGGACCTTTTAGGCCCGAAAGGGCAGGTCACTACTCTTGTTACACTGTGGTATACTAATACTTTACTGTGAGTTCTACAGTACTTCTATGCATGGATATCGTATATTTATACAATTAGACTTTGTAATCTTCATCGATACTACTATGAGTTCCACAGTAGCACCCATGAACGTGGTACGACAGCGAGCCGAGTGGATGCGTCCAGTTGACGAGAAAATACTCGAGACAATGCGCGATGAGGGGAATATGACTCCCAGCGCCCTCGAGCAACTGGACGTAACAGTCGCCAACTACGCGAGCAACCGTCTCTCGAAGATGGCCGACTACGGACTTGTCGAGCGTGTCGCCCAGGGTCTCTATCGAATTACTGACGATGGGGAAGCATTTCTTAATGAGGAGTTAGATGCGAGCGAACTCGAATCAGTCGAAGATATCGACTGAGGACCGCTGTTTTAGTTATTGTTCATCAATAGTTCCTAACACAACGCTACCAATAGTATCATGTATTCCCTCCGCTTCGAATTCGATGATGCTACTGCAGCTCCCAACAGACCGACTAATCCTCGAGGAGTTGCAAGACGGACGGAATCTCGGCGCAAACATTGCTGACGAGATCGACCGCCACAAAAAGACCGCCACAAAGCGGCTCAACCAGCTCGAAGACTACGGCCTCGTTCGAAATATCGGACGCGGTGTCTACGAGATTACTCCTCGAGGCGAAATCGCACTCGCTCATATCGATGAATACGACCGAGAATCGGATCAGCTCGAAGCACTCATCGAATCTGAGATCGAATCAACTGAGTAGCGGCGATCAATCCTGTCCTTCTATCACTATATACATGGGATCTCTAATAATACATATGGTTAATTATACTAAAATAGAGAATTTTATGGGTGTAACAGTGAATACTGAACCTAAGATGCGACAGCCCGCGGATTGGATGGTACCCAGTGATGATCGGATACTTGAGTTGCTTCGAGAGGAAGGGAATCTCACGCCGCAAGCTGTCGAGGACTTCGGGGGCCCCGTCTCCGGACACGCGAGTGACCGACTTCCACTGTTAGCTACGTACGGTCTCGTCACGAAGATCTCGAGAGGGCTCTATCGAATCACTGACACGGGGGTCGCATATCTCGACGAGGAACTGGATGCGAGCGAACTCGAGCCAGTTGAAAAATCGTAAGAATAGTTTCGACACGAGCCATTTTATAGCGCTGTGGAAACCGGAGGCTCTCTGGCACGGGAAGGGACACCGACGAGAGTTCCGGCATATACGACTATGGTGTGTCAACCTGTACCACTACCATGGATGCGACACCTGACGATATCGAGTTCCTCGTCAGTTCGGACCATCGCGTGGGGGTACTCGAGGCGTTGGCGAGGGATCCCTGTACCCGGGACGAACTGCGTACCGCGACGGGGGCGTCGTCTCCGACCATGGGTCGAATCCTCTCGGACTTCCAGGAGCGGCATTGGATCGACCGAGATGGGCAGACGTACCGGCTGACCGGTCTCGGTGAGTTCGTTGCGAGTCGGTTCGAGGAATTCAAGAGCGCGATGGCGTATCAACGGCGGCTGTGCGAGATCTGGCCCTGGCTCCCCCACGAGATCGACGGCTTCAGCGTCGAGTTGTTCACTGACGTCGTGGTTTCCAGGCCGGGGCCCGGATATCCCTACAAACCGATCGAACGGCTCACTGATCTCATCACGACGGCGGGAACGATGCGCGGGTTCGGCATGGCACTGCTCAAGTCGGGGAACCTCGAGCCGTTTTTCGACCACGTCCTGGAGGGCCTGGAGTGTGAGTACATCTATCCGCCCGCCGTTTTCGAGGATCTCCTCTCGTGGGACGAAGAAACGGTGATGAAGACGGCGCGGCGCGCCAACTACACGGTCTTACTGCACGATGGCCTCCCGCTCGACGACCGATGCGGTATCTGCGTCTTCGACGACCGAGTCAGCATCTGTTGTTACGACACGGAGACGGGGGCGTTACAGTTACTCGTTGACACCGGGAGCGACGAGATGCGGACGTGGGCGGCGTCGTATTACGAGCAGTTCCGAGATGAAGCGCGACCGCTCGAGGGCGAAACTGAATTGCTCTCGAGCGAATCGATCTAGTAACGGCGCCCGCCGCTTCGGATTTCCCTCGCCACCGACGCTTTCACGGCGTGAAATATTTCACTAGACAGGTATACTTCTGCTCGCGGCGTACCCGCATTCGTGGTGTGTGCCCATGAGTGACCGGACACGTCAACCGGCCGGCTGGCAGGTCGAACAGAGTGCGTCCGAGGCCTACGAGCAGTATCTCGTGCCGGCGATTTTCGCGCCGTGGACGGATCGGCTGCTCGAGACCGCCGAGATACGGGAGGGAGATCGAGTTCTGGACGTCGCCTGCGGGACCGGCGTCGTGGCGCGTCGGGCCGCACCTCGAGTCGGTACCGGCGGGTCCGTCGTCGGACTCGATATCAACGACGGGATGCTCGCGGTGGCGGCGGAAACCGCCGCTGACCTCCAGCCGTCGATCGAGTGGCGACGGGGCGACGCGACTGACCTTCCGTTCTCCGACGAACGGTTCGACGTCGTCTGCTGTCAACAGGCCCTCCAGTTCTTCGACGATCCTGGTGTGGCAGTCGGGGAGATGCGTCGGGTTCTCACGCCGGGCGGGAGTGTGGCGCTGAGCGTTTGGCGACCGATCGACTATCAACCTGCGTACGTCGTGTTAGCCGACGCCCTAGACCGGCACGTCGGTGACGAAGCTGGGACGATGATGCGCTCCCCGTTCCCTGAGTGGGACGGTGAAGACCTCCAGACACTCGTCCGGGATGCAGGGTTCGACGACGTATCAGTTACCGTCGAGATCGGTTCGGTGCGCTATCCGTCGGTCGAAGAGTTCGTTCGCCGCGAGGCGGCTAGCTCACCGCTGGCCGAACCGATTGCAGCCGTCGAGAGCGCGGTACGGGACGACCTGATTCGAGAGGTTGCGGACGCGTTACACGGATACAGTGACGACGACGGAATCGTCTCGCCGATGGAATCGTATGTTATTACCGCAGATCGGTAGCAGCGCAGACGGTGTCGACGAGTTCACTAGCTTTCGCTCATTTCATTAGATACTACTGGTTCTTCACAGTTCCTAACTCATATCGGACCCCTCGTGAGAGTCCTGAACGGTAGTACTACATCCCTGACGATGTGTATTGACAAGTTAGGACACGTTATAACATATATCGCCCTCCCGTCGAACGTCAACGTGAGCGAACTCGCTCGCGTCGGCCTGGTCGAAATGCTTCGACAGTCATTAGATGAACAGGACAAGATCGCGGTGTACGAACGATACAGCCGCGGTGATATCGGTGAGGACGTGGCCCGAATCCACCTCGGTGAGAAACTCGATAAGATGGAAGAAGAGAAAGAGTCGTTCGAGGCGGCTATGGAGCGAGACACGTCTGAATTCCTGACGGACAGAGATGGCGAGTGACACTCGCCACGCGATACTGACCGGTACGAGTTCCTTGATCGCAGTTGCGAGCACCACTCAGTGGGAACGACTGAAAGACGCGATCCATCTTACAACGACAAACGTCTGCAGGCACGAACTTTAAAATCACGTCAGCTCGAACAAATATCCGCCTGAGGGCAGCCGTGAGCACTACTTGAAGCAAGGAAGCTACTGTGTTCTTGAACAGCTAGACGAGGATTCGTCGCCGTGGTCGTGCGTAACTGTCGTTCCCCGCCCGCATGGACCAGACGCAGGCGAGCAATCGCTCGAGCAAGAACTTACTGAGCATGCTTCTTCGGATCAGATCGTAACGATTCTTGACTCAGCTTCGACACGGTCAATTCGGCGTCTCATTGACGATAACGCGTACGACATTGACGTTGTCGGACCACCGTATCTCCTCTACATCCTACTTGACAACGACCTCATCTCAAAGCCTGAATTCTGCGAGGCAACCGTGGAGATGATTCAGACAGAAGGGTGGACCGGGTACGAGGTTGTGAAGAACGCGTGAACTAGTATCCCCGCCGATTGTTCCGAAATCCTTGACGGTGAATATGATGATGCTCTTCCACCAACCTGATCCGACAAATCGTGTCCATCTGACCATTCCGTAACTTCGCTGTTGACCGATAGCTGGATCCGCACCTGGTTGATTATTGTATCTCCAAACATGTGCGATTATGGCCAATGGGTCCTATCTGTGCAGTTCTCTCATGAAACTAGTGATCATCAGTGGTGTCTTCTATGTATGTCACAGTTTGATTAAATGATATTATTCTAGATTGTAAATCATTGAAACAACGGCCACTCTTATCAAGAGTGCATGCGTTAGTGCATGCATGAGCACTTCAATTCGGCTATCGGACGAGGCAAAGTCGCGCCTGGACATCTTCAAACGGGAGGGGGAGAGCTACGACGACGTAATCTTCCGACTCACGTCGACTGACAAGTGGAGTGGGTTCGGAATCGCATCAGGGGATCCTGAGGAGTCTCGAGAGGGCATGGATGAGATTCGAGATGGACTGCGCGGACGGATGGATCAGCACGTCGAGGAAATGGACCAGTGACATTAATCATCCTCGACAATAATCTTCTGAGCGATTATCTCAACGGAACAGTCGACGCCAGAGAGTTCCTCGAGGAGCACGATCGAGATCGGTGGGGAATCTCATCTATCGTACTATTCGAGGCGCTCATGGGCTCACTCTACGGATATATAGATGCCACCCCGGACGAGATTAACCACGCAATCGCGACGTCAATGGATGTCTTCACAACGACACAGCGGACTGCAATCGAAGCTCATGACTTGCAATCTAAACTCCACGATCGAGGAGCACCAGTCGATCAGCTCGATGCACTAATCGCTGCCTCTGCCCTAGAACATGGTGGGAGGTTTGCGACAGCTGAGAAGCAGTTCTGGATGGATGATGTCCAGGAAGTACTACCTGTAGAGGAGTACAATCCGCACTGAGTGTAGCTTTAACGCTGAATCACTACAACAACTATTTATCTTTAGCTACCTGTGATTTTCTATCGCCGAGATCCCGAAGTACCATCGCCAGAACGGTCCAAAGCAACAGAAATAGTCGTTCTACTCTCTTTTCACACTCTTACCCCCTCCGTACGAGAATTGTCACGGACAAGTGAACTCGAATGGGTGCGGGATTTCTGTATCCCGTCCCGAGTTACCGCGGGGGCTTGAGAAAGAAGCCGACAATGCCTGCAGCAAGCGCCAGAATCCCACCGAGAAGGAAGGTGACGTCCCAGCCGAGAACGCCGACGAGCCAGCCGACAACGCCCCCACCAAATACACCTCCCCACATCTTGCCGGAGTAGACGATAGAGTAGTTAGTTGAGGAGTGTTTGCTCCCGTAGTAGTCCCCAACGAGGCTGGGAAACAGCGAAAACTGGGAGCTCCAGAAAAAGACAGCGATGGTGACCATGAGGATATAACCGATCCCGGATTCAACTCCCGCGAAGAGGACAATTGCCATCGTCGCGAGGCCACAGACGGTAAACGACACCGCTGCGACCCACTCTCGAGAGTAGTAGTCGGATACTCCTCCTACGACGAGTCGACCGCCAGCGGACGCTATCGGGAGCAGAGTCGCTGCCACAGTCACTGCCGTCGCAGTGAGTTCCGCTTGTTCAGCATAGAGGACCACTCGAGCGGTGATCATGAGGCCAGCGGCGCTCACTGCAAAGAACATGAAATACATCAGCGCAAACTGCTTGGTCCTGATCATCTGCTGCCACGTGTAAGAACGTACGCCGCCGTCCGAGGCAGTCGTTGTTCCGTCGGAGTCCCTCTCACTGAGGGAATCCCCCTCGGCGTTCGTCGACGGTTGATCGGTGCTGGAACACTGTCCGTACGCCTGCTTGTTAAATTCTTTTGGCGGGTCATTGAGAGCAACGGCGCCGACGATTATGCCAATCCCGATCAGCATTCCCATATTCGAGAGGGCGTTCGCGAGCGTCCCGTCTGCGACGGCAATCCGGATGTAGGGTACGAACGCTGCACTGCCCGCTGCGAACGCCATCGTTCCGATGCCGGTCGTCAAGCCACGCTTATCGGGGAACCACTTGACTGCCGTGTTCACCGACACCGTATAGACCATCCCGACGCCCACAGCACCGAGGAAGTACGCGACGTAGACGTGCCACACTGCGGTTACAAAGGAGAGGGCATAGTATCCCACACCGGCAAGGAGACCTGCGACGACGATTACTGCCCGTGGCCCGTAGCGGTCTCGCCACCATCCCGCTGGAAACTGTACGAGCGCCATCACGACGACATAGACGGTGAAGACGAACCCGAGTGCCGACAGCGAGACCTCTAACTGGTTCGCAAGTGGGCCCTCAATCGATGCCCAGACGTACTGGTACGGACTGACAAGAGCCATCATGACGGCGGCAGCGGCGATCTGCCACCAACGTGAGTAGCCAAGTATTTCATGTGCTTTCGCACCGAAATCGTCTGTTGATTCAGTCACGGGCCACTCCCCTCTGGTGTGACTATCCGTGCTATTCGTCTGCGATACCGCTCTAATTTTGTCGACATCTGCATAGCTATCATTGGTGGATCAATTTCAGTATCCGATCGCTGCACCGTCGCTACGCGGATCCGACCCGCCTTCAAGTGAGCCATCGTCGTGACGGCGAATCGCTGCTGCGTGCCCCATTGTGTCGTCGTAGTTCCGCCCCATCGCCACGGGGTGACCCCGCTTCTCGAGACCGGTAACAACGGGGTCCGGGATTCGACCCTCGAGCGTCAGTGAACGCGACGCTTCACCCCACGTGCGGCCGAACAGCCACCGGGGTGCTTCGATTGCCTGCTGGACATCGTATTCGAAATCGAGGAGGCGGGTGACGAGCGCCGCCTGTGTCTGGGGTTGCCCCTCGCCGCCCATCGTGCCGTAGACGAGTCGTGGATCGCCTTCTTCGGTCAACATCGCCGGAGTGAGCGTATGGAACGTCCGCTTGCGGGGCTCGAGTCGGTTGATGTGATTCGGATCGAGCGAGAAGAACGAGCCCCGGTTTTGTGGGATAATTCCCGTATCGCCCGCGATCACGCCGCTTCCAAAGTCATAGTAAATTGACTGGATGAGCGATACTGCCAGCCCATCCGAATCGACGACGGATAAATAACACGTATCACCGCCGGCGTCCTCCGAAACAGGCTGAGTAGTCTCGGGAGCGATTCCAGGTTCAAGGTCGGCCGGCAACGTATCTTCACGTCCGATCAACGCCCGTCGGTCTTCGAGATACGATGACGACAGCAGCGTCTCTGCCGGAAGTTGGATACTATCGGGATCGGTTATCCATGCGTCCCGATCGGCGAAGGCGACTTTGACCGCTTCTGCGAGATGGTGGTAGTAGTCGACCGTGCCGTCACCCCAACTTTCGACGTCAAAACCATCGAGTAATCCGAGGATCTGGAGTGCGGCGAGTCCCTGGCTGTTTGGTGGGAGAGAGTGGGCAGTACAGTTTCCGTACTCGATATCAAGGGGAGTCACCCACTCAGCGCTGTACTCGCTGAAGTCCGTTGCAGTGAGCGGTGATTCCTCATCGAGACTCGTACAGAACTCTATAGCTAGCTGACCATCGTAGAATCCATCCCGTGCACCGCCATGGGCAATTCGTTCGAGCGAGGCCGCCAGTGCCGGCTGACGGAGAGTCGCGCCGACAGTAGGTGCGTCGCCGTTCGAGAGGAAAGTCGCTGCTGCGCGTGGATCGTCTGCGAGCACGTCCCGGTCGAGCGCAATCCAGCGAGCGAGATTGGCAGTCACTGCGACGCCCTCTCGAGCGTGCTGAATAGCGTCCTCGAACAGTCGCTCCCAGGAGAGGCTACCATACTCCTCGTGGGCGAGCCGCCAGCCGTCGATGGCGCCCGGAACAGTAAGTGCAGATTCACTCCCTCGGTCCGGAATCGACTCGAGACCGCGGTCGCGGTAGGACGCTCGCGTCGCGTTCGCAGCTGCCGGACCGCTGGCATTGATTCCGGTGACGTTGTTACCGTCCGCGAGCAGCCAGAATCCGTCGCCACCGAGACCAGCCATGTGTGGATACGCGACACACAGGGTTGCGTTGGCCGCGATGGCCGCGTCGACAGCAGAGCCTCCAGATCGAAGCACATCGAGCCCGGTGCTACTCGCAAGCGTATGCGGCGTCGTAATCATCGCTCGTTTCGCCCTTGTCGGCGGTCGTCCGCTACTTCGATATTCGTGCATTGATATAGGCCTCTATATCTACTTCGTTGGGTATTGGGGTTGTTTGGACCATATTGTGTATGTTTTCTCGGCTATAGTTGACGATTGCTCATTGAAGTGGGCAATATAAATAGCTCAATCTCAGCGAAACATTTGCCAGTCAGGAAGACGCTGGCGACTGGTCGACGTACCGCAGGACGATGGGGATCGTACACGCGGCCAGCAGTGCGACGAATCCGATCGATGTCAGCGACTCCGCCCCGTTCGTCGACCCGTAGCTAACCAGCGGCAAGGAAATGGCAATCAGGAGGAACGCCGAGGTGAAGGCCTTCACGTCATCCATCTAGACCACCCCCAGGAACCCGATGGTCGTCGCCAAAACGATCAGAACCCCTGTGATGGCACACACGCCTGCCACCCACGGGATTACCTTTCGGAGAACGTCACCTTCTCGGCCGACGATCCCGACAGCCGTTGTACCAAGGATAACATTCGCCGGTGAGATTGCGTTTCCAATAGCACCGCCGGCGGTTTGGCCGGCGAGGATCCACGAACCACTCGTGCCCAGCGATTGAGCCGTCTCGAGTTGGAGTCCACCGAACAGGATGTTCGATGCAGTGTTACTCGAGGTCATGAACGCCCCCAGTGCGCCGATGAGCGGAGAGAGTACCCCATAGCTCTCGGCAGTTGCGACCGTCGCCACTCCCTGTGCCAGAACGGTTACCTGTCCGCTGTAGTCCATTACGAGCGCCATGACGAGGAATCCGACGACGGCAACAGAGGCGGGTAGTGCCGATCGGAGGACGGTGGTTGTGAACCCATCCTTCGACCCTACATCGTCGGCGGTTGCGTAGTGGCCAGTGTACCGAAAGACGGCGTACGCGACGAGCGAACTGACCAGCAGGAAGGTACCGGGATAGTTCAGTACCGCGATCCCGTCTGAAGCGCTCAGGGCGTCAGTCTCGACCCCTAACCCGGTTTCGACTCCCGGAAGTGGGACCACGATTTGGATCGTTTCAAGAGCCTCGCTGAGCGGATCCAAGATACCGGTGACGAACGCGATGACGGCGAGTACCGCGAACGGCAGTGCAGCGAGTTTCAGGCTCATTAGGTCGTCAGCCTTTAACTCTCCTTTGAGGTCTACAGACGCGGCCGCCGTCCCGCCGTCAGCTACCGCGGGGGGTTGCCCTTTGTCGTCCATGTCGGTGACACTTTCTTTCATTGCTGGACGACTGTCGACAGCATCGAACTGAGCCGCGTACCGTGGGAGTCGAGAGAGTGGAGCAAGTGTGAGCATCGCGAGGGTCGCCGCGAAGAAGTTCGCGAACGCCGGCTCCCAGAAGTAAATACCCAGGAGTTGGCCGCCGCCGTGAACCAACGAGATTACAGTAACCATCGGAATTGCGTGCCTAACCGCGGTCCTGCGGCCGTAGATGTACGCAATCGTCAGGCCGGCAATGACGTTGACGACCCAGAGCAACAGTCCGGTGCTAAGTGCCGTCAGCAGCACGTCCTGTATGTCAACGACCCCTTCGAGTGTCACCCAGGCGACGCCGAGGGTGCCGAAAGTGTTTGCCCAGGCATGTCCGATCAGCGGAATCGCAACAGCGTACACTGGTTTGACGCCGAGAGCAAGCAGGATCGGTGCTACGACTACGATTGGCGTCCCGAATCCGGTGATTGACTGCATGAACGAGACGAACACCCAGCCGGCTGCGAGCACGAGGAATAGCTCGTTCTCGGTGAAGGATTTGACCTGTTCGCGAAGCGCATCGAATCCATTTGCTCGATCAATGACGTGATAGAAGATTAGTGACGGAATGATGATATATAGGATGGCAACGGCCTCCCAGACGCCAACCGCACTCGCTACTGCCAAACCGGAGAGATCCATCTCGTACACTCCAAAAGCGACCAGCAGGGCCGCGAACATCCCGACCGACGCGGCCTCGTGGGCTTTCCACCGGAACGCGACAAGGGTGATCATCAACAGCGCGAGAGGTATCGCTGCGGCAGCCCAGTAGAGCGGGTCAATGGGTGGCATTCGGAATCACCCCTGACGAACCAACCGATTTTCTTTTGACTCTACTATCGCGATTATTGCTACAACCGTCCAACAAAGTTGCCAATTGTGTGACCATATATGGTCTATCCCAATCAAATTCGCGAAGAACACTAATACGTTGATTAGTATGAATGGATGTTATCTAGAACCGTAATACAATACCTTTTGTTTTGGACAATCCGACCCAAACTGGTTCTATAATCGAATATATTCAACCACGTGCCGGAAGCACACTCTAATATAACTGGCGAAATCATTCTCGATGCCTAGTTATCTCCTGTACTCTGGTCGAGATTCGGGATGTTCGCTCGATTATGTGGTGTGTGAATAGATTAGATCAGAACAGACAAACGTCCAGTTCTTGGTCGAAGGAGAGCCAACAGAAGTTGACAACCGAGTATCAATGTACTTCAAGCCTGAGTCGCTGGGAAAACTCCTCCCGGACTATCCAATTCGGTCTAGTATCACTAACTATGCACTCGAGACGCAGAAACCAACATCCTGTCAGTTGACCACCAATCCACTACGCGGTCCTGACAGTATCCTGTATTCGGCATCCTCTCCAGAAGCTTCTGACTACCTTGGGGAGTGACGACGTCTCCCCATTCCCTGCTTAGTAGTAACACACCTCCCCAACCGAACCAGGACCTACATCGCCTGCGACGGCGGCACGAGCATCACGTTCCCGTTCGCTCGAGCGACAAGATCCTCGGAGACGCTGCCGAGCAGGAGCCGGCGAAGCCGACTGTGGCCGCGCGAGCCGACGAGGATCGTCGTCGGATCGACGGCGTCTTCGACGGCGAGGATTTCGTCGGCGGGATCGCCCTGCCGGATCTCGGTTCGCGTCTCGATCCCCCATTCCTCGAGTTGCGCGGCCAGCTCCGCCAGCCGCGATTCGGGATCGTCGTCGCCGGGCTCCGGATCCTTCGGCGTCTCGACGTGGACGAGCGTCGCCTCCCGGGTCGCGTGTCGCAGGTACGAGAACGTCTCGAACGCGCGCTCGGCGTTTTCGGAGAAGTCCGTCGCGTACAGCATTCGTTGGAAGAGGTGCTGTCTCACGACGGTGGGGTCGTCGGCCTCGCGCTCGATTCGGTTGACCAGCAGCGGCGTCTCGGACGTCCGCGCGAGGTTGCGCGCCGTCGAGCCGATGACGCGGTTCTCGAGCGGGCTCTTCCCGCGCGAGCCGACGACCGTGAGACTCGCGCCGATCGTTTCGGCGATGCCCCGGATTCGACGGTGGGGCGTTCCGCGGACGACGTGCGTCTCGACGTCGAAGCCGGTGCGTTCGATGACGCGCTCGTAGTTTTTGATCGCCTTTCGGCGTCGTTTTTCGAAGTCGATCCCGGGCATGCCCGCGTGGACGTTCGACGGGATGACCGTCACGAGGTGCATCTCCTCGACGCCGATTCGACCCAGACACTCGAGGCAGGTTTCGTTCTCGATGGTCGCTTCGCTGGCGGCCGAGAGATCAGTCGCGAGTACCGCTTTCATACCTGCCGTAGGTACCGACGGCATAATATTGTTTGGGTTGGCCAATACAATACACATGCTGCGGACTGCGCGAGCGCCGTCGTGGTCGGTCGGATCGCAAACGCGACGGGACGATTTGCATGCGACCGAACTCGAGAATACAGCAGTCCGTCCGTTCTAACCTGCGATCGGTGGCGCCGGCCGGTGCCATCTTCGCGCGAATGCGTCGACCCAGGCTGGCGACGGACGTCTCGACTGATCGCCGCTGTCGCGTGTCCGTTTGAAGTCGACGAACCGATAGCTGAGAGTTCGAAGCGGCCCCGCGGACTTCGCCGATGGAACGTTCGCCGACCGCAACACGATGACTCGCCGCGTCCTGTAGCCAGCGAAAGGGTTTCCGCGATGACCGCCGCGTTCTCCGGTAATTAGGTGCACAGTGGCGGTCAGTTGCGACTCCCGTTCTCAGTCGGGCCGACGCCATCGCATACACCTATCAGCCAATATATTTGTGCTTGTATTGTACAATACCAGAAATACTTATTGCGGTTCGATACCTCCATTCACGTACGACTATGGTATCGTCGGTCACCGACCAGTTAACACAGGAAATGGCGTGTGAGGAGTTACTCGAGTGCTTGCACGGCCTCAAGTCGCTCGACAGGGAGTGTTACGACGCGATCGTCGCGAGCGAGACGCCGCTGACGGTCGACGACGTCGCCGATCGAATCGGCCGCGAGCGATCGACCGCGTATCGATCGATCCAGCGACTGCTCGAGCACGGACTCCTCGAGAAGGGACAGATCAACTACGAGCAAGGCGGGTACTACCACGTCTACTATCCGGCTGATCCCGAGCGGATCGCACGCGATATGCAGCGGGTGCTCAACGACTGGTACGCCACGATGGGCCAGCTGATCCACGAGTTCGAGGCGACGTACGACCGCGTCGACGAACGCTAACCGCGCCCGAACCGAACCGTCGCTCGAGACTGCTTGCAGCCGGCTTCTAACGCCGACTTTCGGACACAGTTCTCGCGGATTGCCAGTCGCTGAACCTGGCGAAAACGCAGTCTCAGACTCTCCCTGAACCGTTTGCATGGTTTTGGGCATTCAGCACAATACTTATGTAGGTGGGGCCGCAACACAATATTGTATGTCAACCGAAACACTGGGTCGCATGTCGTTCGATTACGAATGGGAGTACTCACCGCGAGTGTCCACGCTGTTTGGCGTGTTCGCGCTCGTGACGATACTCGGCTGGCTCGTCACTGTCGCTCTGACGGCGATACACCTCTTTGCAATCCCTGCAATACCAGCTGATGCACCAGTCCAGGGGAGTATCGAAGTCATCACCAGTCCGTGGGCCTACGTCCTCGGCATTCCGCTGGCGACGCTCGGTGGGTTCTACTACCTGACGACGCTCGGGTTGACCCTCTGGTGGTTCGATACGCGTCACCCGCTGCTCATCAAGATCCTCACCCCGATCACGGCGAGCGGCGTGGTCTTCTCGAGCTACTTCGTCTACCTGCAGCTGGGCGTCATCGGGGAGATCTGTCCGTTCTGTATGATGTCCGCGGCGGCGACGGTCATCCTGTTCGCCCTCGAACTGATGATCCTCCGCAAGAGCACGATGCCGTCGCTGTCCAGCATGGGCGGTGACCTCGGTCGCATCCTCGGGCAGACGAACTACCCGGCCGTCGTCCTCCCGATCCTCATGGGACTGGTCACGATCGGCGCGCTGTTCATCGTGCCGCTCCTGCCGCTCCCGGACGCGGTTCAGTTCGTCTAATTCCCATTCGATCTCTGTGGCGAGTTCACCAGTGCAGTGAACACACTCCTCATCTCTCGTAGCGCGCAGTCACGGCTTCGACCGTGACGTGAGAACAGTCGTCGTTTTACCCGGTTACACAGCTACTGGAACCACACTCGACGAAATCGAGCGACCGACAAGGTTGCCTAGCGGTACCGTCGGCTACCGAACACACCGGTACCCGCTACCGAAACCGATGGTCTGGGCGCCAGAAACGGTCTTACTCGAGGTCGACGTACTGGTTTTCCCAGTCGCGACGCGCTTCGAGTTCGCGTCGCCCGCGAGCCGTAACCGAGTAGACGTTCGTCCGTCGGTCCTTTTCCGCTTTCTCGACGAGTCCTTTGTCGACGAGTTCGTCGAGGTTCGGGTAGAGGCGACCGTGGTGAATCTCTTTCTCGTAGTAGTTCTCGAGTTCTTCTTTGATCGCCAGTCCGTGCGGTTCTTCTTGCCCCGAAATGACGTAGAGCAAGTCTCGCTGGAATCCAGTCAGGTCGTACATACGAGCTAGGTTTCGGAGCAGACATATAAATTTTCGTCTATATGGTTCGGCGGTCGCTCGAGCAATAGTTCAGGGAGTCTGTGCGCGTTGCTCCGCTCATTTAGCAGATACTAAATACTGGCATTTTGCGAGGATTTCAATGATGTGTGGATATCGCGTACATCTCCACGTTCACACTGTCTGCCACGTCGCCCGCTGGCGATCCGTCGTGCCGTCGAGTGCGCGTTGGAACTGTCCGCGTCCGCAGGTGACGGCGTCGAATCGAGACCTCGGTCTCGAGAAACGAACGGTTCGTTCTGTGGGTACTACCCGTTCGAACTCGAGCCGAGAGACCGTAATCGTCATTCGCCCGCGCACCGAACCGAGGGCAGATGCGAACCAGTCTCAATATTCCTGACGACCTCCTCGAGGAGTTCGATCGAACGTGGCAAGCCGAAGGGTTCGATTCCCGCTCGCGGGCCGTCCGAGAGGCGATGCAGGAATACATCGAGGCCCACACCCGTCTCGAGACCGTTTCGGGAGAGGTGATCGCCGCGCTCGCGTTCGACTACCAACACGAGCGCGTGATCCGTGACCTCCACGACGTCCAACACGACTTTCAGGACGTCATCACGACGACGAGTCACACTCACGAGGGTAACTGGTGTCTGGAGACCGTCTTCTGTCGCGGCGAGGCAGCCCGCGTTCGCGATCTGGTCTACCGGCTCCGGGACTTCGACGCCGTCGGCCGTGTCAACGTGCTCCTCCTCCGGTCGTAATCCTCATTCTGCATTCGCTCACGTCGCTCGTCTCGAGGTCGGGCTCCCTTCGCGGCTGAAGGCGACTGTGACTGACGTTCCGCACGGGTCGTTGTCGTCGACCTCGAGGGTGCCACCCATCGACTCGAGCAGGGTCGTCACCAGGTACAGCCCGACGCCCATTCCCGATCGGGTGTCGAACCGAGCGTCCGGATCGACGAGCGCCCGCTTCTGTGCGTCGGGAATGCCGACGCCGTCGTCGACGATTTCGACCGTCGCTTCCTCGGGGGTCGTCTCGACGGTCACCGTCACCTGCGGCGTCGGTCGCTCCGAGTGGTCGACGGCGTTCACGAGGAGGTGTTCGAACACTGCGCCGAGCATCGGCGATGCAGAGACGATCACCGGACCGTCGCCGGCATCGCCCCGCGCGAGCGTGACATCGACGTCCCGTTTCCGGCGGAGCGTCGTCACTTCCGTCTCGAGTACGGCGTACAGATCACACGGTTCGCGGTTCGGGCCGTCGGTCGAGATAACGTCGATCACTTCCGCCGCGGTGTCGGTGAGTTCGACGGCGTGTCGTGCCGCATCCAGTAACGTCTCGACCGCGCGCTCGTCGGCCGGACTGTCGGCGTTTTGCAGTTGATCGCCCAGTCCGACGATCATGCTCAGGTCGTTTCTGATGTCCTGTCTGACGATCTGGTTCAACACCGCGAGTCGATGGTTTCGGTCGACTAGCCGCCGTTGGTTTCGCGAGCGCTCGATCGCGTACCTGACCGTGCGCAAGATCGTCTCGCCGGTAACGCTCCCCTTGGACAGGTACTCCTGGGCACCGCGCTGGATCGCCTCGACGCCGACTTCCGTTTCGTTCTGGCCGGTCAACACGACGATCGGAACGTCCGGGGCGTATTCGACCACCCGCTCGATCGTCTCGAGGCCACGGCTATCGGGGAGCATGAGGTCGAGGAGGATCACGTCGACCGCGGCCGTCTCGAGGTGCTCGAGCGCGGCCGCGAGTCGGTCGACGTGGCGAATCGCCGTGATTTCGATCGGGCTGTCCGCTCTCTCACGATCGAGCGTCGATTGTCGCTCGCGTATCAACCGCTCGACAAACCGCGCGTCGTCGTGGTTGTCCTCGACGAGTAGCAGTCTGGTACCCGTTTCGGTGGTTGCCATTGTTTTCGTTTCCCCCGTGGACTTGCGGCGACCGTCGACGCCGGTGACCGTACGTGTGGTCAACAGTTATATTATCGCACCGGAAACGGCGGGTATGACTCGTCGCGACGATGGTCTCCCGGCCGACGATCGAATCGCGCTCGACGCGCTCTCCGTGTTCTCGAAGAAGTGGCATCCGGTCGTCGTTCTCACCCTCAGCCGGTACGGCCCGCTGGGTTTTAACGACCTCCTCGAGGAACTTCCCGAGATCTCGAGCAAGGTGCTGTCGGATACCCTCGATGGGGTTCGTGACGTCGGTCTCGTCGAGCGCCGCGTCGTGAGCGACTCCCCGCTTCGGGTGGAGTACGAGCTGACGGACGCCGGAGCGGACGTCATCCCGATTTTCGACTCGTTAGGGGACTGGGGAACGCGCCACCTCGAGTCGGAGTCGCCGACGGTTCTGCTCGCCGATTCCGACCGACGACTCGCCGAACTGTACGGCGACTGGCTCGCCGACCGATATTCCGTCGTCCGAGCCCACACCGGCGACGAGCTCGAGCGCTCTCTCGACGAGGGGGTCGACGTCGTGTTCGTCGACGACGGGCTGCCCGGTGTCGATCTCGAGGCCACCCTCAACGTCGTCGGGTCGCTGTCCCGAACGATCCTCGTCGTCGGTGACCGTCCGGCCGTGGAACTGCTCGAGCGCTCCTGTGACGACGTCCTCCAGAAGCCGGTCGTTCGTGAAACGATCCTCGAGGCGGTCGAAACCCAACTGCGCCGGCAGGGTGAGTCCGCCGACCAGCGCGCTCGAGCGGCCCTGGCAGCGAAGCTGTCGTTCCTCGAGTCGGTGTACCCTCGCGAGCGGCTGGCGACGAGCGACACGTACCGCCGGGGCCGGGATCGACTCGCCGAATTCGAAGCGTAGCCGTCGAAACCTCGCGAACCTGCCGGACACGCGTCGTCCCCGCTCGTCTTCGCGGGAGTCGAGTGAGTATCCTGGCGCAGTGCGCAGCAGCGGTGTGTTGCGAGTCGTCTGCCCTCTTTTCGGCCGTTCGCTCGGTGTGCTACTGGCCACGTTCCAGCGGTCGGCCCGCGTTCTCGGAGATTGGTTACCTCGAGGTAACCCCCTTGGTTACCGACGCGTTCCCTGACACATTATATAATATAACTGGTCATTCAGAATATGATTTATGACGAACCGAGTGTATGGGGGCGAAAACAGGCGCTCGCAACGATCGTTTCGATACTACTGATCGTTTCGCTGGTGGCCCCGATCGGGGTCGCAGCCGACTCGTCGGTCGACGCCGAGACGTCGGATTCGGTGGCGAAGTCTCACGATTCGATCGACCAGCCGTCCGTCGAACAGACGAGTTTCGATGCCGATGCCGATGTCGACGCCGATGCTGACGAATCAGAACGCTCCGTGGAGAGGACACACGACCGTGAAACTACCCCCTCGGACGATACCGGCGAGTCGGTAAGCGAGTGCAGGCTGATCGACGCGTCCGGTACGTACGCGCTTTCCGAACCCCTATCCGGCAACGAGACCTGTCTCGAGATCTCCGCAGACGACGTTACGCTCGACGGGAACGACTTCAGCGTTTCCGGAGACGGAACTGGTTCTGCGGTGGTCGTCACCGGTTCGAACGTTACGGTCGAGAACGTGAACGTCGACGACTGGCAGACGGGAATCGAACTCGGCGAGGGCGCCGCCGACGTGACGGTCAGGAACTCGGCGTTCTTCGCGTTCGAAACCGGCGTGGCCCTCGAGGAGGAGGGGAGTTTCGGCGACGTCGAACTCACCGGAAACGAGTTCGTCTCGGACGAAACCGCCGACGCCAGCGCGGTCTCGATTACTTTCGGGCCCGACGATACCGTCGACTTCGGGGCGCTCGAGATTTCGAACAACGCGATCGCGGTCGAGGGGTACGGCCTCTGGATCGGCGGTCACGATCTCGAATTCGATTCGATCACGGTCGCTGACAACGAGATCGACGGGGGCTACGGTATCGAATGGTATGGTCTATTCACCGTCGACGGAACAGTGTCGGTCGCTAGAAATGCCGTCTCGAATACCGAGTACGGAATCTGGATCGAATCGCCCGACCCATCGACGTCCGAGGCGAGCGAAATGCCCGCTCCGTCCACGTTCGGGGCGGTCGAATTTCACGAAAACGTCGTGACGGCGAGTGACTCTACACCGTCACCCGGCTATTACGGTATCGACGTTATCGCGTCCGAGTCGACGTTCGAGGCGGTCGAATTCCACGAAAACGTCGTGACGGCGAACGAGGGGGCAGAGCGGTCGTACGGTATTTCGCTATACAGCTATGGAGACGCTTCGTCCGTCGAACGGGTTTCGATGACGGACAACACCGTCGACTATAACGGATACGGTCTCGGCGTCAGCTCGTGGGAGAGCGAAATTGCCGACATCGAGATCTCCGGGAACGTGGTGAACACCCAGGGGTTAGGCACGTGGGTCGAACTCGAGCACGTCCCGACGGGCGCGGAAACGGTCTCGATCACCGACAACCAGGTCACCGCTGCCGACGGTACCGCTCTCAGAATCGACACCGACGAGGGTGCCTCGTTCGACGAGTTCGACGTCTCCTCGAACCTGCTCACGGACAGTGCGTACGGTCTCTTCATTTACGAGAGTACGGCGACCGAGTCGATCACCGTCCGTAGCAACGATTTCGATGGAAACAGCGAGTTCGGCCTCGCGTACGACGGTGACGGAACCGTCGACGCCGTCGACAACTGGTGGGGTGCCGAGAACGGACCCGGCGGTACCGTGGCAGATCCGGAGACGAAGACGACCGCTAGCGGTGACGGCGACAACGTCAGCGAGAACGTCCTGTTCGATCCGTGGCTCGAGTCGCCGCAGTTCGAATCCGATCCCGGCCCCGACGACCCGCCGGACGAGGGCGACGATGAGGGAGACGAGGACGAGACCGAGAGCGGCCCCGAGGTCGTCGACGCGTTCCTGAGCGACGACCGGATCGAGGTCGGCGAGACCGTGACCGTCTCCGCCGTCGTACAGGCGGGCGAGGAAGCCGGCACGGTCGATCTATCGGTGCTGTTGGGCGAGTTACCGCTGTACGAGGTGTTCGACTTTCGCATCGATGGACCGGCGGCAGACGGACCAGTCCCCGTGACCGTCGAAGCCAACGAGACGAAGACCGTCGAACTCGAGATCGCGGTTCACGACCCGATGGGACCGTATCCGATCTTCGTCGACGAAGCGTTCGCTGGCGAACTGAAGGTCGTCAGCGATGATGAACCGGGTCCCGAACCGCCACAGCAACTCATCATCGACGAACCGGGCGTCTACAATCTTGAGGACCTCCTCGAAACCGGCGAGCCGCCGATCGTCATCAGCGCCGACGACGTCACGCTCGAAGGAAACGGGATGACACTTACGGGTGAACACGACTGGCCGGCTATCGTCGCCGGTCCCATGACTGATGGTGAGCTCAGCGGCGACCCTGGTTCAGTTGCGTCCATCGAAAACGTCACCGTTCGAGACCTGACGATCGAGAACGCGGAGTACGGCGTTCTGTTCGGTGACGTCGACGACGGCCTGATCGAAGACGTCACGGTAACCAACGCGAGCGAGATCGGCATCGGGCTGGGCGGTGTCACCGAGAGTACCGTCAGGCACACCGAACTACGTGACAACCGGTACGGCGTCGTTCTGGACGCATCGAACAGCAATACGCTGGAGAACAACACCGTCGTCGGCGCCGCGGACGACGGGTTCGTCCTGGCCGGCGGCTCGAGCGAGAACGCGCTCGTCGCCAACACCGTGACGGACGATGGGCGTTCGCCCGGCGGCTCCGGCTTCTACGTCGAGGGCGCGGACAACGTCCTCGAGGACAATCTCGCGGACGGGCTGTATTCGGACGGCTTCAGTATCAGCGGCGTCGGAAACACCCTCGAGAACAACACGGCCCGGGACAGCGGTCGCGATGGATTCCGATTCGTCGAGGTGACCGGCACCGTCGTTACGAACGCCACGGCGACCGGAAGCGATACGCACGGGATTCACGTCTTGGCCAGCTTCGGAAACGAGTTCGAGGGGGGTACCGCGTCCGACAACGGCGGTTGGGACGTCTACTTCTCGTCGGGATCCGACGAGAACACCGTGTCGGCGCTCACCGTCGGCGAGTCGGCCGCCGAAACGACGGTGAGCGCCGACGGACGCAACGTCGGCATTACGGGCGCAGCGGACGTCGAAGCCGCTCCAGAGGGGATGCTCTCACTCGGCACCTACTTCGTTGCGAGCGACGAGGAGGCGGGCGGATCGCTCACCGTCGAACTACAGTACGACGACAGCTATCTCGGCGAGATCGACGCGGAGACGCTTTCGATGTGGCGTTACGACGCTGCCACGGCGGCGTGGTCTCCCGTCGATTCCTCCGGAGTCGACGTCGACGACCAGGTCGTCACCGCCACCCTCGAATCGTTTTCGACGTTCGGCGTGTTCGGCGAGGCCGATCAGGGGGACGATCAAGAGCCGGACCCCGATCCGGAGCCGGAACCGGATCCAGAGCCAGACCCCGACCCCGCATCGTTCGACGTCACGAGCGTAACCGTGTCGACGCCGGCGGTCGCCGGTGGCACGCTCGAGGTGACGGCGCTGGTCGAAAATACGGGCGAAGAGGACGACGAACAGACGCTCGAGCTACTCGCCGACGGCGAGGTGGTCGATTCGACCCCCGTCTCACTGGCCGCTGGCGATGACAAAACGGTGGTCTTCGAGTGGTCCACGAACTCGAGCGACGCGGGCGAGTCGGTCGCGCTGGAGGTGCGAAGCGACGACGACGAAACGACGACGACGGTCGCGCTCGAGGAAGCCGCGAGCGACGACGTCGTGGTCTACGGGGCGACCGTCGATCGGAGTGAGGTACTGATCGGCGAGACCGTCACCGTTTCCGGCGATCTATTAAACGGTGGTGATGCCGAGGGAACGAAAACGGTGGCGCTCGAGGTCGACGGTGAGGCCGTCGACGAGACGGCTGTTAGCGTTCCACCGGGGATCGACAGAAACGGTGTGACGCTGGAGTGGACGCCTGCGCTCGACGATCTGCCGGCGGACGAAGACGGTATGGAGGTCACTCTCTCGCTCAACGGCCTTCTGGTCGAGACCGTGACGGTCGAACACCAGTTCACTGATATTCAGGTCATCGCCGCGTCCACCGAGGAGCTAGAACTCGTCGAGGGTGCGCACACGTACGTCACCGGGAGCATCTATCAGGCCGGCACCGTCGCCGGCCCGCAGGACATTGCGCTCACCGCCACGCACCAAGAGACCGGCGAAACGCACACGGTCGACACCGTCGAAACAGCGCTCGAGCCGGGCTTTTACCACCTGGGTGCGCTCAAGGTCTCGTTCGAACCCGATCAGCCGGGGACGTACGACCTCGAGTTAGGCGACCGAAACGCCGGCACCGTCGAAGTCGTGGAAGCCGTTTCCGACATCACCGTCATCGCCGCATCGCCGTCGGAGATCGAACTGGTCGAAGGCGAGCACGCCTCCGTCACCGGGAGCATCTACCAGGCCGGCAACATCGACGGTCCCGAGGAAATCGAGCTCACCGCCACGAACACCGAGACCAACGAAACCGAGGTCGTCGGAACCCAGGAGGACGTGGAGCTCGAGCCGGGCTTTTACCACCTCGGCGCGCTCAACATCTCATTCGAGCCCGAGCCGGGCACCTACGACCTCGAACTCGGTGACCGAGACGCCGGCACGATCGAGGTCGAACCCGCGGGATCGGACATCCAGGTGATCGCCGCCGGCGTCTCCGCAGTCGAGGCGGTCGAAGGTGACGAGCTCTCCGTCACCGGGAGCATCTACCAGGCCGGCAACATCGACGGCCCGGAGACGATTGAACTCACGGCCACGAACATCGAGACCAACGAGACCGAGGTCGTCGGAACTCAGGCGGACGTGACGCTCGAGCCGGGATTCTACCACCTGGGGGCGCTCAACGTCTCGTTTACGGCCGAACCGGGTACCTACGACCTCGCGCTCGGCGACCGAGACGCCGGGACGGTCGAGATCGAACCCGCCGAATCGGACATCCAGGTGATCGCCGCTGCCGTCTCCGAAGTCGAGGCGATCGAGGGCGAAGAACTGTCCGTCACCGGAAGCATCTACCAGGCTGGCACTATCGACGGCCCCGAGGAAATCGAACTCACGGCCACGAACGTCGAGACTAACGAAACCGAGGTCGTCGGAACGCAGGACGTGGAGCTCGAGCCCGGCTTTTACCACCTCGGCGCGCTCAACGTCTCGTTCACGGCCGAACCCGGGACTTACGACCTCGCGCTCGGCGACCGACACGCCGGGACGATCGAGGTCGAGCCCGCCGAATCTGACATCCAGGTGATCGCCGCCGGCGTCTCCGCGGTCGAGGCGATTGAGGGCGAAGAACTGTCCGTCACCGGGAGCATCTACCAGGCTGGCAACATCGACGGTCCCGAGACGATCGAACTCACGGCCACGAACGTCGAGACCAACGAGACCGAGGTCGTCGGAATCCGGGAGGACGTGACGCTCGAGTCGGGCTTTTACCACCTGGGGGCGCTCAACGTCTCGTTTACGGCCGAACCGGGTACCTACGACCTCGCGCTCGGCGACAGAGACGCCGGCACGGTCGAGATCGAGCCCGCCGAATCGGACATCACCGTGATCGCTGCCGGCGTCTCCGAGGTCGAAGTCTTACAGGATGAGGTGCTGTCCGTCACCGGAAGCATCTACCAGGCCGGCAACATCGAGGGGCCCGAGACGATCGAACTCACCGCCACGAACACCGAGACTAACGAGACCGAGGTCGTCGGAACCCAGGAGGACGTGACGCTCGAGCCGGGATTCTACCACCTCGGCGCACTCAATATCTCGTTCACGCTCGACGAACCCGGCGATTACGACCTCGAGCTGGGCGACCGCGAGGTCGGAACGATCACCGTCGACGAGGTCGTGACCGACATCCGGGTAATCGGATCGTCGCTCTCGGAAGTGGAGGTCATCGAGGGAGCGCCGGTTCACGTCACCGGGAGCGTCTACCAGAACGGCAGCCACGAAGCGACCGAGACGATCGAGCTCACCGCCACGAACACTGAAACCGGCGAGACCGAGATCGCGGGAAGTCAGGACGTTACCCTCTCACCCGGGTACTATCACCTCGGGGCACTCAACGTGACGTTCGTGCCCGACGAACCCGGGACCTACGACCTCGAGCTCGGCGATCATCACGCCGGGACGGTCGACGTCGAGCCCGCCGAATCTGACATCACCGTAATCGCCGCCGGCGTCTCCGAAGTCGAGGCGGTCGAGGGTGACGAGCTCTCCGTCACCGGGAGCATCTACCAGGCCGGCACGATCGAGGGACCTGAAGAGATCGAACTCACCGCCACGAACACCGAGACCAATGAGACCGAGGTCGTCGGAATCCAGGAGGGCGTGACGCTCGAGCCGGGCTTTTACCACCTGGGGGCGCTCAACGTCTCGTTCACGCCCGACGAACCCGGGATCTACGACCTCGAGCTCGGCGATCATCACGCCGGGACGGTCGACGTCGAGCCCGCTGAATCTGACATCCAGGTGATCGCCGCCGGCGTCTCCGAAGTCGAGGCGATCGAGGGCGACGAGCTCTCCGTCACCGGGAGCATCTACCAGGCCGGCACGATCGAGGGACCCGAGGAGATCGAACTCACCGCCACGAACACCGAGACCAACGAAACCGTGGTCGTCGGTGCTCGGGAGGATGTAACGCTCGAGCCGGGATTCTACCACCTGGGAGCGCTCAACGTCTCGTTCACGCTCGACGAACCGGGCACGTACGACCTCGCGCTCGGCGACAGAGACGCCGGCACGGTCGACGTCGAACCCGCCAAGTCGGACGTTCAGGTGATTGCAGCCGCCGTCTCCGAGGTCGAGGCGGTCGAAGGTGACGAGCTCTCCGTCACCGGAAGCATCTACCAGGCCGGCACGATCGACGGGCCTGAGGAGATCGAACTCACCGCCACGAACACCGAGACCAACGAGACCGAGGTGCTCGGCGGCCAGGACGTGACGCTCGAGCCGGGCTTTTACCACCTGGGGGCGCTCAACGTCTCGTTCACGCCCGACGAACCGGGCACGTACGACCTCGAGCTCGGCGATCGAGACGCCGGGACGCTCGAGGTCGCGTCCGCCGAGTCTGACATCCGGGTGATCGCTGCCGGCGTCTCCGAGATCGAACTGGTCGCGGGACAGGAAGCGTACGTCACCGGCAGCATCTACCAGGCCGGCACCGTCGAGGGACCACAGGAGATTTCGCTCACCGCCACCAGCCAGGAGACGGGCGAGACGCACACGGTCGACACCGTGGAAACAGCGCTCGAGCCGGGCTTTTACCACCTGGGTGCGCTCAACGTCACGTTCCAGCCGGACGAGCCGGGAACGTACGACCTCGAGCTCGGCGACCGACATGCGGGTACCGTCACCGTCACCGAGTCGACAGTCGAGGCGTCGATCGTCGACGTCGTCGGCTACTCCGACCAGTACGACCCCGAAAGCGAGACCGAACGGGTTCACGCGAGCGACGAGGCGAGCGTCGAACTCGAGATCGACGCCGACATCGCCCTGGAGACGGTGACCGTGCTCGTCGACTCGCTCGAGACGACGTACGCGGTACCCGTCGCAGCGACACACGACGGCGGCGACTCCTGGAGCGCCGACATCCCGTTCGCCGACCTCCCCGACGACGGCCGCTACACGGTGTCGGTCGTCGCCGTCGACAAAATGGGAAGCGCTGGCACCGACGAGGCCGACAGGCCGCTCGTGATCGACCGCGAGGAGCCCTCGATGTCCGTCAGCCTCGAGACCGTCGACGAGAACGATGCGACGATCGTCGTCGACAGCGACGAGCCGCTCTCGGCGATGCCCCACGTCGAGGCGACGTTCACCGACGCCGCGGACGGTTCGACGGCCGACGCGACTGTGACGATGTACACCGCCGCGGACAACGACAGCCGCTTTACCGGTCTGCTCGAGTTCGAAGAGACCGGAAACTACTCGGTCGAGGTGACCGGAATCGATCGGGCCGGAAACGCGGCAACGGACACTGCCTCCGTCGTCGTCAACACCGAGTTCACGCTCGGCGATGGCTACATCGTACTCGACGAGTCGGGAACGACGATCGAGTTCGATCTCCTCGAGGAGGCCGAAGACGCGATCAAAGAACAGGACCTGTTCGTCGCGCTCTCGGAGAATTCCGTCGACGCGAACACCGGCGGCGGTGAGATCGGCGTCGGCTTCCTGACGGCCGGGTTCGACGACTACATCGATTACCACCTCGAGCAGGGGACGATCGAGCAGGCGACGATATCGATGGCGATCGACGACGACGAACTCCCCGTCGGAACCGACGCGACGGACGTCGGCATGTACCACTACGACGAGCCCGCGTCGCAGTGGAACCCGGTCGACTCGACGATCGAACAGGTGGGCGGCGACCCGTTCGTCGTCGCTTCGGTCGATCGGTTCTCGACGTACGGTGCGCTGGTGATCGACGACGACGAACCGACGATCGAGCGCGTGACGCCGACCGATGGTGGCACTCTCGAAGCGGAGACGGACGACGTCGACGTTCGGTTCGAGTACGGTGACGAACTCTCGGGGGTCGACGTCGGCTCGGTGACGCTGGCAATCAACGGGGAAGACGTCACGGCGGCCGACGGAACGCAGATCACCGCTACCGAGGCGACGCACGCACTCGAGGTCGAGGCGGGCGAGACCTACACTGCGACCGTAACGGTCTCTGACAGGGCCGAAAACACGGCGACCGACGAGACGACCTTCGAGGTCGCCGACGCTGCCGATGACGAGACGGCGCCCGGCGATACCGACGACCAAGAGGATGGTACCGACGACCGCGACGATGGCGACGAGACCGACGATGCCGATCTGGTTCCCGGCTTCGGTGTTGGACTCTCGCTTCTCGTCATCGCGCTCAGCGTCGTGGTACTCACGCTGCGCCGTCGCTAAGTCGAGTTTCGGGACCGTTCACGACGGGATCTCGAAACCTGTCCGATAACGCGCACAATATATTTCTCTGTACTCTCCATTCACAGAGACGTGACTCAGGAGTTCACGACGGTACACGCGCTGACCCTCGTACTCATCGGACTCCTGAACTTCGCTCTCGCGGTGGTCGTCCTTCGTAGCCGGTCGAAGACCGATATCGTCCCGTTGAGCGCCTTCTTCGGCGGCATCGCGCTGTGGACGATTCCGCAGGGATTCCTGCTTCTCGAGTCGGATCCGACGATCGGGTTCGTCCTCGCGAAAACCGTCGATTCGGGCGCCGTAATCATGTCGACCGGGCTGTTTCACTTCGCGCTCTCGTACGCTGGACGACGCGACTGGCTCTCTCCGCGCCGACTCGGGACGCTCTATTTCATCACTGCTGGGTGGGTCGTCCTGACCTGGACGAACCCAGCCCACGGACTGATGCACGACCCAACGTCGTTTACGGAGGTTCTGCTCCCGGTCGAAGCGTACCAGAATTCGGTCTACTGGCTCTACGTCCTCTACAACTGGGGCCTCTCGGCGGGCGGTATTTACCTGTTCTTCTTCGAGTACCTCGACGCACGAGGGAGCGGGGTTTATCACAAACAGGCGCGGCTGGTCGTGTTAGCCCCGCTGATTCCGGGCCTCGCCAACGTCCTCGCACACAACCAGATAACCGAGATCAACTACTCCGTGTGGGGGTTCGGTCTGACCGGTCTGCTGATCGTGATCGCCCTGTACCGATACCGCTGGCTCGATCTCGTCCCGATCGCTCGTGATACGGTCATCGACGGGATGCGCGACGGATACGTCGTCGTCGACGACGAACGGCGAATCGTCGACTTGAACGCAGCTGCACAGTCGTTTCTGAACGCCGAGAACGCGCTCGGCACGCCGATCGGCGACGTTCTTCCGGAGTGCTCCTCGCTTTTTGTCGGGACGGAGAACGAACTCACGTTCGATAGAAACGGCGCGATCGTCGATGCGAGAGTCTCTGACATCAGCGACGAACGGGCCGACGGAGTCGTCCTGATGCTGCGGGACGTGACCGATCAGCGGAGAGCCGAAAAACGCTTTCAGGCGCTCATCGAGAACGTCTCGGACGTTATCACGGTCGTCGACCAGGACGGTACTATTACGTATACCAGCCCGTCGATCACCAGCGTTCTCGGGTATCGTCCCGATGGCCGCATCGGTGAGTCGCTCTTCGAGTTAATCGACGCCGAGGACCGCGCCGAGGCGATCGACGAATTCCACGCCCTGTGTGACGGTCCGAACTCGGAAACGAGATTCGAGTACCGGGTCCGCCACGCCGACGGATCCCTGGTCGCTCTCGAGGGCGTCGCCGTCGATTTGCTCGATAACGATATCGTCGACGGCGTCGTGATCAACTCCCGCGACGTTACCGCACGAAACGACCGAGAACGCGAACTCGAGCGAACGAACCAGCGACTGGAGGAGTTCGCGGGCGTGATCAGCCACGACCTTCGGACGCCGTTGAGCATCGCGCAAACGTACCTGCGATTCGCCGAAACGTCCTCGGGTCCCGAGGACTTCCAGGCGGTTCGCGACGCTCACAATCGGATGGAACGGATGATCACGAACCTGCTCACGATGGCGCAAACGGGCACGACGTTGACGGATCCGTCGCCGATCGCGCTCGAGTCAGTGGTCGCCGACGCGTGGGACATGACCCAGCGTGCGGACGCGACGCTCGAGTGTACCCTCGATGACGGGTGGACCGTCGTCGGTGATCGCGCCCAGTTGCTCCACGTCTTCGAGAATCTCTTTCACAACAGCCTCGAGCACGGTCCGAGCGACGACCGAAACGGGACGCAGGCGGCTGATGCTGCCGGCGATGAGCGCTGTGCTGTGTCCCCCGACTGCGGTGACTCCTCCATAACTATCCGGGTCAGTCATCTCGATGACGACCCCGACTGTGGGTTCGTCGTCGAAGATGACGGCGTCGGTATCCCCGACGAACAGCGCGAGTTCGTGTTCGAGCGCGGCCACACGACGAGCCGAGATGGTACCGGTTTCGGTCTCGCGATCGTCCACGATGTGATCGAAGCCCACGGCTGGCAGATCGACGTTAGCGAAGGGACCGACGGCGGCGCGCGGTTCGAAATCAGCACCGAACGTTGCGGCTCTCCCGCTCAACCGCAGCGAATCCCGGAATGACCGTCCGGTCACTAAGTTAACTAACCTGTGGGTAAAGAACCATTTCCTGAAATTAGAACTCTACAGGAGACTGGTGCAATTAAAACCCTTTTCGTGATAGATGGGGACAACGTTATCTCCAATCCACGCGTGAAGATACTGAGTATCTCCCTATGAAGCACGCTACTGACGAAACGGATCTCTTCGAAAAAGATCTCAGTGAGTTGATTGCAGCGGCATTCGGCCACGGTGTCGTCGTTGAAGGCGCGTGGCAAGTCACCGTTCCCGTCTCCGGGACACCGACCTGGACGGTGACGATCAAACGAGAGGATCCGACCGGAGAGACGGGCTATACCCCCGAATTTCTCGAGTAATAACCAGTCGAAACCCGTCACTGTTTGATTTTTGAGCACATTCGCGCACAACAAAGGTTATGATGGATGGTCACACATCTGTAGTCGTACTCTGCTGAAGTCGTGACGAGAGACCAGGTTGTGCGCCGAGCGTAGGTATGGTACGGAGACAGCATGAAGCCGCAAACTCGAAACCCACAGACAGGAGAGAGTGACCACTCGGACGTGACCCCGACGACGCTGTTCGCTGCCCTCGCGGCACGACGGCGACAACGGACGCTCCGGTATCTCTCGCAGAAGCCGGCCGCGATCCATATCGGCGACCTGGCCGAGTATATCGCGATCACGGAAGACGAGCCGTCGCACGATCGGTATCAGCGCATCCTCGTCGATCTCTACCACACGCATCTTCCCCACCTGTCCACCGCCGGCCTCGTTTCCTACGACGAGACGACGGAACTGGTTTCGTTGACCGTCGACCGGGACGTCATCGAGCCGTACCTTCGCCTCTTGACCGACTGATACTGCCGGATAGCACGAGTTGACGATCGGTCGCGCGACTGCGGTCGTCGCCGTCGGAGCCGACCGCGAATTCGCGACCGACTGCTCACTGACTGCTGTCCGACAGTATGACGCCTTCGCGGGTGAACGGCAGTCGCCGTTCGATCGGGGAGCCTAACGCCTGACGGGTCTACCTTTGGTACCCCTGACCAAACTCGATTACGGCGAACGCGACTGCTCCTTTTGATAGCTGATCTTCTACGTAGCGCCGCTGTACGAGCGTTAGACCCGTCACAGAGGCCGTCCGCGGGTTTGGCATTGAACGTAGCTCGGTGCCGTCCCGTTACAACTTTTTACTCGAAATGCGTGGCTACGCGTTGTGGACCATCTCGAGGAGATCGCTGTCGAGGAATTGCAAGATGCACTCGATAGCGTAGACGGATCGAAGCCGACACAGCGGCTGTTAGCCGCTATCGCGTACAAAAACGGTATCACGCAGACGGAACTGGCCGAGTGGTACGGCGTTCAACGACGGACGATCTACAACTGGCTCGAGCGACTCGACACCGACGAGCCGCTCGAGCAGGCCGTGACGGATGCTCACCGATCCGGGAGGAAACGAAAGCTCTCGGAAAATCAACAACGAGAGTTCGAAGAGGTACTTCACGAACCTCCCGAGCGGGTTGGGTTCGACGCACCGGCGTGGACGGCAGCGCTTGTCCAACAGTATCTAAACGAGACCTACGACGTCGAGTACTCGCTCCCGAGCTGTCGGCGGTTGCTCAGAGAAGCGGGATTGTGCTATCGAAAACCACGCCGGAAAGCTGCCGATTCGACCGGTGACGAGCGTGACTCGCTCCGAGACGATCGCGAGGGAAGTGCCGGAGGGTGGACGCCGCGGTAGCGGTATCGATCGCTCGAGCAATCCGAAACTCGAGTTGCGTGCTGAGTGGAGTTCGTGTGGCACGCGTTCGTCTGCCGCGATATTCGTATTCGACTGGTGTGATCTGGCTGTATGGACTACCTATTATAGATAATTATCGCTAATAGGCAATTTCCATATTCAACTGCACGTCGAATCGTCTTTTCCGACGTGCCGTTCGAGACGCTGTTTCCTTCTTCCAAGCTGCTGTAGACACTAGCTACGGCGCCCGAAAGCCACTTTCTCGATCGTTTGATGACCCCGCTCGGCAATCGAGCCGATCAGAAATCTGATCGCTGCATCAAAACGAGTAATTACTTCTAACGGTAGGGTCGTTGCCGATCCAACTCGGCTGAACTGCGCCGCGAAGGCCGCTTCTTCGGCGAGCGTCGTCGGTCGAAGTGATGTGAACTCCGCGTTCACGAACCCGTGGCTCTCGCGTGCACCCGAGGTTCGTTCGACCTTGCCGACAAGAAGCCAACTGCCAACTCGGATAATAACGGACTAAGGTCGTTATTCACCGGCCCCTCGTCGGCGCACCTGAACGGATAACCAAACGCCGCTCGTGATTCGTACAACTATCGTCGTCACTGAATGTCACTGCGCATCTGATCGTTCGATGGCTGTGCGATCAGCGTGTAACTCGGTTCAGTTGTCACTCTCGGCGCGGTCGACGGCCCTCGTTTTCACACCGTTCCAGCGGGCGGGCTGCCGTCGGTCGGTCCGAGCCGCTGCCGGATCGACGATGCGCAAGACTACTCAGACCGTCAGGTCCGACGACTCGAGCCGTCGTCGAAACGGCCGCTCAGACGTAGCCGGCGTCGACTTTCAGCGCTCGCCCGGTCACGTACGACGCGTCGTCGCTGGCGAGGAAGGCGACGCAGGACGCGACCTCGTCGGGATCGCCCCACCGTCCGAACGCCGTCTGTTGGCCCATCGCTTCCCGTTGCGCTTCGGAGTACCACTCGTCTGTCATCGCGGTCTCGATCAGCCCTGGGCAGACCGCGTTGATCCGAACGTCGTACTGTGCGAGTTCGCCCGCGACGGACCGCGTGAAGTGAAGCACCGCCGCCTTCGTGAACGCGTAGCTCGTGATCGGTGCCGGCTTCCATCCCGCCATCGACGACGTGTTGACGACGACGCCGCCGCCGTTTTCCTCGAAGATCGGCAACGCAGCGTGACAGCCGTTCCAGACGCCGTTGAGGTTTACGTCGATCAATCGGTTCCGGTGTTCGCGAGTCGTCTCGCGAAAGGACCGTCCTTCGCCGATGCCGGCGTTGTTGAACAGGATATCCAGTCCGTCGTGCTCCGCGGCGACGGTGAGCAAACACTCCTCGAACCGTTCGTAATCGCTGACGTCGAGGCGGCGGAACTCGGCCGTTCCGTCGGTCGACTCCGCTTCGGTGATCCGTTCGACGATCGTTTCGCCGCCCTCCGAATCGACGTCGGTGACGACGACGTCGACGCCTTCCTCGGCCAGTCGGTGCGCCGTCGCGCGACCGATTCCAGAGGCACCGCCGGTGACGACTGCGGTTTTTCCGTGCAATCCACGCATGTTGGTTGGTAACGTGGACGTTCCATAAGTAGGTACTCACGTGGTCGGATCCGCTCGGCGGCGGATCGGCGGCGATCCACCGCCGATAGTCTGCGATCATACGGTCAGCCGACCCATCAGTTGGGGTAGCTTTATGCTGGATACTGCATCACACATTGATGTGGGAACGCATGACACAGGACGTTAACGTCGACGACGACACCGCGAGACGGTTCCTCGAGGAGATGCTTCGGATCGATATCTTCGAGGAGGAGACGAAGGAGCGCTTCGGCGACGGGGAGATCCCGGGATTCGTCCACCTCAGCGGCGGGCACGAGGGATCCCACGTCGGAATGGGAGCGGCGATGCGGGACGAAGACTGGTTGGCCGTCGGTGGCGCGCGACTCATCGGGCAGTACATCGCCAAGGGCGTCCCGCTCCCGGAGATCATGGCGGAACTGTACGGGCGCGTCGACGGATCCAACAGGGGCCACGGCGGCCAGATGCACGTGGCCGACGTCGACCGGAAGCTGTACGGACACGCCGCGACCATCGGCTCCGGTCAGAACCCCGCAGTCGGGCTTGCGCTGGCCGAGAAGGTGAAGGGGACCGACAACGTCGCCGTGACGACTATCGGCGACGGCGGCACGAGTCGCGGCTCGTTCCACACGGCGCTGGTCTTTGCCGCGTACTGGGATCTGCCGGTGGTCTTCGTGATCGAGAACAATCAGTGGGCCATCTCCACGCCGGCCGAGTCGCTCTCGCCGGACAGCCTTTCGGATTACGGAGACCCCCACAACATGGCGACCGAGAGCGTCGACGGAAGCGACGTCGAGGAGGTGTATCGGGCGGTCTCCGACGCGATCGAACGCGCTCGCAACGGCGAGGGGCCGTCGGTCATCGAGAGCCGCGTCGTCAGGCTCGTCCCCCACTTCGAGGGCGACAAGGAGACCTATCGCGACGAGGCGGAGTACGAACGGCTCAAAGAGGAGAAAGATCCGATCGAGAACTACCGCGAGCGGCTACTCGAGAACGACGTGCTCACGGAGGGGGAGATCGAGGACATGGTCGCCAACATTCAGGACGAGGTGAGCGAAGCCGTCGAGTTCGCCCGGGAGAGCCCCGAGCCGGAACCGGAAGCGGCCTACGAACACGTCTACAGAACGCCCCTCTACGGGCAGGGTGAGTAACGATGACGAGAGAGATTACGTACGTGGAGGCGATCGCGGAAGCGCTCGACGAGGAACTGTCGCGGGACGACGACGTCATCCTGTTCGGCGAGGACGTCGAGGAGTTCGGCGGCAACTTCGGCGAGACGGAGGGGCTGTACGAGAAACACGGTCGCGACCGGGTGCGGAATACGCCGCTCTCGGAGATCGGCATCGCGGGGATGGCCCTCGGCGCCGCCGTCGGCGGAATCCGTCCCGTCGCGGAGCTTCAGTTCGCCGATTTCGCCGCGACGGCCGGCGACGAGGTCTTCAACCAGATACCGAAACAGCCCTACGTCAGCGGCGGTCGGCTCGAAGCGCCGCTGACGATCTTCGCCCCGTCCGGCGCCGGCATCGGCGCGGGCGCACAGCACTCCCAGTCCGTCCACTCCTGGCTCGGAAACGTCCCCGGGTGGGTCGTCGTCACCGCCACGACGCCGTACGACGCGAAGGGGCTGTTCAAGAGCGCCATCAGGGACGATAATCCGGTCTTCTTCCTCCCGCACAAGATGCTGAGCGAAACGAAAGGCGAGGTGCCCGACGAGGAGTACACGCTCCCGCTCGGTGAGGCCGTGGTCGAGGAAGACGGCGAGGACGTCACCGTCGTCGCGACCCAGCTCATGTTCCACCGGGCGAAGGAGGCCGCCGCGGAGGTGGACGCCGACGTCGAGATCGTCAATCCCCGAACGTTCGCCCCGCTCGACACCGAGACCATCGCCGAGAGCGTCCGGAAGACCGGCCGGCTGGTCGTCGTCGACGAGACCGTCGAGCGGTACGGGACGCAAGGTTACATCGCAAACGAGATCGTCGAGAACGAGTTCTTCAGTTTCGACGCGCCGCCGAAGACCATCGGCGTGAAGGACGTCCCGATTCCCCTCAGTCCGCCCCTCGAGCAGGAGGTCCTCCCCTCCGCCGATCGCATCGCGGCCGGGATCGAGTCGCTCTTCTAGGGCGCTCGCCGCCCCCGCGTCGCGGTCCGCTGCGCCGGCGGCGCGATCCTGAGATCCTGGGGATTCGAGCACGAGAGGACGAGAAAGTGTGCCCCTGGTTCGCCGCCGACGGAAAGCGAACCGGGGTTAGTGAGATTTTAAATAGATGCATGAACCATGGTACCGAATATGGTAGAGGTAGTGCGGATTCCGAAACTCGGACTCAGCGACTACGGCGATCTCGTCTCCTGGGAGGTGGCCGAGGGCGACCGCGTCGACGCGGGTGAGGTCGTCGCCGTCCTCGAGTCGGACAAGGCCAGCGCGGAGATCGAAGCGCCGGCGAGCGGCGTTTTGCTCGGCCAGTACGTCGAGACGGGCGAGGAAATCGCCATCGAAGTGGGGAAACCGATCGCGGTGATCGGAGAGGAAGGCGAGTCGGCGCCCTCGCTCTCGGAACTCGAGGCGGGTGGGGGTCCCGAAGCGCCGACCGAGAGCGGTGGCGACTCCGCCGGCGCGGCGGACACCGAGTCCGCGTCCGGCACGAAAGCAAACGGCGGTGGGGCGACCGCGGACGACGGTGGTGTGGCGACCGCGGACGTGAAGGCGACGCCGCGGGCGAAACGCCGCGCTACCGAGGCGGGGATCGAGCTCGCGGGTATCGAAGGCACCGGACCGAAGGGCGCCGTCACCGAAACCGACGTCGAAGGCTACCTCGAGCGCGACGTGGACGAGTCCCGGACGGAAGGCGAGGACGAAATCGCGGCTGCCGACGCGTCCGACGCGGCGGACGCGGCGGACGTCAAAGCGACGCCGCGAGCGAAACGCCGCGCCGAGGAGGACGGGGTCGACCTCTCGCGGGTCGAGGGAACGGGGCCGCAGGGCGCGATCGTCGAAGACGACGTCGTCGAGTTCGCGAGCAGCGAGGGCGTCGAGCGCACCGAACCCGCCGCCTCGAGCGACGCGACGACCGACGACGGACTCACCGTCACGGAGGCCCACGAACTCACCGGCACTCGGCGAATGATCGCCGAGCGTCTGAGCGAGAGCGCCCGCGAGAAACCCCACGTCATGGGAACCCGCGAGATCGGGATCGAACGCCTCGAAGAAGTCCGCGACCGACTCGAGGAGAAAGGCGTCGACGTCTCCCTGAACGACCTCATCCTCCACTTCGTCGGCCGGACGCTCGAGGATCTCCCCGCGTTCAACGCGCACTTCGAAGACGGCGAACATCGGTTCATCGACGAGGTCAACGTCGGCTACGCGGTCGACAGCGATCGGGGGCTCACGGTCCCGGTGATCGACGATGTCCCCAACCGCGATCTCGAGGCGCTGGCCGACGAGCGCCGACGACTCGTCGAGTCCGTCCTCGAGAACGACCACGCGCCGTCGGATCTCCAGGGCGGGACGTTCACCGTCACCAACGTCGGCGTCTTCGACATGGACGTCTCCTACTCGATCATCAACCCGCCCGAGGTCGCGATCCTCGCAGTCGGCCGCCGAAAACAGGTTCCCGTCGAGCGCGACGGCGAGGTCGCGTTCGAACGTGCGATTACGTTCAGCCTCACCATCGATCACCGCGTCCTTGACGGCGCCGACTCGGGGCGATTCCTCGATCGACTCGCCGAGTACCTCGAGTACCCGGGTCGCGCGTTCGACGCGGTGTGAGGCGCTCAGGGACCGAATATCCCTCCGAACTCGAGATCGGTCCCGCCGCACTCGCCGCGAGCGGGCCGTAGACGCATACATTTACCTTCTTGTGTATGATAGCCAAACGCATGGATGCTGTCTACCTTCACGGTCCCGAGGACCTTCGCGTCGACGCCGTCGACCCGCGCCCCGTTTCGGCGGGGGCCGTCGCGGTCGACGTCGAGTACACCGGAATCTGCGGTTCGGACTTACACGAGTACGAAATCGGGCCGGTACCGATCCGGGCGGAAGACACCGACCACTCGATCCCGGAGTCGGCGTGGGACGAACACCTCCCGAAGCCGATGGGACACGAGGTCGCCGGCACGGTCTCCGAGACCGGCGACGACGTCGTCGACGTCGAGGTCGGCGATCGAGTCACGCTGAACATGGTGAGTACCTGCCGCGACTGTCGGTACTGTGCGGTCGGGAAGTACCACCTCTGCGAGCGGGGCGACGGCGGCGCCGTCTCGAGTCGCGGCTTCGCGGATCGAATCGTCGTGCCGGAATCGATGGTCGTGCCCGTCCCGGAGGACGTGTCGCTTCGCCACGCGGCCCTCGCCGAACCGCTCGGCGTGTCGCTTCGCGGCGTTCGTCGGTCGGGGCTGGAGACCGGCGACCGCGTCGCGGTGTTCGGCGCCGGGCCGATCGGGTTGGGTGTCGTCGCCGGGGCCGTGGCGGCGGGTGCTCGCGAGGTGTACGTCAGCGAACCGCGGGCGGCCCGTCGCGAGGCGGCCGAGGCGCTCGGTGCAGACGTTGTGTTCGATCCCGCCGACGTCGACGTCGTCGAACGGCTTCGAAACGAGGTCGATCGGGTTGAAGTCTCGTTCGAGTGCGCCGGAACCGAAACGACGCTGACCGACGCGCTGCGGAGCACGGCCTACGGCGAAACAGTCGTCGTTCTCAGCGTCTTCGACGAGGAGGTGGCGCTTCACCCCAACGACATCATGCAGGCCGAGCGGGAACTCGTCGGCTCGTTCGGGTTCCGGGGCGGCCCGCTGGCCTCGCGGTCCGAATTCCAGACGGCGCTCGAGTTCGTGGCCGACGGTCGTATCGAACCCGAGCCGATGATCACGGATACCGTTCCGCTAGCCGACGTCGAATCGGCGTTCGAGGACCTTCGCGATCCGGAAAGCGAGCAGATCAAGGTGCTCGTCGAGCCGTGATCGACAGCGCCCGATTCCGCAGTCACGCGACGACGGTTCGAACACGTTTCGCGACAGATTAGCGATTCAACGTGTGGATCGCCTGTCCGAGCGCGTTCTCGCTCGCTTCCATGATCGCCTCCGAAAGCGTCGGGTGCATGTGGACGGTGCCGGCGACGTCCTCGAGGGTCAGCCCGGCCTCGACGGCGACGCCGAGCTCGCCGATCAGTTCGGAGGCCTCCGGACCAACGATTTGCGCGCCGAGGACCCGCCCGTCGTCCTCGTTGGCGACGACCCGGACGAACCCGTCAGTTTCGGTGAGCGTCAGCGCCCGACCGCTGGCAGTGAACGGAAACTCGCCGACGGTCGGCGAGTGCCCCGCAGCGCGCGCTTCCTCCGCTGTCATCCCCACGGTGGCGATCTCCGGGTCGACGAACACCGCGGTCGGAATCGCGGATCGATCCAATTCGGCGTCGCCGCCCGCAGCGACTTCGGCGGCGACGAGCCCCTCCGCGACGGCCTCGTGCGCGAGCATCGGCTCGCCGGCGACGTCACCCACCGCGAAGACGTGGTCGCGGGCCGTCCGCATCTCGTCGTCAGTCTCGAGGAAGCCGTCCTCGGTCGGCTCGAGTCCGATCGCATCGAGCTCGAGGCTCTCGGTGACGGGCTCCCGTCCGATCGCGACGAGTATTCGTTCGACGTCGGTCTCGCGGACGTCGCCGCTCGACTCCTCCGTCCGCAGCGTCACGGTCCCGTCGCCGTTTCGCGACCAGTCGACTGCCACCTCTCCGAACCGGAAGTCGACGCCGACGGACTCGGCCCGTCGTTTGACCGGGCGGGAGAGATCCGCGTCGTACGTCGGCAGGATATCGTCTTCCATCTCGACGACGGTCACGTCCGTTCCGAGCTTCGCGAACACCGTCGAGAGCTCCATCCCGATGTAGCCCGCGCCGACGACGGCGAGCGACCGGGGTTCCGACTCGAGCGCCAGCGCCTGCCGGGAGCTCAGAATCGGTTCGTCTCCGAAAGAGAACCCCGGGATGGTCATCGGACGACTGCCGGTGGCGACGATCGCGGACTCGAATTCGAGTTCGTCGACGGCGCCGTCGTCCGCGACGATTTCGACGGTGTGGTCGCCGACGAACCGCGCCGTTCCCTCCCTCACGGAGACGCCGTTGGCCTCACAGAGGGTGGCCACGCCGTCCGTGAGCTGGCCGACCACCTCGTCTTTCCAGTCGATCAGTTCGCCGACGTCGACGAACGGCTCCGTGTAGATCCCCATTCGAGACGCCGCCTCGAGATCGGTGACGAGGGTCGACGCGGTCACCAGCGCTTTCGACGGGATACAGCCGTGATTGAGACACGTTCCGCCGATGCCGTCTCGCTCGACGAGCGTGACGTCGCGATCGCGTTGTGCGGCCCGAATCGCAGCGGAGTACCCGCCCGGTCCACCGCCGACTACGAGAACGTCGGTCGCTGCCATGCGATGAGAGTCACTCGGCGTCCTTATAGTAATTTGGTGGCCGGTTTCGCCGCGGTTGACAGCCGCCGGCCGACGAGCGGGCGCCCCAACCTACTTATCGGGCTCTCTCGTACGTCCGGTGGTCATGACGCTGCGGACTCCAACTGGAACCGGTGATCGACGTGTCGAATGACGACCGATACCTGCGAAAGCTCGTCGACGAAACGGCGCTTCGACGGTATCTCGAGGACGCCCTCGGCGAGGCCGACTCGGTTTCGATCGCGCGACACGACGAGGGGCACTCGAACGAGACGCTGTTCGTCGAGTGGGACGACCGCGAGTTCGTCGTCCGTCGGCCGCCGGCCGGCGAAACCGCGGACACGGCACACGACGTGTTGCGAGAGTACCGAACGATCGACGCCCTGCAGGAAACGGCAGTTCCGGTTCCCGAGACCGTTCTCGCGTGTGACGACGAGTCGGTGATCGGCAGCGAGTTTTACGTCATGGTTCGAGAGGCGGGCGACGTCATCCGAGAGACGGAACCCGATCGGTTCGCGACGCCCGAGCACCGGTCGACGATCGCCGCCGAACTGGTCGATTCGCTCGCAAGCGTTCACGCGGTCGACTACGAAGCGGTCGGGCTGGGCGATTTCGGCCGCCCGGACGGGTTCACCGAACGACAGGTCGACCGGTGGCGACAGCAACTCGAGTGGGCGTTCGACGTCACCGAGGACGAGCGCGAGGTGCCCGAACTCGAGACGATCGGCGAGTGGCTTCGGGCGAACGTTCCGACGGACCACGCCCACGCGCTGGTCCACGGCGACTACAAACTCGACAACGTCCTGTTCGAACCGGGCACCCCGCCGCAACTGGGCGCGATCTTCGACTGGGAGCTCTCGACGCTCGGCGATCCCCTCACCGACCTGGGCTGGATGCTGCTCTTCTGGCACGACCCGTCGGATCCGGAGCCCCCGATGCCGGACCTGATGGCGACGTTCATGGCTCGAGAGGGGTATCCGACTCGAGACGAACTCGTCGACCGATACGAACGCCAGACTGGCGTCGAATTCGAGAATCGACGCTTCTACCAGGTGCTGGCGGCGTACAAGATGGCCGGACTCGGCGAGATGTTCTTCCGTCGGTATCTCGAGGGCAACTCGGCCGATCCCCTGTACCCGAAGATGGAAACGGGCGTTCCGCTCCTGGCCGAACAGACGCTCGCGCGTATCGACGGCGACCGGCCGCTTTGACCATCACGAATCTGAGGGAAGCTGAAACCACTCACAAAACAGATAGCTTCTCAAACTCGTCCGTGGTGCCTCTGAAAGGTCAACTTCCGTGCGTCCGGACGGCGCTACCATGCGTTTTCTCTCGACGGATCGGCCGACCTCGAGCGTTTGCTTTCGAACTGCCAGCGGGCGCTCGAGGAGACGGAACTAGACTATCAAACTCACGCCGCGCCGTCGCTGTCGTTCGTCTCAACGCAAAGGTGCCGTGCGAGTCGAACCACGTAGTACGCCCCTGCCCCTCAGATACCGTTCGCTAGAGATCGATCAACTCGACTGGCGTCTCTTCGGAGGGTCCGCTTCGAAACGATGACCGACGTCTTCCCAGTCCGACAATCGAATCCTATAGCTATACGAACTTATCCCTGGAACACTATACTCGTTTATATGGAACTTCTATCGGAACCGTCCGTCTGCAGCCAGCCGCCGTTCGTTCACGGAGCCCGGTTGCGTCGTGAAACAAAACGTTTACAACGACCCTGACTGAATGGTCAGTCGGTGAGGGGTCCCAGCGATTCACCTATCGCGCCACCCAAACCCATGCTGACCCAGTCCCCTCGTCGTGACCACCCACCACAGCACCCTTCCACCTACCAGAGGGCTGGCCCGACTTCCAGCGGGCTGCTCTCCTCTATGAGTAACCGAAGAATCGAGCTGCGATCCAGCGCTATACCCGATTGAACTGATCCGTTTTGTCGACCGCTTGTCGAAGGGGCTCGAGCGAACCGTTCTCCCCTGACCTCTCGGCTCGAATTTCGACACTGAAGGCCGATAACGGTCGCGGCCGCGGTCGCGCGATCAGTCGTCGGCGGCCGCCGCTTCGGGGCGGTAGGACTGACTGATCGCCTTCCACTTGTCGGTGCGGAACCGCCAGTAGTTGATCGCGGCCGGAATGGTGGTCTCGGCCAGGAACGCCAGGTACAGCCCCCAGTAGCCGAGCCCGGTCGTCGCGCCGAGGTACGCGAGCGGAATCGAACCGCAGAACATGCCGAGGAACTGGCTCGCGAACGGGACGCGCGTGTCGCCGCTCGCGTCGAGGGGTCCCGCCGCGGCGCCGGCGACGCCCTGAAAGACGACCGCGACGCAGGCCGCGTACACCAGATCGACCGCGATCGGAATCTCCGCGCTCGTCGGATCCTCCGCGAACAGCACGACGATGTGTTCGGCGAAGACGGCGATGAGAATCGCCGAAACGACGTACGTGGCGACGGCAAAACGGATGATGTCCCGTCCGTACGCCTTCGCCGTCGCCTCGTCGTTCTTGCCCAGCGCCTGGCCGACCAGACTCGAGGACGCGAGCCCGAAGCCCCAGCCGGGCGCGTTCATCAACCCCCAGATGCGGCGGGCGATGACGAACGCGGCGACCGTGTTCTCCCCGAACAGGTCGAGAATGCCCAGCATCGGGAACTCGGCGACGGTCCAGACGAGGTTGCGCCCGCCGACGGGAAGCCCGATCGTGACGAGATCGCGGAGGGTCTCGCCGTCGAAGTACGCCCCCGTCGGATCCACGCGGACCGGAAACGCCCCGATTCCCGGGAACCGCCCGGCACAGAGACCCGCGGCGAACGCCGCGGTAACGGCGACGTTCGAGAGAACGGTTCCCAGGGCCGCACCGGCGACGCCCCACCCGAGGCCGAAGATGAAGACGGCGTTCAACCCGATATTGGCGACGGCGCCGCCGGCCCGAACCTGCATCGCCGTATACGAGTCGTCCGCGCCGACGAGGATGCGACTGCCGACGAGGTTTAGCCCGGCGAAGGGGATGCCGAGCGCGACGATCTGGAGGTACCGCGCGCCGTACTCGATCGCGCTCTCGTTGCTGCTCAGCACCGAGATGAGTTCGGTCGGGAACAGCCAGAAGACGGCTACGACCGGAGCGCTGGCCACGATCACGAGTACCGTACTCGAGCGGACGGCGAGGCCGAGTTCGTCGTAAGCTTCGGCGCCATAGCGCTGGGAGACCAGCGCGATTGTACCGCCGGCGACGCCGCCGCCGATCGCGAAGGCGAGCCCCCAGAACGGGCCCGCAAAACCGACGCCGGCGACGGCCGACGTCCCGACGGCGACGCCGACCATCGCGACGTCGACGGCGCTTTTCGACATGCGCGCGATTCCGGTGACGATTCGGGGCCAGGCCAGCACAGTCGTCTGCACGGCGCGCTCGCGGTCGATTACCCCCAGCCGTGCTAGACCGAGTCCGATGTATAGAATTACCAGCTGTAGGGGGTTCGGAATCCTACTCACGGGGTACACCCGCCGTCGTTCGAACGCTCGTCTCGGACCGTCGGCTCCTGCCAATTGGCGGATGCTGCCCTCTCGACGCATCGTCGCAACACGGTGGTGTGAAAATCGCCGCGCCGTCGATCGACTGATCCGACATCGTGAATTCGACGTCCACCGTTAGAAACACCCGTCTAGACGTTCTGCGTCGGTAAATCGGCCAGGCGAATCGTCCTCGATTCTGGTCCGCTCTGCGACGGTTTCCTGACGCGGGTCGACCGGTCGGTCCGTGCGTATCTGTCGCCGCTGTCCTACCATACGTACTATCACTTTGTCACTATTTTAACACTCGTTTGGTCTCGGTAGTTCGTCTGAACTCCTCTAGAGAGGCGGTGATCGGATAGTATGAACGCTTTGGCTTTCGTTAGTGATATCACCGCCTCATCGACGGCTCGCCGATTACGCGGTGCGGCGATCAGTATAATTACATTCGTACGAATGTTATTCACTGGCAGTATCTCGCTCTGACTGACTAGTTAGTCAGCATCCGTTATGAAACTTACTGACCATCCAGTCAATAGCCGCCAGTCGGGCAACTTCTCGAGGAGACGTCAGTGAGTTCCGTTCCCAGTATGCACGACGCTGCACCCTACTTCTCGACTGTTCCGGATCGCTCTTCGGTTCATCTGGGTCGATACCTCGCGCCTTCTCGAGGGAGGTGAGAATTATAGTAGCCACTGAAAGTCACTGCACACCTGATCGCAGTACGTCGTTGCGATCAGTGCGTCACTCGTTTCAGTGGCTACTATAGCCACGACCGAGATTGGTACGTCGGAACACTGCTGGCCGACAACGAATCTCGGGGACCCTGATAGCGAGCTCGGACAGATCCGCTAGACAACGAAACAATAGGAGCAATAGCTACAATAGGTGTCAGAACGTGTACAGGCTGCGGCAGGACTGGAACGGTGGAATAGGTGCAATAGAAACAATAGCAACAATAGGTTTATGGGATGTGTGCAGGCTACGTCAGGGCCTGAACGGAAGGAATAGTTACAATAGGTGAAATAGATATAAGAGGTACAATAGGAGAAGGTACTGAAGAACTGGGCGGTTCGTAGCAGGGAAGACGCGTTCAGAACAGCCGCTTTCAATCACACACAGGATCACCGCTGGTTCGTATCGTAGTGAAACGCAACCGATCTCTCGCTTTCAGCGATAGTTCGGGAATTAGCGTAGTATCGTCCTGATTCTCGTCGGGAGACAGTCCATGGTCGAGTTCGCAACTGGAATCGACAGCCGACAGTTACCGAAGAACCGACCCACTCGCACGTGACGAGACGGTGAGTCACCTCGACGGACACCGCTGCTTGCTGTACACTGTCGTCGACCCTGTGCCGAGTAGTTCCCCATATGCTGCGTCGTTCGACGGCTATGACCGAACGACAGAACGGCCGCCGTACGAGAATTCGCCGGGAAACCCGACCTCGAGGTTGCCGTGTCTCTCGGTGATGGGGTACGATACCTCCAGACTGTGCGCCGCCGATCGGGGCTCGGCTTCACTCCGAATAATGTGGGAATCGGAACGGCCCTGAACGAGTTTGCTGTGTGATAAAAGGCTACACCTCTTCGTTTTCGAACTGCTTCGGCCACGCCCGACCGTCAGCCGCCAAATCGTGTCCCACGCACCCGCTCGCACGATGCGGATGCGACAACCGAAATACGACCCGCTCATGTCTGGCCGTTCAGCAAATTCTCCGCGCCGCACTCGCTGCACGGGCGAGACTCGCGATGCCGTTCTGACAGGACCTGTCCCTTCCCCGTTCGACTGTCTATCCAGGAGTCGGTCGGCGTTCACACGGTCGGTCGAGAGACGGGGAGTAACTTCTATTGGTCGGGACGGTGACGAACACTCGATGAAGGTCGCGCTGATAACGATCGGTGACGAGTTGCTTTCCGGCGACGTCGTGAACACGAACGCGAATTGGCTGGCGACGCAGCTTACCGACCGCGGCGTTTCGGTTGCGCAAGTCGTCACCCTCCCTGACGATCGTGACCGCATCGCCACCCACGTTAGCGAATACAGCGAGACGTTCGACGGCGTTATCGTCACCGGTGGAATCGGCGGGACCCCCGACGACGTGACGATGGAAGCCGTCGCAGACGCGTTCGACCGCGAACTGACCGCGTCGGAACTGACTCGATCGGCGGTCGAACAGCGGGTGGCCGAAATCGAAACGCGACTTCCGGATCGGGAGTTCGACGTCGACGTCGAGGCCGAGGCCGCACTCCCGGAGCGGAGTCGTCCGTTACTGAACGACGCGGGTCTCTCGCCCGGCTGCGTTCTCGAGAACGTCTACGTCTTGCCGGGCATTCCCGACGAACTGAAGGCGATGTTCGCGACCGTCGCCGACGAGTTTACCGGGGAACTCCGTTCCACCCACCTCTACACCGTCGAACCAGAGGCGAATATCGTTCGGACGCTCGAGGAGGCGATGGAGCGGTTCGAGGTCACGGTCGGTTGCTATCCCGATCGCGAAGCGAGGCACAATCGATTGAAGATTACGGCGGCGGACGACGCACAGCTAGACGCCGCCAGCGAGTGGCTGTTGCGCACCATCGACGCGAGCGAAACGCCGGTCTCGCGCGACGCCGGCGACGACGATACGCCCGACTCGGAGACGAACTGACAGCGATCGCCCTCCCATCCAGCGTCGATATCTCAGCCTTCTCGAGCAGATCCGATCACAACGCGTGTGATGTACGGGGCGAATCCGTCGTGGGAGGTTGCGGTATCGACGGAGCGCTACCGAAACATCCCTTTCGCCTGCATCGGTTCGTCTTGCTGACCGCGGGCTTGCTGTAACTGCTGTGCGACCTGTTGTTTCTGTTGTTGGATGTTCTCCGCTTGCTTCTGGAGCGGGTCGGCATCGATTTCGAACTCGACGAGCGGTTCGAGCGCCGTTTCGATCACCGACTGGGCCGCGGCCGGATCCGGAAGGCGCGGATCCGCCCGCACGAGCAACAAGACGGCGGGAACGTCCGCCTGATAGCACGCGTTCACGAGCGCGCCCGTCACACCGCCGACCGCTCCGGAGTCTTCCATCAGGTCGACTCCGGCGTCCTCGAGTTCCGTCTTCAACTCCTCGGTCGTTGCAACGCCGACGACGTCGCCTTGCTGTTCTTCCGACTGGGCCGGCGCGCCGGCGAGAAAGATCGCTCGGCCGAAGTCGTCGACCAGTTCCTCTAACACGCACCGACTCAGTTCCCCGAACGCGTCTTCCGGTATTGGAATGTCACTCTGCAACGTCAGGACGTCGGGATCCGTCCCGCCGTAGACGCGGACGGTATCCTGAACGCGACCGTTTGCAAACGACGTCACCGGCGGAAAGGAATCGGATCGGATCGATCCGTACTGCTCGAGGTCCAGTTGGTCGGTGATCTGATCGACGGCGATCGAGGCGACCAGCCCGTGACCTGGCAGGCCCTCGATGAGTGTCGGTTCCGCTGCGTCGGGCTCCGTTTCTCGATGAAACTCCGTCCCGGACGTACCTGTGGTCATACTCGACGAGCTACATCGACCTGTCATATATGCCTGCGGGGCGCAGATCACGGGATCGACTCGCCTGCGTTCGACGCGACGGACGGAACCGACCCCATCGTCCGCAGTACGTTCGATGCAGACGCCGGTCAATCCGTCGGGAGCAACAGCGTTAGCGCGGTGACAACACCGACGATTGCGGCTAACACGACGTACCCCTCGTCGAAGTACCCGCGTTCGGCGACCGCGCCGAACACCACCGGTCCCGTCGCGCCGAGCATCGCAGTACTCGAGCGAACGAGCCCTAGTCCGGTGCCCTGGACGTCGTCAGGGGTGATTTCGGCCAGATACGATTGGGTGATCGCGCCGGAGCCGAGCATCGTACTGATGAGGACGGTGACCGCGAGGAGCGCTCCGACGCCGTCGACGAACGGGAGCGATGCGAGGCCGAGGATCGAACCGCCCAAAACCAGCGGCAGCGAGCCGCGAATGCCGATTCTATCGTAGGCCGCACCAGCGAGCGGCTTCACGACGACGCCGACGGCAAAGAACAACCCAAATAGGGCGCCCGCGGCCGTCGGCGAGAGCTCTTTCTCCTCGACGAGATACGTCGGGTAGAACGCCGAAAACGTCTGCCAGACGAAGATGAACAGGAACAGCATGACGCCCATGATCACGACGGTCGGCGAACGAAGTTCGTCGGCGACCGCCCGGATGCTCGTGTCGGTGCCCTCGGTATCGTCCGGTTCGGGGTTCGGCAGCGTCCACCAGATGATCGCCACGGTCAGACAGAGAAACGGGAGAACGTACCCGAGGCCGAGCCGCCAGCCAACTGCGACCGCGAGGACGCTTGCGACGGGCGGGAGCACCGTCTGTCCGATGTCGCCGGCGGCCATCGTCACGCCCAACGCACGGCCGATACGATCCGGATAGAGATCCGATAGCGCCGTAATTCGGGCGATCGGATACTGAGACAGCCCGAGTCCGACCAGCGCGGTCGCGCCGAACAGGACGAGCGCCGACGGCGCGAGGAGCACGAGCACCAGTCCGAAAAGGGCGAACGAGACGCTCACCGTCAGTATCGTCCGCTCGCCGTACCGGTCCGCGAGGATTCCGCCAGGCACCTGCCCGATCGCATAGGCGAGCCAGATAACGGTCACGAGAAACCCGGCGGTCGTCAACGTGAGTCCGAACTCGTCGCTGAAGTAAGGCAGCAAGACGGGATAGATCATTCGCGTCCCGTTTAGCAGTCCCCAGCCTAGCGCGATGGCGAGCAGCGATTTTCCTTTGCCGTCGGCCCACAGACCGGCCAGTTCTCGACGCACCGCATCCAGAGTCCCCATTGAGTACTCGCGTTCGGGGTGTCACGACGCGGCCGAAATTGCTTTTCGCTTCCGGAACTGGACGGGAGCCAGTCGCTGTGTCAGATAGCGGCTGCTCAGATCACCGTCGACGCCGAACTCGAGTACGCAGCTGCAACCACCACAGAACGGTTCCGAATCGAAAGAGGGCCGTCGCCGACGCGGCCGACTGCTCGTCAGTCCGTGCTCTCGCTCGAGCGAGACCGCGGCTCGGAGACGGAACGACGGGCCGCTATCACGAGCGGCACCACTGTCAGTACCGTCGCGGCCAACAGCAGCTCGGTTCCCGTCGAGAGCCCGATCAGGGCCGTGACGTCGGCGTAGAACGTAAAGAGCAGGAACGCCGGGAAGACGGTCCCGATCGCGTACCGCCACGGGAGCACCAGCGGACGCGAGAGCGGACCCGCGCCTTCGAGGTACTCCTCGACCGCAGCCGGACCGAGCACCCAGGCCGTATAGACCATGAACCCGGTCAGGCCGAGCACGAGGAACAGGTCGACGAGGTGGTCGGCGAACAGCGTAAACACCGCGGGGCTGAACGCGTTCACGCCGCCGGTGAGTGCGACCAGCACGAATAGCCCTCGAGTCGCCGTGGACCGCTCGAGGTCGAACTCGTCGACCAGAAACGAGACCGGGATCTCGAGCATGCTGATCAGGCTCGTCAGGGCCGCGAGAAGAACTACGAGGAAGAACACTGCGCCGAGGAGCCGCCCGCCGGGCAGGCCCGCGAACGCGCCGGCGATCCCGACGAACAGGGCGCCGGGCCCGCCATCGGTCGGTCCCGCCGCGAACGAGAACAGCAACGGGAACAACACGAGTCCGGCCAGGACGCCGACGCCGAGATTGAACACGGCGATGGTCGAGGCGTCGAGGGGCAGCGAGCGATCGTCGTCGACGTAGGAGGCGTAGGTAATCATCGTGCCGCCGCCGATCGAGAGCGTGAACAGCGCCTGACCGGCGGCCGATCCCAGCACCGACAGGAAGTTCTCCGCGAGGTAGGTGCCGTCGAATCCGAGGTAGAACTCGTACCCCTGCGCGGCGCCGGGTTGTTGGGCCGCCCAGACCGCGAGTCCGACGAGCAACACGACGATGCCGGGCATCATCACCTTCGTCGTCGCCTCGATGCCGCGCCTGATCCCCGCGGCGACGATCAGGGACGTGACCGCGAGGACGGCGAGTTGATAGCCGAACGCTGCGGCACCGTAGCTGATCGCGTCGAAGTGAGCCTCCGGGCTCGCGAAGTAGGCGCCCGTCGCGCTCTCGAGGAAGTATCGGAGGATCCACCCGCCGACGACGCTGTAGAACGACATCAGCATGATCGAGGTGACGACACAGAGCGCGCCGAGCACCGTCCAGGCGCGCGATCCGGCGAGCGATTTGAACGCCCCGACCGGGTTCCGATTCGACCGTCGACCGATCACGAACGCGGCTAGCAATCCAGGGACCCCGACGACGAGGACGATGAGCAGATACAACAATAGAAAGGCGCTTCCGCCGTTCTCCGCGGTCATCCACGGGAACCGCCAGATGTTCCCCAGTCCGATCGCGCTTCCGACCGCGGCCAGGATGAATCCGGCGCGACTCCCCCAACTCTCACGTGCCATTCTGTCTCAGCGAACCAACTCGGCGCGCATAAGGATTATCGTTGAAGTGGTGTAAACAACCTAACGGTATCGTCTAGTTTCCCCTCCTGCTGATCCCTGTCTGCTTAGTTATCAATATAATTGTTTTGCGTTTAGTATTTCTTAAACTACACACTACTGACCCGATGTTTCTTGATATGAATCTACAATCCATAGGAGAATTTAACCTAAATACTTGAGATTTGAAATGCTTTTGATCAACGTAGTAGAACTGACTGACTACCCACAGTCACGGGAGAGAGGTTGGATATCTGTATCTCAGGGGAAATACCGGTCCCCAAAACTGTTTTTCCCCGGCTGGCAGATAGGAAAGCGACTGGAGCGGTGTCTTCGTTTGAGCACTGTGGTATTGGGAATACGCTGGGTTATTTATATTGTATAAAATAACCAAAACCGGCCATCGATAACCATGGCAGGAAATTTATTAATAGTGGGTCAAGACGCTTCGTCATCCGCAGAGCGCTTCGTGTTCTGCTGTCGAGGCAAATCTTCGATTCACCGACCGTCGAGACAGGTCATGGAGATCTATTCCCCGGGGGCTGCAATCGTGGTGAGTGGTCGCAATCAATGCGGTGATTGTTGAAGCAGCTACTCATCGAATTCGGTGGTCTCTATTTCCGGTATAAAAATCCAATATCACTGTATTATAGTAATACCTGAAACGATTTACACACTGATCGCACAGCTGTCGTGCAATCGAGTATGCAGCGACGTTCAGTGGCTACTATAGTTTGGGTTCGCAAGCGAGGTCATACTCGGTATTTCCGCCACGTTGATTACGAAGCCAAAGAGAACCACATCGACGGCCGAGGAATTATAAATGTATGCTTGTAAATTGAGAAGCGACTGCTCGAGACAGCTTATAAAAGTACACTGATGTTGGATCGAGGGTGTAAAACCCAGTTCGTTCCCCAAGTGCGACGAGGACGGTGCCGTACTCGCTATCTACTCCGCGGCGGCACACACGACGCGTTCGCGGTTCTGTCACTTCGCTCTCGTGATACTGCCGGACAGCAGTCAGTGAGCAGTCGGTCGCGCCGTCGCGGTCGGCTCCGACGGTGACGAGCGCCGTCGCGCGACCGATCGTCAACTCGTGCTGTCCGGCAGTATGAGTAGTACAATCCTCCGGCCCCCTATCGAGCTCACCAGACACCCTTACCGAGGAGTTCTTCGGAGGGCGACTGGTTCCCGCCTGATGGGGATCCGCAACCGACCGCAGGATTGCTGTCCAACGAGTATCCGAGTGGCGTCTCATCTCCGCTGTGATGGCTGTCAGTCAAAAAGCGCTCGACTTCACTGACAAGCTTCGGACTTGGCCCCGAGGCGGTGACTCGCCGGGCTTAAGACGGATCGCTACGAACAGTTTACTATGTCGTCTATCGAGCTCACTCCGAGCCAGAAACGGATTCTCCGCACACTAACGAACCTCCACAAGGTGTCCGAGGGAACCATCAAGGGCGAAGACATCGCCGAGCAGGTTGACCGAAACCCGGGAACGATCCGCAATCAGATGCAGAGCCTCAAAGCCCTCCAACTGGTAGAGGGTGTTCCCGGTCCAAAAGGCGGCTATAAACCGACCGCCGCAGCCTACGAAGCGCTCGATATCCAGCAGTTAGACGATCCAGTCTCCGTCGGCCTCGAGCACGAGGGAACCCTCGTCAAAGACGTCATCGTCGAAGGAATCGACCTCTCGAGCGTTCACCACCCCGAACTCTGCCGCGCGGAGATCCATCTGCAAGGAACCATCGGCGACATCGACGAAGACGACCCGGTCACCGTCGGCCCGACTCCCCTCTCGAAACTCGTCATCGATGGCCGCGTCGACGGCAAGGACGACACGAACAACATCCTCATCCTCCGAATCGACGACATGGTCGCTCCGGCCGAAGAATCCGAACACTGATCGCGCGCCTCGTCGGCGCTCTCCGCCCGTGTCCCCCGACCACAGTTCTCTCTTCGAGCAACAGTACACCCCCGAACTACAGAACATCTTGCAGCCGCTTTCGTTTTCGAACCGTGAAACGGGATGTCTGTCACGTCAGAGACAGTGCGGTATACCTACTGCACAGACGGCTAGGATCCGGCTCGGTTAACTTCAACCACCGTCCCGATCATCGACCACTCCGATTCGCCCACGCCCTTTCGTCCGACCAGGATCGATTCGTTATCCGAACTCGTAACGAATCGGTAGTCCGCATCATCGTCCTCACGACTCCCCTCCGCCTGAAATTCCTGCTGAAAGAACTCCGCCCCGGTGATATGAAATACGGCCGTCGTTCCCTCGCTGAGCGTCAGCTCGACGGGGTCGGGACTGATCTGGTGTATTCGCTTCGCGATCGGGTTGAGGTCTGCCATATCTGTGTACTGGCGATTGCAGCCTATAAGTCGTGCTGCTTTCGCGTCAGATCACGTCGGTAATTTCGTCGAGTACGTCCGCATCCACGAACAGAACGACGTGGTCACCCGGTCTGAGTACGGTCGTTCCTCGAGGCGTCACGAGTTCACCAGCTCGAGCGATCGCGCCGATGATAACTCCCTCCGGAAGATTCGCCGTCGAATCGCTGATTTCACGATCCGCGAGAATACTCTCTTCAGTAACGACGATTTCGATCACTTCTGCGCGATCGTGGTCGAGCAGGACGATCTTTTCAGTCGGGATCAGGCGGGTGAATCGAATTATCTCTTCGGCGGTTTCTTCGCGCGGATTAACGGTTACGTCGACGCCGGCGGTCTCGAACAACTCGGTGTACTCGCTGTGCTCGACGATAGCGACGGTTTCACCGACGCCGAACTGGCGGGCAACTAGTGATACGAGTAAGTTCCGTTCGTCCTGCGGCAATGCAGCGATAACGATATCCGCGTCACTGATGTGTTCGCGCTCCAGAAATCCGACGTCTGCGGGGTCTTCCTCGAGTACTGTCGTCTTCGGAAGTGCTTCGGCCGCATTTCGGGCGCGGTCGGGGTCCTGTTCAATTATCCACGGGTGGTAGCCGTGTTCTTCGAATAGCTGGGCGATTTGGAGGCCAATCTCACTCGCACCGGCGATAACGACTTCGTCGCTTGCACTTCGTGATGACAATGAAACGCGATCCGCGACGCTCGTAACGCCGCTAGCACTCCCGATGACCACGATCCGATCGGTGGAGCGTATTACTGTTTCTCCCGTCGGAAGGATTAACTCGTCATCGCGGAAGATCGCTGCGATCGTTATGGATTCGTCCAGATCGATCTCGCGCACGGTCTGATTACCGAGTGGACTCCTGTCGTCGATTTCGAACGCAGCCATTCGAACGAGACCGTTCACAAACGTATCAACCTCTTCTGCAGCCGGGAGTCCAGCGATTCGAAACGCTGCTTCGGACGTCAACGAGTTCGTACAAACCATGAAATCGACACCGAAAGCGTCCGGGTGATCATTCCAGGTTTCGGAGAGCGTTCGATGTCTCACTCGGGCGATCGTGAAGGTGTCAGCGATCGTCGTCGCGGTCGCACAGATAACGGTATTGACATCGTCATCGTCAGTACACGCGACCACGAGATCTGCTCGTTCGATTTCAGCCTCACGTAGCGTCTTGATATCTCGGCCGTCTCCGTGGACGGCGAGCACATCGTACGCGTACGTGAGCTCCTCGACGAGCCGCTCGTCACAATCGACAACGACCACCTCGTGAAGTTCCGCGAGCGTCGTCGCGATCGTTTGCCCGACCTCACCAGCCCCGACGACCAGTATCCGCATCGAACTCGCAGGTAACCGACGATCGAGAGTCGACTCCAACCTGCCATTAGTGACTGTCATTGGTTTCTGTGGACCATCCGGTAGACCCATTGACTGCCGCAGTAGTCGTCTCGTCTCGGATGTGAGTACAGATAGCACTCCCGCATCAATATGCGTTGCGCTCATTGGGAGAGCGACTCCATCTATCGAGTGAAGTCCGAGGAGAAATTAACTACCAGAAAAACAGTAATTATCTCACTCTCGTAAGGTCTACCGCAGTTTGACAGCCCCTTCAGAATTAGGAGTTCAGGGTTGATGTGTTGTGGCTGCAGCGCGCTGAGTGTCTTGTAGCGATCCTCAAGGTTGTGACACCTCGAGGTGACTCTCATCACCATAGTTACTACTACAGACAGTTGTGTGTAAACTCTATTGAAACGATCCGTAGACTACTGGGGCACTGTCAGTTTCGCACCGCCGCTGGCGTCTGTCCGCTGAGTGACTGGTGTGGTCGCTGTGTGTGATAGTAGTGTCCAAACTGTTCAAGTCGCTCTCTGCGACTCGCCCGACTACCTGCCCACGAGGTATGGAAGCGTTCGACCCTCATTTCGAGGTGTAAAACCACTTTTAGATGTGGGTTTGATCAACGTAGTCGAGGTAACCATTGAATCCTTATCGGGAGAGGGTGGCCAGATATCAAGCACCATCGACGAGAAACTCAGCGCCGGAGAGATCGTGTTTCCCGGTGAGACTGTACAGAAACACAGCAGCTGGATCGGTGCCTCACCGTCCAAGAGCGCTACATCGAGAACGAGTTTTGTCTCGAGGGGTATTGCGTTGAATATCCAAGATAGTGGGCCATTATTCCTGACAGTAATTTTATCAATCGCGACCCTTGACGGCTGCGTCATCCGCAGAACGCTTCGCGTTCTGCTGTCGTGGCGAGTTTCACAAGAATGACGCCGAGGAATTCAATGCTGCCGTGAATACGTGGAACTGTTTCACTTCGTTGAGTGGAGTTGAAATCGTAGCTATACAAGAAAGAACGCTCCGATGCCAACGGCGCCTCCGCCGATGATGAGATACGCCGCGTGGATTCCCCGGACGAACAACCAGTAGGTGGCGACAGCGAGGAGAATCGTAAAAACGTCGAAAGTAATGTCGCTGATAGCGACGGGGATGCTCGGCTGCTCGACGACGAACGATTCCTGTGCGAGCAGGACCGTCGCACCGAGAATTGCGCCGATGACGGCGGCGTTGACGGCGATCAGCGCGGACTGTACGACCTCGTTCTCGCGGATCTTCGCGAAGTATGGGAAGAACCCGATGATGAAGGCGAACGACGGGCTGAACGCCCCGATCGTGGCTACGAGTGCCCCGAGTACGGCGATGGCGATGATGCCACCCGAGATGTCAAGCATGAGCTTGTAGCCGACGAAGGCCGTCGTCATCACGACTGGCCCGGGCGACAACTGGCCGATGGCGATTCCATCGACGAACTCCCTACCTGTCATCCAACCGAACTCGCGGACCACGTACAGTTCGATGAACGGGATCAGCACCAAGCCACCACCGTAGATAAACGATCCCGTATAGATCATGAACAGAAAGAGCTGGATCCACGGGTTCGCCCACAACGCTACCAGCACGCCCCAGAGCGGACTCGCCTGGACTGCTTGCACTACGGCGGGACCGAGCAGACCGAGAACGCGGTCACGAAGCACGTAAACTGCCGCGGCGATCGTGCCTGCGATGGTCCACGGCGTCAACCGCCGCGCGTTCGTCCGGATCCACTCGGAGCGATATGCGGTGACGCCAATGAGGCCGGCTACGATGAACAGCAGTACTGGGTTCGTGCCGAGGACGGCCATCGCGATCGTCGTGACGAGGAGCAATACGACGAGTAGGTAGTCGATATTCCAGGTGTCGTCACCGATCTCGACTTTCGCGTCGGTTCGCCCTTCCGCGAAGGCGCTGTGGGTCAGCGAGTAACAGGCTCCGACGATGAGCCCGATCACGACGGGGTTGATCCCGTAGAACAGCGCCTCGACTGCTGGCACCTGTTGATAGGCGAAGTAGAGCCACGAGAAGAAGAGGACAATGATGAACGTCGGCAGCATGAAGAAAAAGCCCGCGACGAGCGCACCTTTTACCCCGGCGTATATCCAGCCCATGAAGATGCCGAGCTGGGTTGATGCCGGGCCCGGCAGCATGTTGCAGATGGCAAGGCCCTCCATGAAGATCGACTGGTCGGTCCACTCCTTGCTGTCCTCGCCGACGAGGTCGTCCTCCATCATTGCGATGTGGACCATCGGTCCGCCGAAGCCGACGATGCCGATGAACAGGAAGTAGCGAGCGATCTCCACTAGCTTGCCGGGCGTGGACTGGCCGGCGTACTCCGTTTTCGCCGCGTCGATCGTTTCGTCGGCCATGATTATCGGCTTCCGTCTCGTCAATGCGGTACTGCGCGGGTCACCCGGACGGGATAGTCTTCATCAGCCACGATATGGCATATCAGTGCATGCGTTGTCATCAATCTACGACTTGGGTGGAACGACAAAGACGGGACACCCGGAAGCCTGACTGATGCGATGCGGAACGTCGCCAAAGATGTAGTCCATAAGGGACGGTTTGTTCCCTCCCATGACGATCGCATCGTAATTTTTCGCCCGTTCGATAATGGTTCCGACCGCGTCATCGGACTCGACGAGTTCCGCGTCGATCACCTGCTCGTCAATGCCGCTCTCGCGCAACTGCTCCCGGGCCATGGCGAGTAGCGCCTCACCTATGGGCTGGTCCAATTCCGAATCAGCGGCGTGTAACAACTGCACGTGCCCGAGCGTGTCATTAGGAAATCCGCCCACGACGCCAGTGATCTGTTCGACGTTAACGTCGCCACGAAGCTGGACGAGAATCCACTCCATCCGCTCGGCATGATGCGGAACGAGAATAACGTCACTTGCTTCGGCTTTCGCAATTCGATCAATTTCTTCACGCCGATTGTGCGTGTAGACGAGTTTCGATGTGGTCGTAGCTCCGGCAGTCCGAAGCCGATCGACAATCTCGCCGACGACATCTTCGTTCTCGGGTGCCGTCTCATGACGGGCCTGCGCTGGAGCGGTCTGATCAGGAACCGTGCATACCCCCAATACGTGTACGTCCGAATCGGTCAACAGATTCACAACGGAATCGGGGACCGGTACTGGATCCGGCAGTTCGACGGGGACGAGAACACGGGATGACACAATAGGGTAACCGGCACTGTCTAGTTTAGCACCTCCTCAGCTGGTGTTCGTCCACCGAGCGATTGATGCGGTCTCTGATGGTTGTAGTAATGCACGAACTGTTCAATCCATTTGCGAGCGCTCCGCCGACTGCCCACCCACGAGGTATGGAAACGGTCGACCCGTATTTTGAAGGTATGAAACCACTTTTCGATGAGGTTTCGGTCGGTATAGTCAACCCGACCGTTCAGTCCTAATCGAGCAAGGGCAGTCCGGTAGCCAAACTGATCAACGAGAAACACCGCCTCGGAGAGATCGTGTTTCTCGCGGAGTCCATGCAGGAACGCAGCCGCCGGATCGGTGCCGTGGCGGCCGAACAGCTGGGCGTCGAGAATCAACTTTGTATCGAGGTCTATTGCAGCGTACAGCCAAGACCATTCGCCGTTTATTTTGACAGCGGTCTCGTCAACTGCGACCCGCGAGGGCTTCGCCCTCGGCGGGTCAGGGACGCTGTCAGCCAGCCGATGTACCCAGTTCCAAACCGCTCCATGAGAGCGTTCAACGCCTAATTCGGCAAGAATCGTTGTTGTCTCCCGAAGCGAACAACCGGTGGCGTGGAGGCGGACGGCAAACGCCCTGACGGGCGTTGCCGTCCGTTCGTTCTCCCAAGTTTCTTCTAAATCCGCGTCGTAGCTCTCGCTGAGCAGGTCTGCGAGCTTCATTCCAAATTCACTCAACGACCTGCTCACTTCTCAAACTGACTCAACTAGACAGTGCCCTTTGTGCCTGCCCATCCTCTAAGACACATGTGAAGGTACTGATCGGCACTCGTCAGTCAGGGTTTGTCCGATTCGTGCATCCAGTCGAGGGCAGCTTGCAGTCCCTCCTCGTCCCGAATCTCTCGAAATTGCTCCGCCGCTGAGGACTCCATGGTGAGGGCGCCGACGTACTCGTCGATACGGCCGTACCGCCTGAATCCCTGGGTTTCCTGTACACCGTTGAGCAGGTCCTTCGCGATGGCCACGGCCGTACTCGGAGTCTTCTTGATGGCGTCGACTTCCGCATCGACGGTCGCCTCCAGTTCGTCTTCGGGGACGACCCGATTGACCAGCCCCATCTCGCTGGCAATAGCCGCGTCCACAGTCTTCCCCGAGTAGAGCAGTTCCCGGGCGTCCTTCAGTGAATCCGTCACGAACGGCAGAACGAACTTCGGCGGAGGTTCGCCGAAGTGCATGTCTGGATACCCGAACTCGGACCGCTCCGTCGCAAAGGTAAGATCACAGCAGATCGCGAGGTTGCACCCGCCGGCGACCGCGGGGCCGTCGACCGCCGCGATGACCGGAAGCCGCGCCGAGAAGATTGCTTCGAGGTGAGTCCGCTGATCGAGGATACGGTCATCGGTCGACCGCTCGCCCTCAGCCTGACTAATGTCGTAGCCTGAAGAGAAGGCACGGCCGTTGCCGCGCAGAACGATGACCCGGACGTTCTCGGTGGCCGCGGCGCGGTCGATCGCGGCCTCGAGTTCGCTCAGTAACGGTGGGTTCAACGCGTTGAGCGCGTCCGGACGATCCAGTGCGATTCGGGCCACACCCTCGTCTACGGTGTACTCGAGATTGTCATACGTTCCCATAGAGCACTAATTTCGCGCCATTCATATATATCATCGGGCCTGTTGCAGCCTCGTGTTTAGTTAGTCACATTGTGCCAGACGATGAAGGTCTGGAGCCGCGGTTCAGCCGCTCCTAGATCACCGTGATTGAACCAGACTGTAAACATAGAAGTATTCAGGCTTACCACGCAAGAGATACATTCAACGGCGTCCAACTTCTGTGTTCTCGTATCGAAATTGGAGTTCGCTTCGTCGGAGTGCTGTCTGGAAATGAGTTGCACCATCGACGAGAAACACAGTTACCTCGACGGCGTGTTTCTCGATTAGTTCTCGTAAGAAGACTCTGTAGGGTGGATATAGTTGTCAAAAACAGCCGAGATACAGCAATTCGTTCGGTTTTGGATCGACAGTAGCGTACGGCCAATACTGTTGCTCGTCGATCCGAATCACCGTTTCGTCGAGCAACGTGATTCGGTGACGCACCGTCTGCGGGTTATAAATCACATTTGTGAACCCAATTGCGAACGGCCTTCTGCGACCGATTAACACAGATCTTCTCCAATTATTAAATAGTATTTGAAAGCGATAGTTTGGACATATACAGCCGAATATACAGCTCCATCAGTTGACGCGGTGTCCGCTCGCGCCCCACAAAATGAAAATAATTGTTCTCATGCTCGTTTAAGTAGAATGTCTCAAATGATATACCGGATGCTGATGATCGTCACTGTTTAATCGTGCCTTCGAACACTGGGTCCGATGTCGAGTTCAAAACAGGTCTAAACCTTAATATAGCTGACTACCGCTATTCAGGACATGAAAGCTATTGTCAAACACGGTAGCAAAGCGGGAGCGGTAGCGATCGAAGACGTTGAGAAGCCGCATTATTCTCAAAACGAAGTACTGATCCGAGTTCGGGCTGCTGGCGTCTGCGGGAGTGACGTCGGCGCCTACCTAGGGAAACCGGAGTACGAGTACATCGACACGCCGGCGATTCTCGGACACGAGTGTGCGGGGACCGTAGAGTCGGTCGGCACTGACGTCAAGTCAGTCGAACCGGACGATCGTATCGCACTCCAGCCCGGTTCCCCATGTGGCGCGTGTTATCAATGTCGTACTGGCGAACCGAATAATTGTCCGGACCGGGTGCCCGCCGTCGCTGCGGGGGGGTTTGCACCGTACGTTGTCGCGAAGCCCGATCAAGTCGTGTCCGTGCCGGATGACGTCCCGATCGAGCACGCCGCAATAACGGAACCATTGGCTGTCACGCACAGAGCGGTCGTGACGAAAGGCGGCGTGTCGCCGGGAGATTCCGTCCTCGTGCAAGGTCCGGGTCCAATGGGTGTTTTCAGCTCTCTGGTTGCACGAGCGGCTGGTGCAGACGTCGTTGTTACGGGGTTACCGGACGACGCGGTTCGGCTCGAAACGTTATCTGATCTCGATATCGAGACAGTCACGATCAATTCCGATACCGGTGAACCGAGTCCGGAGGCGCTGTGCGGACGATACGCGACACGAAACGGCTTCGACGTCGCGGTTGATGCGACCGGCGTCGAGAGCGGCGTGGGAACGGCCATCGAAGCGACTCGGGATGGCGGCACCATCGTCGTCATCGGAATTCCTTCTACGCCGGTCACAATCAATATGGCCGAACTCGTTCGCTCGGAGATCGATCTCAGGACTTCCCACGGCAGTGTCACTGAGGATTTTTTTCGAGCGTTAGAACTGCTTCGCTCACCCGACGCTCTTCCGATCGATTCAATCGTCGATCCCGCCGATCCGCGGCGTCCTAACGACGCGTTCGAATCGTTCGTCCGGGCAGAGACAGTCAAGCCGCTGCTCGATATCGACGAACTCCAGACGGTGTGATCCGTTCACGAGCTCAGTTCCGATAGGCTTCGGTACGCCGCTCGGTCGATCGGAAACGTCGCGAAAAGATTCGCGCTCGAATTAGTTGTGAACTTCCCAGTCGTCGTTCCAGACACCGATCTCCTCGTAGAAGTCCGCCGCAGCCTCGTGGAACGGCATCTCGGGAAATACGGTGTCGACCCAGTAGTCGTCGTCCTCGAAGAGATCCAGTAGGTCGTGATACTGTCCTAGTTCCTCGCGGTGTTCGTGCAACGTACTCAGGAACTCGTAGACCATATCGTAGTCTAGGTCTGCCCGAGTAATATGGATGTACGGTGCGACGATTCCGAGGTTTTCGTCGGGCGTGTTCACGAGGTCTTCGGAGATATCTTCCCTGTCGAACCAGTCGGTCACGATCTCGCTTTCCTCGAGCGTCTCGGCGTCTTCGTCCGGGTAATCGAGCAGTTGCGCATCGACGGTACTGACGATTTCCTGCCCCCAGCCCGCCAGATTTGGTCCCACAAGTTGGAGGATGCCGACGTCGAGACGACCCTCGTTGAAGGCACTGCCCTGGTCAGCTTGATTGACGTCGTCGAGCGTGTAATCGTCTTCGGTTATTCCGATTTCTTCCAAGGCTAATTGGAGCGTCGTTCTGTTCGTACTGCCGGCGACGTTCGGTGAAATAACCGTGTCGGAATCGATGTCCTGCACCGTTTCGTACGACTCGTCGGCCGTGACCCAGAACGTACTGATGTCGTAGAAAAAGAACACCTGCGCCGGTTCGTAGTCCAGGTCGTCGAACGGCTCTTCTTCGGCCCGAATAGCTCGCTCGAGGGTATCGTCTATGTATCCCATCTCGGATTCGCCCTGATTGATCAAGCCGACGTTCTCTTCGGAGCCCCGGCTCGTGAGCCCTTCCATCTCGATCTCATCCGAGTGCTCATTTATCACAGCAGCCATCCCTTGACTCATCGCGTAGGCGGACGTGCCCTCGGTAGAGGTGTGCATTCGGAGTGTTCCGTCCTCGGCGCCTCCAGTACCGTTGCCTCCCCCGATGCACCCTGCTACGCCGGCTAACCCAGCTGCACCGACCGCCGTAAGGAATGACCTGCGGTTAGCATGTCCGTGTTTGCCACAGTCTTTCATGGTCCATGTGGACTATCTTGAAACCTATATTAAACACTAACGCTTACGATCTCCGATGTTGCCGTAATTACAAATTACCAAATTAAAGAAAAATATGTTTATCTCTGGGAGCCACAACATGCTAAATATACCTATCATAATTTATATATTTCCGTATACAAGATTGTTAGTTAACAGAGCAATATTACTTGGAGACGGCCATTTCTCGGTAAGGTATAAATGTGAGTACCTGAATTACAGTTTCATGGGCGTGTTAGACAATTCCTCACTCTCGGTTAGCAGAGATGACGTTACACCGTTGAACTTCCTTCGAGGGTTGATATGGATCCTCGGAATCACGCTGACCCTGTATACGATTTACTACGCGCACTCGAGAATGCTTATTCGGCTTCGGTACTCGAACATCTTTCTCGGGATTGGCATCTGCCTCTTTTACCTGGTTCAACTCCAAAACCTCTACGAAGATTCCTCTCAGAAGAGCGCAATGAGTGACGGGGATCAATCAACCGTCACGGTAGATGCGGTTCCGGACGTCGTTCTCGAGCGGTGGCGCGCTATCGACGCAGTGTTGCTGGTTCTCGGTGCGACACTCGCAGTGTTGGGATCACTATACATCGAACTGAACTTCACTCGACTGTTCGAGGATGCGCCGGTTCTCGGATACGAGACGAACGATTACATCGTCGGCGGCATCCTGATGCTGCTCGTCATCGATGCAACGAGACGAGCGTTCGGGAACCTAATCGCGGTCGTTACTATTGTTTCAATTCTCTACGCTCACCACTGGTTCGCGCCGTATATGCCAGGGCTATTGAATCACACAGGATTCACCTGGGAACAGATCATCCGGGAAGGTGCGGTCTCCCTGTCAGGTATTTATCACGATACCGTCGTCGGGATCGGCACGACCTGGGTCGCGATCTTCATCATGTTTGCTGGAATCGCGAAGGCCTACGGACTAATGGACTGGGTTCTCGAGGTGGGACGAGAACTCGGAACAACGCTGCGAACCGGTGTCGTTCAGATTGCGCTCATCGCGAGCATGATTATGGGATCGATCACCGGGAGCGCGGCTGCAAATACGGCGACGACCGGGAGCTTCACGATCCCGATGCTGAAAGAGCAGGGTATCCGCCCTGACTTCGCTGCGGCGATGGAAAGCGTCGCTTCGAGCGGGGGACAAATGTTACCCCCGATCATGGGCGTCGCCGCGTTCCTGATGGCGGATATCTTGGGCGTTCAGTACGTTCAGATCATCCAGGCCGGGACGATACCCGCGCTCCTGTTCTATTTCAGCGTAGGAGTCGCACTCCACCTAGTCGTCACGAAACACGGATGGACGGAGACCGACACGACTCCGTTCGACAAATCGGTTCTGGTGAACGGCCTCAAGTTCCTCCCGGCGCTGGCCGTTCTCATTTACGGCCTCGTCGTAATGCGTCTCACCCCTCTCTCAGCTGGATTGTACACGATAATCACGATGTGGATCGTTGCACTCGCGACGACGGCGATCTCCGATCGGAGCGTCGCAGGCGTTCGGACCGAGATCTATAATACGCTAAAGGGGCTCAGGGATGGCGCCATAGAGATGGCCCCGCTAGTCGGTGTTCTCGCGGCGATGGGGATAATCATCGAAATGCTGGTGAACACAGGTCTCGCACAGAAGGTGAGTACGGCGCTCGTTTCGATGGGAGCAGGGGCGTTGGTGCTCGTCCTCGTATTTGCGATGATCGCCAGTATTCTGTTCGGACTCGGTATGCCGACGCCCGCAGCGTATATTTTAGTCGTTATTCTCGTTGCCCCAGGGATAATCGATCTGGGAATTCAAGATATTACAGCCCACATGTTCGTGTTCTACTTCGCGATGCTGTCGGCGATTACGCCGCCCGTAGCCATCGCGGTTGCCGTCGGGTCCCGCATTGGGAACGCCGACTTCAACAAAACCTGCGTCCAAGCGCTTCGAATCGGTGCACCGGGTTTTCTCATCCCGTACTCGTTCATCGTTAACGAGTCGCTGATATACTGGTCGTTCCCCGATACGCTAATCGCGTTCCCGATGGTCCTCGTCGGTACGGTTGCGCTCGTCATCACGACCATCGGCTACGACGGATCGCGGCGACTCAACTACCTCTTTCGCAGCGTCTTCCTCGTGTTGGCGTTCGGTGCACTGTACGGTGCAGTCGTAAGCGTCGCACTCCAAGGGATTTCGGCGTTCCTCATCGCGTCGCTGATCGTCATCGGCAGTAAGGAGATCAGCCTTCCCCTCACCGATCCCACCGAGTGAGCGGGACGGTTCCCGAACTCAACCGACCGCCCATTGATTCCGTTCGCGGCGTCGCTGTCGTCTCGGGTTCTATCGTCGCACGGGTCAATTTGAACAACGATTCGTTGAATCTCCCGGGAATTACGAATTCTCAGTCCGGGAGCAGCGTTCCGTGATCGTTCGACACAGTACGTCAACCGCGTCAACGAGTAGATCGATCCTGGCCCATTCATCGACTGTGTGCGCCTGCGTGGGCGTGCCTGGCCCCCAGATAATCGTCGGAATACCAGCGTCGTTGACGAGGTTTCGCTGGTCCGTTGCCGCCTCCTTTCCGGCCGGTTCCGTCGGCGCGCCCGCTACCATTGCGGCGTGAGAACGAACCGTCTCCGCGATCGGCGCATCCGTGGGGATTTCAGCAGCCTCGTACGTTCGGGTGCGTTCAACTGTCACGTCGAACCCTTGGTCGCGAATCGGTTCGAATAGATCGTTCATCTCCTGGTCGATATCGGCGAGCGATTCGCTCGGGAGGAAGCGGCGGTCGAACCGAAGTTCGACCAGTTCCGCAAGCACATTCTCCTTCGTCCCGCCATCAACCATCGTGGGCGTACAGAGCGATGCACCGATCAGCGGGTGCGTCCGGTCAGCGATCTCGCTCCGATAATCCTCGAGGCACTCACCGAATTCTAACAGCGCGTCAACCGCGTTGTTTCCGGTGTGCGGTCGACTCGCGTGACCCGCTTCGCCCGCGATCTGCGCAGCGTACCACGCAAGTCCCTTCCCAACGGTCTGGACCTCCAGTTCGGTTGGTTCGAGGACGATGCCGTGATCAGCGTCGAGATCCGAAACCAGCGTCTTCGTGCCGGGTTCAGCGGTCTCTTCGCCGATCGCGAACGTCAGGGTAAGCGTTCCTTCGAGTCGGTCGTTCGCTGCTTCGCGCGCGGCGAGCATCGCGGCAGCGAGACCGGATTTCATGTCGCTGGCTCCGCGCCCATACACGCGACCGTCGTCGACGACGCCTTCGAAAGGGTCGACGGACCATCGGTCGCGATCGCCCGCTGGCACGACGTCGATGTGGCCGTTGAGCACGAGGTGGTCGCAATCACCGTCTCCGTCACCGATCGTCGCGACGACCTGCGGTCGATCGGGATACGGTTCGAGGACGAGTTCAGCGTCGATACCGGCATCGGTGAGCCACTCGACGATGAACTCCGCACACGCCGCCTCTCGACCGGGTGGATTCAGTGAGTCGAACGAGATCAGTTCGGCGAGCAACTCCGCGGCCTCGGATTCGGTTACGCTGGGTTCGTCCATAGGTCATTCACTCCGAACGGACGTATAATCGTAACCCCGCGGATTTGGTTCGATACGCAGCTACCGCCGCACCGGCTTCATTCCTAGCGTCTCGGCGATGCGTTCCCGGAGTTCGGCCTTCTGTATCTTGCCGCTTCCAGTCCGCGGGAACTCGTCGACGATCTCGAGTCGTTCCGGGTACTTCTGTTTCGCCATCTCGTACTCGTCGAGGTGGTTGATCATCTCCCCGAAGGAGAACGATCGGCCGTTATCGACCCGTACGTACGCGCAACCCTTTTCCTGCATCTCCTCGTCCGGCATCGCGACGATCGCGATATCGTCGACCGATGGGTGTTCGTAAAGGACGTCTTCGACCTCTTTGACGGGGATATTCTCGCCACCTCTCACGATAACGTCCTTCTTTCGGCCCGTGATCGTGAGGTAGCCGTCGCCGTCCAGCCGGCCGATGTCACCGGTCGCGAACCACGTTCCGTCGAACGCGTCATCGTCGTGGTTCCCGTCGAGGTAGCCGACCATCGCGTTCGGCCCGGACACGTGAATCTCGCCTGTGCCGAGGTCCTCGAACGTCTCCGTTCGGCGGGGGCCGATCACTCGCTTTTCAGGGTTCTCCGCAATCGTTTCGAAGGCTCGTTCGGGGAACGTGGTTTCCGGCCAGTATCCCGCGTCCTTCCACGCTTCCCGGAGAGTTCCGTATCGGTTCTCGTAGCGCTCCAGTGCAGTTTCGATGGCCTCTGGCCACATGTGGTGGTACGTATTATACGATAGCTTATCAATTCCGTGGCGCCCCACTCGAGGGTAGCTCCCAACTGCTCAACACGCCCGGATTTTCCGATGAAGGTGTTCGATCGGATTCGGTCCAAAAAGTCGATTGTCGGATCGGATTTGCGCGGCGACCATTTTGACAGGGAAGAACGTTCTCACACGGGGAAAAATATAGGTGCTCACACACGGGAGATAGCTATGTCATGGGGAATGCTAGTATAAACCATAGGGAACTGCTCGAGGACCTCTTATTGACCCGGCGATTCGAAGAGAAGGTCCTCGAAGTCTACCAGGACCGCGGCATTCGAGAGTTACCTCACTCAAGTATCGGTCAGGAAGCAGTCGGTGTCGGAGCGTGTTACCCGCTCGAAGACGACGACATTCTGGTTCCGTCGCTGCGAACACGAGCGGTGATGCTACTTCGAGCCCCGCTCGACGAAATCGTCGCTGGAATGTACGGTACTCGCTCCGGCCCGTCGAACGGTCGGACGACAGAGCATCACATGGGCTCGTCGGAGTACGGAATCCTCGGTACGACCGGCATGATCGGAGCGCACCTTAATCCGGCTGCCGGCGCCGCGCTCGGCAACAAGGTACTCGACAATGATCGAGTGACGGTCGCCTTCTTCGGCGACGGTGCGAGCCAACGCAGCGAGTTCCACTCCGCCCTGAACTTCGCGACCGTCCAAGAGCTTCCAGTCATCTTCGTGATCGAAAACAACCACTGGACGGAGGCCTCCCCGATCGAGAAACTCGTCGCAGTCGACGACCTGGCCGACCTCGCCAACCACGGTCTACCGACGAAAGTCATTGACGGGCAAGATGTCGAAGAAGTTGTCGACGCAACCGCTACCGCAGCGCAACGGGCCAGAGACGGCGATGGACCGACGCTGCTCGAGGCCAAGACGTACCGATACCGACCACACGCAGAGACCATGCCCGAACACCGGGACGAAGCAACGCTTGAGGAGTGGCGCGACAGGGATCCGATCGAGTTGTACAGATCGCGGCTCCTCGAGGAGGATTTCGTTACCGAAGATGAGATCGAGGAAATCGATCGGCGTTTGCAAACGCGAATCGACGAAGCGTTCGAGGCGGCCGAGACCGACGAATTACCCGACGAGGAGACGATGTACCACGTGTATAAGGACACCGAGATCGACCACTGGAAAGGGGTGGTTCGATGAGCCAACAGGTCGATGTTCAGGCCGAACAGACGGAACAAACGATTCGAGAGAGCCTCAATCAGGCACTTTACGAGGAACTCGAGCGCGACGACAGCGTCATCCTTTACGGCGAGGACGTCGCGGAGTACGGCGGACTCTACAAAATATCAGAAGGGTTGTATGAGGAGTTCGGGGACGACCGTGTCTTCGATACGCCGCTAGCCGAGACGACGCTCGGCGGGTCGGCAGTCGGTGCGGCGCTGGCCGGAGCCCGTCCGATTGTCGAGATCATGTACGCCGACTTCCTCCCGATAGCGGGCGACCACTTGATAAACTACGCCGCCAAGATGTACTTCAACTACGGCGACGAGACGAGCGTACCGATGGTCGTTCGCTCGATGTACGGAACGGGTGACGGACACGGCCTCCACCACGGTCAGAGCCCCGAGGCCTGGTTCATGAACGTCCCTGGTCTGAAAATCGTCATGCCGTCGACACCGAAGGATTACAAGGGATTACTCAAGTCCGCCATTCGCGACGACGACCCGGTACTGTTCCTCGAAAATAAGATGCGATATGGCGAAAGCGGTCCCGTTCCGGAAGAAGAGTACACGATACCGCTCTGCGAGACCGACATCAAGCGTCGCGGTGACGACGCGACCGTCGTCGCCATCGGTGGAATGGTATACGAGGCACTCGAAGCCGCAGAACGGCTCAGCGACCGCGGTGTCGAATGCGAGGTCGTCGATCCGCGAACCGTTACGCCACTCGATACGGACCCTATCCTGGAATCAGTCGAGAAGACGAACATCCTCGTCACGGCACAGGAGGCCCCGACGTTCGGTGGATTCGGATCCGAGGTCGCAGCGCAAGTCATCGACGACGCGTTCTTCTACCTCGACGCGCCCGTCAAGCGCGTCGGTGCACCGTTCACACCTATCCCTTTCGCAGAGAGCCTCGAAGAAGCGTACGTTCCGACAGCCGAAGACATCGAAACCGCCGTTATCGACGCGATCGAGACGTAATCAGCATGCAAGAGATCAAGCTCCCTAAACTCGGGCAGGCGATGGAAGAAGGACTGGTCGACGAGTGGTGCGTGAACGAAGGGGATTCCGTTTCAGCCGGTGATACGGTCGTGATAATCGAGAGCGAAAAGACGGTCCACGAACTCCCTGCCGATCAAGACGGTCGACTGCTTCGAAAGCTGATCGGTGAAGGCGAGACTGTTCCGATTGGGACCACGCTCGGATACGTTGGTACTGCAGACGAAGCGAGCGAGATTTCGGCCGCACCCGATTCTGACTCCGCTGCCAAAACTCCGACGGAGAAGACGCAGGCGGAACTCGGCCAGCGCGCCGAACTCGACGGACGGGACGAACCAATCAAACTCGAGTCACCTCAAGCCGACGAATCGGGAGGAATCGAGTCGGCGACTGAATCACCCGATACCGCGACGACGGCGGACGGATCGATAAACGCGACTCCGAACGCTCGGAAGGCGGCGCAGGTCCACGACGTCGACGTTACTGCCGTCGGCAGCGCACTGGGTGTCCAACAGGTCCAGTCTGAACACGTCGGAAAGTACGTGAACGATTCGTCGATCGCTAACGGCGGAACGGAAATCCGCGGCTCCCCGGCGGCCAGACGGATCGCTGCGGACAACGGCGTCGAAATCGCAGCTGTCGGCGAAGAACTCGAGACGGATCGGGTTCGAATGGCCGACATCGACCGGTACCTCGAGCGGAAGGCCGAGGATAGTTCGCCAACCGATGACCGCAACGCAGAACCGACGAACGAGTCCAACGATCCGTCGCCAACGGTCCACGAGACCGTTTCCGTCACGGGCGGCCGGAAAGTGATGTACGATCGGATGCAGACGGTGTCGAGGGACTACGGCAGTACAACGACAGTCGCACGCGTCGACGTTACTCAATTGACCTCGTTGACCGAGTCACTGAAAGAGCCGTGGCAAAAATATCACGACGTTTCCCCGTCGATCACTGCGTTCGTGCTACGGGCGGTCGCTGAAGCACTACCGGAGTACCGGATCTTGAACGCGGAGATCGTCGAAGGCGACGGGTCAGGAGACGACCCGCTCGTCCGCCAGTTCGAGGATGTTAACCTCGGGGTCGCGGTCGATACCGAACACGGACTGCTCGTCCCGACGATATACGGTGCGGACGAGCGATCCGCCGTGGAACTCGGCGAACGCGTCACACAACTCGCCGAACAGGCCCGAAACCACGACCTCGAGATGGATCAACAACAGAACGCGACGTTTACGGTCTCGAACGCGGGCACGTTCGGCGCGTATATCAACACGCCACAGATAAATCCGCCGCAGACAGGCATACTCGGCGTCTGTACGGTGAACGAGGAGCCGGGCATCGTCGACGACGAGGTCGTCCCGCGCAAGATCATGCACCTCTGTCTCACGTACGATCACCGGGTTGTCGAAGGATCAACCGCCGTCCAGTTCCTTCAAGCGGTGAAACACCGACTTGAGGACCCTCACTCGCTTCTCTCATAGCGATCCGAAGAGACTACTGCATTTTGGGTTCTTCTTCAGAGTCCTCTCACCTGCCCACCATCGATCGGAATCACAGCCCCCGTGACGTAATCCGAGGCCTCTCCAGCCAGAAATTCGACCACGTCAGCGCAATCGTCGGGCGTTCCGATCCGTCGTAGTGCGGTATCGCTCTCGACGTCTTCGATCCCTCGCTTCTCGAATGCTTCCATCAACCGACCGGTTCCGATGTAACCAGGGGCTATCACATTCGCCGTGATACCGTGCTCTCCGACGTCCTGTGCGAGGTATTTCGTATACATGATAATCCCTGCCTTCGCGGCTCCGTAGTGCGCATACGATCCGTCCCTCCGCGCCTGTCGTCCGGCTCCTGATGCAACGGTGACGATCGTTCCGCTTTCCCGTTCTTTCATGTACGGTGCGACCGCAAGGCAGGTGTAGATCGTCCCGTACAAATTCCGTTCGATAGTCTCGTGAAGATGATCGAGTTGCAGTTCGCTCGCGAGGGTGGCGTCGTTCGGACCAACGCCGCCGCCAGCGTTTGCGATCACGACATCGATCGCTCCGAACTCGTCAACTGCCGTGTCGACCATCGCCTGCACTTCGTCGGGGTCCGTCACGTCGGCTTCGATACCAATCGCGTCTACCCCTCGTTCACGTATCTCTGAGACGACGCTCTCACCCTCTACTTGCTCTCGCTCCCGCTCGTACTCTTCGTGAGCCCGAAGGTCGATATCGCTAATGGCAACGTTCATTCCTTGTTCTGCGAGGCGCAACGCGTAGCTTCGGCCGAGTCCTCGAGCACCGCCAGTCACGAGTGCCGTTTTCGCTTCCTCAGTATGGGACATAGTCTCAATGAGGTGCCATCCAAGTTATATCTTGTTGCGAAAGCCGAGCCGACCGGTCTTGGACTCGGCCGATACTGTTTTGAGTCAACCCTGTGAGGCGACCGACCCGAGTGAATTTGCGGGTACGTCGAGTAATTGCACGTACTACGAGTACGTAATATTTAGTTCTAGTTCGTTCGTCATGGTTCGCAGATACTGGAGGAGTTCCTCGTCAGGATCACCCATTCGGTGGATCGGACCCGAGACCGCACAGGCACCAATGATCTCTTCTTCTGGAAGGGTAACTGGAACCGCAATTGATTGAACGCCTTCGGTAGTTTCGCCGACGGTCATCGCGTACCCTCGCTCGCGAACTCGATCGAGTTCTTCCATTAAAACATCGCGGTCAGTCATCGTTTTTTCGGTCGCGGGTGGGAGACCGTGTCGTTCGATTATCGCTTCGACACGACTGTCTGGGTATTCGGCCAGGATGGCTATCCCCCCCGCAGCCTGGTTCATATAGAAACGCGTCCCGATTCTCGAGCGCATCGGCACACCGTTTCGGCCAACCTCCCGATAAAGTACTACTGCACGGCCGTTTTCCTCGACTGTGAAAAACACGTTATGGTTTGTCTGTTGTGCCATTTCCTGAATGTGGAGCTTTATCTCCCTAGATCCCGGATGGTTATTGCGAATAAACCCGCCAATATCTAGAAAACGTAGGCTGAGCGAGTACGTTTTCCCATTTTTGACGATGAAATCGGACTCTCGAAGCGTATTGAGGTGCTTGTGAACGCTACTCGTGGACAGTTCGGCGGCGTCGCTGATTTCCGTTACTCCGCCTTCCCCACCGATTTCGATGAGTGCGTCAATGACCGCTACACTGGTTGATGTCGCCTGGATCAATCGGTCAGACCGGTTCGTTTCTTCTGTTGGCATGTGCTCACATGTGGTATGGTCTCTCTTAGTCTTTTCCCACACTAGGACAGTCTCGGTTTTATTTTCCTCCTCGGGGACAGCCATGTTTGATTAGGAAATTCATCCGTATGTTCACAAGAATTTGTAGTCATCAGGTAGCAGTGGTATTACAGGCATACTCGTGTAATTGCCAGTTTTGGTTACACAATTGCCATATGTTGATTGATAGTATCGTCCAGTCAGTGCAGTTTGAGAAACGATCAAGCCGTAGAGTTAGCTTGGTACGATGCTCGCAGGCCTACTCAGCGAGAGAGATACGGCGGAATTTGATGAATTGAGGATGCGAGCGGACGGCGATGCTAGTCAGGGCGTCGCTGTCCAGTTCTACACGACTGGTTGTTCGCTCCGAGAAACACAAGCGATTCGTTGTTTAATTGGCATAGAACGCATTCATCAAAATTCGGCACTGAACACACCAGCCGCCTGGGAGCGTGCCAGATCCACCGATATCCTCGAGATTAACGCTCTCGTGGGGCCTCTTGGAGGATTTTTCGCTCCAATGGCCGGCGAATCTTTGATTCGTCTCGACATCAGAACGCCAAGCATTCTGGGGATAGTAAAGCCGTCACAGACCACCATCAGTGAGGTTCCTGTCAGAATTGACAGGAACATTATGTTGCACATATAGAACAATACAATTGGGCTCACGATCGATTCTTGAGGTCGAAGTTTTCGGACTCCGAGTCACCGTTTTAACTGCTGTATTCGTAAATTAATCGGCTAGAATATCGCCCCACCAGCATGATGTTTTTCGTCGGTAGCTACTTCCACCTGGCTTCATTTGCACAGTTTGGGTTGAGCGGACAACTCGACTGCGCTGACCGAGATCTGATCGAATACTGGTTTCACACGCTCAAGATGTGCGTCGACCGCTTTCATAATTCGTGGATGGACAGGCGAGCCAGTGTCCGAACTGATTTTGAACTATACCTACAATTCTATAGCGCATATAGAACTGATTAATCAACAAGCATATACGCTTCATCGTGGGTACTAATAGATGGTAGCGTGTCGCTAGTAGAGAGTATATGTTGACAACGCTCGCACTTTAGCGCGAGAGGATCAAAGTAGCTTAGTCGAACCACCCGATGGTATTCGGTGTGAATCCAGCGAACTGGCGAACGTATCTGGTAACGCAAGAATCGCTCTCCGGAGAGAGCACAACCGCTGAAGTAGTCGAGGCTGCGATCGACGGTGGAGTCGACGTCGTCCAGCTCCGAGAGAAAGACACGGACACCCGTCGGCGCTACGAACTCGGACGCGAACTCCGCGAACTCACCGCGGCGGCGGACGTTCCCCTGCTCGTCAACGACAGGGTCGACATCGCACAGGCGATCGACGCCGATGGCGTCCACCTCGGACAATCGGACCTCCCCGTCGACGTCGCCCGCGAATTGCTCGGCTCCGAGGCCATAATCGGCTGCTCAACCGGAACGATCGAAGAGGCGACCGAGGCCGAAGCCGCCGGTGCGGACTATCTCGGCGTTGGGGCAATCTACGGGACCGACTCGAAAACGGACGTCCCCGAAGAAAAAGACGGCACCGGACTCGAGATCGTCTCCGAGATCGCCGACGCCGTCTCGATTCCAGTCGTCGGAATCGGCGGCGTCACCGCTGCGAACGCGGCGCCGGTCCGCGAGGCGGGTGCGAGCGGCGTCGCCGTAATCAGCGAAATAACCGGGGCTGAAGAGCCGGCCGCTGCGACGAGAGAACTCGGTGCGGCCGTCTCCGCGGAGGTGGGAAACGATGAGTGACGACGTCGATGCGACGGGCGAGGCGCTGTCGGACTCGCTCGCCGCGGTCCGCGACCGCGAACCGCTAGTACAGCAGTTAACGAACGAAGTGACGAAAAACGATCTGGCGAACGTGACCCTCGGCTGGGGCGCGATACCGGTGATGGCGGACGCGCCCGGCGAGGCGCCCGAGATGGCCGAACTCGCGGACGCCGTACTGCTCAACACCGGCCGAATGACGGACTCGAACGTCGAAGCGCTACACGCTGCGGGCAAGCGGGCCAACGAACTCGGCGTTCCGGTCGTCCTCGACCCCGTCGGCGCGGGAACGACACCGACCCGGGAGGAGGTTCACGCGAGTTTACTCGAGAAGGTCGAGTTCGCCGCTATCAAGGGGAACTACGGGGAGGTCACCCATCTCGCGGGTGCAGATGCCGACGTGAAAGGCGTCGAGTCAATCGGCGAGTACGAGGAAATCGCGGAGTCGGCACTGGCGCTCGCGGAGACGACCGGCGCCGCGGTCGTCGCCTCGGGAGCCGAGGATATCGTGGCCGGCCCCGACCGCGTCTATCGCGTCAGCGCCGGACACGAGATGCTTACGACCATCATCGGCACCGGCTGCATGCTCGGTTCGACCCTCGCGGCCTTCGCCGGCAGCCTCGAGGACGATCTCGCCGCTGCCGTACACGGGACCCTCGCCTACGGGCTCGCGGGCGAACGCGCGACCGACCTCGAGTACAACGGTCCAGCCAGTTATCGGGTGAACTTTCTCGACAGCATCGCCGGTCTGACCCCAGACGTCGCGACGGGACTCGAGACGATGGACCGACTCGAACGTCTTCACTGAGCGGTCGGCTTCGTCTCTCGTCGCATCAATCTGACGCGAGTCGGGAGTGGCCCCTGAATTACGGCATACCTGATCACAGACGGCTGTGCGAACAGTGTATAACTCGATTCAATTGTCACGATGTTTGTCCAATTCGCTAGGCCCATTTTATTGTTTCTTCGTTGATTGATACGGAACTGTGGCGCCACGATAGTGCGTAGATAGTGCAATATAATCGGCTATCTGTATTAGCAGCTAGTAAATACACTTATTGATAGTATATTGGATAGAACGTGTAATTAGCTGTCTCTCGGCCAATGCGGTAGCGAGTATCGCGGTGAGTTGAGTACAGTCCACAGTCGATTTCGATACATAGCCGAATATATTCGGTTAGATGCTATTAGGAGATTACCGCCCAAACAGTTCTCCGCACCAAAATGTTATAATAGCAGAACCGAATTCTCGATAGACTATTGCTACTTATGTGCAATATATAGGTTGGCGCACTACCCGATGGTTCGTCAACTCCAGCGAAGGCAGCGAAGCGACTGGCAGATGTCTGCTATTGTTACTGAGACGATACCATCCGTGTTGGATCGCGCACGGAGTGCGTTCGTAACCGAGTAAGCACCAAGCAACTGGACCAGTCGAATCGAACGGCTGATCACATGAAACCGAGCAGTGAAGCGGAGTCTTCGGCGGCGCCACGGTCTGTCTACCCCTCAAAACTGTCTCCCTGTTCCGACAGTCCAATCGCTCTACCGCCACACTGCTCGAGAGGCCGGGAGGACCAAACTCGAGCCCATTACGAGATCGTGGCGCTCGTAAATAGCAGGAGGATGATACCCGCTGCCAGAACGATGGCTAGCCAGAGGAAAAAAATCGTCGCAGCCTGTCGGCCTGTAAGCTGGTCTCCGTTGAGGAAATCATTGATCTCCATGGGAGTAGCTATACAGTCAGGCGAAATAAATTGCTTGATTCGACCAGCTGCCTAGCTTCGAACGACAGCTTATAAAAATACAGCAGGTTAGGATGGTAGCATCTTCATCTCAGTTTCGAACTGTTGAGCGGTGGCGGCTCACGTCGAAAAGCGGCATCGATCACTCCGCCCCCAGCAGAAATTTACCATCATATGTTTGTAAATCCATGGGGCGAGAACGCTCCGAGTGACGACGAAATTCTATATTTTATAGTTCGATATAGTATGACTATTATAAATAGACCGATCGAACAGCGGTCAACCGGGCCGGTAGCGTCCCCTCACCGATACTGCTCCAGGTACGACTCTCGAATATCCTCCTCGAGTTCGCTGACCGCCTCGTCGAGGAGGGTCGGTAACTCGGTCGTGTAGCGGTCGTCCGTGAATCGGTACTTTGGGCCGATGATCGCGATCGCACCGAGAACGCTTCCGTCGGGCGCCTCGACCCGTCGCCCGACTTCCCTGAGGCCGTCGACGTACTCCTCGTCGGCGAACGCGATGCCGCGGTCTCGAACCTGCTCGAGTTCCTGAAAGAGCGCGTCCTCGTCCGTGATCGTCTGGTCCGTCTGCCTGGGGAGTCCCCATTCGTCTAACACGCGCTCGATCCGGTCGTCCGAGTACTCGGCGAGGATCGCTTTCCCCGTCGCGACGCTGTGGAGATAGTAGTAGATCCCGGCCGTGCTCGGCGCGGAGGAGATGTGGCGTTCCTTGGAGGGAAACTGACTATCGGGGTGAAACGACTCGTGGACGAGAATACCGCGGTTGTCGTTTTCCACGACGAACTCGACTTCCTCGTCCGTCCGATCGGCGAGGTCCATCACCGTCTGTTTCGCCAGCGTGTACGCCGTTTTCCGCGAACGAGCGTACTCGCCGTGATTGAGAAAGCGCAGTCCAATATGATAGACCTCGCCCTCTTTCGCGAGATACCCGTGCTCGAGAAGCGTTCGGAGGTGAATGTGAATCGTGCTCCGGGAGAAGGCGACTTCGGCGGTCAGTTCGTCCAACGAAGCACCACCCAGCCGCTGGATCGTCTCGATCAAGTGGAGCGAGCGTTCCGTGGTTTTTGCGCGTTGGGAGCTCATATCTCGTACTACTGCTGGACTATATAAAAGTGTGTTCCAGCCGGACGCTTAAATACGACCGGTGAAAGCGACAGAATCGATCACACCGCACGGATCCATCTCACCGAAGTTCCTGCACGAGAATCCGATACCGATACGAGCCACCGTATCCCCGCGACCACTTTTCCAGATAGGGTCGGCTCTCACAGAACCGACCGAAGAGTTCCAGGGAGAATCGGTCGTCGATATCCGCCTCGACGGCGTCGTACAGCGCTCGAGATTTGACGTAGGGGCCCCTGGTCGGGTGTTCGATGTACGCCGATCGCAGGTGTCGTTTTACTACGTCGTCCGTCGCTTCGATGTCGAACGTCTGGAGCTGACTGGGGATGTCCGTCATTGTGACTCTGGGTATACGCAGACACCACTACAGGGGGTGCGTTTTGGTTATTTCGGCCGGATGACCCATAATGGTATCGCAACTGTTGACCGTTGCTGTGGTACAATTTTGGAGGGTCAGTTGATCGTATTATCTATATCATTTAGAATATTGTTCCTGATATTGTATGTGTGAGTATTGTGCGTTCTAACCAAAGTAGTGCAGGCAGAATGTGGATAGAAAAATACAGCATGTGCAGACAACACTCGTGTTTAGGAATGATATCTTGTATAATCGTGGAATAAGTCACAATGGCTTGCGGGATTGGGCATTACAGTTCAACATCTACTGTTCTCCGCTTATGCTAGCTGTATCGATGGTGTACGCACTCTATTCTATCGGTAGAATCAGTGTGGAGGTGTAATATTCCTATATCTGTACACATCCGACATCCAGTTGCATATGATTGAGATAGGATAAGTGTCTCGACTCCGTGGAGTGGGCGTACGGAATCCGTTACTCGAAGCAGTAGCCACTAAATAATTCACACACTGAGCAGAACCTCGTCTGGTGATCAGCTGCGCAGTGAGGTGTAATGGTGACTATCGGTTGTGACTCGAGACAACTCTTACAACGTCGCTACAAGCGACGAGAGAGAAAAGACGTTACCAGACGTCCTCGAAGCACTCCTCGTACTCGTCGATCCGGTCTTCCGACGGTGGCTGGGTCACCAGTGCGACGACGGCCATCAGTAGAATCTGTGTGACCAGTATCGGAACGAACGGATGGAACCCGGCGACTTCCGGCGGCAGGGGACCGTATTCGAACGCCCAGATTCCGACGAAACCGTATATCACGCCAGCGTAGATGCTGGCTTTCGTCGAACTCCGCCAGTAGAAGGCCGCGGCCATCGGGACGAACAACAGTCCGTACCCGGCGAACGCGAACGTCGCCGTGTCGACGACGGTATCAGAGGTGAGAAGCGCGCCGATGTACGCGAGGACGAAGATAACGATGAGGAAGATTCGAGTGTACCAGACGACTTTCGCGTCGGTAACGTCGTCCCAGAACTTCCGGAGCACGTCTTCGCCGAAGAACGTACTCAGCGTGAGGACCTGACCGTCGATACTCGACATCATCGCTGCCAGGATACCCGCGAGGGCGAGGCCGATCGCCCAGGTCGGGAAGAATTCGAAGACGAGTTCCGGGAGGATGAAGTCCGGGTTCTCGAGGTTCGGGATCTGTGCGATGCCCCAGAAGCCGAGTAACACGGTGGGGACCCAGACCAGCAGGACGGCGACTGGGTAGACGACCGACGTCTGCTTGAGCGTCGTGAACGATCGAGCCGTCATGTACCGGAGGATCAGGTGCGGGAACATGAACGCCCCCAGGGCAACGATGATCCCCTGTGAGAAGTACATCCGCGTCTCGTACGGCGGCAGCCCTTCGCGATTGAGGAAGACGCCGCCATCGATCTGTGCGACGGCGTCGGTCGCCGCGCCGAACCCGCCGATTCGGAACGGGACGTAGAGGAAGAACGCGAACAGGACGGCCATGAACACCATTCCCTGGAAGGTGTTCGTCCATCCGGTCCCGCGCATACCGCCGGGGTAGACGTACATCCCGACGACGATGATCGTGATCAACGCGCCGAGCCAGTAGGGAATCAACCCGTCGGTGAGGGATTCGAACACGATTCCGCCACCCTGTACGCCGACGAGGATGTACGGAATCGTCCAGATGGTGAAGATAGCCATCACGAGAAGCCCGAGGTTGTCAGACTCCCACCGGTGATTGAAGATCTGCCCCGGGGTAATGTGGCCGAACTCCTTGCCGACGATCCAGATCCGGTATCCGAACGTCATCAGGAAGACCGGGAAGAGGAACGCGAACAGCGACACGAAGAAGCCGTACGCGCTGACCCCGGTCGAGTACGCGAGGCCCGGGGCGCCGATCATGACGACGGACGTCATGTTCGTCGCGAACAGGGCGAAGAGGAGGACGACCGTCCCGAACGACCGGCTCGCCATGAGGAAGTCCTCTCTGGAATCGCCCGTGATTCGGGACGCCGCGGCGCCGACGGCGACGACGAGCAACAGGTAGACGGCCGTGATTCCGAGGATGAGCGCGTTCGTTGTCGAGATCATTGTGACTCACCCTCGGATTCGTATCGTTCCGGCGCCGTCGGAGCGAGGTAGTACATCACGATCAGGATACCGAACCCGACTACGTTGAACGCCATGTCGTAGGCGATCTGTGCCGGGAGCCACCCGAAGAGTATCGTCGTCGAATCGTAGAGCCCGACCAGTTCGCTCTGGTGTAACACGACCATCGCACACACCGCCGCGAACAGCGCCGCGTGCTTCCAGCTGTTTGGATACCAAAAGCTGCCCTTGAGCATGTTCTACCATACCATTCCTAGTCCCCCTATAAATAAGTGACTGATTTGTACATCGAAACCGAAGGAACACGGACGGCTACTGGCACGTAACTCATCGAGCGAAACGAAGGCCCGACCCTACTCGTCCACGCCGGCCGTCGATCGCTCGGCGATGAGGACTGGCAGATCGGCTTCGAGGATGATCTGCTGGGAGACGCTTCCGAAGAGCACCTTTCCGACGGGGCTTCGCGTCCGACCGCCGACGCAGATCAGGTCGGCGTCGATCTCGTCAGCGGTCTCGAGGACGAACGCTGCCGGTTCCGCCTGTTCGCCGCGCAGTTCGTACGCGATACCGTGTTCGTCGAAGCGGTCCGTCACCCGTCGAACCGACTCGAGATCGGTGAGTTCGTCGTCCGGTCCTTTGAACTCGAAGCCGTGCGTGATGACGACGGTAACCGACTCCGAATCCGCCGCGAGGTCGATGATCGTCTGTGCCTGATCGAGTGACCGATCGACTTCGTCGTCGATCGCCTGGACAATACGATGCATACACCGACGTTCGAGGCCGATCGACAAAACGATTGTGCAGCCGATACGTGAGCGACGCAGATTTTCTCGCCTGTAACGATCTTGTAACGACTATAGCTCGTTGACCGATCCGTAGTACGTACAGAGATCGGCGCGGCTGGTTCCGACGAGCGTATTGACCTCGTCCGACGTCGTCGCTTGAACCGTCGCCATCGTAGGAAGCCCGACTTCGTTCCGAAGTTCGTCGCTGAAGTTGGCCAGCCCGTGGACGTCGCCGCGGTGCTGGTCGTCCGAGACGCCGCCGGCAACCGGCGCGAGAACGTCGACGCCGCGGTCGGAGAGTGCGCGACCGACGGCGAACGAATCCTCGAGCGTGAGGCCGTCCGCGGCCCAGTCGGTCGCCTGGACGACCGCACCCAGCGGCTTCGAGTCCGGCCAGGCGTCGCGAACCGCGTCGACGACCTCGAGCGGGAACTGCACTCGACTCTCGAGGTCGCCGCCGTACGCGTCGGTTCGGTCGTTGGTGAGCGGCGAGAGGAACGAGCCGAGCAGGTAGCCGTTGCCGAGTTGCAGTTGGAGGTAGTCGAAGCCAGCGTCGTCCGCTCGCCGCGCGGCGTCGGCGAACGTCCGCTCGATTCGCTCGAGATCCTCGCCTTGCAACCGATCCGGCGCGTACGTACGCGGCGGGTTCGAGTACTGGTCGGTCACTCGAGACGCCCACGACTCGTTTCGGGGAATCGGTCCCTCGAGGCCGAACGGCTGCGTCTGGCGGGCGCCGTTCGTCCCGGTGTGGACGAGCGTCGATCCAACAGGGGTGTCCGCCGACGCGATCGTCTCCTGCCAGGCGCTGACGTGATCGTCGCTGTACAGTCCGGGACTCCCGGGCGTGATCCGGCCGTCTTCGGACACGGCGAGCGGTTCGGTCATCGTCAATCCGGCACCGTCGTTGCTCCGTTCGCGAACGGCGGCCAGCTGTGCGTCCGTCGGTCGGCCGTCTCGAGCGTCGAACGTCTGCCCGGCGACCCGAACGGCCCGGTTCGAGAGCGTGAGGTCGCGCAGTTCCAGCGGCTGGGTTGCCGGCGAAACGGGATCGGCCTGTTCGGGAGTCGCCGCGCCGCCGGGAGAGCTCGCGGCGAACCAGCGTTCGAACTCCTCGACGAGGTCCGGATCGCGCCGGGACATGCTGTCGTAGGTGAGCCGGCCCGAACGGGTGAGGTGGTGGAGCACGAACTGGATCCCGTCGAAGCCGTAGAACCGGCGGATGTCCTCGAAGTGAAGCCGGCTCCGTTCGCCCGACCGCTGGAGGGACTCCGCGATCGGTCGCCGCTGTTGCTCGTAGCTCTCGAGCGCCGTTCCGACGTCGGCGTCCGACTCGCCGATCGCGTCGGCGAGCGCGATCGCGTCCTCCATCGCCAGCGTCGTCCCGGAGCCGATCGAGTAGTGAGCCGTGTGCGCCGCGTCGCCGATCAGAACGAGGTTGTCGTGCGACCAGCGCTCGTTTCTGACCGTCGTGAACGTCTGCCAGCGGTCGACCTGTGACAGCAGTTCGTGTCCGTCGAGGTGCTCCGCGAAGACGTCCTCGAGGTACGCCAGATACTCCTCTTCGGAGCGCTGATCGAGGTCGGCGTTCGCCCACGTCTCCGCGTCGCAGTCGACGATGAACGTACTCACCTCGCCCGGATACGTGTGCGCACACCAGATCCCGTCCTCGTTCTCGACGAAGATGTGGCTCAGCGCATCGAAGTCGGCTTCCGTTCCGAACCAGGAAAAGCGGGCCTCGCCGTCGACGGTCTCGGCGCCGAACTCGTCGGCGAATTCGGACCGCGTCTCGCTGTGGATTCCGTCGGCGCCGATCACCAGATCCGACGCCGCGGCGAGCGACTGCGGGTCGTCGATCTCGCTTTCGAACTCGAGCGCCACGCCGAGGTCGCGACAGCGTTCCTGGAGGAGTTCCAGGAGATCCGTCCGCAGCATGCTCGCGAACGAGTGCCCTGACGAGCGGTAGCGCTCTCCCCCGTAGTAGAGGTCGAACGGTTCCCACTGGGTCGACCGCTCGTCGATGGCTTCGTAGGAGGGGGCGTCAGCCGCCCGCAGGTTAGAGAGCGTCCGATTCGGCAGGACGATCCCCCAGCCGTACGTCACGCCCTGCGGATTGCGTTCGTGGACGGTGATCTCCCAGTCGGGATTCGCCTTCTGGAGGAGAATGCTCGCGTAGAGTCCACCGGGTCCGCCGCCGATTACCGAGACGTCCATCAGGCAGTCACCTCGTCGGAACGTGGTACACACTGGTCGCACTGGCTCGTGGTCGCCGTTGGGCACATAACGTCTACATATGGCCCGTGATGCTTCTTAATTATTTCGTGTAGCACGACGCCAGCGAGCGTCGATCGGAAAGCGGTTCACGGGAACGGACGCGAACGCACCGTGGACGCGGCGAAGACGTCGAGAGGAGAGGGAGCCACAATTCGTTCGGGAAGCGGACGTGTCTTCCCGGCAACACAGCAATTAAATGCCGATACCCGAATACTAGTGAGTGAATGCAACTACCGTCAGCGGAGATTGAGGGCTACGTACCGTTTCCCGACGATCGGGCGGAGTCGTACATCGAAGACGGATACTGGAAGGAACAACCGTTCCACGCCGTACTCGATGAGCGAGCCGAACGCCACCCCGACCGAACCGCACTCGTCGGTCCCGACAGGGAGTTGAGTTACGCGGAACTCGCCGCAAACTCCGAGCGAATCGCCGCGTCCCTCCAGCGCGAAACGAGCCTCGAGCGACTCGACAGGGTCGTCTTCCAGCTTCCCAACACGGTGGAATTCATCGAGGCGTTTTTCGCCTGTTCCCGGCTCGGCGTCGTTCCGGTCATGTTGTTGCCCCGCCACCGCGAGAGCGAGGCTCGCCACGTTATCGAGCTCACCGACGCGAAGGCGTTCTTCACGACCGGCTCGCGGTACGATCTCGGGTTCGATTTCGTCGAGTTCGTCGACGATTTCGCCGACGAATATCAGGATCTAGAACGGCTCGTGGCCGTCGCCGGAGCGGGCCAGCAACTTCCCGAGCACTGGACGGCGTTCGACGCCCTTCGGTCCGCGTCCGACCCCGAGGATCTGTCGCCGGTCGACGTCAACCCGAGCGATCCCGGCGTCATGTTGCTATCCGGCGGAACGACGGGGCTTCCGAAGGGAATCCCGCGAACGCACAACGATTACGTCTTCCAGTGGGGGCAGATGGCCGACGCGGTCGGCGTCGAAGACGACTGGATCGGCTTCCCGAGCGTCCCGATCGGTCACAACGCCTCGCTGTGTTGCGTCGTCGGCTCGGCGTTCTGGGCGGGCGCGACGGTCGCGGTCGAGCCGGTGCTCAAGCCGGATCGATTGATGCAACTCATCGAGGACGTCGGCGGGACGTACTCGCTGCCGGTTCCGACGCAACTCGTCGACATCCTCGAGCATCCCGATCGAGAATCGTACGATCTGTCGTCGCTCGAGACCCTCATCAGCGGCGGACAGAAAGTACCACCGCGAGTCGTCTACGAACTGGTCGACGAGTACGATATCGGCTTTTGCAACATCTTCGGGATGGCCGAAGGACCGCTCATCTGTACGCGCCCCGACGACGACGTCGATACGCAGGCGAACACCGTCGGCCGGCCCATCGCTCCCGACGCGGACGAAGTCAGGATCGTCGGCACCGACCGCCAAACGGCGGTCGATCGGGGTGAACAGGGCGAACTCTCCGTCCGCGGACCGGGCTATTTCACCGGCTACTTCCGAACGCCGGAGGAGAACGCCGAGAACTTCGACGACGACGGCTGGTTCTACACCGAGGACGTGCTCTCGGTCGACGACGACGGAAACTACCGCGTCCACGGCCGAATCAAGGAGACGATCATCCGCGGCGGCGAGAACATCTACGCGCCGGACTTAGAAGACGTGATCATCGAGCACGAGGCCATCGAGAACGTCGCAGTGATCGGCATGCCCGACGAACGGCTGGGTGAACGACCCGCGGCATTCGTCGAGTTGCGCGAGAACGCAGACGAGGTGACGCTCGAGGACCTGCAATCGTATCTCAGCGACCGCGGTATCGCCGTCTTCAAGCGCCCGGAGCGACTGGACGTCGTCGACGAACTTCCGCGGACGGAGGTCGGGAAAATCGCGAAGGTTAATCTCGAAGAACGGATCACGGAGGAACTCAAGCGCGAAGGCAAACTGCCGGACGGGTACTGAACGGAACCGACTCGAGCGAATTCGGAGGTAACGACAACGGCTGAAGCGCGGCTCAGAATCGGTGTGAGTTGGTTTCGGGAGGCTTTTTTACGCGTCCGACGGCGAGCAGGCGCAGTGAACTCTGAAGAGAACGAGTCAGTCGAAAGTTGCTTTACCGTTCATCACCGAATATTGTAACTCGTTACCCTACACCGTGACGGGAGACACCATGACATGAACGACTGTTAATGATTCGGAAAATCTTTTGGAATATACATGGCGGAGCGATTCACCAAATCAATCGTCCAGACATATCCAGATATATAGTCCGTGAATATATGATATGTGCCTGTCTACGTCCGTTCCACACTATGCAACGATGTGCGTGTGTCTGCGAGAATCAGTATAGACGCCGTTCACCGTTCCATGAGACGGAACAATTATCACAGCCGATCCGATACGTAGCGTATGGCCGAATCGGACACGATCAAATCGGACGAAACCCTCCTCGAGATTATCGAGGTACTGTACGACCGAGGGGGCGCGACGGTCACCGACGTCGCCGACGTCGTCGACGTCTCGAAGAGCACCGTCCACAGACACCTCGCAACGCTGCAGAAACACGATTACGTGGCGAAGGAGGGCCACGAGTACGCCCTCGGCTTCCGGTTTTTGGATCTCGGCGGGCACGTTCGCCACCGTAATCCGATCCACAAGCAGGTGAAATCGCTCGTGCGGAACATCGCGGAAGAAACCGGTGAATTCGTCGGCTTTCTCGTCGAAGAACACGGCCTCGGCACCTATATCTACAGCGAGTGGGGTTCCGAAGGTGTCGGCAACGACGTTCGGATCGGGCGCCGAATCCACCTCCATCAGTCCGCCGCGGGAAAGGCGATTCTTGCAAACCTTCCAGAAGAGCGTACCGCCGCGATCATCGACGAACACGGACTCCCGGAACGAACCCCGAAGACGATCACGGACCGAGAGGAACTCGAGCGAAACCTCGAGACGATTCGAGAACGCGGGTACGCGTACGCCCACGGCGAGCACACGGAAGGACTCTGGGCGGTCGCCGTTCCGGTTCACGACGTCAACGGCGGAATCGCCGGCGGGCTACTCGTCGTCGGGCCGACGTATCGAATGCGGGGCGAACAGTTCGAAGACGAACTCCCGGAGTATCTTCTCGGTGCGGCAAAGGAGTTCGAACTCAATATGTCGCATTTGTAAGTAGCCGAATCGACAACGATCGGTCGTTTCTTTACAAGAATACAACTGTAAATGTGATCGGTCTCTCTGAAGAGCATGTCGCCAACCGAATAGGCGAAATAGTGAAACATACTATATTTACTCCCACATTTTAGTATTTCGAGTAGTAGAATATCGGATTTAGACTAGTATATTTAACCCAACTTAATACAATACTGTATAGAATATTGGAGAATGATACTCAAGAGTGAATCAATTCCAGAATCAGTTTTCAGCTCTTTTCTCCACACAATCCTGAAATAGACGCCTATTGCAGCTATTGTATCGTGAAGGAGGATGATTAGCGCCCAATGACATCATTTAGTATTGTTTATTATCCACACTACGGTAGCCGTTCAGAGCTGCGAGGGCCATCCGATATCATTCCTAGAGAACTACGACTGTTAGTGTCCCCTGAAATAGATTCAACAGCGCAGCCGTGCTATCACCATACGATGTCGTATGATAACATTCAGTTCGAGCGGAGCGAACCTATCGGACACGTAACGATCGACCGACCCGAACGGACGAACGCCGTCGACTACGAGACGGGCCAGGAGATGGTCGACGCGCTCCGTCGGATCGACGAGGACGACGATCTCGCGGTCGGGATCGTTTCCGGAACGGGCGAGGACTTCTGTGCCGGTGCGGACCTGAAGGAGATCGCAGAGGGAGTCGACATGGGTGAGCGCCCGTACAGCCTCATGGGCTACTCCCACGCGGACGTTCGGAAACCGACGATCGCCGCTATCGAAGGCCACTGCGTGGCCGGCGGCATCGAGGTCGCGCTCTGGTGTGATCTCCGCGTCGCGGCCGCCGACGCGACGTTCGGCGCGTTCAACCGCCGGTTCGGCGTCCCGTTCGTCGACGGCGCGACGCAACGACTCCCCCGCATGATCGGCTACAGTCGCGCGCTCGATCTCATGCTCACCGGCCGACCGATCGACGGCGAAACCGCCGAAGAGTGGGGGCTCGTAAACCGCGTCGCGGAACCCGGGAACGCGCTCGAGCGAGCGATCGAACTCGCGGATCGTATCGCCGGCTACCCACAACAGACGATCCGAACCGACCTCGAGGCGATCTACGAGGGAATCGGGATGCCGCTCGAGCGCGGCCTCGAGATAGAGGCGTGGAACGGTCTGCAGTCGATGGCGGTCGCCCAGGAGGGCGCTAGCAGGTTTGCGGACGGCGAGGGACGACACGGCGAGGGAATCGTCGACGAGTTCGACGACTGACCGCAGAGCGCTCAGACGCGGCCGTGATGTTTGAGGTAGCCATCGGTGAGGAGACTCGAGAAGAACGATTCGACGGCCGGATCGTACGGCGGCGAGAGATCGAGCAGTTCCTCGCCGACCAGCTCTTTCGTCGCGTCCACCGACCCGGTTTCGTCGTGGTACTCGAGGATCCGCTCGTCGAACCGGTGCAGTTCCGTCCGCGCCGTCTCGAAGGCGTCGTCCGGTTCGCCCGGCCACTCGCCGAAGTGCGGAAAGACGATCCGGTCTGGGTCGAACTCCGCGAGTCGGTCGATGGCGTCGCCGATCGCGTCGACGTCGAAGTTCGGTAGCGTGGCTGGCGGCAGCCACTCCTCGGCCGCTCCGAAGTAGATCCCGAGACACTCGGCGGCGAACAGGAGTTCCCGTTCGGGGTTCCAGACCGCGAAGTGATCCGGGGAGTGGCCGGGCGCGTGGATCAGTTCGAGGCTGTTCGCACCGATGTCGACCGTCGTCCCCTCGTTCGGGACGCCGACGACGTTCTGCTCGGGAACCGGTCCCTGCTCGCCCATGAGCTCGAAGTGTTCGCCCATCGCCCGCTTGCTGCTCTCGACGAGTCCGGCGGGATCGACGAGGTGGGGCGCGGTCGACTCGTGAATGTAGACGTCGAGGTCGGGAGCGACGTCGACGAGCGCGCTCGCGGCGCCGGTGTGATCGACGTGGACGTGAGAGAGGACGAGGTTCGAGAGGGACGACGGATCGACGCCGCAGTCCTCGATACCCTCGACGATCGTCTCCGCCGCGGCGGCGATCCCGCCGTCGACGAGCGTGGGCTCGTCGTCGTCGAACAGGTAGACCGATGCGACGCTCGAGTCGAACATGCCGATATCGATTCCGTACACTCCCTCCGTTACCTCGAACGTAGTCATAGCACAACCAGTGTTATCAAGTGCCAAATCTGTTTCGGAAATATCGGGGTGCGGACTCGAGGGCGCTGAGGGTCGACTCGAGCCGACTCGAGGGCGAATGTGCGACGAATCGCCCGGTCGTTATTTGGGTTCGTCTCTCGAAGTACGGAGTATGGTCAGCGAGACGGAGATCGGTGAAACGACGTATCGCACGGGTGGAGGGCGTCCGCCATGACGGCGACCGACTCGATCGATCCGTTCGAAGTCGACGTCGATCGATCGGCAATCGACGACCTCCGCGATCGGCTCGCCGAGACGCGATGGCCCGATCAGTTGCCGGACGCGGACTGGGAGTACGGCACGGATCGGGTCTCCCTCCAGGACCTCTGTGAATACTGGAGAACCGAGTACGACTGGAACGGCTTCGAAGACCGGTTCAACGAGTTCGACCAGTACGTGACGACGATCGACGGCCAGCGAATTCACTTCTATCACGTGCGCTCGCCCGAATCCGACGCCACGCCGCTGCTCATGCCCCACGGCTGGCCCGGCTCGGTCGCGGAGTTCCTCGAGGTCTTCGGCCCGCTCAGCGATCCGGCCGCCCACGGCGGCGATCCGGCCGACGCGTTTCACGTGGTCGCGCCGTCGCTGCCGGGGTACGGATTCTCCGGACCGACCGACGAACGCGGCTACGACGTCGCGGAGATGGCGGCCGCGTTCGATCGGCTGATGGATCGCCTCGAGTACGACGGCTACGTCGTCCAGGGCGGCGACTGGGGCGCCCTGATCGCCGCCGTCCTCGGGGCGAACTACCCCGACCGAGTCGACGCGATCCACGCGAACATGCTGTTCTCGGTTCCGTCGAGACTGGACGATCCGGTAGGGATGGTAGACGAAGCCGAGATGGACGCCTACCGAGAGACGAGCGAGTTCTACGAGACGGGGTTCGGCTACCACGAGATCCAGTCGACCAGACCGCAGACCCTCGCCTACGGCCTCACCGACTCTCCGGCGGGGCTCGCGGGCTGGATCGTCGAGAAGTTCCGCGAGTGGAGCGACGGCGACGACGTCGACGCGGCGTTCGGCCGCGACCGGCTGCTCGACAATATCAGCGTCTACTGGCTCACCGGGACGATCAACTCCTCGATGCGACTCTACTACGAGACGGACGTCGAGCGGACGGTCCCGGAGTCCGTCGACGTACCCACGGGCCACGCCCGGTACCCGGCCGAGATCATCAAGACGCCTCGAAGCTGGGCCGAGGAAACCTACGATATCGCGCGCTGGAACGAACTGCCCGAAGGCGGCCACTTCGCCGCGATGGAGGTTCCCGACCTGTTCGTCGAGGAGGTCCGCTCGTTCGTCCGGGAGGTCGACGTCCGCTGAGCGGCGAACCGCGCCGACGACTCCCGCGGCGTGATCCCGCCGCGGCGGCGTTCAGGATCCGAACTCCGTCTGATCGGTCTTGAGTACGAAGAACTTCAGATCGCCCTGGAAGACGACCGTCTCCTCTTGCGTGGTCATCTCCGTCTCGAAGACGACCAGGCCCACGTCGTCGCGACTCTCCAGTGCCTTCGTCTCGGCGACCTCGATATCGACCGAGACCGTATCGCCGATACGGACCGGATTCGGCAGGTCCATGTAGTTCATCCCGAGGAACGCGTAGGCGGTCCGCTCGAGGATCCCGATGCGCATGACCATCCCGATCGCCTGAACGAAGGTCATCGGGCCGTGGACGATCCGACCGTCGAAGTCCCGTTCCCGGGCGAACTCCTCGTTCGTGTGCAGTTCGTTCCAGTCGCTGGTCGTCGCGGCGTGCATCACCACGTCCGTCTCGGTGATCGTCCGCCCGGGACTGCGAAACGTCTGTCCCTCCTCGAACTCCTCGAAGTGGTGTGGCTCGTAACTGTATACCATACCTGATGGTCATCGATCGCATCCATATATCTTTCTTCAACCCACCGCGTGGCCTCCAGGCGAGACGGGGCGGCGGTCTTCGAGAAGAGGAACAGCTATAGGCGAACCGGGATAACACGTCCCGTATGGACTTCCGCTTTACCGACGAGCAGCGACAGATAGTCGAGATGGTCACGGAGTTCGTCGACGAGGAAGTGGTGCCGATCGCCGACGAGATCGACCACGACGACGAGTTCCCCCGCGAGCTGGTCGACGAACTCGCCGACCTCGGCCTGATGGGGATGCCCTTCCCCGAGGAGTACGGCGGCGCCGGCTTGGACTACCACGCCTATCCGGCGGCGCTCGAAGAAATCTCGCGGGGTTCCGGCGGGCTCGGCACGATCGTCGCCGCCCACACTTCGCTCGCGGGCAACATGGTCTACGAGTTCGGCGACGACGCCCAGAAGGAAGAGTTCCTGACGCCGCTGGCCGAGGGAACGGACATCGGCGCGTTCGCGCTCTCGGAGGCCGGCGCGGGCAGCGACGTGCCGGCGATGGAGACGACCGCCGAAGCAGACGGCGACGGCTACCGCATCAACGGCGGGAAGCTGTGGATCTCGAACGGCTCGGTCGCCGACACGGTCACGCTGTTCGCCAAGACCGACCCCGACGCGGGGAACAAAGGAATCTCCTCGTTCGTCGTCCAACCCGAGGAGGACGACGGCTTCATCGTCGAGGGAACGGAGGAGAAACTCGGCGACAAGGGCTGTCCGACCGCCGAACTCCGGTTCGACGACCTCTGGATCCCCGAGGACCGACTGCTCGGTGACGAAGGCGACGGCTTCGTGCAGGCGCTGAAGACGTTAAACGGCGGCCGGATCACCATCGCCGCCCGCTCGATCGGGATCGCACAGGCGGCCCTCGACGAGGCGGCGACGTACAGCCAGGACCGCGAGCAGTTCGATCGGCCGATCTCGGACTTCCAGGCGATTCAACACAAACTGGCCGACATGGACACGAAAACGCGCGCCGCACGACTGCTCATGCACGACGCCGCCGACAGGAAGATCCGCGGCGAGAACTTCGTCAAGGAGGCCGCGCAGGCGAAGCTCTACGCCAGCGAGGTGAGCCGCGAGGTCGCCAACGAGGGCATCCAGATCCACGGCGGCTACGGCTACACCAAGGACTTCGCCGCCGAGCGGTTCTACCGCGACGCGAAGCTCAACGAGATCTACGAGGGGACCAGCGANCCACGGCGGCTACGGCTACACCAAGGACTTCGCCGCCGAGCGGTTCTACCGCGACGCGAAGCTCAACGAGATCTACGAGGGGACCAGCGAGGTCCTGCGGAACACGATCGCTCGAGAACTGCTGAACTGAACGGGCGGTTCGAGCCGCCGACGCTCTTCTTTTCTCACTCGCCGTCGACGCGGAGTTCGTCAACGCAGGCCTCGACCGGCTCGAGGATGTCACTGGCGATGGAGTAGGGATCGGTCTCGCCCTGCCGGACGGCTTCGGCGAGGTCGTCGATGCCGCCGGCGGCCGCGAGTTCGTCCTCGAGGAGCGCGTGGACGTCCTCCCGGAGGAGCGTGCGGATCTCTTCGGCGTAGCGCTGGCGGACCTGATCGGCGTGTTCGCCCGACTCGAGGAGGTACTCGCGGTGGGCGCGGAACTCGCCGGTGAGGTCGTCGACGCCCTCGGCGCGGATGGCGACGGTTTCGACGATCGGCGTCGTCCAGCTTACGGCGTCGTCCTCGGGTTCGTCGTCCTCGGGATCCCAGTCGTCGTGAGCGTCGATGACCTCCTGGCTGTGGTGGCCGCCGCCACCGCCGCCGTACCCGTCGCCCGAGTCGAG
>NZ_AOHZ01000087.1 GCF_000337215.1 Natronolimnohabitans innermongolicus JCM 12255 | reverse complement strand
TGAACGATCTCCTCGGGCGCTTTGTGCAGCCCCGAGTAGATAACCTCGAAGCCGGCGTCGCGAAACGCCCGCGCGATGACGTGTGCCCCGCGGTCGTGACCGTCGAGACCGACTTTCGCTACCATACACCGGATACTCTGTTGCTCGCTCTCAGTACTCATATTTCCGCGTTTTACGTGAGTCCGTATGATTCTATCGGAAGGAAAAACGAGTTCGTCCGCAGTTTCGAAACGGCAACTCAGGTTGTGGTCCGAACGGACGGATGCGCCACACGTCGGCGATCCGGTGAAAAGGATTAATCCGCCTTAGGTAGACGATAGCATATGACAATTCGCGACGCAACCGTCGACGACCTCGGCGCGATCCAGACCGTTGCACAGGAATCGTGGACGCAGGACTATCCCGACATTCTGAGTCGGGAGTCGCTGGCCGAAGGGCTCGACGAGTGGTACTCCGACGAGCGAATCAGGGACTCGATCGTATGGGCGCGGGCGCTCATGCTGGTCGCCGAACGAGGCGACGAGATCGTCGGATTCGCACACGCCGCCTGGGGAACCGACGCGAACGAGGGGAACATCCTCCGGGTGTACGTCGCGCCCGACCACCGCGGTGACGGGATCGGTCGGCAACTGCTCGAGGAGACCTGCCGGTCCCTCTTCGAGGAGGACGTCGATCGGATCAAAGCGATGGTCCTCGACGCGAACGAACTCGGCACGTCGTTCTACAGCGACTTCGGCTTCGAGCAGACCGAAACCACGGAGATCTCGATCGGCGGAGAAACGCATCGAGAGCGCACGTACGTTCTCGAGCGCGAGTCAGACGAAACGAAAATCGGCGACGCCGGGTCTGCGTGATCGCCGGTCGGGGGGCGATCAGACCGGCGTGATGTTCTCCTGGTAGGCGCCGTGGTGGTCCTCGAACACCTGCATGATCTCGCCCATCGACGCGTAGGCCTTCACCGCGTCGATGATGTACGGCATCACGTTCTCGTCGTTCTCGATCGCGTCCGACAGCGCCTCGAGGGTCGCGTCGACGTCCTCGTCGTCGCGTTCGGCCTTGACCTCCTCGAGTCGCGAGAGCTGTCGTTCGCGGGTCGTCTCGTCGATCTCGAGGATGTCGGGCGCGGTGTCCTCCTCGATCGTGTACTCGTTGACGCCGACGACGACCTCCTCGCCGCGCTCGACGCGCTGTTGGTACTCGTAGCTCGCTTCGCCGATCTCGCTGTGGAAGTACCCCTGCTCGATACCCGTAAGGACGCCGTCGCGGACGGAGCCGTCGCCCATCTCCTTGATCTCCTCGAGGTAGGCCATGATCTCCGCTTCCAGCTCGTTCGTGAGCTTCTCGATGGCGAAGCTACCGCCCATCGGGTCGACGATGTCGGCCGCGCCCGACTCCTCGGCGATGATCTGCTGGGTCCGAAGCGCGACGCGGACGGCATCTTCGCTCGGCAGCGCAAGCGCCTCGTCGAAGCTGTTGGTGTGCAGCGACTGGGTGCCGCCGAAGACGGCGGCCAGCGCCTGGATGGTCACGCGGGCGATGTTGTTCAGCGGCTGCTGGGCGGTCAGCGACTGGCCCGCCGTCTGCGTGTGGAACTTCATCCGCTTCGACTCGGGCTTCTCGGCGTCGTACCACTCCTCCATCACGCGGGCGTAGACGCGACGGGACGCGCGAAACTTCGCGATCTCCTCGAAGATGGAGTTGTGACAGTTGAAGAAAAAGGAGAGCAGCGGCCCGAACTCGTCGACGTCGAGGCCGCGGTCGAGGGAGTCCTCGACGTAGGCGAAGCCGTCGGCGAGCGTGAACGCGGCCTCCTGGACGGCCGTCGAGCCGGCTTCGCGGATGTGATACCCCGAAATCGAGACGGGGTGGAACTTCGGCGTCTCATCGACGGCGAACTCGATCGTGTCGGTGACGATGTCGAGCGACGGGCGCGGCGGAATCACCCACTCCCGCTGGGCGATAAACTCCTTCAGCATGTCGTTTTGCAGCGTTCCTCGGACCTCCTCGCGCGGAACCCCCTGCTGGTCGGCCAGCGCGATGTACATCGCGTAGATGACCGCTGCGGAGGGGTTGATCGTGAACGACGTCGAGACCTCGCCGACGTCGATGCCGTCGAAGAGGATTTCCATGTCCCGCAGCGTGTCGACGGCGACGCCCTCCTTGCCGACCTCGCCCTCGCTCATCGGCGCGTCAGAGTCGAGACCCATCAACGACGGCATGTCGAACGCCGTCGACAGCCCGGTCTGTCCCTCGTCGATGAGGTAGTGAAACCGCTCGTTCGTCTCCTCGGCGGTGCCGAAGCCGGCGAACTGCCGCATCGTCCACGTCCGCCCGCGGTACATCGTCGGATACGGCCCGCGCGTGTACGGCGGCTCGCCGGGGAAGCCGAGATCCTCGTCGAAGTCGAGGTCTGCGATGTCTTCCGGCGTGTAGAGGCGGTCTACCTCGTGGTTCGAGATCGTCGCGAAGCGATCTTTTCGCTCGCCGTGGGCCTCGAGTGTCGGCTCGAGCGTGTTTGCTTCCCATTCGCCCTGTTGCTCGCGGATATCATCGAGCTCTTGCTCGTCGAACATTGGTGTGATTATCTCTCCCAATATTCTAAAGTCTTGTTATCGCCTCGGTTCACGTTCGTCGGCTCGGCGATCGGCCCGTGGTCGCGTCGAAGCCCCAAATCGTTAAGTGGGACTGCGTGGATTGTCACGCATGCACACAGTACTGCTGCCGATAGACGAGAGTAGCCGACGAGCGAAACGAGCCGCACGGACCGTCATCGACCTTCCGGGCGAGCCCGCCGAAAAGCGAGTCGTCCTGCTGAACGTCTCCCAGGAGACCAAGCAGCCGTGGTTGCGAGAGTTCGAGGCCCAGCGGGCGGAGGGACGAGACGAACCGGAACTCCCCGACAGTACGGGCGCGGCGTACGACCGCCTCACGGAGGCGGGCATCGACGTGGAGACGAGACTCGAGGAAGGAGACATCGCCGATCGCATCCTCGAGGTCGGACGAGAGATTGACGCCGACGGGATCGTCATCAGCGGCCGCAAGAAGAGCGCGACCGGGAAGTTGCTGTTCGGAAGCATCACCCAATCGGTGTTGCTCGAGGCGGATCGGCCGGTTACCGTGCTGATGGACGATACGTGAAACCGTCCGTGTAGTTGTTCTTGCTCGCAGGTACTCAGCCCGTACGAACGGAACCAGTCGTGCGACCAGAACTGGCCAGTCGGACGACAGGAACCAGCCAGTCGGACGAGCGGAACGATCGAACCGAAAAACAGTCGATCGTTACTCGTCTTTTCGATACTCGTAGAAACTGAACACGGCGAGGGCGATCCATCCGACCGCGATCACGCCGGTGATCTGGTTGTCGTTGGCGAGCGCGAGCGCGGCCGTTCCGAGGCCGATGACGAGCCAGATCACGGTTCCGATCGGGGTTCCAAACAGTTGCATGGCGAGATATTTTCGTTGTGGGTAGTTATACTGTCGGACAGCAGTCAGTGAGCAGTCGGTCGCGACGTCGCGGTCGGTTCCGACGGCGACGACCGCAGTCGCGCGACCGATCGTCAACGCGTGCTGTCCGGCAGTATTAGCTTACCAGGGTTGGATCCCCCACCAGAGGATCGGGAGCATCAACACCGCGAGGACGATCAGCGGCGCCGCGCTCGTGAATCGGTCGACGTCGTCGTCCGGGTAGCCGTGCATCTCGTTGATCAGGGACCGGTTGGACTCCGGATCGACGTCCAGCGCGTCGATGCGTTCCGCGATCAGCGAGACCACGATGAACGTGAGGATCGACAGTGGGAACGCGATCATGATCGCGTCGATTCCGAGGTCGGCGGTGAGGCCTTCGCCACCAGCGCCGATCCCGGAGAAGAGGTGCGGGGAGAGCACGACCACCGACGCGAAGCCGACGACGCTCGAGGCGATCGCCCCGTAGCGGTTGACGCGAGCGGACCAGACGCCGAGGACGATCGTCGGCGTGATCGCGGCCGCACTGATCGCGAACGCCCACAGAATGCTGACGACCAGGAACGCGGGCGGATTGAGCGCGATGAGCGCGACGATCAGTCCGGCGGCGATGACGGACGCGTAGCCGAACTGGGTCTTCCGGTCTTCGGTGATATCGATTTCGAACGCCTCGACGACGTCGTTGGCCACGGCGGCGCTAATCGCGAGCATGTGGCCGCTGACGGTCGAGAGACCGCCCGCGATCGCGCCGGCCACGACGTAGCCGGTGATCGTATCGCCGCTGAACGCGAAGTTGAGGTAGAAGATCATCTTGTCGAAGTCCGCCTCGGCGACCTCGTACCCCTCCTGTCCGAGCCAGTAGACGCCGGCGAACGCGACCGAGTACACCGTCGCGAACATCAGGCCCGTCACGGCGACGAACCAGAAGACGGTCTTCCGACCGGCCTCGACGTCGCGACTGGTGAAGATCCGCTGTGCGAGGTGGGGCATACCGATCGGCCCGAGCGCCATCGCGAGGAACATCGCGAAGTACCAGCGGGTGTCGTAGGTCATGTCGAAGAACCCGGGATTGGTCTCTTGCATCTCGGGAACGAGGTCGCCGTACCCGAGCGGCGGGAAGAACCAGCCCGACGATCCGAGCTGGTTCAGGATGAACATCATCGGAATGAACGCCGCGGTCAACATGACCCAGAACTGGAGCGCGGAGTTGTAGGAAACGCCCCACATCCCCGCGATGACGACGTAGCCCGTGACCAGGGCCGCGATCACGAACAGCGAGAGGGTGTAGTCCCAGCCGAACAAGATCTCGGCGATCTGTGCGAGGCCGATGAACTGCCCGAGCGCGTACATCAGCATGACGAACACGATAAGCAGCGCCATAACGACCGACATCGTGTTTCCGTACCGATCCTTACAGAACGTCGCCGGCGTGTACGAGCCGAGTCGACGCAGGGTCTGGCCGTAGAGGATGACGATCAACGGGATCGACAGCAGGAAGTTGGTCCACACGGCGAGGAACGGAATCTGGACCTGAACCATCAGCGCGATGACGCCCATGAACGTCGCCAGGCTCTCCCACGTGGCCGAGATAGCCGACCCGTTGACGAACGGGCCGATGGTCCGACCGGCGACCATGTAATCGTCGGTCCCCTGCACCCGGCTTTTCATGTAGTAGCTGATCGCGTAGTACGCGACGAACGTCGCCAGGATGATCAGGATCGGAATCGCCAGTTCCTGAAACGTTTCCTGAAACGGATACTCCCCGGCCTGTTGTAACGGGTTAGTCATCGGACTCACCCCGCTCGGCGCCCGCTTTTGCAGCCGTCGGCTCGCCGGCCGTTGCTTTCAGTTCCGCCTTTTCTTCCATGATCGACGTCGTGACGTACTGGTAGTACGCCCAGTACAGGACGAACATTACCGCCGGTCCACCGGCCACCAGCCAGAAGTAGTGGAACGGAAACCCCAGGACCGTCAGGTCTGGCGTCCCGAACGTGGTGAACCAGATTCCGGCGTTGATCACACCGATGAGTGCGAGTGCAGCACACACCGATGCCAGTGCTTCTTTGGTATGGGTCTGCATACACTACCCTCCGTCATAATGCAAGTATTAAATTCTTATGGATGGGTAGTCCTATTACGCATCAATACTGATAAAATACGGACGGAACGCGGATGCCCGACGGAGTATTTCTGCCGTCGAATTCGAAACTACTGCCGTCGACTGTAACCGAGTGTGCGTTCGTCGGAAAACGGGTCCGACGGTCCCCGTGGGAGGTTCGAATCGTTTTACGGATACTGGTGATCGCCGACGTAGATAATCAGCGCTCGAATTCAGA
>NZ_AOHZ01000086.1 GCF_000337215.1 Natronolimnohabitans innermongolicus JCM 12255 | reverse complement strand
GATGTGTATAAGAGACAGACGCCGACCTCCGCGACGACATGAGCCGGTTCGCGAACGGACTCGAGGAACTCGGCGTCGGGAAAGGCGACCGGGTAATGCACCTCTTCCCGCGCCATCCCGACGCGTTCGCGATTCAGCTGGGCGCCCTCTCGGTCGGCGCGCTGCTCGTCCCCTGTTCGTCGATGCTCCGGGCGAAGGACATCGAGTTCCGCGCCAACGACTGCGAGGCGACCACGATCGTCGTCCACGAGACCCTCACCGACATGGTCGAGCCGGTGCTCGAGGACACCCCGCTCGAGCGCGTAATCGTCCTCGAGGGAAGCGACGACGTCGACGGCGAACGGTGGTCGACGTTCGAGTCGGTCGTCGACGGCCAGTCGACCGACTACGAGGGGCCCGACCTCGGCGCCGACGATCCGATGTCGATCAACTACACCAGCGGAACGACCGGCCAGCCAAAGCCCGTGCTCCACAAGCACCGCTGGCAGTACTGTTTCAACCGGATCAACGCGCCGTACTGGTGGGGTATCGACGAGGAGACCGACCTCGAGGAGGAGCTGCTGTGGGCGACGACCGGCACCGGCTGGGCGAAGTGGTTCTGGAGCCCCGTCGGCGTCGGCCTGACCACCGGCGCGACCCAGCTGATCTACGACGGCGAGTTCGAGGTCGAGACGTTCCTCGAGATTCTCGAGGACGAAGGCGTCACCAAGCTCTGTGCCGTGCCCACGCAGTACCGGATGTTCGCCAACGCCGACCTCGACTCCTACGACGTCCAGCTCAACGACACCCTCTCGGCCGGCGAACCGCTCAACCGGGAGCCGATGGAACGCATCGAGTCGGCCTGGGGCGTCACCCCGCGTGACGGGTACGGCCAGACCGAGACGGTCGCGCTCGTGACCAACTACCCGGGAATCGACGTCAAGCCCGGCGGCATGGGTAAACCGACCCCCGGCGTCGGCGCGACGATAATCGAACTGGACGCGGAAGAAGAGGTCGAGACCGGCGAGATCGGCGAAATCGCCGTCCCGGTCGACTCGCCCGCGATCTTCGACGGCTACTACGAGAAACCCGAACTCGACGAGGAGAAGCTCTCGGGCGACTACTACCGTACCGGCGACCTCGCCACGCGCGACGAAGACGGCTACTTCTTCTTCGAGGGGCGGGCCGACGACGTCATCATCTCCTCGGGCTACCGCATCGGCCCCTTCGAGGTCGAGGACGCGCTCGTCAGCCACGACGCGGTCGCCGAGGCCGCCGCGGTCGACAGCCCCCACGACGAACGCGGCAGCGTCGTCAAGACCTACGTCATCCTCAACGACGGCTACGAGGGAAGCGAGGACCTCAAGAACGAACTCCAGGAGTACATGAAAGAGGAGACGGCGCCGTACAAGTACCCACGGCGCATCGAGTTCGTCGACGAACTTCCGAAGACCTCGAGCGGCAAGATCCGCCGCGTCGAACTCCGCCAGCAAGAACAGGAGAAACACGCCTAGGTCGACCGTTCGGCACGAAATTCGGTACCCCGTCTCGAGTCGACCCTCGGGGCGACCGACGTACTCGTTCTTGTTCTCGTCCTCGTCCCCGTTTCTTCTCCGTATTCACGCCCGTACTGGGAGACCGTTGGCTCTCGCGTCGCTTGCCGGGACGGTTCGCGTTCGTCCGAACACCGTCTCTGTGTCGTACCGTCCGACGTATCACACCGTTCTACCGGCCCGCCACCCCGTCCTGCGGTTGGCCGGAACTGACGGTCGTGAACGGAGCGAATCGAAGACAGAAGCGGAGGGAGGGCCGTCTCAGACGGTTTACTGTCCGTCAGTTCCGGTGTAACCGCCGCTCGGGTCGCGGTTGCGCCGGGACATCGGGACAGCAATCCGAATCAGTCGTCTCCCCGTTCGCGAATGCACTCGCGGAGCTCTTCGGGGAGCGGCGTTGCGTCGAACGAGTCGTCGACGAAGACGAACGACACCTCGCCGTCGGCGACGGGGTCGCCGGTCTCGGCGCGAGCGACGGCGAACGCGACGGTCAACGACGCGGAGCCGCTGTCGACGACGGTCGTCTCGATCACGGCCTCGTCGCCGGCCCGCAGCGGCGAGTGAAACGACGCCGATGCGTCGACGGCCGGCAGCACGTACCCCTCCCTACGGTACGATTCCATCGGGTGCTCGCCGTCGGTCGCCGGCGCGAAGTAGTCGTTGAGCCCCACGATGACGAAGTGGAAGAACCGCGGGTAGTAGATGAGCCCGCCAGCGTCGGTATCGCCCCAGTCGACGGTGATGGGCGTTTCGTGTGGCATGCTACGGACGGAAGACGATGGTGCGATCGTCGGCCGCCTCGGTCGACTCGACGGTCACGGTGACGTCCCGCCCGACGGCGACGTCGTCCGGTTCGATCCCGCGGACAATTCCGGTGAGCCTGACGGGGCCGACCGACGCGACGGCGGTGACGTACGGCGCCTCGTCCGCAAACCGCGGCGACGGGACGGTGACCGTCGTGTGGGTGACGATCTCGCCAGTCTCGGGCAACGGTTCGCGCTCGAGGTCGCGATCGCCGCAGTGCGGGCAAACCTGTCGAGGTGGCACCGTCTCGTGTCCGTTCGAGCACGCGTAGTAGTAGCCGCGGCCGTCCGCGAGCGCGTCGAGGAACTCGTCGTACTCGCCGTCGCTCGCGTCACTGTGTTCGCTCATGCGACCACCTCCAGCACGTGAACGGTCGCACTGGCGACGGTGCCGCCGGCGTTGTGTGCCACGCCGACGGTCGCGTCCTCGAGCGCGTCCGAACGTGGATGGGTACCCTCGAGCAGCGAACTGACGGCCGCGATCTGGGCCGCACCGGTCGCGCCGACCGGGTGCCCCTTGGCCTTCAGGCCGCCCGAGAGATTGACCGGCAGCGAGCCGTCCCGTCGCGTGTCGCCGCGTGCCGCCGCGCCGATCGCTTCCCCGTAGCCGTAGAGTCCGAGCCCCTCGAGCGCGAGCACCTCGGCGATCGTAAAGCAGTCGTGGACCTCGGCCAGATCGACGTCGTCGGGATCGATTCCCGCCTCGTCGTAGGCCGTCACCGCCGCCTCGCGGGTCGCCGGCGTCGTCGCCAGCGAGTCGCGGTCTTGCAGCGCCATCGTGTCGCCGCCGTGGCCGGAGCCGGTGACGGCGACGCCAGCGTCGAGGTCGTGTTCGGCGGCGTACGCCGGCGACGCCAGCACGACCGCGGCCGCGCCGTCGCTGATCGGACAGGCGTCGTACAGCCCGAGCGGGGCCGCGATCGCCGGCGCCTCGAGGACGTCCTCGACCGCGATCGACTCCTGGAGGTGCGCGTGATCGTTGGCGAGGGCGTTGTCGTGGTTCTTGACGGCGATCGCCGCGAGGTCCTCGCGGTCGCCGCCGAAGGTCTCGAAGTACGCCCGCGCCATCAGCGCGTAGGCCGCGGGGAAGGTGACGCCGGCCCTGATCTCGAACAGGTCGTCCGCCGCGCGGGCCAGCCCGTCGGTCGCGCCGGCGGTACCCATGTTGCTCATCCGTTCCATTCCGCCGGCGACGACGAGGTCGGCCTCGCCGCTGCGAACGGCCCGAACGGCGTCTCGCACGGCCAACCCGCTCGAGGCGCAGGCGCTTTCGATCCGTCGCGACGGGGCGGTGGTGCCGAGCGCCTCGGCGGCGAGCGGGCCCTGGTGACCCTGGTTCTCCGCCAGCGTCCCGACGAAGTTACCGTAGTACACCTCGTCGACGGCGTCGGGCGAGAGCCCGGCGTCGTCGAGGGCGACGCGGCCGGCCTCGGCGAACAGTTCTCGTCCCGTCCGATCGGGGAACGATCCGAACGCAGTCGTCCCTGCTCCGGCGATGAATGCCTTCGACATTTGCTACCACGTCGACCTTTCGCGGCCGTCGGCATATGTGTATCGTCCTCGTCCGACCGGCGACGGCGGTCGACGGTCGACGGAGTCGCTACACTTATGGTCGCCGTTGGACGACCATCGCACGATGGTTGTCGAGACAATCGATCGTATCGGCGTCGTTGGCGCCGGAACGATGGGCAGTGGTATCGCACAGGTCGCCGCCACCCACGGCTACGACGTCGTGATGCGGGACATCGAGAGCGAGTTCGTCGAGAACGGCTTCGAGACCATCGACGACAGTCTCTCGCGGCTCGAGGACCGCGACGCGCTTCCGGCGGACCCCGAGACGATCCGCAGCCGAATCGAGGGGACGACGTCGCTCGAGGACCTCGCGGACTGCGACCTCGTCGTCGAAGCGGCGCTCGAGAACCTCGCGGTGAAACAGGACATCTTCGCGGACCTCGAGGGCGTCTGCGACGATGACGCGGTGCTCGCGACGAACACGAGCACGCTCTCGATCACCTCGATCGCGTCGGCCCTCGAGCACCCCGAGCGCGTGGTCGGCCTTCACTTCATGAATCCCGTGCCCGTGATGGAGGGTGTCGAGGTCGTCGTCGGCGAGAAGACAACCAACGGGATCGTCGATCTGGCCCACGAAGTGGCCGAAGATCTCGAGAAGACGACCTGGGAGTCCGACGACAAGCCCGGATTCGTCACCAACCGCATTCTGATGCCGTGGATCAACGAGGGGATTCGGGCCTACGACGAGGGCGTCGCCACGAAAGAGGACATCGACGCCGGCATGGAACTCGGGACGAACGTCCCGATGGGACCGCTGACGCTCGCCGATCACATCGGTCTCGACGTCTGCCTGCACGCCACCGAGACGCTCCACGAAGAGCTGGGCGACCGCTACAAACCGGCGTACCTCCTCAAACGCAAAGTCGAGGCCGGCGACCTCGGCAAGAAGACCGGCGAAGGGTTCTACGAGTACGAGTAGGCGGGCAAGCGGCGACCCGTCGCGGCGCTCGTCGCTGCCGGTTTCGGATCGTCCCGACGGACGATCGGAACTCGAGGGACGAGGGGGGACGTAACGGTCGCAGAGACGGGCGACTCGAGATGGGTGCGGATCGATTTCGAGGGACGATCGGAACTCGAGGGGCGAGGAAGTTACTCCGTCAGGTGTCGCGCGATGATCTTCTTCTGGATCTCGGAGGTCCCCTCGTAGATCGTCGTGATCTTGGCGTCCCGGTAGTAGCGCTCGACGTCGAAGTCCTTCGTGTAGCCGTAGCCGCCGTGGACCTGGACGGCCTCGTTGGCGACGTCGACGGCCGTCTCGCTCGCGAAGTACTTCGCCATGGCCGCCGACATCGGATCGACGCCGTCATCGTTCTTCCGGGCCGCGTCGCGGGTGAGCAGTCGCGACGCCTGGACGTCGGTCTGCATGTCAGCGAGCTTCTGGCCGATCGCCTGGTGTTCGACGATCGGCTGGCCGAACTGTTCGCGCTCGTTGGCGTACGCGACGGCCGCGTCCAGCGCCGCCTGCGCGACGCCGACGGCCTGGCTCGCGATCGCGATCCGCCCGCCGGTCAGGATCGAGAAGGCGGCCTTGAGCCCGGCGCCGACCTCCGTCAGGCGGTTCTCGGCCGGAATGCGGACGTCGTCGAAGATGAGCGTCGTCGTGTCGCTCGCCCGGAGCCCGAGCTTGTCCTCTTTCTTCCCGACCTCGAGTCCGTCAACGTCCTTGGGGACCAGAAACTGCGTGACGGTGTCGGGGTCGTCGGCGTCGGTCTTGGCGAAGAGGATGACGACGCCGGCGCGTTCGCCGTTGGTGATCCACTGTTTCTTCCCGTTGATGACGTACTCGTCGCCGTCCGTCCGGGCCTCCGTACTCATCTGAGCTGGGTTCGATCCCGCGTCGGGTTCCGAGAGGGCGAACGCGCCGACGGGGCGGCCGTCGACCATCTCCGGCAGCCACCGTTCTTTGTGGGCGTCGGAGCCGAACTGTCGGATACACGAGGTCGCGAGACAGTGGACCGACAGCGCCGTCGCGACCGCGAGGTGGCCGTAGGCCAGTTCCTCGTTGATCAAGCTGTAGGTCACCTCGTCAACGTCGAGCCCGCCGTACTCCTCCGGCACGGTCATCCCCGTGAAGTCCAGCTCCGCGAGTCCGTCCCAGACGTCCTCCGGGAACGTCTGTTCCTCGTCGAGTTCGCGGACGTTCTCGCCGACTTCGTTCTCGACGAAGTCGCGGATCGTGTCTCGAATGAGTTCCTGTTCGCTGGTAAGCTCCATACTGACGCATTCGCGAGCGGGATACTAAAGTGTGCGATCCTCCGGGAATGGACAGGTAGAAATGGGAGTCGTCCCCAGCCTCAGACGCATGTCAGTCTTGCAGCCCAGAGACGCGGCAATCGAACGGATCGAGGACGGGGACACCGTCGGCGTCGGCGGATTCGTCGCCGTCGGCATTCCGGAATACGTACTCGAGGGACTGGGCGAACGCTACGCCGAAACCGGCTCGCCCGGCGACCTCACGCTCTATCACCCCGCGGCCGAGGGTGACCGTCAGGGTCGGGGGATCTCACATCTGGTCCAGGACGGAATGATCGAGCGCACCATCGCCAGCCACTGGGGTTTCACGCCGGACCTGATGGAGCGAATCGTCGCGAACGACGTCGAGGCGTACAACTTTCCCTTCGGCGCGATGGATCACCTCCTCCGCGACACCGCGGCGGGTAAACCCGGCACACTCACCCACGTCGGGCTGGGCACGTTCGTCGATCCGCGACAGGACGGCGGGAAGGCGAACGACGTCACGGACGAGGACCTCGTCAACCTCGTCATGATCGACGGCGAGGAGTACCTCTTCTACGAGTCGGTGCCGATCGACGTCGCGATCCTCCGCGGGACGACCGCCGACGAGAACGGTAACGTGACGATGGAACGGGAGGCCCTCGAGTCGAACGTGCTGGCGATGGCCCAGGCGGCTCACAACTCCGGCGGGACCGTCATCGTTCAAGTCGAGCGGGTCACCGAGACGGGGACGCTCGACCCCGCGGACGTGGCCATCCCGGGCGTACTCGTCGACGCGGTCGTCGAGGCGCCTGCCTCCCACCACCCACAGACCTACGCCGAGTCGTACAACCCGGCCTACAGCGGCGAAATCCGTCCGCCAACGGGAGACGCAGCCGACGGTGGCGACGCCTCGGTCGACGACCTCGACGAGCGCACGATCATCGCTCGCCGCGCCGCGATGGAGCTCGCCGCCGACTCCGTGATCAACCTCGGCGTCGGCGTCCCCGAACGCATCCCCGAGGTCGCCGCCGCGGGTGGCATCGCCGACGAGATCACCCAGACCGTCGAGTCCGGGCCGATCGGGGGATCGGCCTCCGGCGGGATCAGCTTCGGAACGGCGAGCGGCCACGAGGCGCTGGTCAGTTCGACCCAGCAGTTCGATTTCTACGACGGCGGCGGGCTCGACTACGGCTTCCTGGGAATGGCCCAGGTCGACGCCGAGGGTAACATCAACGTCAGTCGCTTCGGCTCCCAGCTGCCCGGCTGTGGCGGGTTCATCAACATCACGCAGAACGCGGACCAGGTCGTCTTCTGTGGTACGCTCACGGCGGGCGGACTCGAGATCGACGCGGGCGACGGCGAGCTCTCGATCGAACGCGAGGGCGACCAGCCGAAGTTCCTCGACGCCGTCGAGCAGGTCACCTTCAGTGGAGAGTACGCGCGCGAGATCGACCAGTCCGTCGTCTACGTCACCGAACGCGCCGTCTTCGAACTCCGCGAGGAGGGGCTCACACTCGTCGAAGTCGCCCCGGGCGTCGACCGCGAGGCGGACGTGCTCGACCGCCTCGAGTGCGACCCGATCGTCGCGGAGGACGTCGCCGAGATGGATCCGCGGCTGTTCCGCGCCGAGCCGATGGACCTGACCGACGCGATCGACTGAGACGACTCGTCGCACCGAGTCGTCGGTGCGTCCGCAGACGGGGTGCAGAGCACGGATGCGCCGGAACCGACGGACGGCAGGCGTCCGGTCGCGGTCGAAAACAGTTAACTCCCGGCGCACCGAACCGCCGATCGACATGCCGGACTACGAGAATCTCACCGTCGAGCGCGACGACGGCGTCGCGACGGTAACGCTCGCAAGCACCGCCGGTCGAAACGCGCTGACCCTCGAGATGGCCGACGAACTGATCGCGGTCGCGTCCGCGCTCGGGGCCGACGAGTCGGTCAGGTGCATCGTCCTGACCCACGACGGCGACTTCTTCGGCGCCGGAGCCGACCTCTCTCAGCTCGAGGGCGACGCGTCCGACGCGGCGACGCTTCGCACGCTGGCCGGGCGCGCCCACGAAGCGATCGTCGCGTTCCACCGCACGGAGACGCCGGTGATCGGCGGGGTCAACGGGATCGCCGCCGGGATCGGCTTCAGCCTCGCCCTGCTGCCGGACCTCGTCGTGCTCGGGGAGGACGCGACGCTGAAGTTCGCGTACCCGGGGATCGGCCTGACGGGCGACGGCGGAGCCACGTTCTTCTTGCCGCGACTCGTCGGCCTGCGAACCGCGAAGGAGATCGTCCTCACGGACGAGCCGATCGGCCCCGAGGAGGCCGTCGAACTCGGGCTCGCGACCGAAGTCGCGCCCGCCGACGAGTTCGACGAGCGCCTCCAGTCGCTCGCGAGCGACCTCGCCTCCGGACCGACGCAGGCGCTCGGAACGGCCACTCGATTGCTGACCGACAGCTACGAACGCTCCCTCGAGTCGCAGCTCTCCGCGGAGGCCGACTCCATCGCCGAGGCGGCCCGAACGGAGGACTACGAACGCGGACTCGAGGCGTTCCTCGGCGGCGAGGACCCCGATTTCGTCGGCCGGTAGGGCCCCGTCGAGGGACGTAGCGGCCGGCCCCGTGGTTCCGGGTCACACGTCTCTTGGAATGATTTATCAAACCAACCGTCGAACGGGAGGTATGCACCTCGGCCTAGTAATCCCGCGCACCGGCGAGCACGACCCGACCGACCTCGCGATCGAAGCGGAAACACGGGGATACGACTCCGTCTGGATGGGCGAACTCTGGGGAACGAGCTCAGTTGTCAAGCTCTCGGAGATCGCCGCCCGAACGGACGACGTCGAGATCGGAACCGCGATCGTGAACGTCTTCTCGCGCACGCCCGCGGTCCTCGCGATGACCGCGGCGACGCTCGATCGGATCTCCGACGGGCGCGCGTCCGTCGGTGTCGGCACGAGCACGCCGACCGCCGTCGAAAACATCCACGGAATGGCGTTCGAACGACCCGTTCGCCGCGCTCACGAGACCATCGAAGTGATGCAGCAGATTCTGACCGGCGACGAACCCGTCGACTACGACGGCGAACTGCTCTCCGTCGACGGCGTGCCGCCGGTCGACCGGAACGTCCCGATCTATCACGCGGCGCTCGGGCCGGCGAACCGTCGCGTCGTCGGCCGCCTCTGCGACGGCTGGATGCCCCACAACATCCCCTTCTCCGGGCTCGAGGACGCCTTCGAGAACATCGAGGAGACGGCGCGCGAGGCGGGGCGCGATCCCGACGAGATCACGATCGCCCCGTACGTCCCAGCGGCGGTGAGCGAGGACGAGACAGCGGCCTACGACGCCGTGCGCGGTCACATCGCCTACTACGCCGGCAGCGCGGACGGCTACCGGAACGCGATCGCGACGGCGTTTCCCGACCGCGCCGAGCGCGTCGCCGACGCCTGGCGAAACGGCGACCGCGGCGAAGCCGCCGGCCTCGTCAGCGACGAGATGGTCGACGACCTCGGCGTCGCGGGAACCCCCGATACCGCACGCCAGCGACTCCGCGACCTCGTCGCCGAGACGCCGGTCGATCGGCCGCTGTTGACGATTCCCGAACAGGCGGCCGACAACCTGGCCGAGGGGACGATCGAAGCGCTCGCTCCGGTCGCGGACGAATAACGACAGCGGCCGGAGACGACCGGTCGATCTCAGACGTAGTCCAGATTCACCTGCGTCACGTTCGCCGCTCGCTGTGCGACGTCCGCGATTTCGGACCGTCGGTCCTCGTCGAGTCGGCTCCGCGGACCGCAGACGCAGATCGCTCCCCGAATCCGGTCGTTCTTGTCGAGAATCGGCGCCGCGATACAGACCATCCCAGCGATGCGCTCCCCGACATCGATCGCGTACCCCTGACTGCGGACGTCCTCGAGTTGATCGAACAGCACGTCGGGGTCGGTGACGGTTTGCGGGGTCACTTCGACCAGGCCGTGTCGATCGATGATGTCGGTGACGCGTTCCGTCGGCATGTGTGCGAGCATCGCCTTTCCAGGCGCCGTCGCGTGCAACGGCATCCGCGCGCCCGGGTAGGCGAACAGATTGATCGCGTCGGGTCCCTCCTGGACGGCGACGATCACAGCCTGATCGTCCTCTTCGATCAGCAGCGTCGCGTGTTCGCCCGTCTCCTCGGCGACCGTCTCGAGTTCGTCACGGACCGCTTTGAACACCTCGAGCCGGTGGCACTGACGGTGACCGACCTCCAAAAATCGCGTCGTCGTCTTGTACGCCGATTCGTCCTTCGTGACGTATCCCGTCGCGATGAGCGCCTGGAGGTAGTCGTGGACGGTACTCACCGGCATGTCGAGCTGATCCGCCAGCTCCGAGACCCCCCTCGGACCGTTCTCCGCGAGTTCGTCGACGAGTTTGAAGGCCCGTCGAACGGATTGGTTCGATCGTTCCGTCATGTTCCTACCCACCGCTCGGCAGCCATAGAAAGTTTTCGGTTATCTCGGAAAGGGTTCCGAGGACTAGATCGAACGGGTAGCGGTAATCACCTCCAGTTTCTGTTCCCGTGTCCGCAACGCAGGCTGATTTCAGTCAGCAGTGCGCGCTAAATCGCAGATTTCGACAGGAGTGTGCAGTGATACCAACGGCCTACAGACAACGGGCGATTCGAAATGGCCGGACGGGACGTGTGAGAGAATGAGGCCGCTACGGCGGTATCCGCTCACGCTATTCGCTTGCGGCCCGTCCATCGAGACGAGGTTCAGACCAGTCGGTTCTCTCGTGTCGGTCGAAACAGCAGGTAGCGGCGCTAGAACGGAGTTTTCGAGTAGGCCGAAACAATGTCCGGGGGCGTTCAATGGATCAAACGCGCGTACGGGACGTTACGGCGGTGAATCGGCTACTTTCCGGGTATAGACGTTTTCGTCATCGTCGAAACGTATCGAGCGAGCACCGACGGATAGCGGGGCAAGTCATTTACTGGGGTACTTTTGTAAATCACCTCGAGCGGTCGTTTCGACTTACACTCCTCGTTTCGATCCGCCCTCACCCCAAAACGCGATTACCGTCACTCGAAATCCCCATCGAGCGCCACGTTTCGACAGCAAGAGGCCGACGAATCGACGGGTGGATCGATGCGGTAATCGAACCATTACGTTTGTACTGATGTAAGTACTGATGGCGCCGGGCGACCATCTCGGCCACCTACCGATCAAACGCGTTCACAGACCGACTGTTCGCCCGAGATAGCGACGCCAGCGGCACGAATTCGATCGCATCGAGGATGGTCAGGGTCGGTCGTGTTCGTCGAAGGCGTCGCCGGCGTCGCTGGCCATCTCCTTCGCTTCGATGTGGGAGTACGACTGCCGAACGACCTCCTCGCTGTTGTCCAGCAGTCGAGCCGCGGCGGTAAACCCGCGTCGCCGAACCATCACCTCACCGGCGCCGCGACGGCCCCCGTGCGGAGCGAGGTAACCGTGTCTGTCGTGCAGTTCGATCTCGGCCCCCTCGCAGAGTCGTCGCATGATTCGGCGTGCGCCGTCGGTGTTGATCGACGACGGTACCAGCTCGTGCTCTCGAAGCGCGGCGAACACCTCGCGGTGACCCGTGAGTTCGTCGACGAACGACTCGACGTCGGCGGACGACCACTCCCGTTCGTCACGGAGCCCAGTTCGAAGTGTGTCGTAGAGCGTCGGGAGGTGAAACGTCGGAAACACCGGCCACTCCGGATCCGCGGGGTCGAGTGTTCTTTTATATCGCGACATGGGATTTACAGCCTGTTTCGTTAGCGATCGATCGGACCAGTCCTGTTTCTTCGCCAGCACCGTCATTCGCCGGTCCTCGAGCGAGACGTCACCCCATCGGAGTCCGTTTCGGCGGTCGTCTTTCGGATCCGCGAAGATCTCGCCGCCGCGAACGCCCGAATAGCAGAGGACGTAGACGAGCGCCCGATCGCGAAACTCCCGAATCGCACCGAGCCCCTCCTCGTCGGCCGCGTCGTGAGCGCGCTCGTCGACGTACCGCGTGATCTGGCGGCGGTGTTCGTCGGTCCAGGCCTGCTGATCACCCGATCGGCGGCCGTCGTTCTCCGGAAGCGGTTCCTTCGCGACGTTTCGCTGAGCGTAGTTCGCCTCGAGGAGCCCCTCGCGAACGCACCAGCCGATATAGGCGCTCACCTGCGCGTAGTAGGTCCGAATCGTCCCCGGCGCGAGGTCTCGCGACGCGAGTTCGCGGGCGTATCGGCGAAACGTTCGCTCGTCGATCGCGTCGAAGGTCGCCCCCGATCGAGAATCTGTCTCGAGCCACTCGAGGAAGTCCTCGACACAGCGCTCGAGGTTTCGGCGGTAGTTGCCGCTCTCCGTCCCCCCTTTGGACTTCGAACGGAGGAACGCCTCGAGCGGTTCGTCGACCGGCGTCGGTTCGGCATTCACGCGTGCTCACCCTCGAGCAGTTGCGTCGCGCTGAAATTCATCGTTCGTGATTCGGAGAGGGCGTCGATCCCCATAAAACCACGCTTGATTATTGTGCTAATCAAGTGTGTTCTGATTTGACCGTGATTCTGGCGATATCGACTGTCTGAGCGCGCCATACACGGACCTCCGGAGTTGGTAAATTCTATACTGCTATATAGAATCTCACGGCCTGGTGTTGCGAAGATAGGGAATAATGCACAGGTCCGAGGGTGACCACTTTCCGAACTGAGCGATCTCGCGTACCTCTGGTTACGAGTGAATAACCTCATTTGTCAGAATTATGAGTGATCAGTTTCCGCAAGCAACAAACCTGACTTCGTTTGTTCCATTCAAACCGCGCTGAATCAGTTGGAATCAGTAGACGTGCGCACTTACTGCTGGACTTTCTACCAGTTACAATAGATGTTCACGCTGGCGTGCAAGCTACGGGGCAACAGTACAGTATCGGCTGTTTCAGAACTAACAAGTCACAAAATACAATCTGATTCGGGTTAGAATATGAACAACAACGATAGGGGGGCCACGCTGCAAATGGGTATTGAATACCGGGGCGAAGCGGCTGGGAGTACGTCGAGACGGACATCATTTATCCGGACGGCTATGCAATGATGGCGTGTTTCTTTGGGTGGCGGAACTACTGTAATTACGAACCGATCGCTGGCCAGAGAGGGATTCCGGATGATGTCTGCGACAACTCAGTTAGTGCCGTCAAAACAGTCATCACACTGCTGATGTTCGTTGGCTCACCAAATGCGGGCGTAGACAATTTTAAAAGGGATCAAACCTTGGACGACTTCGTAACACGACCAAAACATTATGATGCATAGATCGGATCGGAAGAATAATACGGTAAAAAGTATTCAGTAAGTATAGCCATGAGCGACTTAGATATATATGTCTACGATGCTGCAAGATCAATAGGATTGATTTTATTAGTTATTTTAGCATCACTACTGGTTGATTCATTGAATCCTCTACCAGTCTACATCGCTATAATATTAATCGCTATTTTATTCCCTCTAAGAAGGGTGAAATCAAAATACCTATACTGGATTATGGGGATTGGTGTATTTGCCACTGGAATATTTTATTATTTGTTTAATAATTCAATGTTAGCCATGATTGTATTTGGTGCGGTTTCAGTAATCTTATTTGTAGCTCCAGAATCAGTTAATGAATGATTCGAAACGTGATGATACAAAGCCAAACATCCTGAGAACGTTTATAAAACACAGCCGCCGGACGAGACGGGTATCGGTCGTCTTCTGGGCCGCCTCAATTGCTTGATCGAGTTCCTTCTCAGACAGATGTTCCATCAGCAAACCACGTTGCCAGTTGATCATTGAGGGATACGCTTCAAAAGAGGTCAACGCTTTCGCAGACTACTCCGACGCCATTCCCTTGAAGGGTGAAAAGATCCACGACGTGGTGTTCCGTGTCGTCGGCGTCCGCAACAAGGACGCCGATGATTACATACACCTATGTGTCACGAACCTTCATAAAAAAGGTTCTTACCGGCAGATCTAACGACAATCTACCACGGCAGATGTGAAGTTGAGTTGTTATTCCGCGAACTCAAGACGCAATATTCGTTAGACAATTTTATTACGAGCAAGAACACGTCGTCGAAATTCTGCTGTATGCGGCGTTGCTGTCACTGCTGGTCAACAGTGATCTGTTAGATCCGGTCACTGAACAGGCAGATGATGAACTCGTGTTTCCATCAAAACGCTTTGCAGCGACCTTCCGGTCGCACGCCCACGTCAACCTTTACGAAACCGGGGAATACCTCGGCTACTCTCCGTCACCGTTGCTGGAACGGTTGATCGACAACGCTCAGAAGATACACTAATAACGACCGAGACTCCAAGAGAGGTTCCTACCACTACACAATCGACATTGATCTTAAATGTAAAGATTTAATACAAGTGAATTAGAATTAGCAGAATGCATGACAGAAGATATGAAAGTCAGTTCAAAAAGAAGAAGAGTACTACAAACCGTTGGATCAATTGGTGCAATCAAAGTGCTCTCTGGTGCAGCAACTGCAAAAGAATCTTCCAAGGAGTACATTAAACATTCTACAGATTCGAAGTTAGAATACATCGGAGAGCACATTAATTTTCACCCTTCACAGAGTAGAGCTGCCTTTGTATCTGCAGCATTTGATAAAGGAATTGAATTGTATGTTGCAGAAGATGTAAAAACGGATACGGATAAACCATCTGTAGTATATCAAATAACGTCCAACTCAAGTGGTGGAGTCTATGCCCCAGAATGGCAACAGGGAAATTATATTAAATATCAGCAAGGGTTGTCTGAATATGAGAGACAAATCCCACGATCTTACAGAGTGTTAGATCACAAAGTGACAGAAGAAAATGTAGTTGATGTAGAAAAGACACTGGAAAACGCAAAAATAATCACGGAGGATGATGAATAATGCCAATCAGTGTTCCTTTTCCAAGGAGTATTCCTTTCAGTATTTGTGTTCCAACTGCCCGGCACAGATACTGCGTGAGCGCTCAAGATTTAGTCTTTGGCGGTCGGCGCGACTGCATCGGTGGACAGACACCGCCACTAGTTTCTGCCAGTGCATCAATTTCAGAAGAAGAACTTACTTTAACTGGATATGATACAATTAGCACCTATTCATTGTGGGTCGGAATAGAAGAAAATATTAATGCGATATGGCTTGGTGATTCAGCACAAAATTGTACTAGAATTCCTGTTGGAGATCCACCAAATCCTACTGAAAGTGTAGATGATCTAGTTGATGATCTTCGAAGTTATCAAAGTGATGTGGCAAATGCTGTTGAAGATTTAGGAGGTCCTGAAAGAGGTAGTACCGGAAGTGATATAATAGTTATTATTTTGCTTGTGATTATCGCTATTATTATCATTGCTTCTAGAGGTAGGCTGAGGCCTGCCTAACCCTGTTCAATAATTCCTATTGCAGGCACTGATGTAACTGAAACTGTCTTCAACGGGCCAACAACCGGTGCAAATGATGTATCCGTTGTGAACGTACTTAACACTCTATCTGGAATTTACCGGGGAGTGTTGCACAGTCAATAACCACTGTGCTGAACAGCTGTTTCAGCTATCTCGTGAATAAAGAAACTGTATTCACGACAACTGACATAGAGGATGGTTGTCTACGTGTTCTTGATATTTATATAGGAAGGCACATGATTTCTGAGTAGTGACAGCACGCGTGGGACAGGCCCCAACGGGGTCACGGTGGGAGCGCCTCGGTCCGGCGAGGCGTCTCGACAGCGCGGGCTACGAATCCACACCGAAAGACTACAAAGTAGAAGGCCTCTACGGCGCAGACACCGGCGAGGTTGTCGAAGCGCGGTCCTTCGACATGACTTTTCGGGAGATGGTTGACGGGGCTCTCAGTAGTTACCCGTACCAGCAACAGATCCGGCACGACCGCTCTGTCTCACTGGAAGATCTCGTTACAGAGGTGCCTACGTGCTACCTCCGCTTCTACGACACCTACGACCACAAACAGGGGGACCCAAAGCCGTGGGAAGCTGTCTTCCGGGCGCACGTTCTTCGGTGTGTGAAAGGCTGGAAGAACGAAACGAAGCTCTGGAAGTACCTCAAGCAGCAGCCGTTCCTCTGTACGCAGCTAGGATTCGAAGACATCCCGGACCAGTCAACACTCTGGCGAGCATGGGAGGACCGCCTCGTTGAGGTACAGGAGGCTGTTCGGGACGCCGCCGAGGTCGTCGTGGACATCGCTCGCTACCACGACATTCCTGCACCGGAGCCGGAGTTCCTGCCAAACCAGCCAACCGATACGGTCACGAAATCGAAGAGCAAAGACACGCTCGCGCGGGAGAAAGCCCGTGAGGTCTGGAAGGGCGCGAAGCCGATCGTCGAAGACTGCTTTTACCTTGATCGCGGCGACAACTCCTCAATTCCTGAAGGCGCGTTCTGGGAACAGCAGTCTTACCTCGGGATGCGAACCGACATGCATCCGAATGACGGCGCACAGTCGTTCGCGGAGGACACGACCCGAGATCGGACGCCGTCGGGGGACTCGCACCGACTCCAGACGAAGCGGCTTGGTATCGATCGCACGCGAACGATGCTTCGAGAGAGCGCTCGAACGCTCGTTGCACGCGCAAAATCGAGAGATCAGATGGGGCGCAAGCAGATGGCTGCTATCGACATTACGAAAGGCAATCCGTGGAGCGGCGAGGTTACCCGCAACAGTAGCGGTCGGAACCAAGAGCCGTGGATTCTCGGGTACAAGGGTGATGATGGACCGTTCTTCCAGTGGGCAGTCATCAAACTCGTCGGCCATGATGTACCGCTGATCCTCGATGCGATCCCAGTCGAACGTGGCCGTAAGCGAGCTGACCTCGTGGACGACCTCCTCGAAGGTGCAACCGACGTCGCGCCGGGACTGGACCTCGTGATGATGGATCGGGAGTTCGCCAATGACGGCGTCAAAGACGCCTGCGAGAAGCATGACGTTTACTACCTGAACCCTGCCGTCGTCCGGTCCAGCAGCGACCACGAACACCAGATCGCCAAGCTCGCCAGTGAGGACAAGGATTTCGACGTCGTCAAGCAGGAACGGCTGGACGATGGTCCGACGCGGAAGGCTGTCTACCTCCCGAAGCGCGAGTGGGGACGCGAAGAAGAGGATGGCGACGGCCCGGAGGTGACTATCCGTCAGGAGTTGCTCGATGAGTTCTCCGACGTGGGTAATACGACACCGCTGTCGAAGGACCGCGACGCCGACTCGCCACTCGGCAATCTTCTCGATGAGGTCCGGGAGGAAGAGGAGATCGACGAGCCGGCGCGGGTCGAAGCGCCGACGGTCCCCTTCGAGACGAACCTCCCGTGGGTGGACGTCGAACCCGAGGACGAACGGGAGATGAAACACCAGATCGGGCGGCTGATGTCCCGATACAAGCGTCGCTGGGGCATCGAAAACGGGTTCAAGAAACTGAAGACCTTCCTCGCGGAGACCCAGTCGCCGGACCACCGGTTCCGGTACTTCAACTTCGCGTTCGCCTGTGTGCTGTACAACTGCTGGCGACTCGTGGACATCCTCGTGCAGCTCGAACTGGACGGTGAGGTCAGCGACGGACCGGCGATCTCGGCGAACTCGTTCCTGACGTTCGCCAAGAAGAGCTACGGTCTCGACCCTCCCGACTAACCCCATGTTTCCTCTGGGCTTGCTCGGTCGGTAGTGGCGACGCTACCCTGAAATCGCTTTTCTCCGGTAGTTTATGATAGGAAGTCGGTAGTTTTCTCAGAACTGTTCCTTCAGACTTTGATGTCGACTTTTTTCACATCCCTGACCCGTGGAACCTGTACATCATAGTGCCATCTTCGGAACATCAGTCACGGCAGGCATTGGGACGACGGAAGGGGTTGTTGTGCGATACTGCGTCGTTTCGGACGATATAGCGGGAACGAGAGTTTTAGATCGGCGTTCGACGGTCGCAGACGTGCGAGTGAAACCCGTCGGTGAACGGAAGACGAGTAATTGTCGAGTCAATCGCGTGAAACCGCTGACCGGGTTGCCAGTTTTTACAGCCATACGTCAGTAATGAAATCAGGTTCGATTCATCGACCACGGTACTCGTGTCTCTTGGGCGTGAACGAGCGGGCGTGACACTCCGTTAGTGACGTTTTTTGATCCGTATTCGAACATGAGGAACACGATTAGGAAAACAGTCGCCTCACAAGTTCCGTCCGAGCATCTCGTCGGGCGACGCTCTACGTTCGACTGAAAGCGGCCGTGGTGCCAAAACTTCCCGTTCGCAGACCTCAATTCCGATCCTGCAGACGTTCGTAGTCGCTGTTGCTACTGGCGTCCTCTCCGGTCGAAACGGCGGCCCGACCGGCGCAAGCACGATACGTGGCCGGGTTCCGTTCGTTCGAACCGCTCGACGCGTTTCGCTCGAGGACGATCGCCGCGAACCGTCGCCGGCAGTCGTACCGGCGGAGACGGATCAGGACCGGTACTGTAGATCGAGCCGATTTCGATTCAGAGTGATTGCAGACGCTATACCGAGCGTATCGTTTCGCTCGACTTCTCCGATAGATCCCAGGGTGCGGAAGCCGACACCGCAATTCGTCCGCTCGCTGGAGCAGCGACGACGACGCTTTTCGAGCGCTGTTCTCCGTTCTCCTATGCGGAACAAAATTGGACCCGCATCGAGCGACTTCGACGGTCGGGTCGGAACGGGCACACTTCGTGAAACCGTACGAGAACGGTTCGAACGGAGACCGACGTGACTACCGGACGGGTCGGAAGATTGGTCCTGGACTCGCTTCGGCGACGGCGATACGGCTTCCGCAGTGCGGAACGCGATCGCCGCTCGAGTCGGCCCGTCGCTCGCGACGTCGATCGCTGCTGCACAGTAGTATTATATGAGATGCCGGTAAAGTGCTGTACGTGACCGAAACACCACTTGCCGAGAAGTTCGACTTCACAGACGAGAGCGTCGCCGTCACCGGCGGCGCGAGCGGAATCGGCCGGGCAGTTTGTGAGACGTTCGCCGCACAGGGCGCAAACGTGACCATCGCCGACGTCGATCTCGAGGCGGCCGAAGAGACGGCGGCGACCATCGAGGAGGAGTACGGGACGCGGGCGCTTGCGATCCAGACGGACGTCTCGTCGTACGAAGCGGCCGCCGAGATGATCGACGCGACCGTCGACGAGTTCGGCTCGATCGACGTGCTCGTCAACAACGCGGGGCTGAGTACGCGAACCTCCTCGTTCCTCGAGTCCACCCCCGAGGACTGGGACCACTCGGTCGGCGTGACCTACTTTGGGACGATGAACTGTACGCACGCCGCGCTCTCGCACATGGTCGAGCAGGAAAGCGGCTGTATAATCAACTACGCCAGCGATTCGTACAAGGGGAACGATCCGGCCCTGCCCGTATACGGCGGCGCGAAAGCCGCCAACGTCGCGTTCACGATGAACGTCGCGAAGGAAGTCGGCGAACACGGGATCCGAATGAACGTCGTCTCGCCGGGGACGACCGAGACGCCCGCGACCGAGGACTGGCTCGCGGAGTACGGGGACAAGGTTCTCGAGTCCTACGCGCTGGACCGCCTCGGTCAGCCCCAGGACATCGCCGACGCGGTCGCGTTCCTCGCGAGCGACGCCGCCGACTGGATCACCGCACAGGTGCTCAGCGTCAACGGCGGTTACATCCGCGGATAAGCCGGGCGAGGCAACGGAACCGTCGCAATAGTGTTGAAACGGATTTCGTCAGTACACGTGAGAAGGCTACAGCACGGGCGACGACACGGGCTTCTATTTCGCGTCACGATCGTTTGAACGAGTTAGACGACGCCGTTTTCGCGGAGTTCGTCGATCTCGTCGTCGGTGTAGCCGATCGCCTCGAGGACGTCGTCGGTGTGTTCCCCGAGGTCGGGCATTCGGTCGGCAGTCGTCTCGAGGCCGTCGAACGAGATCGGATTGTCGATGTACTGGACGGGGCCATCCTCCGTCTCGAACTCCTGGACGAGGTCGAGGTGATCCGTCTGCGGGTGATCGAGCACCTCGTCGAGCTGGTTGACGTCGCCCCACGGGATAGTGCTCTCGGTAAGCAGGTCCACCCAGTGGTCGCAGGGTTCGCTCTCGATGATCGACTCGATAGTGGATTCGAGCGCGTCTCGGTTGGCGACCCTGTCCTCGTTCGTCTCGAAGCGGTCGTCCGTGAGGAGGCCAGGACGATCGATGATTTCGACGCAGAACTCCTTCCAGTGGGCCTCGCTCAGGATGGCGAAGTTGATATACTGGCCGTCGGCGGTTTCGTAGGGACCGTACGGCGTGATCAGGTGGTGGCGCATCCCGATCCGCTCGGGAAGCTCGTCGTTGTGCCAGTACTTGTGTGGGAAATACCCCATCCAGGAGAGCATCCCGCCGAACATCGTCACGTCGATTTCGTCGCCGTTGCCGGTCCGCTCGCGGTGGAACAGCGAGAGCAGCGTGGCGATCGTCCCGTAGGTCGCGGCGTTGATATCACAGATGCTGATCGGGATTTTTGCCGGCTCGTCGGGCGACCCGTTCATCAGGATCGAACCGGTCTCACCCTGCATGACGAGGTCGTACGCTTTCCGATCGCTGTACGGCCCGGTTCGTCCGTACCCGGAGATGTTCAGGTAGATCACGTCCTCGTTGAGTTGCGAGACGCGCTCGTAATCGACGCCGAGTCGCTCGACGACGCCCGGGGCGTAGTTCTGGACGACGACGTCCGCTTCGGCGGCGAGCTCGGAGAAAATGGTTGACCCCTCGTCGGACTTCAGGTCGAGTTCGATGCTCAACTTGTTCCGGTCGACCCAGACGTGAGCCGACGAATCCCCGTAGACGGCCGAATCCCAGTGGCGGTTCACGTCGCCGACGCCGGGTCGTTCGACCTTGATCACCTCCGCACCGAAATCGCCCAGCATCCGTGTACAAAGGGGCGCACTGACGCCGCTCTCGAGGCTCAGAACGGTGATGTCGTCTAGTGCGAGCATTGCCCTCTCCGTGCTGAAATCCCGTCGTCGGACGTCGTTTCGGCGGCGGTACCGCTGTGGCCGTCGCGCCGTTTCGCGGCGCGTGGCTCGAGCGTCGGCGCGTTCAGACGGCTGTCTCTCCTGCGAACGAACATACGCTGTCTTTCGTGTCGCCACATATATTCTTATCGGAGGGGGTACCGGGAGAGCCCCGGATGGCGAAACCGGACGGCGGATTGAGGAGCGACCGCCGTTCGCCTTCGCAGGTGGTGACGACGGCGACGGTTCCTCGAGCGGTAGATTTTTGCTTATCGTTTGAGACAGTACCCGTATGGTCGTAACTATCGACGACATCGAGACAGTTGCAGTGATCGGAAGCGGACAGATGGGACGCGGCATCGGCGCCGTCGCCGCGTTAGCGGGCTACGAAACGTACATCAACGATATCGACGAGGAACAGCTCGACGAGGCGAAAGCGGAGATCGAGTGGTCCTACGAGAAGTCCGTCGAAAACGGCGCCGCGACCGAGGCAGCGGTCGACGACGCGCTCGACCGACTCACCTTCACCACCGACCTCGAGGAGGCGGTCGGCGGTGCGGAGTTCGTCACCGAGGCGGCGGTCGAGCAGCAGTCGGTCAAGGAGGATATCTTCGAAGACCTGGACGAGATCGCCCCCGAAGACGCCATCCTCGCGACGAACACGTCCGGACTCAACATCACGCGGCTCGCGGAGGTCACCGACAGACCGTCGCAGGTCGTCGGCACCCACTGGTTCAACCCGCCGATGCTGATGGAGCTGGTCGAGGTCATCATGACCGAGCACACGCCCGACGACGTGGGCGACACCGCGGAGGCGCTCATCGAGTCGTTCGACAAGACGCCAATCCGGTGTAAGATCGACATTCCCTCGTTCATCGTCAACCGGCTGATGCGGCCCTACGGCGAGGGGCCGGCCTGGTTGGTCTACCGGGGCGAACACACCATCGAGGAGGTCGACTCCGCGATGAAGTACACGGAAGGGTTCCCGATGGGGCCGTTCGAACTCGCCGACTTCACCGGCGGAATCCAGATTCGCGTCGAAGGGGAACAGGACCACCTCGAGGACGACCGGCCGATGTCCTACGACACGGAGGTGTGTCCGCTTCTCCACCAGCTCTACGAGAAAGGACGGTACGGTCGAAAAGCCGACGCCGGCTTTTACGAGTACGACGAGCGCGACGAACCGCAGATCGCCGTCGATGCCGGACAGGGATTCGATACGCTGCTCGTCTGGGCGCCGATCGTCAACGAGGCCGCCAAGATGGTCCAGAACGACGTCGCCACCGTCGAGGACATCGACGTCGGCGCGCGACTCGGCGGGAACTGGCCGGTCGGTCCCCTCGAGAAAGCCGACGAGGTCGGCGCCGACGTCATCCTCGAGAAGCTGACCGAGGTCGCCAGCCGCCACGAGGATACGAACAAACTCGCCGAGACGCTTCCCTGCGACCTGCTAGTCGAGAAGGCCAAGAACGGCGAGACGTTCTACTGAAGAGTCGCGCCTCGCCCGCCACGTCGGGCGAGGGGCGTCGCGGTCGTCCCGTTCGTCCCGTTCGACGACTCGTAGTTTACAGCAGTCACGGCGAGTAAAGCTGGCCGTTCGACGCCGCCTAGTTCAACAGCGACGGCGCGCCGCCGCGTTTGAGCCACCGCGCGATCGTATTCTTCTGGATCTCGTCGGTCCCGCCGGCGAACCGCCATCCGCGCTGGAGTCGGTAGAGGTACTCGAGCGGGTGGCCCTGCTGGTAGCCGTTCGCCCCGCAGATCTGGAGCGCTTCGCTGATGACGGTCTCCGCGGTCTGCCCCGAGAAGAGGTTCGCGGCGCCGGTCTGCAAGGGATCAGGCACCCGCCCCTGCGCGACGGCGTCCTCGGCCGCGCGGTACGTCAGCGCGCGAGACGCCTCGAGGTGCGTCACCATCTCCGACAGCTTCCACTCGAGGCCCTGGAACTCGGCGATCGATTGGCCGAACTGTTCGCGGTCCTGGGCGTACTCGAGGGCGTACTCGAGGGCGGCCAGCGCCCACGTGTTGGAGATCGACGCGACGGCGAGGCGTTCCCAGTTGAGCGCCTTCAGTTGCTCTTTGAAGGCGTCTTCGCCGCGCGTGAGGACGTTCTCGGGCGGGATCACGACGTCTTCCATGTAATAGTGGGTTTGCTCGTGGTCGGCCATGTTCGTGTAGTGGTTGCTCACCTCGACACCGGGGTCGTCGAAATCGACGATGACGGTGCCGAGTCCCTCGGGGAATTTGACCCACGTAACGCCCGCGGAGGCGTCTTTGAACCGCGAAACCCAGGTTTTCTCGCCGTTGAGGACGAGGTCGTCGCCGCGTTCCTCGACCGTCGTGTTCATCGAGTGGACGTCGGAGCCGGCCTCTGGTTCCGAGATACAGATCGCGATGAAATCCTCGCCCTCAGTCAGCGGCGGCAGGTACGTTTCCTTCGCTTCGTGGGTCCCGAACATGTCGATCGCCCGCGGCGCGACCATGTGCATGGAGTTCAGAAACGAGGCCGTGTCCGGGCAGACGCGGCCGATCGCTTCGTTGAGCAACATCGCTTCGAACTCGGACATCCCCGCGCCGCCGTACTCCTCGTCGTAGTTGATCCCGAGGAACCCGTGTTCCGCCAGCGTCTCGAGGTTCTCCCACGGCGTTTCGCCCTGCCACTCGTACGCTTTCTCGGCGAACTCGTTTTCCGCGAGCTCCGACGCCGTCTCGAGCAGCATCTGCTGCTCATCGGTAAGCGATGCCATGATGTTAGTTGCCAGTTGTGATAGTTAGTTCTTTCTATCGGCCGACTAAATCCCGGTCGTTCGGTATCAGAAAAACGAGGTCGCCTCGGACCGCGTCGTAGCGGAACCGAGACGAGTCGACAAGCGGCAGCTCAGTCCGTGGTCTCGTCGGGTTGCGTTCCGATTCCCTCGGGCCAGCCGGGCGGCTTCGCCGCGGAGGGCTCGGCGTGCTCGCGTTTCAACACCATCGGCGTGCGCTCCAGGCTGAGCACGAGGTCGTCGTGTTGGTTGTACGCCCGAAGCTCAGTCTCGACGATGCCGACGTGATCGCGGGACTCGAGTTCGCGCTTCGAGAGAACCTCGCTCTCGGCGAAGATGGTGTCGCCGTGGAAGACGGGGTTGTGGTGGCGAACGTCGTCGTAGCCGAGGTTCGCGGTGGCGTTGACCGAGACGTCGACGACGCTCAACCCGACGGCCGTCGAAATGACGACGAGTCCGTTGACGAGACGCTCACCGAACTCCGTCTCGGCGGCGTAGGCCTCGTTGAAGTGCATCGGGTTGAGATTCATCGTCACGTTCGTCATCCAGACGTTGTCCGTCTCGGTGATCGTGCGGCCGAAGGGGTGTTTGTAGACGTCGCCGACCGCGAAATCCTCGTAGTAGCGGCCGTGCCAGCCTTCGACGAGTCGTTTGTCCGTCGCTTCCTCGGAGTCGGTGGAGTCGTCAGTGTCGTTCGTCATTGGTGTGAGTTGTCGGGTGGATAGCGATCAGTACGAGCGGGGGAGTCCGAGCACGTTCTCGCTGATGTAGTTGAGAACGAGCTGCTGGGTGATCGGGACGATCCGCGTGAGTCTGGCCTCGCGGAAGTAGCGCTCAACGTCGTATTCGCGAGCGACGCCGAACCCGCCGTGGGTCTGAACCGCGGCGTCCGCCGCCGCGAACGCCGCCTCCGCCGCCCGGTACTTCGCGGCGTTGGCCATCGCGCCGGTTTCTTTCTGGCTCGCGCTCTCGATCGTTTCGGCGGCGCCGTACAGGAGTTGCTTCGCGGCCAGGGTTTCGGTGTAGGCCTCTGCGAGCGGGTGTTGGATACTCTGGTTCGAGCCGATCTGCCTGCCGAAGACCTCCCGTTCGTTCGCGTACTCGATCCCGCGCTCGAGGGAGACCTCCGCGAGACCCACGCACTCGGCCGCAATAGCCAGTCGCTCCTCGTTGAGCCCATCTAGCACCTGATAGAATCCGCGTCCCTCCTCGCCGATGAGTCGGTCCGCCGGGATTCGAAGATCGGAAAACCACATCTCGTAGGAGTGGACGAATCCGCTGGCCGTCTTCGGAATCTGCTGGATCTCGAGTGCGTCCTGGTCGTAAGCCTCCTCGACGTCGACGAGGAACATCGAGATGCCCTCCGTTCGTTTGTCGACCGCCTCGCGCGGCGTCGTCCGCGCCATCAGGACGAGATAGTCCGTCGCGTCCACCCGCGAGATCCAGATCTTCTGGCCGTTGATGACGTACTCGTCGCCGTCCTCGGACGCCGTGACGTCCGAGGGATCAGCCGAGCGTTGCTCGGCGGAGACCCGTTCGGCGCTGGTCTCGATCGACGTCGAGTCGGAGCCCGCGTTGGGCTCCGTGAGGCCGAACGACTGGATGGCGACCTCTCCGTCGGCGACTTTCGGGAGCAGTTCCGACTTGAGCTCCTCGTCGGCGTACTTGACGAGTGGGGTGCTGTTGTAAATGCCGCCGTGGACCGCCTGCGCGGCGCTGAATCCGCCGCCGTTCGCGGCGATCTCTTCCATCATGACGGCGACTTCCGTCGTTTGCATGCCGGCGCCGCCGTACTCTTCGGGGATCAAGATCCCGAGCCAGCCGTGATCGCTGAGCGTCTCGACGAACTCGTGTGGATACTCCTCGTTTTCGTCTCGCTCCCGCCAGTACTCCCGGTCGAACTCCTGGCAGATCTCCCGGATGCTGTCCCGGACGAGCGTTTGTTCGTCGGATAGCGGTACGCTATCTCTCCACGAGTGAACCATACCGGATGACGAGCGAGCGAGAATATAAATCATCGGAAAGCGTCAAAGTTGGACGGGTTATTCGACGTCCGCGCGTGGGCGTTCAATTGCGCACGCGGTGTGAATCAGCCCCATTCGACGATGCAGAACTCGCACCCGGAGCCGACCGCGGACGAATTCCCACAGACGGTGGCCGATTTCACCGCTAACCGTTTATAAATGGGAGATTCGATTGGATGGCAAGTCGTTCGACTTTCCGGAACATTTAATGAGGATTGTCTGATACTCCCACCCATGGCAGAGAATCAAGATCGCGGGCGGGTGAAAACGACCGAAACGGCGTTTCGGATCGTCGAGTTGCTCATGGAACGAGACGGGATGCGACTGTCGGAACTCGCTCGAGAGCTCGGCGTCGCCAAGAGCACCGCCCACCGGCACCTTTCGACCCTGCTGGACCTCGAGTACGTGACGGAAAACAACGGGGTCTATCGGACGGGACTGCGGTTTCTCGAGATCGGCGAACAGACGCGGACGCGGACCGACGCCTACCGGTTGGCCGAGGAGAAAGTGGCGGATCTCGCCGCCGAAACCGAAGAGCGGTCGCAGTTTATCGTCGAGGAGCACGGGCAGGGCGTCTACCTCTTTCGGGAGACCGGCGACCGGGCCGTTCACACAGACTCCGAGATCGGAAAGCGAATCCCGATCCACGCGACCGCGGCCGGCAAAGCCATCCTCGCGAACCTCTCGGATGAACGCATCGAGGAGATCATCGACCAGCGAGGGCTCCCGGCGCTGACCGAGCACACGACGACCGACGAGGAGGCGCTCTGGACGGAATTAGCGGAGATTCGCGACCGCGGCTACAGCACCAACGACCAGGAGAACACGAGCGGGCTCCGAGCGATCGGCGTGCCGGTTCGGTACGAAGACGGCGAGCCCCTCGGCGCGCTGAGCGTCTCGGGACCAACACATCGGTTCCAGAAAACGCTGTTCAACGAGACGCTTCCGAACCTGCTTCTCGGCACCGCGAACGAACTGGAACTCAACATTCAGTACTCGTAGGCGCGCCACGTCGAGAATTAGTTACATTAGTACATTTGTAAATGTTGCGGCAGCAGTGCGTCGAGCGCCAAGAATTCGTTCGAAGAAGCGGAACACCCGGGCGCTCACCGTCGGTCGGAGCCGTGGACCCCACGATACGGGTATCAACACAGAGAGACCGTAGAAAGACAGAATCGGTACGGACGAGGCTTCGACAGGTCGTGAGTACGGGATAGTGTCGATGGCGATTCGTGGCGGAAACAGCCCGAAACGGCCGTCCACTCCCGTGGCTGGGAACCGTTCCCGATAACCGAACGCTGACGACGTCGACCGGGACCCAGTCAGACGGTAACATTTAGGTAGGAGTGAGAAAACCACTACCCAATGGCAGCACAGTCGTCAGCCTACATCGCAGGTGCCTACGAGCACCCGACGCGAGAAGCACCGGAGAAATCGACGATGCAGTTACACGCGGAGGTCGCACGCGGCGCGCTCGCCGACGCCGGACTCGCAAAGGACGACGTCGACGCGTACTTCACCGCCGGCGTCCCGGAGTACGAGAGCGGCCTGTCGCCGCTCATCATGGCCGATTACCTCGGCCTCGAGGTTTCGTACGCCGACACGACGGACTACGGCGGCTCTTCGTACATCAGTCACGTCGGTCACGCCGTGAGCGCGATCCGCGACGGCAAGTGCGACGTCGCGCTGATCACCCTCGCCGGCCGACCCCGGTCGCGCGGACAGGCGACCGGCTCCGGCGCCCGGAGCATTCGATCGGCACAGGACAGTTTCGAGCGGATTTACGGCGCGACGAACATCGGCATGTACGGCATGGCCGCCAAGCGGCACATGCACGAACACGGGACGACGCCGGAGCAGTTGGCCGAGATCCGCGTCGCCGCGTCACACCACGCCCAGTACAACGAAGACGCGATGTTCCAGGAGCCGGTGACGGTCGACGACGTCGTCGAGTCGCGCGTCGTTTCCGACCCGCTGCACCTGCTCGACTGCTGTGTGATCTCCGACGGCGGCGGGGCGGTACTCGTCGTCTCGGAGGACGTTCGATCGCGACTCGAGCGCGAGTGCGTCGAAGTGCTCGGCCACGGCGAGGCGGTCGGACACCACCGAGCGGGTCGAATCGACCTCACGCGAACCGCCGCGGAGCAGTCCGGGACACGCGCGTTCGAGGAGGCCGGCGTCGGCCCCGAACACGTCGACTACGCGTCGGTCTACGACTCGTTTACGATCACCGTCCTCGAGGCGATCGAGGACCTCGGCTTCTGCGAGAAGGGCGAGGGCGGGACGTTCGTCGAAAACGGCGCGCTCAAAGCGCCGAACGGAGACCTGCCGTTCAACACGGACGGCGGCGGCCTGTGTTCGAACCACCCCGCGAACCGCGGCGGGATGACGAAGGTCATCGAAGCCGTTCGACAACTTCGCGGGGAGGCCAACGAAGAGGTACAGGTCGACGCCGACCTGGCGCTCGCACACGGGACCGGCGGCAGCATCGGCACCCGCCACGGGGCGGCAACCGTCGTCCTCGGAGGTGAGGACCGATGAGCTGGGAGCCGCGACCGACGCCGGAGATCACGCCGGAGACGGAGCGGTACTGGTCGGCCGCCGCCGACGGCACGTTGCTCGTCCGCGAGTGCACGGACTGCGGTCTCGTCTACCACTACCCGCGAGCGCTCTGTCCCGACTGCTTCAGCGACGACGTCGAGTGGAAGGAAGCGTCCGGAGAGGGAACCGTTTACTCGTACTCCGCGACGCAGTCGATGAGCGGCTGGCCCGAAGAGGACCTGCCGCTCGTCCTCGCGTACGTCGAACTCGAGGAGGGGCCGCGGGTGATGACGAACCTCGAGTGCGACCCCGAGGACGTCGAGATCGGGACTCGCGTCACGGTTCGGTTCAAGGCGGTCGAGGACGCCGACGCCGCGGTTCCCGTCTTCGTCCCGCGGGAGTAGCCGGGCTCGCGCCGGTCGGTTTCGCCAGTGTCTCGACGCGGGATCGGAGTGATCGGTTCGACAGTCGGCGAAACCGAACGGCGAGCAACGAACCGCCAACGAACCGCGAAGAGAACGGCGAGACGCCGTCTAGAACTCCGCCAGTACCGTCGAGACGTCCGAGACGGATCGGAGGTCGGTAAGCGATTCGAGCGTCGACTCGACCGCGTCGAACCCGTCGACGCGCTCGCCGCACATGCGGTACTTGTCCTGGAGTTCCTCGAGGGAGAGCGGTTCGGCGTTCGTCCCCGGCGGTCGCTCCTGGGTTCGCTCGTACTCCGCACCGGCCGTCGTCGTCACCTCGATCGTCGCGGCGTTCGAGTCGTACTCGAGGTCGGGGTCGACGTCGAACGAAACGCGTTCGCGGATCGCTTGCACGTCGGCGTCTCCGACCCGGTCGTCGTCGAACGCCGCCAGTCCGACGCCGCCGTCGACGAGGGCGCGAGCGACGACGTACTCCATCGAGAACTTGGCCTCGAGCCCCGTCGACGGATCCGCGTGGTGAAGCGCGTCCTCGGCACCCCTGGACGCGGTGACGCGAACGGCGTCGATGGTCTCGGGATCGATCTCGTGCTCCCTCGAGAGTTCGGCCGCGCCGTAGATCGCGGCGTGGGTGTAGTAACAGCACGGGTACTTCTTGACGTCGATGCCGTCGGTCGACAGCGCCCACTCCTCGCCGAGCACCGGGAACCGGTCGCGGTCCGGTTCGTCGCTGCTGTAGAGGTCGAGAAAGCCGCGGTCGCCGGCGACTGCCGACGCGTCGGCGGTGACGCCCTCGGCGGCGAGCAACGCGGCGGTCGTCCCCGACCGCGCGGCCTGCCCGACGTGGACCGGTTTCGTCATCGAGCCGAAGTTGCGCTTGAGGCCGGCGGGCATCGAAGCGGCGATGTTCACCGCGTGGGCGACCTCCTCGGCCGAGAGCCCTAAGAGATGGGCGACGGCCGCCGCGGTGCCGAAGGTTCCGATCGTCGACGTCGCGTGCCACCCGTCCTCGTAGTGGGTCGGACTGATCGGCTGGGCGACGTAGTGTTGGGTCTCGAACCCGGCCGCGTAGGCGGCGATGAGCGCTTCGCCGGTGGCGTTTCGCCCCTCGCCGACGGCCAGAAGCGGCGCGACCATCGGCACGCTCGGGTGGCCGTCCATCACCGGCAACGCGACATCATCGAAGTCGAGACAGTGTCCCGCCGTGGCGTTGACGAACACCGCGTCGGACCGCGGAAGCGAGTCGTCGACGCCGAGAAGCGTCGTGTCTCCGCCGGTCGTGGCGACCGCGGAGCGAACCCGTTGGGCGGTGTCGGTCGTCGAACCGGCGAGCGTGACGCCGACGGTGTCGAGTACGGCGCGCTCGATCAACGTGACGGCGTCGTCGGGAACGTCGTCGAACGACAGCGACGCGACGAAGGTTGCGAGTTCCGAGCGCGGGTCGTCGGAAATTTCGGTTGTCATAGTTCGACAGGTGTGAGTGTGTCACATATAGTTTCCCCTCTCGAGGCGGTCGTCCGCCCGCAACCGTCGTCTACGACCGTGATACCGATACTCACGAGAGAGCGTTCGAGCAGAATGTGTGTGATCAGTAACAGCAACCCACACCGTTTTTCTCGAATGGCGGTGAGGCCGATATTTAGCCCCATAACGGACTTAGGCCGTTAATCGAAGCCGAGCGATCTTTCGTGACGAATGCGAACGATGTTCATTGTCAATTATTATCATCCAACGTTTTAGTTGTACCCTGGTCTACGATTCGACCGTGTGGGGTACGGTAGCAGCGCTTATCAGCCCGTAGACGACATCTTCCGGAACGAAATGCGAGACGCGGGATACGTCTCGTCGGGTGGACCCGTACACTTATTATGTCAGTTGACGACGGAGTACTCGTTGAGTGTGCCATGATCTACCAACAGAGGTGTCGACCCGATGGTTGTCGTTGACGGGATCGGCGGCTACGTCCCGTTGTATCGAATCGATCGCGACGACGTCGCCGCACAACACGGCGGTCGCGGACGCGGCGAGAGCGCGGTTCCCGCTCGCGACGAAAATCACGTAACGATGGCGAGCGAGGCGACGACGACCGCCCTCGAGCGATCCGCGACGGCGGCCGAGGACGTCGCGGCGGTGTTCACGGCGAGCATCACCGATCCGTTCGCCGAACACGGCATCGCCGCCCAGCTCGCGTACAGGCTCGGAACGTCGACCGACGTGCGAACCGGCGATTTCCAGGGAAGCGCTCGCGCGGCGGCCGACGCGCTGGTAACGGCCGGCGAGTACGTTCGTGCGACCGACCAGCCCGCCGTTGTCGCGGCAGTCGACGTCATGCCCGTCGAATCCGGCGGCGACGACGAAGCGACGATGGGCGCCGGCGCCGGCGCGCTCGTCCTCCGGCCGGACCGAGACGATCCGATGGCCACCGTCGACGCGGTCGGGCAGGCGACGACGGGCTTTCTCGAGCGCCACCGCGAACACGGCGAGTCGGCCACCGCGGGGGACGCTCGGTTCGAGCGCCGACACGGCGTCGCTCCGGCGGCGTCGACGGCGTTCGACCGGGCGGAGACCGACGCCGACCTCGAGTACGGCGTCGCCAGCGCTCCCGGCTTCCGCCTCGCCCGGACGGCGCTCGAGTCGATCGACGCCGAACGCGTGTCGACGTTCAACGAGGTCGGCTACGCCGGGACGGCGACGCTAGTGCTCGATCTGTGTCACGCGATCGAGTCCGTCGATGCGGGGTCGACGATCGGTGCGGTCGCCTACGGTCAGGGCGGCGCCGACGCCGTCGTCGTTACGGTCGGCGACGGGGCGACCGATCCCGACGGCCTGACCGTCGCGGCACAACTCGAGGCCAAGGAGTACGTCCCCTACGTCAAACACCTCGAGTACCGAGAGCGATACGACTACCAGGGGGTGCCAAACGCATGAGCGGACCGCGATATCACCGAACCAGAGCGCAGGATCAGCGACTGCTGGCCTTCGAGTGCCAGTCGTGTGGCTACGTGTCGTTCCCGGACGAACGGCGAACGTGCAAACGCTGCGGCGACGCGCCGGCGACGTTCGAGGAGGTCCGGCTGGCTGAACGCGGCGAGGTCGAGACCTTCGTCGTCCAGGAGTACCTTCCCGACGACATCGAGGTGCCACAGCCACTCGCCATCGTCGACCTGCCACAGGCTGACGGCGAGGGCGAGTCCGCCCGCGTCTACGGCCTGCTGACCGAGACGGAACTCGACGAGCTGTCGGTCGGGACCGAAGTCGAGGCCCGTTTCCGGGAGCTGTTCGACGACGGCGAGCGGCCGATCAACTCCTTCAAGTTCGCCGTGCCCCGCGAGGTGAAACGATGACCGACGCACACGTCGTGGGTTCGGGCATCATCGACTTCGGGGAGAAGTACGAGTGGTCGTTCGACGACCTCCTCGAGGGCGCCTACCTCGACCTCGTCGAGAGCGTCGATCACGGCATCGAACCGACCAAAGACATCGACGCGATCTGGTACGGGACGCTGGACATCGCGAACGAGGGGGCGTCGGGTGCGTCGGTCGCGCACGCCACCGGCCTCTTCGAGAAGCCGGCGACGCAGATCGTCAACGCCTGTGCGACCGGCAGCGACGCGTTCCGGAACGCGGTCCAGGCCGTCAAAGCCGGCGACGTCGAGGTCGCACTCGTCATCGGGGCGGAGAAGATGCTCGATTCGACCGAGGGGCTCATCGGCGGCGCCGCCTTAGAGCGCCTCTGGCGCGGCCGCGGCGTGACGATGCCGGCGTTCTTCGGGATGCGGGCGACGCGTCACATGGAACAGTACGACACCACCCGCGAGCAGATCGCGGAGGTCTCCGTCAAGAACCACGAGAACGGGACGAAGTATCCCCACGCCCACCAGCAGTTCGAGTGCACGGTCGACGACGTCACGGAGTCGGCGACGGTCTCGTACCCGCTGAACCTCTACGACTGCTGTCCGGTCACCGACGGGGCGTGTGCGGTGCTCGTGACCAACGACGAACGCGCCCGCGAGTTTACCGACGCGCCGGTTCGGGTCGCCGGCTACGGCTTCTCGACGGACTCGTTCATGCGCGGCGACGACCTGGCGCTGACGAACTTCCCCGCCTCGAGGCAGGCCTCGAGTATGGCCTACGAGCGCTCGGGGTACGGCCCCGACGACGTCGACGTCGCCGAGGTCCACGACTGCTTCTCGATCACGGAGCTGATCACCTACGAGGATCTCGGCTTCTGCGAGCAGGGCGAGGCCGGCGCGTTCATCGACGACGGGGTTCCGCACCTCGACGGCGACAAGCCGGTCAACCCGTCCGGTGGGCTGCTCTCGAAAGGGCACCCGATCGGGGCGACCGGCGTCGCACAGATCGCCGAAATCTTCGAACAGCTGCGAGGCGAGGCCGGCGACGTGCAGGTTCCGGACGCCGAGGTCGGCCTCCAGCACAACATCGGGATCGGGCGCAACGCGACGGGTGCGGTCTCCTGCGTGAACATCCTGGAACGGTAGTCGACGCGCCTCTCGTTTTTCACGTCCGTCTCCCCGGCAGGTCCGAGACTGAGACGGCAACTACTCCGTCGCGGACTCGAGGAACGATTCCACCCGTTCGACGAAGTACTCGGGGCGTTCCTCGGGAATCCAGTGGCCGGCCCTCTCGAGGACTTCGCCCTCGACGTCGGTCGCAACCGCGTTCATATCCTCGATCGGAAGGCTGCGAAACGACGCCGCGCCGCCGAGTGCGAGTACGGGCATCTCGAGGGGCGTTTCGGCGTGGACCGCGTTGTTCTCGGCGTCGTCGTCGTACGCGCGGTAGTATTCGAACCCTCCGCGAAGTCCGCCGGGCTGGGAGTAACAGCGGACGTACTCGTCTCGGGCGTCCGAATCGATCGCGGCGGGGTCGTACGCGCCCTCCTTGTAGAACCACTCGAGGTACATCCGTTCCCGGCCGGCGACGAGGCGCTCCGGCAAGTCTCGCACGCCGTGAAAACGGGTGTGCCAGAAGTGGCGCTTTTCGTCCTCGCGGACGCCCGGGAGTCCCGCCTCGAGAACGCAGAGCGCGGCGACCTCCTCCCGATACTGGGCCGCGTACGCGTAGGCCGTCGGCATCCCCCAGTCGTGGCCGACGAGCGCGATGCGCTCGTCGCCGTGTCCGAGCGCGTGAACGAGTTCTCGAACGTCCGTCGCGACGGTGTCCTTATCGTACCCCGACGCGGGCGTTTCCGAATCGCCGAGCCCCCGCAAGTCGGGCGCGATGACGGTGTGTTCGGCGGCGAACGAGGGGATCACGTCCCGCCACTCGTACCAGGTCTGGGGCCACCCGTGGAGCAAGACCAGCGGCGGTCCCGACCCCGCGGTGACGTAGTGTATCGAAACGCCGTTGACGCGCTCCGTTCCGTGCGTTACCTCGTCGGTTACGTCCGAACCAGACATGTGCTACCCGTTGGCACGGATGTAGTTCACTCTTTGCATTCTCGAGGGCGGTCTCGAACCCTCGAGTCCTCGAACGGAGATCAGTCCGGTCGCTTCATCTCGAATCGATCGTCGACCCCGTCGTAGAACCCGCCGGAGAGGCGTCCGATGACGTCGAGTTTCGTCGTATCCACCTTTCCGTCCGTCGTGACGTCGTCGCGGACGTGGACCGAAACGACCTCGCCCAGAACGAGCGAGTTCGAACCGACCTCGAGGACGTCGTACAGTACGCACTCGAAGGCGGCGGCGACCCCCGCTACTCGAGGGGGCTCGACGCGCTCCGAGGGCGCTCGCTCGACGTCCGCGGCGTCGAACTCGCTCTCGGACGACGGCAGTTCGGCGCTCGTTCGATTCATCGCCTCGGCGAACTCGTGGGTGACGAGGTTGACGACGAACTCCTCGGTCTCTCGAACGTTGGTCGCAGTGTCCGTGAGGCCGTCCGGTCTGTCGATCGGAGCGAACATGAGGATCGGCGGATCGACGCTGACGGCGTTGAAGAAGCTGTAGGGAGCGAGGTTGTCGACGCCCGCGTCGCTGCGGGTGCTGATCCACCCGATTGGGCGGGGAACGACGAGCCCGGTCAGGGTGCGGTACATCGAGTGCGTGTCGTCGCGCGGATCGATCTGCATCGGTGGTCCTACTCCGATCCTCACGGAGCGGAGCCAAACGAGTTTCGGTCCGCGGGCCGCTCAGTCCGCGAGTTCGGCGCGTTTGATCTTCCCGCTCGCCGTCTTCGGCAGTTCGTCGATGAACGCGATCTCGCGCGGATACTCGTGTTTCGAGAGCTCCTCCCGGGCGAAGTTGCTGAGTTCGTCCTCGAGCTCCGGGGACGGCTCGTGCTCGCCGACGAGGGTCACGTACGCCGCGACGATCTCGCCGCGGGTGTCGTCGTCCTTGCCGACGACCGCCGCTTCCTCGACGGCGGGGTGGTTCAACAGCGTCTCCTCGACTTCCTCGGGGCCGATACGGTAGCCCGAGGAGATGATGACGTTGTCGGCGCGGCTGACGTACCAGAAGTAGCCGTCCTCGTCCCGTCTGGCCAGGTCGCCCGTCCGCAGCCAGAGCCCGGTGAACGTCTCGAGGGACTGCTCGGGACGCCCCCAGTACGAGCCCGTCGGAGCCTCGTCGCGCTTGATCGCGATTTCGCCGACCTCGCCCTGTTCGACTTCGTTCCCGTCTTCGTCCAACAGGGCGACCTCGGCGCCGGGAAGGACCTTCCCCATACTCCCGGGTTTGACCTCCCAGTCGTCGAACGCGTAGTTGCAGACGACCATCCCGCCCTCCGTGAGGCCGTAGGAGTCCTGTGGCGGCGCGCCGAGGCCGCCCTCGCACCAGTCGACGGTGTCCTGATCGAGCGCCTCGCCCGCCGAGATCAGCACGCGAAGATCGATATCGTACTCTCCCAGGTCGATCCCGGCGGCCCGGGACTGTCGAAGCGCCGTCGGCGGGATCATCGCGTTGTCGACGTCCCACTCTTCGAGGGTTTCGAAGAACGTGTGAGGATTGAACTGGCCGCGGTAGCAGCCGATCGCCGTCCCGCGGATGCCCGACATGATCGTCCCCATGTTGAGGCCGTAGGACCACGAGGGCGAGGCCGCGACGAGGTAGACGTCGTCGGGACGCAGGTCGACGACGTACTCCGTGAAGGCGTAGAGTTCGACCGGGCCGCGGTGCGGACTCAGCACGCCCTTCGGCGATCCCGTCGTCCCGGAGGTGTAGGTCAGCGTGAACGGATCGTTCGGGTGCGTCTCGACCGCCTCGAAGGAGTCGTCACAGGACCTGACGGCGTCGTAGTCGTCGACGGTCGCCGACCCGTCGACGGAGCCGCCGTCGACCGTGACGATCCGCTCGAGCGCCGGCAGATCGGCGTCGACGGTTTCGCAGCCGTGTTCGGTCGTAAACAGTACTGACGTCCGCGAGTCCTCGAGGCGATAGTTCAGCGCGTCGGGTCCGAAGACGGGCGCCAGCGGGAGGTAGATTCGACCCGCCTTGATCGTCCCGAAGACGACGGCGTACAGCTCGAACTGGGTGGGCAGTTTCGCCCCGACGCGAGCGCCGCGGTCGGTGTGTTCCACCAGGTAGTTCGCGACCCGGTTGGCGGCGGCGTCGAGTTCGGCGAACGTGTACGTCTCCGTCTCGCCGGTCTCGAAGTCCCGGATTCGCAGTCCCGTTTCCGACGAGTCGCCGTGGCGGCCGAGCGCTTCGGTGGCGAGGTTGAGCGATTCCTTGCTCCCTACGTGGACGTGTTCCTCCCAGCCGGCCTCTTTGTCGTGCAGGTCCGCGACGGCTTCGTATGCGCTACCATATGACATGTGTTACAGACACATTGTCTGCAGGTATAGATGTTTTGTTCGATACGATCGCGACCAGCGAAGTGGGGCTCGACGCTGGAAATCAGTAGTTCGCGTCCGCTTTGACGTCCTCGAACCGCCGTTCGAGTTCGTCCATCCCCCACTCGTAGACGTCCTCGGGATCCTCCTCTTCGACGATGAGGCGGTTGATCATCTGGGAGTCGATGTCGAACGACAGCAGGCCGAGCGTCTCCGGCGTCGTCGGGCTCTCCGGATCCGATACCTGCGGTGCGATCTCCTGCAGGAGGTACTCGTTGCGCTCGAGGAAGTAGCCGTCGTCGATCTGGAACACGTCGGCGCTGCGGTACTCCTCGTGTTCGAGGATGGATTCGTACGGCGGCAGGAATCGCATCGGCTCCATCAAACTGACCTCGATGTGGCGCTCCGGGCCGTACATGTACCGATTGAAGTCTTTCGCGCCGTCGGTGTGGGTCGCACCCTCGAGCACCGGCGCGCCGGTCATCGTGACGAAGCCGCGGACGTCCGGATCGACGCCCTCCCGGTGCGGAACGACCTCCTGTTTCGTGTTGAGCGCGACCTCCTCCGCACCCGCGTTGTAGGCCGCCGAACAGACCCACGCGTTGAGCATGATACACTGGCCGAGACGGCCGCTGGCCCAGTACTCGATCGTCGTCCCGTAATCCAGACTCGACGGGTCGGGCGAGTACTGGGCGAGTTCCTGTAGGAACTCGAAGACGGCCAGGACGTCGTCTTCGTCGTAGGCTAACTCGACGTCGTCGCCGTTCCATCGAAACCGGTTGCCGCCCGCGTTCGCGAGCCAACACGAGAAGTCGGCGTCGGGTTTCCCCTCTGGGCCGGCCGCGAGTCCGAACCCGCGGACGTCGTTGTCCATCTCGTCTATCGCCCGCGCGTTCTCGAGGAGGTCGTCCCACGTTTCGGGGACCTCGAGGTCGAGTTCCTCGTAGAGGTCCTCGCGGTACTGCAGACACCCGATGTACGGTCCGTGTGGAATATTGACGATCTGGCCGTCGTCCGGCTCGAGGAGGTATCGAAAGACCGGCTCGCCCCACTCCTCCTCGAGGTCCTCGAGGACGTCGCTGACTTCCGCGAGCTGTCCCTGGTTGACGAGATCGCCGATCTCCGGGAGGCTCGCGTGGAAAATACCGGGCGGATCCTGCGCCTGCATCAGCGTCGCGAGCCGCTGTCGCCCGACTTCGTCGAGTCCGGTGTACTCGTGTTCGACGGGGAGACCGTACTCCTCCTCGTAGCCGGGGATGAGGTCGTTCTCCCAGTACTCTTGCCACTCGTCGCTCGACAGGTCGGTGAGTATGTGCAGTTCGTCGTCGTCGGAGCCGCCGACGCAACCGGCTACGAGGCCGGCCCCGGCGACGCCGAGCCCGCCGAGCGCCTCGCGGCGTGTAATGGTACCTATTGGCATCCCATATCGGATATCACGACAGGAGGTAAAACTGTTTTCCTGCGTGACTCGTGTCGGGCTAATACGACCGTGGGAGTCCGAGGTGGTGCTCCGCGATGTGGTTTTTCGCCATCTCGTTCGAAACCGGCACGGTCTGTGTGAGCCGCGAGTTCTGCCAGATCTTGTACACCTCGTACTCCTCCGTGAAACCGTTCCCGCCGTGGGCCTGGATCGCTCTCGAGGCCGCCTCGGTGCTGAACTCGCTCGTCAGGAGTTTCGCGGCGTTGGTCTCCATACTGCAGTCCTCGCCGGCGTCCCACTTCGCGGCCGCGCTGTAGGTGAGCTCTCGAGCGGCCGTGAGTTTGGCGTAGGACTCGGCGAGCGGGTGCTGGATCGACTGGTGGGAGCCGATGGGCTGTCCGAAGACGTCGCGGTCGTTCGCGTAGTCGACCGCGAGGTCGACCGCGCGCAGTCCGCCGCCGAGCGCGCTGGCGGCGCCGGCGATGCGTTCGGTGTTGAGGGTGTCGAACATGAGTTTGAATCCGTCGTCGACCGATCCGAGAACGTCGTCTTCGTGAACGCGGAGCCCGTCGATGGAGACCTGATACTGGTGTTCGAACCACGGCACCGCCGTGTCGAGCGTCGACAGCGAAATCGCGTCGCGCTCGGCCGGATCCGAGACCAGAAACAGCGTGCCGCCGTGAACGGGGTTCGACGGATCGAACGGCGACGTCCGGGCGACCAGCAGCATCTCGTCTGCGGTTTCGACGCTGCTGATGAACGTCTTCTCCCCGTGGATGACGAACTCGTCGCCGTCTCGAGAAGCAGACGTCTCGATCGAGAGGGTGTTCGTCCCCGCGTTCGCTTCGGTCAGCCCCATACAGAACTTCATCTCGCCGTCGACGATCTGGGGAAGATACGTCGATTTCTGCTCGTCCGTGCCGTGTCGCTGAATGCTGATCCCGCCGAAAACGGGCGTCAGGATGAAGATGATGCCGCCCTGCCCGCCGCCGCGTGCCAGTTCCTCGATGACCATCGCCATCTCGTGCATCTCCATCCCCTCGCCACCGTACTCCTCGTCGATCGCGACGCCGAGCCAGCCGTTGTCGGCGAGTGCCTCCCAGTATTCCTGGGGAAAGCGTTTCTCCTCGACGTGTTCTCGCCAGTAGGCCGAATCGAAGTCGGCGGCCAGGTCCCGTACCGAATCGCGGATCAGTTCGTGGACGTCAGTCTCGAGAGTGGGCATACTACTTCCTTCGCGAGCTACTGTATAAAACGAACGTGTATCAGGCTAGTACAGTATCGGAAAGGAATGCGAACTCGCGTTCGGTGATGGTGGCTACTGGCCGTCCTCTTGATCGTCGCGGCTCGCTCGAGGACAGCGATCTATAACGATTTGATCTGATCGAACCGTCCCTCGATTTCGTCCTGTATCGGGAGGATTTCTTCCCAGTTGAACCAGACGACGTCGTCGGGGCTTTCGACGTAATCGAACCGCTCGGTGATCTCTTCGGGCGGACCCTCGAGTTGCACCGGGTAGTTGTGGCCGAGCGACAGGCTGACGGCGTTCTCTCGTTCGTAGATGAAGTTGAGCAGGTCGTACACCTCCTCTTTCATGTCGCTTTCGTCGACGATTGCGAATCCGGTGGCGTAGGTGAGACAGCCTTCCTCCAGGATGACGTAATCGACGGGATTTCCGTCCTCCATGAGCGTTTCAGTTCGACCGCCCCACCCCTCGACGAGGTGTGCCTGTTCTTCCCGAAGCAATCGCATCCACTCGTCGCCGGCGACCCAGTACGTGAAGACGTTCTCGTGTAGCTCCGCCATCTCGTCGAACACCTCGTCGAACAACGCCTCGTCGGTGGCCGCTTCGCCCGGGTCGAGACCGAGTTGCGCGCAGGTGTTCGCGAACCGTGCGAGAGCGTTGTCGTGGAGCGTGAGTTACCCCTCGTGCTCCGGATCTTTGATATCCTCCCACGAGGTCGGCTCCGCGTGTTCGGTGTTGTACGCGATCCCCTGGGAGTTGTTGTAGTAGAACGCCCCGTAGTCGTGGCCCTGGAGAAACGGCGCCTCCTGCCAGGAGTCCTTGATGTTGTCGTATAGTAGTCAGTGAAAGTCAATGCACACCCGATCGCAGGGCGACGTCGCGATCGGTGTGTAAATCGTTTCACTGACTACTATAGTTCGGAATTTCGCCGAAATCGATCTCGGTGAACAGTTCCTCGTCGTACAACAGGCTGTGCTGGGCAAACGCTGCGGGGACGGGGTTCGTGAAATCGAACTCCTCGGGGTTCGCGTCGATGAGTTCGAGCATCTCGGTATCGTCCGCGACTTCCTGGTGTGTCACCTCGATATCGGACTCCTCGGACCACTCGGCCATCACCTCCCGTTCTGCGTCGTGCGTGGCACCACCGCGGCTAATATAGGCGATCGAATCACCGCTCCCGCCGACGCAACCGGTCACCGCAATCCCGCATGCTACTGCGCCGGTTCCTAGCAGCTGTCGCCGCGTTACTGACTGTTGATTGTCAATATCAGCCATGGGGAGAGGCACCATATGTTATCATATAAATCTATGTCTGGTGAGCGGGGTGGAGACTATCGGTTACCGGCCACCAGTACGTATCACTGGTTTGTCAGGACCGATCGGATAGCGTGTCGAAACACCTCACTCGAGTCATAGTAGCCACTGAAAGTCAATGCACACCTGATCGCAGTACAGCGTTGTGATCAGTATGTAAATCATTTCAGTGGCTACTACAGACCCCCCTGCCAGAGATGGCCGCCGCTGAACGTCACTGCACAACTGACCGACAGGCAGCGTCGCGACCAGTGTGTGGTCTGGTTCAGTGGCAACGATACCGGACCGGTCATTCATTACAGCCCTCCAATAGCTATTTAATGACAGGAGTGGTCTACTGTGACTCATGGTACCTAACATCATGATAAGGATCGAACCGTCGAGCGGACGAACCGTACTCGCCGGAGGAGAGACTACATGATCGACCTCGAGGAGACGTTCGTCTACGACGCCGTAACCCACGCGTACAACCTGGAACCGGCGAACTATCGGAACGAGCAACACGCCGAGGGGATCACGGAGATGCTCTACGGCACCGTCGACGGCGTCATGCCCGAAGAGTACAGCCTCGAGCCCGAGGGGTTCGTTCGCGACTGGAGCGTCGAGGAGACGGCGAACATGCTGTTCCGGGAGAGCTACACGGACATGTCGACGTTCCATCCCGTCCCGATGTACGCGTTTCACGACGGGCTGGTCGCCAACGAGAAAGCCGGCGACGTCGTCGATCGTTGGCCCGACCGGTTTCGATCGTACGCGGCCGTCGACCCGCTTCGAGACGAGTGGGAGGAAACGCTCGAGGAACAGGTCGAGTCGTTCGATCCGATCGGGGTCAAGCTCTACCCGTCCCACTGGAGCGCGGACCACCACGAGGGCTGGAGCATGGGCGACCCCGACGTGGCGTTTCCGGTGTTCGAGAAAGCGATCGACCTCGGTATCGACCTCATCGACATCCACAAAGCGATCCCGTTCGGGCCGGTTCCGCGCGGGCCGTACCATCCGCGGGACGTCGACGTCGCCGCCGAGAGTTTCCCGGACCTCGACTTCAGCATCGTCCACGGCGGGTTCGCGTTCACCGAGGAGACCGCCTGGCAGCTCGCGCGGTTTCCGAACGTCCACGTCAACCTCGAGGGCGTGCCGCCGATCCTGCTCGGCAACGAGCGCCGCTTCGCGGAGATTCTGGCCGAACTGATCAGCCTCGTCGGCGAGGACGGGATGGATCGGCTGTTCTGGAGTTCGGGCGCGATGTCGGTCCACCCGAGACCGCAACTCGAGGCGTTTCGCGACTTCGAGTTCCCGGACGACGTTCGGAAGAACACGAGCACGATGGGCGAACTGCCACGGCTCACCGACGAGCACAAACGGAAGATACTCGGCGAGAACTACGCCGAACTCATCGGGCTGGACATCGACGACGCGCGGTCGCGAATCGACGGCGACGAGTTCGACCGACATCGAAGCGAGGACGGGCTCGCCGAACCGTACTCGACCACGGACGCCATCGAGGCCGAGGAGGTGGCCTGATGGACGAAGCCCGCGTTCGCGAGCGACTCGACGAGATCGTCGATCCGTGTAGCGCCGCGAACGGAACCGACCTCAGCATCGTCTCGATGGGCCTGATCGACGAGATCGAGATCGACGACGGACACGTTACCGTCTCGATGCACCTGACGTCGCCGTTTTGCATGCAGATCCCGTTTTTCATCGACGAGGTCGAGGATCGCGTCGGGTCGATAGAGGGCGTCGACGCCGTTTCGCTCGAGACCGACTCGGGGATCAACTGGAGCCAGAACATGATGGACGGGGAGGCCCGTCGGAAACGCGAGCAGCGAAAGCAGGCCCGCGTAACCCAGTATCAGGAGCGTGAACGAGGACAGTCCCGCGTTCCGAGCGGCGGCGAGGAACGGTCCTGATACCGGCGATCCGCCGTTCTTCGTTCGTCGGCTCTCGTTTATCGGTCGTCATCCATCGACCGTCGTCCATCGGCCGTTCCACGTCCGCCGTTTGTCAGCCGAACCGGCACAACGTGTTGACCGTAATACCTATGGCGGGATGTGTGGTTGTAACTCTCATGCAAGGACTAACCCTTAGCTGGCTCGCCGAGCGGAACGCGTACAAGTTCCCGGACAAGGAGGCGATCGTGATGACGCCCGTCGACGGGGGACGGACCGCCATCACGAACGACACCTTCGACAAGCGGATCAATCAGGTTGCGAACGGCCTGCAAAACCGCGGCATCGAACGCGGCGACAAGGTCGCCGTCTACACGACGAACTCGATCCCGACGCTCGAGACGTACCTCGGAGCGATGCGAATCGGCGCGTTGCCGGTCCCGGTCAACCACCGGTTTCAGGCCGAGGAGGTACAGTACGTCCTCGAGGACTCCGACGCAGAACTGCTCCTGTTCGACGATCACGCTGCGGAGATCGTCGACAAGATCCACGACGAACCGACGGTGCCCGACGAGACGCTGTTCTACGGGACGGACCGACCCGACTACGCCGACGATTACGTCGACTTCCGCGAGCAGTCCGGCACCAACTCCGTCGAGATCGCCTCTTCTCGGGTCGACGAGGCAATGTTGATGTACACCTCCGGGACGACCGGCGATCCGAAGGGCTGTCTGCTCACCCACGACAACATCATCCAGATGACTGTCAACGGGATCGTCGAGAAGGCCCTCGAGGGACGCGACGTCAACGTCGACGGACGCGGACTGATCGTGACGCCGCTGTTTCACATCGCCGCGTTCGGGATGTTCGTCAACAACTACTACGCGGGTGCGACGACCGTCCTGATGGACGGGTTCGAACCGAACCGTGTCATGGACGTGATCGAGGAGGAGGCGGTGACCTCCGGCTTCTTCGTTCCGATGATGGCGCGAGCGCTGCTGGCGGTCGACGACTTCGACGAGTACGACCTCTCGGCGTTCGAGGAGTTCGGAATCGGCGCCGCACCGTCCGGGCGGGAACTCAAGGAGACGATCTCGGAGGCGTTCGACGCCGACTTACAGGAGGCGTTCGGCCAGACCGAGATGTCGCCGACGACGACGTTCCTCCAGCCGAATCAGGCGCTCGAGCACCCCGACAGCGTCGGCAAACCGGTTCTCAACGTCCTGCTCAAGGTCATCGACCCGAAAACTCGCGAGGTGGTCGAACCGGGCGAGATCGGCCAGGTCTGCTACCGCGGCCCGACGATGTTCAATGGCTATCACGGGATGTCAGAGAAGACCGACGAGGTGTTCGACGAGGAGGGCTTTTTCGTCTCGGGCGACCTGGTTCGCCAGGACGAAGACGGCTTCGTCGAATTCGTCGGTCGGGCCGACAACATGATCATCACCGGCGGCGAGAACGTCTATCCGGCCGAGATCGAGGAGACGCTCCACGAACATCCGGCCGTCGACGAGGTGGCGATCGTCGGCGCGCCCGACGACACCTGGGGCGAACGAATCAAGGCGGCGATCGTTCCCGTCGACGGCCAGGAGCCGTCCGCCGAGGAACTCCAGGCATACGTCGGTGACCGACTCGCGGACTACAAAAAACCGAGAGAGTTCGTGTTCATCGAGTCGCTGCCGCGGAATCCGACCGGAAAAGTGCTCAAATCGCCCCTCGAGCAGGAGGAGGGCCAACTGGTTGGCTGGGAGTCCTGATCGGAAGATCAGGTTTCGACGCCGTACTGTTTTGCGATCGTGTTGAGCTGGATCTCGTCGGTGCCTTCGACGATCCGCTGGATTCGCGCGCGGTGGAGGTGGTTCATGTACGGGTTCTCCTCGGCCAGTCCGTTCGCGCCGTGAATCTGGACGACGTCGTCGGCGATCTCCCAGACGGTGTTCGTCGCGAACCACTTGAGGATCGACGACTCGGCGATCGCTTGCTCGCCCTGGTCGAGCAGCCACGCGCATTTGAGGCCGACGGTGTCGGCGGCAAACGCGTTCGCTCGGCCGCGAGCGATCTTGTGGGAGACGGCCTGGTACTTGCCGATGTTTTCGTCGAAGGCCTCCCGGCTGTTGGCGTACTCCGTCGCCTCGTCGAGGAGCCACTCGGCGTGGCCGACCGCCGTCGCGCCGATCTCCACCCGACCGAGGCCCAGAAACGACATGGCGTCGTAGAAGGCGGTGTCGACGTTGCCGAGCACGCGGTCCTCGGCGAGACGAACGTCGTCGAAGTGAACTTCGGCCTGGACCCCTTCCGCGCCGACGGCGTTGTTCAGCGAGCCGATCTCGTATTCGTCGGGCTCGACGATGAAACACGTGATGCCGCCGTGTCTACCGGCTTCCTCCTGTGGCGTCGTCCGCGCGAACACCTGGATAAAGTCGGCGTAGGGCGCGTTCGTGATCCACTGTTTCGTCCCGTTGAGCACCCACTCGTCGCCGTCCTTCTCGGCGCGAGTTTCCATGTTCGGCGAGTCCGATCCCACGCCCGGCTCGGTCTGACCGAACGCCGTCGACTTCTCGCCGCGCATCGCCGGCTCGAGGTATGTTTCGACCTGGTCGCCCTCAGCCTGGGCGAGCAGGGGTTTCGGACCCTCCGGGCCGGCGAGGACGTTCGTCGCCAGCGGAACGTCGGACTTCGCGACGCGTTTGTTGGCTCGGTACCAGGTGATCGCGGAGACGTCCTGACCGCCAGCCGATTCGGGCATGTTCATTGCGTAGAACCCCGCCTCGGCGCTCTTGCGTCGAACCTCCTGTTGGGCCTCGACGACCTCGTCGGTCAGTCGACCGTCCGGCTCGTGGCCGAGTCGGGGATTCGTCAGCGTCTCGCCGAGTTCGTCGGCGATCGGCTTGACTTCCTGTTGGATGAACTCGTCGATGTTCTGGAGGATGAGCTCCGTCTCCTGATCGACGCCGAAAGAGACGCCTGGACTACTATCTACTGATTTCGCCATTAGTGGCTACACGTTGTCGAAATAAGCATATAAAGATCACTGCTTCGTGTAAAAATTCTGTGGTTAACGGCGAGGTGGATGATCCGCCTACGGCGCGAGGGCCTCCATCGTCTCGTGGATCTCCTCGGTGGTCGCTCCGCGCGGGAACGAGACGTAGACGGCGTCGACGGCGTCGATCTCCTCGAACTGCTCGAGTTGGGCGCGAGCGTCGGCCGGCGTTCCGGCCGCACCCATCTGGTCGCGGAGTTCGGCCTTGACGAGCTCGACCGCGTGGTCGCGTTCGTCTTCCTGCCAGGAGTCGTGGATCTCGTGAGCGAGGTCCTCGTACCCCTGCCGAGCGAGGTTATCCCGGTAGAACGTCCCCATGCCACCGATGTAGAAGGCGATATGCTGGGCGACGAGGTCGTTCGCCCGCTCCGCGTCCTCGAGCGCACAGCATCCGACCGACAGAGTGACGCGGAGGTCGTCGACGTCACGGTCGCCGAGGTCGGCCCCTCGCTCGAGGTCCTCGAGTCGGTCTTCGATGCCGCCTCTGGTGTAATTGACCGCGTGCCAGCCGTCGGCAAAGCGACCCACCAGTTCGACCGCCTTCGGGCCGAGCGCCGCGGCGTCGATCGGCGGAATCGGGTCGGGCGCGCCACACCGTAGTTTGAACCCGTCCAGATCGAAGTATTCGCCGTCGTACTCGACGATCTCGCCGCTCAGCACCTGCTTGACGACCTCGATCGTCTCCCGCGTTCGGCGGAGGGGGTTGCCGAACTCCATGCCGTGCCAGTTCTCGATAACGATCGGTCCGCTCGGGCCGACGCCGAGGCGGAACCGGCCGTCGGTCGCCTCCTGTAACGTCGCCGCGGTCTGGCCCAATAACGCGGGCGAACGCGAGTAGACGTTGACGATGCTCGTTCCGAGGCCGATCTCGTCGGTCCGTTCCGCCGCCGCGGTAATCGCCGTGACGGCGTCTCGACCCCACGATTCCGGGAACCACGCTCGGTCGTATCCGAGTTCTTCCGCGGCGATCGCCTGCTCGACGAGCGCGTCGAGCGTCGGCTGTGCACCGACTGGCAAAAAGACGTCTCGGTCTGTCATACGTCAGTATGGTTGCAGACGGACCGTATAAAACTATACCCGCACGACGGAACGGACCACGTCACCGCGGTTCACCTCACAGTGGCACCCATCGGCATAATTATATGCTGTCACGAAAACGTGTACCTGTATGCAGGAATCGTTAGATACGACGACGGTTGCGTTCGACGAAGACACTGGCGTTGGCCGCGTGACCCTGAACCGACCCGACGCGCTCAACGCACTGAGCGGGCAACTGCGCGACGACATCATCGAGAGCCTTCGACTGCTCGAGGACCAGAACGACGAGGAGATCGCACTCAGAGTGGTCGTCCTCGAGGGCGCGGAGGGGAACTTCTGTGCCGGCGCCGACATCACCGAGTTCGACGACGCCGCCGCCGGCGCGAGTTCCAGCCGGGACCACTACCGGTTTATCCGCGACTTCCCGGCGCCGGTCATCGCGAAGATCGAGGGCTACTGTCTGGGCGGCGGCCTCGAGACGGCGATGGCCTGTGATTTCCGGTTCGCCGACGAAGACGCGCGCCTCGGACTCCCCGAGGTCGATCTGGGAATCATCCCCGGCGCCGGCGGCGTCCAGTACATCGCGAAACTGGCCAACCCGGCGGCGGCCAAGGAGATCGCGATGACGGGCGAGCACATCAGCGCGAGTCGCGCGAAGGAACTCGGTATCGTCAACCGCGTCCCCGACGACGTAGAGGAGACGACCCAGGAGTTCGCCGAAACGATCGCCTCGAAGCCGCCGCTGGCGATCCAGGCGATCAAAGACTCCGCCCGGATGGCAACCCAGTCGACCCTCGAGGAGGGCATCGAGTACGACAACACGGTGTTCGAGCCGCTGCTCGCGACCGAAGACCACGAAGAGGGCGCTCGCGCGTTCGCCGAGGACGACTACGAGCCGGAGTTCAAAGGGCGCTAACGAGCCGCACAACCCCCCGTTTTCGACCCGCCAGCAATCCCTACGTTGAAGTACCGGAACGTGTATGGTAAACTATGCAACTCGACGGAGTACGCATACTCGACCTCACGCGCTTGCTTCCGGGACCGTACGCGACCCAGTTGCTCGCCGACTCCGGCGCCGAAGTCATCAAAGTCGAAGACACGGGTGCCGGCGACTACGCCCGCCACGGGCAACCGCGCTCCGAACGGGACGTCGGCGCCATCTTCGAGATGGTAAACAGGGGCAAAAAGAGCGTCTCGCTCGATCTGAAATCCGACGAGGGAACCGAGGCCTTTTACCGGCTCGTCGAATCGGCCGACGTCGTCTTCGAACAGTTTAGACCCGGCGTCGTCGACCGGCTCGGAATCGACTACGAGACGCTTCGCTCGTACAACGAGGAGCTGATCTACTGTTCGTTGACCGGCTACGGACAGGACGGACCGTGGGCGGATCGGGCGGGCCACGACCTGAACTACGTCGGACTGGCCGGGCTGCTCGATATGACCCGCGAATCCCCCGAAGACAAACCCCAGATGCCCGGCTATCCGATCGGCGACATGGGCGGCGGGCTGTTCTCCGCGTTCGCGATCACCGAAGCGCTGCTGTCGCGCGAACTCGGCAACACCGGCGGCGAGTACATCGACGTCGCGATGAGCGACGTCGTCGCGTCGTTCTCGCAGTCGGTGACCTATCAGGCCCTCACCGGCGACCCCGCCGAACCGCGTCCCGGCCAGACCGCGCTGTCGGGGACGTTCCCCTGGTACGACAGCTACGAGACGGCCGACGGCGAGTGGGTGACCCTCGCCGCCCTCGAGCCGAAGTTCTGGCGCGCGTTCTGCGAGGCGGTGGACAAAGAACACCTCATCGACGCCCACGAAGACCACGATCCGGAGACGTTCGCGGCCGTGGCCGAAGAGCTCGAGGCCCTGTTCGCAGAGCGGACCCGCGAGGAGTGGGAGGACGCCCTCGGCGACGTCGACGCGGCCTTCGGCGGCGTCTACAGCCCCGCGGAGATGGTCGAGCATCCGCAGCTGAACGCGCGCGACCTGGTCGAACGCCCCGACGACGCGCCGCCCCGAATCGGCTTCCCGGCTCGCTCGAGCGAGACGCCGGCGGAGACGAACGAAGACCTGCCCGCCCAGGGCGAACACACCGAGTCGCTGCTCTCGGCGGTGGGATACTCCGACGGGGAACTCGAGGAGCTTCGAGAGGCGGACGCGATCCGGTGACGCCCACGTCGACTCGGTAGAAACGAGACGTCGACGTTCGAACCGGTCGCTCGAGGGCGTGGGTCGCCCAAAAACAGGGCCTCGGCGGCCGGGAGGTTAGCTTCCGCGTATTTCGTCGAACGCCTGCGAGATCTCTTGTTGGTGTGGCAACACCACGTCCCAGTCGATCCACGTCAGATCGTCCGGGTGTTCCGTATAATCGGGCAACTCGGTGATCTCGTCGGGCGGATCTTCGATCGGGATCGGATAGTCGATGTTCGTCGACAGTTCGATCAGGTTCTCCCGTTCGTAGAGCCAGTTGAGGAGTTCGTGAACCGTCTCTTGATTCTCGCTGCCGTCGGGGATCGCGTACCCTTCGCTGTGGGTGACGGCACCCTCTTCGGGGATGAAGTACTCGATCGGTTGGTCGTCAGCCTGCAGCGAGAGGACTCGACCGCCCCAGGCCGAGGAGATGAGTGCTTGCTCTTCGCGCAGGAACTGCATGTGTTGGTCGCCGGACGCCCAGTACTGGAAGACGTTCTCGTGTTGGTCCTCGGCTTTCTCGACGATCGCGTCGAAGACGTCTTCGTCTCCGATTTCGTTGATGTCTTCGCCCGCGGCGGCCGCAGCGTTGGCAAATCGTACTTCCGCGCCCGCGAACAGCGAGATCTGACCCTCGTACTCGTCCTGTTCGATTTCCTCCCAGGAATCGAACTCGTCGACTTCTTCGGTGTTGTACGCGAGCCCCTGGGTCGAGATGTACCGGTAGACGCCATCCTCGTGGTCCTCGAGGAACGGGACATCGTGCCACGGATCGTCGATATTGTCGTAGTTGGGAATCTCGCCGTAATCGAGATCGGCGAGGATATCCGCGTCACGAAATTGTGCGAATCCGTTCGGCGAGGGGTTACAGAGGTCGATCTCGCCGGGATTTCCCTCGAGGACGCTGAGCATCTCCGCGTCGTCCGCGACCTCCATGTGCTGAACGTCCACGTCGTTTTCCTCTTCCCACTCCGTTACGACGTCTCTGAACGCATCCTGCGTTGCACCACCGCGTCCCATGTACTGTATCGTATCGCCGCTGCCGCCGAGACAGCCGGCGATTGCGACACCGGTCGCAACCGCACCGGATTGAAGCACCCGCCGGCGAGTGACGGGTGAAGTGTCATGTCCTTCCATGCCAGGATATAAAACAGAACGCGAGTTAATAGCCGTTGTGTTCGAGTGACCGCTCGAGAGCGGTAAGATAAAAACGGAACGTGTTCCGAAGAAGTCAGAACGAGAAGAGGTCGACGCCGCCGGTCACGCCGATGATCTGTCCCGTAACGTAGGAGGCCTGTTCCGAACTGAGGTAGGTGACCATGTCCGCGACGTCGTCCTCGCTGCCGAGTTGTCGCATCGGCGTCGCCTCGGCGATCCGGGCGAAGTAGGGGTCGACGTTCTCTCGGAGTTCGTCGGGGTCCATGTCCGACCACTCCCCGACGACGATATTCGGCGCGATGATGTTCGACGTGACGCCCGACTGAGCGCCCTCTAGGGCCATCGTCTTGCCGACGCCGATCATCGCCGCCTTCGTCGCCGAGTAGGAAAACTGCCCGAAGCCGCCGTACCAGCCGGCCATCGACGACATGTTGATGACGCGACCCCAGCCGCGTTCGCACATGTTCGGGAAGACCTCCTTGCTGATGTTGTAGGTTCCCGTGAGGTTGATTTCGACGTCGCGGTCCCAGACGTCGTCGTCGAAGGTGGCGATGCGGTCTCTCGCGTCGACCATCGCCGCGTTGTTCACGAGGATGTCGACGCCGCCGAACTCGTCTCTGACCTCGTCCATCGCCTCGCTTACGTCGGTTCGGTCCGTGAGGTCGCACTCCACCGCCAGGGCGTCGCCGCCGCCGGCGGTTTCGTTGATCTCTTCGGCGACGTTCTGGGCTCCGTCGACGTCGACGTCCAGCGGAACGACGTTGACGCCTTCCTCGGCGAGCGTTCGGCAATCTGCACCACCAATTCGGCCGCCACCGCCCGTGACGACTGCAGTCCTATCGGTAATACCTAGGTCCATTCCATCTCGTGAGTTACTGTCTACCACAATAACAGTTACCCTTTCGGAAATTACGGGAGTGTCTCGTGTTGTCGCGCGGCCCGCACTAGTGCGTGTGACGGTAACTCTTAACACAACAGTCCACATTGCTGCTGGTACGCATGAGAGACGATCGCGACGTCGAGCCGCGCCTGGACGCCTATCGGTTCTTCCGCGAGGAGTGGGACGACTACGAGGACCTGTACGAGTCCTTCGAGTGGGAGATCCCCGAGACGTTCAACATGGCGACGTACCTCTGTGAGCGATGGGCGACCGGCGAGGGCCGTCCCGCGCTCGTCGATGCCTCGAGCGAGGGGGCGAGCGACGGGTCGGCGACTCGGTACAGCTTCGACCAACTCGACGAGTACGCGACCCAGTTCGCGCGCGTCCTCGCGGACCGCGGAATCGAACGCGGGGATCGGATCGCCGTCAGCGGTGCCCAGCGGGTCGAAACGCTCGTCGCACACGTCGCGGCGTGGAAACTCGGCGCCGTCTCGGTTCCGCTGAGCGTCCTCCTCGGCCCGGACGCGCTGTCGTTTCGCCTCGAGGACAGCGAGGCGAGGGCGTTCGTCGCCCACGACGACAGCCTCGAGGCGCTTCGCCCCGTCGCCGGCGACCTCGCGGCGCTCGAGTCGACGTTCGTCGTCGGTGAGGCGACGCCGACCGACGAAGAGGAGGCATTCTGGGACGCGCTCGAGGGACGGGCGTCGACGTTCGAGACCGTTTCGACGTCGGCGACCGATCCGGCGATGATGATCTACACGAGCGGGACGACGGGGAATCCGAAGGGCGTGGTACACCCCCACCGCAGCATGCTGGGCGCGCTGCCGGCGGTGTTGCTCGGCCAGTACAACCTTCAGGTGCGCGAGGACGACGTCAACCGCACCGTCGTCGAGTGGTCGTGGATCGGGTCGCTGTATCTCAGCCTGTACCCGGCGCTGTACTTCGGGACGCCGACGGTTATCGACGCGGGCGGCGAATTCGATCCCACGCGGGAGTTCGAACTGATCGACCGGTACGACGTGACGATGACCGGCGGCCCGGCGACCGCGCTTCGGATGCTAATCCAGTCCGACCGCGCCGGCCGGTACGATCTCTCGAGCGTTCGCGTCATCGTCCAGGGCGGCGAAGCCCTCGACCGAGACACGGCCACGCGACTGACCGACGTCTTCGAAAACGCCGTCGTCCACGAGGTCTACGGGCAGACCGAGGCCCTGCAGTTCGTCGCCGACTGCACGGCGCTCGGCGTCGGCCACGAGTTCGGCAAGATGGGGGTCGTCGCACCCGGACACACCGTCCGCGTTCAGGACCCCGATACTGGCGACCCCGTAGCCCGCGGCGAGGTCGGCGAGATCGCACTCGAGTACGACGGCAATCCCATGTGCTTCGACGAGTACTGGAATCGGCCGGACGCGAACGCCGAAAAGGTGCAAAACGGCTGGTTGCGAACCGAGGATCTGGGCGTGTTATCCGAGGACGGCTACCTCTCCTTTCGGAGTCGAACGGACGACGTCATCATCAGCTCCGGCTACAAGATCGGCCCGCGGGAGATCGAGGAGTGTCTGGCCGACCACGACGCGGTCGCCGATTCCGGCGTCATCGGCGTCCCCCACGACACTCGCGGCGAGATCCCCAAGGCGTTCGTCGTGCTCGCCGACGACGCCGACGCCACCGACTCGATGCGAGAGGCGCTCCGGGATCACGTCCGCTCCCGGCTGGCGAAGTACCAGTATCCGCGCGCGATCGAGTTCGTCGACGAACTGCCGAAGACGACGACGGGGAAGGTTCGACGCCTCGACCTGCGCGAGCGGGAGGGACTCGAGTCGGCCTGACCGTCCTAACCGTCCCGACCGACCCGAACCGAGCCCGACGGCGAGCGCTTATATACTCCGCTCGCAAACGACGGTGCATGGAAGAGCCCGATCGAACGCCCGCGAGCGGGATCGAGCGGCGCGTCCATCGACTCGAGTTCACGGTCGAATGGCCGCCGGGACACTCGGCGGCGTACCTCCTCGACGGTGACGAACCGGTCCTCGTCGACGCGGGAATGCCCGGCGACGACGCCAGAAGCGAACTCGCCGCCGAACTGGCCGCCTCCCGATGCGATCCCGGTGACGTCGACCACCTGCTGCTCACTCACGCGCACAGAGACCACATCGGGCAGGTGCGGACGCTGCTCGAGAACGGATCGCCGACCGTGTACGCGCCGCGAGAGATCGCAACCCGGTACGAGCGAGACATAGAGACGGTCGCAGCGGCGACCCGGACGAACCTCGTCGAGGCCGGCGTCGACGACGACGTACTCGATACCGCGACCGAGCGACTCGTCGGATTTCACCGAACCATCCGGACCCTGCTGCCGCTCGAGGCGGTCGACGTCTGGCTCGACCACGGGACGCCCATCGACGTCGGCCCGCTCGAGGTCGAGCCGATCCACGCGCCGGGCCATCACGTCTCGCAGTACTGCTACCGAACGGAACTCGACGGCGAGCGGGCGCTGTTTTCCGGCGACGTCGCGATGGAACCGTTTCGTGCGCCGGCGCTGCTCGTCAACTTCGACGACGGCGTCCGCGAGTCGGTCACGACCTTCCTCGAGTCGCTTCGTCGCATCAGGTCCGCCGACGTCGACCGCGTCTACCCCGGCCACGGTCCGGTACACTCCGAGTACGAGGCCATGGTCGCGCGATCGATCGCGGACATCGAGTCGCGTCTCGAGGAGACCGCCGAGTCGGTCTCGGTCGACGGAACGACGGCGTTTGGCCTCGCGGCCAGCCGAGCGGGGCGAAAACACGATATCGAGCGCCTGCTCGTCGAAACGGTCGGCATGCTCGCCCACCTCGAGACGGAGGGGCGCCTCGACTCGCGACTCGAGGACGGCGTTCGGTACTACGTTCCGGCGTAAGCGCCCCGTTGCCGAATCGGTGAGCTGAGACGGACCACTGTCGGTCAGTTCCGGCATAACCACGACCCGTCCTGCGGTGTCGACGGTTTGTCGACATGGTAGCCGGTACGAGTCTCCGCCGTGTCCGATGGCGGGTCGGCGTCCCATCGGTCGGAGCGAGATTTTATTATCGATGGCATACAACTCAGAACGATGGTAGCAAATCACACGACCTGCAGCGAGCGGTACCGTCCGCGCACCACCCGAGTCGACGAGACGGAGGGGCGCCGATGACGCTCTCGCAGTTCAGCGTCGACGGGAAGACCGCCGTCGTCACGGGATCCTCGAGCGGGATCGGAAAGGCAATCGTCGAACGGTTCGCCGAGGACGGTGCGAACGTCGTCGTCACCTCGCGGGAGGCGGCCAACGTCGAACCGGTCGCCGACGGGATCAACGAGGGCGACGCCCCCGGCGAGGCGCTCGCCGTCGAGTGCGACGTGACGGATCGGGCCGCCGTCGAGGACCTCGTGGAGACGACCGTCGACGAGTTCGGCGGGCTCGATATTCTCGTCAACAACGCCGGCGCGAGTTTTCAGGCGCCGGCGGCCGAGATCAGCGAGAACGGCTGGAAGACGATCGTCGACATCAATCTCCACGGAACGTTCCACTGCTCGCAGGTCGCCTACGAGAAGATGCGAGAGTCCGGCGGCGGCCACATCGTCAACGTCGCAAGCGTCGCCGGCCAGCGGGGCTCACAGAACATGAGCCACTACGGCGCGGCGAAGGCGGGCGTCATCAACTACACGACCTCGGTCGCGGCCGACTGGGCGGAAGACGACGTCTGGGTCAACTGTATCGCACCCGGGCTCGTCGCCACCGAAGGAGTCCGGACGCAGATGGGGATCGACGACGATGCCGACGCAATCGATCGGGCGAGAGCCGACCGGACGATCGGGCGCCCCGAAGAGGTCGCCGATCTCGCGCAGTTCCTCGCCAGTCCGGCGTCGTCGTACATCGTCGGCGAAACGGTGACGATAAAAGGCGTTCCGCGACTCGAGGAGTAACCACCTCGCTCCTCGCGACCAACGTCGAAATCGGTTCGGTCCGTCAACTCTGAATTTCGTTGTGTCGCTGCTCTAGATCCTGCTGTAACGGAACGATATCGGACCAGTCGATCCAGACGAGATCGTCCGGATCCTCCGTGTACTCGGCGCGCTCGGTGATCTCGTCGGGCGGGTCCTCGAGCGGAATGGGATACTTGTGGGCCTGGGTCAGTTCGACGGCGTTGTCGCGTTCGTAGATGAAATTGAGGAGGTCGTAGACTTCCTCTTTCATGTCGCTCTCTTCGACGACGACGAACGCGGTCGACCACGTGATACAGCCCTCTTCCGGAATGACGTACTCGACCGGCTGGCCGTCCTCCTGGAGGTTTTCGGCTCGGCCGCCCCAGCCCTCCGAAACGGCGGCTTGCTCTTCCCGGAGCAAGCGCATGAACTCGTCGCCGGCGGTCCAGTAGGTGAAGACGTTCTGGTGCTGTTCTTCCATCTCCGCGATGGCGTCTTCGTAGAGGTCGTCGTCGTTTGCGGCCTCCGTGATGTCGTATCCGAGACTCGCACACGAGTTGCCGAACCGCGAAACGGCGCTGTTCTGGAGCGTCACTTGCCCGTCGTACTCGTCGTCTTTGATATCGTCCCACGACGAGACGTCGGCGTGTTCGGTGTTGTAGATCAACCCTTGAGTCGAGATGTAATAAAAAATCCCGTAGGGGTTGTCCTCGACGAGCGGTGCGGACTGCCAGTTGTCGGCGACGTTGTCGTAGTTCGGCACCTGATCGAGGTCGATCTCCGCGAAGAGTTCTTCGTCGTGCTCGAGTCGGTTGAGTTCGAACGCCCACGAGACCGGATTCGTGAAGTCGAACTCGTTCGGATTGGCTGCGATGAGTTCGACCATCTCGGTGTCGTCCGCGACTTCCTGGTGGGTCACGTCGATCCCGCTTTCCTCGGACCACTCGGCCATCAACTCTCGCTCGGCGTCCTGTGTGATTCCACCGCGGCTAATGTAGCTGAGCGTGTCGTCGTCGCTTCCGCCGACACAGCCTGCGATGCCGACCCCCACTACCGCTCCGCTCGTCTGTAGTACCTGTCGACGCGTCGATTGGCTATTGGTATCGCCTGCCATACACTACACGATCCATCATTCTCGATCATTAATCTACTCGTTCGTACCCCGCCCACCGAGTCGAAGACCAACCGTGCCATCCAGTGAGATAATTATCACGGAGCACGGGATCGTTGCGGTCCGTCGAACGTGACACCGAGCGAAACTTCTTTTTACGTTCCAATCGATTGTGAGTGATAATGCCACACCTACAGCCGGCGCAGGTCCTCGAGCAGTTCGCATCGTTTCTCCAGGAGGACGTCAGGGCGGAGATCGACGACGAGTTCGTCGACGGACAGGTGGGATCGATGTCGAGTACGATGCGGTATCTCTCCCAGGAGTTGCGTCACAGAGACGAGGTGACGAGCCGACAGCGAGCGTCGCTGCTCGAGGGACTCGAGGCCGTCGACGGACGCTGCGACGAGACGGCCGTCGTCGAGTCGGCCGCGGACGCTCGCGACCGGATCGAGAACGCGTCGGCCAACAGTAACGAACTCGAGACCGTCCTCGTCTCGGCGTGCAACGACGTTCTCGAGACGATCGATGCGGAACTCGAGGGCGACGCGGCCAGAGCGGCACGGGAGCCGCTGTACGACTACCTGCGGGTCCGCGTAGAGGGACAACTCGAGATGCTCGGACGTGATCGGACATGACGCTCGAGATCGACGACATCACGGGCGAACTCGCGCCGTACCTCTCGGGACGGTTGGCCGACGGCGACGTGACGGTGACCGACCTCGAGCGGCACACGGAGGGGTGGTCCCGGCAGACGATGTCGTTTACGGCCAGCTGGACCGACGGCGGCACCGAACGATCGGAGCGACTCGTCGCGCGCGTCGATCCCAGCTACGGCGAGGAGCGAACGTTCGACTACCGCAACGATATCCAGACCGAGTTCGAGACGATGCAAGCGGTGGACGAAGCCGACGTCGACGTCCCCGTTCCGGAGACCTACTGGTTCGAAGCCGATCAGTCGGTGCTCGGCGGTCCGTTCTTCCTGGTTAGCCACCGGCCGGGCACGGCCCCGGTCACCTGGAACCCCCGCGACCGGCAGTCGCTGTACGACTCCTGGGACCGCGAGGGCAAGCCCCTGCCGAACCAGTTCGTCGACGTCATCGCGAACATCCACGAACTCGACGGCGACGACGTGCCCTGCCTCGAGGCGAAGGATCCACAGACGGTCGTCGACGAGACGCTCGACCTACAGCGGCGCAGTTTCGAGGAGATGAACCTCGTCGACGAGCCGGCGGTAAACGAGATCATCAGGTGGCTCGAGGCGAACAAGCCCGAGGTTCCCGAAACGACGCTCGTTCACGGCGATCTGCGCGTCGGAAACATGTTGCTCCACGAGGAGTCGGTCTCCGCCGTGCTCGACTGGGAGATGTCGGCGATCAGCGACCCGATGTTCGATCTGGCGTACTGCTCGCTGAAGTACTTCGCGGGGAAGCTCGTCGATCCGATCGAACGGCCGAACCTGGCGGGGTCGCTCGTCGATCGCGAGTGGTTCTACGACGAGTACGAGAAGCGAACCGGGCGAACGGTCGATCCTGAACGGCTGCGCTACTGGCGGGTGTTCGGCGCGTTCCGAATGATGAACAGCGGCGTCAACGGCGCCTACCGGTACCACACCGGCGAGAGCGACGACGTCCGAACCGCGTGGTTCCAGTACATCGTCCCCGGACTGATCGAGGACATGCTGGACCTGATCGAAGCCGATCGAACCTGACGGCGACGGCTTTCGCAGACACCAGTTCGTCGATGATTCGTCCTCAGTCTCCCGACCGGACGAGTTCGTCCCGCACCGAACCTGTCGAAGGACAACAGCTATCCCGAAGCGTGTCAATTGATGGCATATGGGAGGGCAGACTGTCGGCCACCTGGTACGGCGCAACGCGTGGAAGCACCCGGATCGGGAAGCGACCGTTCACCGATCCGGCGGGCAACGAGTCGCGGAGAGCACGTACGCCGAATTCGAGCGACGAGTAAACCGCGTCGCGAACGGCCTCGCCGATCTCGGCGTCGAGGCCGGCGACACGGTCGCGCTGTACATGAAGAACAACGTCGAAACGCTCGAGTGTTTCGTCGGCGCGATGATTCTCGGCGCGCGCCCGGTCCCGGTGAACCACCGGTTCAAGGGCCAGGAAGTGCGATACGTCCTCGACGACAGCGGCCCCGAGGTCGCGGTAGTCGACGGGTTCGGGGCCGACACGGTCGAGGAGATTCACGACGATCCGCTCGTTCCCGTCGAAACGTTTCTCTACGTTGGCGAGGACCCCCCGGCGTTCGCCGACTCGTACGAGGCGTTCCTCGAGAGCGCGTCCGACGACGCCGTCGACGTCGTTCCCGACCGCAGCGATCAGGCCGCGCTCATGTACACGAGCGGGACGACGGGTCGCCCGAAGGGGTGTCGGTTCACGCACGACAACCTGCTGACGCTCGCGGCCGACGGCGTCTACGAGGGCGACCACCTCGAGCCCGGCAACCGTCACCTGATCGTCACGCCGCTGTTTCACGTCGGCGCGTTCGTTCCGTTCATCACGAACCTCTACGCCGGCGGAACGACGGTCGTCACCGACGGCTTCGATCCGGAGCGCGTCCTGACCCTGCTCGAGGAGGAGTCGATCAACTCCACGTACTTCGTGCCAACCCAGAGCCGAATGCTCCTGTCCGTCGACGACGTCGACGAGTACGACCTCTCGGCGCTCGAGAGCTACGGCACCGGCGCCGCGCCGTCGGGTGCGGAACTCAAACGCGAACTCATCGAGACCTTCGAGACGGACCTCGTCGAAAGTTTCGGCCAGACGGAGGCGCTGGCGACCCGACTCCCGCCCGAGCGGACGCTCGAGAAGGCAGAGAGCGTGGGCCGACCGGCGCTGTCCCTCCGGATGAAAGTCGTCGACGAAAACGGAAACCGGGTTCCCCGCGGCGAAATCGGTCGCGCGGCGTACAAGGGGCCGACGGTGTTCGACGGCTACCACGACATGCCGGAGAAGACCGACGAGGCGTTCGACGAGGACGGCTGGTTCGTCTCGGACGACCTCATCAGACGTGACGAGGAGGGGTTCGTCTACTTCGTCGGCCGAGCGGACGACATGATCGTCTCCGGCGGCGAGAACGTCCACCCGGCCGAAGTGGAGGAGGTCATCCACGAGCATCCCGACGTCGACGAGGTCGCGGTGGTCGGCGTCCCCGACGAGACGTGGGGCGAACGGGTCAAGGCGGTCGTCGTCCCCGGAGCCGACGCGACCGACCTCGACGCCGAGGAGGTCGCCTCGCACGTCGAGGAACGGATCGCCGGCTACAAGACGCCTCGAGAGATCGAGTTCCGCTCGGAACTGCCGCGGAACCCGACCGGGAAAGTGCTCAAATCGGAACTCGCGTAGTCGCCGGCGGGATCCTGGGTCGCGTCGGCGGGGCGAAGCTCAGATGAAATCGAAGAGGTGGCCGGCGACGCGACGCTTCTGGATCTCTTCGGAGCCCTCCGTGATGCGGTACCGGCGGTGGTGGCGATAGATGTGCTCGAAGGGCTTGTGTCGGCTGTACCCGACGCCGCCGTGGACCTGCATCGCGCGGTCGGCCGCCCGGCAGACGAGGTCGTTGGCCTTGTAGTTACACATCGCGACGAGTTGGCTGATCGAGGAGTCCGATTCGGTTACCATCTCGCCCTCGTCGTCCAGGAGACGAGCCGTCTTGCGGATCGTGTTACGGAGCATCTCCGCTTCCGTGTGCAACTCCGCGAGCGGGAACTGGATGGCCTGGCGCGTCGAGAGCGGTTTGCCCCACGTCTCCCGCTCGTTCGCGTAGTCGACGGCCTCGTCGATGCAGAACTGCGCGGCGCCGAGACTCGCCGCGGCCTGCCGGATGCGGTTTTCGTGAACGAAAAACTGCGCGATGTGCAGCCCCTGTCCCTCCTCGCCGAGGATCGCCGAGTCGGGGACGCGGGCGTCGTCGATCGACACTTCCGCGTGGTCGGTCGGCATGTTGAACGTCCACCAGAAGTAGTCGACGTCGAAACCATCGGTGTCCGTCGGCACCAGAAACGCCGTGATGCCGTCGGCGTCGCCGTCCTCGCCGCTGGTCCGAGCGAACACGAGGTCGTACTCCGCGGCGTGCATCCCGCTGTTCCAGCGCTTCGCGCCGTTGATGATCCACTCGTCGCCGTCTTTCTCGGCGGTCGTATCCATCCACGTCGCGTCGCTGCCGTGGTCGGGTTCGGTGAGCCCGAAGGCGACCCCGGTTTCGCCGGTGATGACGTCCTCGATCATCTCCTGTTGCTCCTCGGTGCCGAATCGGAGCAGGATCTGGGGAAAGACGGTGTTACCGACGACCGACGCCTCGTTCTGGAGGACGTTGTGCAGGCCGAGTCCCTTGTGGGCCAGGTGCTCTCGGATCACCGCCATCGCGAAGTTCGATCCGTCGTCGCCGCCGACCTCCTCGGGGAGGGCAAACCGGAAGAACCCCGCCTCGTCGGCGCGCTCTCGCATCTCCTGAAGGAGCTCGACCCACTCTTCGTCCGGTTCGCCGCCCGACTCCCAGTCGGTGCGTGCGTGCTCGCGGCGCTTGTCGAAGTACTGCTCGTGTTCTTCCTCGAGCGGCTTGATCTCGTCGTCGATAAATTCGTCGAGCTCGTCTAGGTATGATTGTAGCTCTTCGGATGGACTGATATCCATGTCGTCAAGATTACTCGTACAGTACCAAAAAATTACCCTCCGCTCCGGTTTCCGACGGCCGACTCGGGTCGATACTCGAGGAAGCCCGGGCGGCGGACACGAGAGATTTTAAGGGTGTACCTGAATGAGACAACCGGAGCTACCCAAGATGTCCGACGAACAGACCGACTACTTCGACCGACTCGTCGATCTCGATTCCCTCGAGGCGTTTCTGACCGACCACCTCGGTCCGGCCGACGTCTTCGAGGTCGACCGCCATCCGGGCGGACACTCGAACGAGACGCTCTTCGTAACGTGGGACGATCACGACCTCGTCGTCCGCCGTCCGCCGCCGGGTGAGACGGCCGATACGGCACACGACGTGATCCGCGAGTACACCGTCCTCGAGGCGCTCCAGGAGACCGACGTCCCCGTCCCGACGACGGTCGTCGCGACCGAGAACGAGGACGTTATCGGATCGGAGTTCTACGTGATGGAGAAGCTAGACGGCATCGTCATCCGCGACGGAGAACCCGACCAGTTCGATTCGCCGGCGGACCGAACGCAACTCGGCACCGAGATGGTCGACACGCTCGCTGCGATTCACACCGTCGACTACGAAGCGGTCGGACTCGAGGAGTTCGGTCGCCCGGACGGATTCACGCAGCGGCAGGTCGACCGGTGGGAACAGCAGTACGAGTGGGCGTTCGAGGTAACGGCCGAAGCACGCGAGATCCCCGAAGTACACGAGCTAACCGAGTGGCTGCAAGCGAACGTCCCGTCGGATCATCCGCACACGCTCGTCCACGGCGATTACAAACTCGACAACGTGATGTTCGGGCCCGAGGCGCCGCCGGAGATCATCGCCGTCCTCGACTGGGAGATGTCGACGATCGGCGACCCGTTTACCGATCTGGGCTGGTACCTCTCCTACTGGCCCGACGAGGACGACGCGACGACGAAAGTCGGTACCGCCGGCGATGCCGAATACCTGCTGCGAGAGGGCTATCACACGCGGTCGGAGCTCATCGAGCGGTACGAACAAGCGACCGGCTACGCCTTCGAGAACGACCGATTCTACCGGGCGTTGGCCTACTACAAGCTGGGCGGCATCGGCGAGATGTTCTTCCGACGCCACCTCGAGGGCAACGCCGACGACGACCACTATCCGCTCATGGAGGAGCGAGTCCCGGAACTGGCTCGAGAAGCGCTGCGCATTATCGACGGCGAGGACTGACGCGGGCGCTCGACCCGCCACCGACTCACTCGCGAAGTTCGCGAACGATCGTCTGTTTCTGCATCTCGTCCGATCCCTCCGTGAGCCGTTTCTCGCGAGTGGTCCGATACCGCGTTTCGATCGGCTCCCGTCGCGAGTAGCCGGCGGCGACGCCCAATCGCGCGTTTCCGTCCACTCCATCGCCTGATAGAATCCCGTGCCTTCGTCTCCCAGAAGCGCCTCCTCGCCGACTCGACACCCATCGAACTCCAGTTCGGCCGGGGCGACCCAGGCGTGACCCATCGGCCGGTGGATGTCGCCGACCGACTCCCGGCGCGTCCGTCTCGACGAGGAAACACGAGATTCCGCCGATCCGTCCCGGCTCGCCGCTCGTCCGGGCGAACACCATCGCGAAGTCGGCGTACGGCGCGTTGCTGATCCACGACTTCCGGCCGTCGATCACCCACTCGTCGCCGTCCGTCTCGGCCGTCGTCTCCATGAACTGCGGATCGCTGCCGGCGTCGGGTTCGCTCAGCGCGAAACACGTCGTCTTCTCCCCGGCCATGAGCGGCTCGAGGTAACGTTCGCGCTGCCGTTCGTCGCAGTTGAGCAAAATCGGCGTCGGTCCGCGCCGGCACCCCGGACCGCGTAGGTGTGGAGTCCGGGCGGGTCATCGGCCAGGTATTCGGCCACGATGGCATCGGTGAGCGCGCTGACGCCCCGGCCGCCGACGGACTCCGGCATGTTCAGCCCCCAGAACCCGGCCTCGGCGGCGCGTTTGCGAATCGTCGCTTTCAACTCGAGATACTCGGGGACCTGTCTAAACCCGTCGTCGAAGATCTCTCGTTCCGAATCCGGGTCGAAAAAGCGCTCGTGTTCGTCCTCGAGCGGCCGTATCTCCGTTTCGATGAACTCCGCTAGCGCCGATTTGAGACGCGTGGCTTCGTCCGGTTCGCTGAAGTCCATACGAGCGGGTCGACAATCAGATGTTTAAAATCATAGTACAGAACGACGAAACCGAGTGGCGGGTTCGCGGTCGAGTCGACTGCGGCCGATTCCGGTCGTCGACCGCTCGAGACGGTACCGATGGTCGAACGAGTGGACCGCTACCCCGCCATCACGTCGTTGACCCGCTCCGAGATTTCGCTGAGGTTCGGAATCATCGAATCCCAGTCGATCCAGAGGAGGTCGTCGGGACTTTCGACGTACTCGAACAGTTCCGTGATGTCGTCTCCCGGATCCTCCATGGCCATCGGATAGTTGTGGGTCGTGCTCAACTCGACGGCGTTTTCGGGATCGTAGAGGAAGTTCAGGAGGTCGTAGACGTCTTCCTGATTGTCGCTCTCCTGGGTCATCACGAAATAGTTCGTGTGCGCGACTGCACCCTCGTCGGGGATGACGTACTCGGTATCCATGCCGTCCTCGTTTAGCACCTGTACACGGCCGCCCCACGCCGAGCACGCGTAGGCTTGCTCCTCTCGCATCCACTGCATGAACTGGTCGCCGGCGTCCCAGTAATTGAAGACGTACTCGTGTTGTTCTTCCATCTCCTCGAAGACGTCTTCGAACATGTCCTCGTCTTCGAAGACTTCGCCGACGTCGTACTCGAGGGCGGCACAACAGTTCCCGAATCGAGTCGGCGGCGACGAGAACAGCGCGATATTGCCATCGAGGTCGTCGTCCTTGAGATCGTCCCATGACGTGATCTCGTCGACGTACTCCCGGTTGTAGCCGATTCCCTGCGAGGACATGTAGTAGAAGATGGCGTCGTCTTCCCCCTCGATCGGCGGCGCCTCCTTCCACTGGTCCTGGACGTGTTCCTCGTAGTTCGGAATCTCGCCCGTATCGATTTCGTCGAACAGTTCGCCCTCGTGTTCGAGTCGCTCGAGCGCCAGGCCGAACTGCGCCGGGTTCGTGAAGTCGAAGTCGCCGGGATTCTCCGCGATGAGGTTTATCATCTCGGTGTCGTCGGCCGCTTCCTGGTGCTGGACGTCGATGCCGCTTTCCTCGCTCCACCGCTCGAACATCTCCCGTTCGGCATCCTGGGTCGTCCCGCCGCGGCTAATATATCTGAGCGTATCGTCGCCGCCGCCGATACAGCCAGCGATCGTGATACCGGAGACCACAGCACCAGTTTGTAACACCCGCCGCCGAGTGATCGGGCGCCCGTCTCGGGAGCCCCGACTCTCGTTATCTAATGACATACACAGTCACGTTTCGGGTGATCCGTATTAAGTTGTTTGAATAATATTAGCGCCTACTCCCAGGGAATTAGATAGCTGCCGAGCGAAGGCCGCCAGTCGAACTGATCGAACGCGCGAGTGGATCCACGCCACAGCCGGCGCTGTGCGTTCCACACCGCGGTTGAGCGGTTCGTAACCGATCGCGTGCGATCGAGAGCGGGGCGCTCAGCGGTACTATTATCTTTCCGTCCGACGATGGTGTAGCCGAACGTGACAGATCTCAAAATCGATACGGCAGTGAAGGGACTGTCGAACGACTCAGCGGAGCTCGCAGCGACGGCGGAATCGTTCGGCTTCGACGGCGTGTTCACGCCCGAGACCGACGAGGATCCGTTGCTTCCGCTCCCGCTCGTGGCCGATCGGACCGACGACATCGACATCGGCACCCGAATCACGACGTCGTTCACCAAGTCTCCGATGGTGTTGGCCTATCAGGCGTGGGACCTGCAGCGGTTTTCCGACGGCCGGATGATCCTCGGGCTCGGAACGCAGGTCAAGGGACACAACGAACGTCGGTTTTCGGTCGACTTCGAGTGGGAGAGCCCGGGCTCTCGGCTTCGCGAAGAGGTCCTCGCCCTCAGACACATCTTCGACGTCTTCCAGGGCAACGAAGACGAACTCGATTTCGACGGCGAGTTCTACCAGTTCTCGCTGATGACCGACGAGTTCAACCCCGGCCCGCTCGAGGCGGGGCCGCCGGAGATCTGGGTCGCCGGCGTCAGCGAGTACATGCTCAAGATGGCCGGCGACGTCTCGGACGGGCTCTGCATGCACGCGTTCAACACGCCGAAATACACCGAGGAGGTCATCGATCCGATGGTCGAGAAGGGCGCCGAAATCGGTGATCGCGATCCAGACGAAGTGACGCTCTCCGCCAGCCCGTTCCTCATCACGGGTGAAACCGAAGAGCAACGCGCCGAGATGCGCCAGGAAGCGAAACAGCGCATCGCGTTCTACGGCTCGACCAGAACCTACCACGACGTCCTCGAACTCCACGGGTGGAAAGACGTCGGAATGGAACTCCACGAGCTCTCGAAAGAGGGCGAGTGGGGCGAGATGACGGAGCTGGTCACGGACGACATGATCGACGCGTTCGCGATCGAGGCCCCGCCGGACGAGCTCGCGGCCGAGATCGAGGACAAATACGGCGGCATCGCCGACCGCATTCAACTCTCCTTCGACGGCAACGAGTACTGGAAAGCGGTTCTCGAGGATCTCAAAAGCGATTGATCGGCGATCGGCCGCTCCGCCCGACATTCGGAAACCGGATAACGTTCCGTAATAGCATAGATTTACAAATGCGCATCTGGATCACGTGGTATGGAGTACCACGACTCCGAGACGGCCCAAGAGGTAGCTTCGCGCGTCGAATCGTTCATGGACGAAGAAGTGATCCCGCGCGAGCGGGAAGCGCTCCGAACCGGCGAGAACATCACCCAAGACGAGATCGAAGAGCTGTGGGAGATGGCGAAAGAGCGCGACCTCTTCGCGCCGCAGATGCCGACGGAGTACGGCGGACAGGGACTGGACTTCCAGGACATGCTGCCGTCGTTCGAGCAGGTCGGACGGTCGCTCATCGGCGCGCTCTCGATTCGGGCGAACGCGCCGCACGAGGGGAACATGCACACCTTGGAGATGGTCGGCACCGAAGAGCAGAAAGAGGAGTGGCTTCGACCGCTCGTCCAGGGCGAAATCTCCTCGGCGTTCTCGATGACCGAACCGATGGGTGGCGGCGGCTCGGATCCGAAGATGCTGCAGACGACGGCCGAGAAGGACGGCGACGAGTGGGTGATCAACGGCCACAAGTGGTGGACCTCCGACGGCGCCGACGCGGATTTCCTGCTGGTGATGGCTCGAACCGACCTCGACGCCCACCCGTACGAAGGGACCTCGATCATCCTCGTTCCGACCGATACGGACGGCGTCAACGTCGTTCGAAACGTCGGTCACCTCGGCGGCCACGGCATCACCGACCGGACCGGCGGCCACGCGGAAGTGAAGTACGAGAACGTCCGCGTTCCCGTCGAGAACACGGTCGGCGAAGAGGGCGCCGGCTTCAAAGTTGCGCAGATGCGACTGGGCGGCGGTCGACTCACCCACTGTATGCGCTACTCCGGGATGGCCCAGCGCTCGCTCGAGATCGCGAAAGCCTACGTTAGCGAGCGCGAAGGGTTCGGCTCGGCGCTGTCCGAAAAGCAGGCGCTGCGACACCGCATCGCCGACGCGGAGACGCGCTTACACGCCGCACGCACCATGTCTCGCCACGCTGCCCGCGAACTCGATCGAAGCGACGCCCGCATCGAAGTCGCGATGGCCAAGAACTTCACCGCCAACGCCACAAACGAGATCATCGACCTCGCGGTCCAGTGTTGCGGTGCGAACGGGATCGGGAAGGATCTGCCGCTGGCGCACTTCTACGAGAACGTCCGGCCGTTCCGCATCGTCGACGGCGCCGACGAGGTCCACCGACGTTCGATCGCGCGGTGGGCCTTCGACGACGTCAAAGAGGAAGAACTCGAGAACGTCCTTCGATTCGACGAGGAGCGACGCGTGGACGCACTCGACGAGTGAGACGCGACGATCCGACCTGAACCGCGAACACGGCAGGCAATCAATCAACGTTTACCCACGATAATGAACGAATTCGACAACTTCAACGTCGAACGAACCGAGACCGGTATCGCGTCTCTCTCGATCGAGAGCGAGTCGGCGATGAACTCCCTGAACGACGGAATGACCGAGGAACTCCTGTGGCTCGGGACGGAGCTCAACGAGGACGACGACGTCCGCTGTATCGTCCTGCGGGGCTCCGACGGCGTGTTCTGTGCCGGCGGCAACATCACGTCATTCGACGAGGACTCGAGCGCGCCGGCGCAACTCCGCCGAGGAGCGTCTTTCCTCAACAACGTCGTCTACCAGCTGAAACGCGGCGAAACGCCGATCGTCACCGGAATCGACGGACCGGCCGTCGGCGCCGGGTTCGCCCTCGCACTGCTGGGAGACATCACCCTCGTCCACGAGGAGGCGTACCTTCAGTACGGCTACCCCGGAGTCGGCTTGACCGGCGACGGATCGGCGACGTACTTCCTCCCGCACCTCGTCGGACTCCAGGAGGCAAAGCGCATCGCGTTGCTCAACGAGCGAATCCCGGCCGACGAGGCCGCGGAGATCGGACTCGTCACGGAGGTCGCGGACGACGAGTCGTTCGACGATCGCCTCGAGGAACTGGCGACCTCGCTCGCGACGGGCCCGACGAAGGCCCTCGGAGCGGTCTCGCGACAGCTCGAGGAGGCGTACGCTCGACAGTTATCCGAACAGCTCGCCGACGAGGCCGAACAGATTGCGACCGCGGCGACGACGGACGACTACGCGGAAGGCGTGAGCGCGTTCAAGGAGAAACGAGAGCCCGACTTCGTCGGCTACTGACCGGGTCGGCGTCCGGCCGACCAGATCTCGCCGCGCCTCGATGTCGCCGAATGGGAGACGGAAACTACTCGGCTTTGATGTCGTTCCAGTTCTGCTCGATTTCGTCCAGGTGTTCGAAGACGAGCTGGAAGTCCATCCACAGCAACTCGTCGGGATCCTCCACGTACTCGAGAAGCTCCGTGAGTTCCGCCGGCGGATCCTCGAGCGGCGTCGGATAGTTGTAGTTCAGCGAGTGCTGAACGGCGTGTTCGGGCTCGTAGTACCAGTTCAGGAAGTCGTAGACGGCGTCTTTGTTCTCGCTCTCCTCGGTCACCACCATGAAGCTCGAAAACGACGGCGTTCCCTCCTCCGGAATCGTGTAGTCGACCGGGTAGTCGTCCTCCTGGAGCTGCTCGATACGGCCGCCCCAGGCGGTAGTGAAGGCGGCCTGGTCCTCTCGGAGCAATCGCATGAACTCGTCGCCGCTGGCCCAGTAGGTGAACACGTTCTGGTGTTGTTCGCGCAACTGATCGTACACCTCGTTGCGAAGCTCCTCGTCGGCGAGCGCTTCGTTGACGTCCAACCCGGCGTGTGCTGCACCGACGCCGAACCGGGCGTACGAGATGTCCGAAAAGGCGACCTGATCCTCGTACTCGGACTCGAGCGTCACATCCCACGAGGTCGGCTCTTCGTCGACCATCTCGGTGTTGTACGCGAGTCCGTGCGTCGAGATGTGATATGCCAGGCCGTCGTCGTGGCCGTCGATTGGCGGTGCCGACTGCCACTCGTCTTGCACGTGTTCTTCGTAGTTCGGGATCTCGCCGTAGTCGATCTCGGCGAGCAGTTCGTCGTCGTGTTCGCCGCGAGCCAGCCCGAGGCCCGAGGCCGAAAAGTTGGTGAAGTCGATCGACCCGGGGTTCTCCGCGATCAGTTGAATCATCTCCTGGTCGCTCGGCGCCGACTGGTGTTCGACGGTGATGTCGCTCTCTTCGGTCCACTCCTCCATGATCTCCCGTTCCGCCTCCTGTGTCGATCCGCCACGCGAGAGGAACGTGATCGAGTCGCCGTCTCCGCCGAGACACCCCGCGATGGAGAGCCCAACGGCGCTAGCGCCTACCTGAAGTACTCGACGCCTGGAGCTACAGCGAATGGAATCGTTACTGTCCATGATACACCCTATCATATTACATGGTAAAACGCTTTCTCCCGTGTTCGTTGCCCCAACTCACGTCACTGCTGACCGGCGATCGGCCCGTATGCGGCACTTCTCACCCGATCGTCCGAACCTACTCGAGGCTCGACCGACGCGTCGCGTCGTAGAAAATATCTGCACCAATATTGTCAGTTCATACACAAAATGATTAATACAGGAGGACGGGTTTACAGTGAGATATGTGTGCTGCTATCCCGTCACATCCGCCATCGCGTCGGCCATTTTTTGGACCGGAGGCCGATGAAACGGGAACGCAACCCCCGATCAGTGCACATACTGTGGGTGAATCGTTCGCTACGAACCGCCGATGAGAGCGGGCCACAGAAACCAACACAAGCCAACAACCGATCGGGCCAACACCACACCACCGAAACCACACAAATATGTTAGAAGTCAAAAACCTCACGAAATACTACGGCGACTTACTCGCCGTCGACGACGTTTCGTTCCGTATCGAAGAGGGAGAGTTCGCCACGCTACTCGGACCGAGCGGCTGTGGGAAGAGTACGACGTTACACGCGATCGCGGGGCTTATCGACGCGTCGTCCGGTTCGGTCCACCTTCGTGGAAAAGACGTCTCGGACGTTGCGCCGTACGAACGAAACATCGGGTTAGTGTTCCAGCACTCGGCGCTGTTTCCCCACATGACCGTCGAAGAGAACCTCAGGTACGGCCTGAAGATGCAGAACTTCGACGGCGATCACGACGATCAGGTCCAGAAGTACCTCGAGATGGTCCAGATGGCCGATCACGCCGATCACAAGCCCGACGAACTCAGCGGCGGGCAGCAACGCCGCATCTCGTTCGCGCGAGCGCTCGTTTACGAACCCGACATTCTCCTCCTGGACGAACCGCTGACGGGACTCGATCGCGTGCTCCGGGAGGACATGCGAAACGAGATTCGATCGATCCAACAGGAGGTCGACGTGACGACGCTGCACGTCACGCACGACCAGTCCGAAGCGCTCTCGATGTCGGACCGGGTGATCGTCATGAACGACGGCCGAAAGGAACAGGTAGGGCATCCGACCGAACTCTACGAGCGACCGGAGACGGAGTTCGTCGCGGAGTTCCTCGGCCAGTCGACGAAGTTCCAGGGAGAACTGGTCGACTCCCCCTCCCCGATCGTTCAAGCGGGGTCGCGGGAGATCCACGTGAAGACGAACGGCCGCTTCGACCCCGCCGACGGCGAGGAAGTATCGACGTACATCAGGCCGGAAGAGATCACCGTATACCGATCGCCACAGGCCAACGGGGACGTCAACACGTTTACCGGAACAGTCAGAGACATCGAGTATCTCGGTCACCGCGCCGAACTCGAGATCGAACTCGGCGACGGAACGGTAGTGACGGCGTTTAGCCAAACGTCCGACGAGTTGGACATCGACGACGAAGTAGCGGTCCAATTCGATCCAGAGAAGGTGATCTGCGTATGAATCTCGGGACCGTTCGACTGCCGGAGATGCCGTCGTTGTCGATGCTGCGCGATCGATCGACGGCGAAGCTACTGATGGCGATCGGCCTCGGCTGGCTGACGATCTTCTTTATCGTTCCAGTTGTCGTCTTGCTCTTCGAGAGCCTGAACTTCGGCGAGGGATCGCTGCTGGAGAACTACAGCACGGCGCTGAGCGGAACGTACCTCCGAACCCTCGGCCGAACGATGGCGTACGCGTTCATAACGACCATCGTCTGTCTCGTCCTGGCGTACTGGATCGCCTACTACATCGCCTTTAAAGCCAAGCGACAAATGCTGATGCTCGGATTCGTCCTGCTGCCGCTGTGGGTCGCGATCATTATCCGGTACTTCGGCGTGTCGCTGTTCTTCCTGCCGACCGGCCCCGTCCAGCAAACGTTCGGAACGGACTTCGGGGTTCTCTTCTCGACGACCGGCGTTATCGTCGGGCTCACGAGCGCGCTACTGCCGTTCGCGATTCTCCCGATATACAACTCCCTGCAGTCGATCGACGAGGAGCTCATCAACGCCTCGCAAGTGCTCGGTGCGAGACCGATGTCCACGCTTCGGACGGTCATCTTCCCGCTGAGCCTGTCCGGCGTCATCGCCAGCGCACTGTTCGTCTACATTCTCGCCGCCGGTTCGTTCCTCGCACCGGCGATTCTGGGCGGTCCCGGCGACTTCATGATGGCGAACGTCATCGAACAGTCGTTCTCGTACAGCATCCCGCTGGCAGCGGCGCTTTCGGTCGTCTTCACCGTGGCCCTGCTGATCCTCATCGGGATATTCAACCACTACGCGAACATCTCGGAGGTGCTTGGTGACCTATGACGGAACTCAGGACGCGACTGGCGTTTTACCCCGCGATCGTACTGGTTTACGCGATACTGCTCGTCCCGCTCGTGATCGTCATCGCGACGTCGTTGACCGTGCAATCGGCACCGACGATTCCGACCGACGGGTTGACGCTCGATTGGTACGTCTCGCTCTTCCAGAATCAGCGGCTCATCGACGCGATGATCGTGAGTACGATCGTCGCCTCGGCGACCGCCGTCGTCGCCGGTATCGTCGGAACGATTACCGCGTTCGGCTTCGTGCGAGCCGAGGTGCGGATGAAAGAGACGTTCGCGACGCTCATGCTACTGCCGCTGATGATCTCCCCGGTGATTACCGGCGTCGCATTCCTCCGATTCGGCGGCCTCCTCGCGATTCCGCGAGGCTACCCGCAGATCATCCTCGCACACTCGATACTCGCGCTCCCGTTCGTATTCCTCATCGTTCGGTCCAGGCTGTTGACCTTCGACGAACGCCTCGAGGACGCGTCGATGATCATGGGAGCGAACCGGTTGGAGACGACGTTCAACGTCACGATTCCGGTCATCGCGCCGGCGATGATCGCCGGAATGCTGATCGCGTTCGTCATCTCGTTCGGCGAGTTCACGGCGACACAGTTTCTCGTCACGCCGAGTACGACGACCGTTCCGATCATCATCTTCAACCAGATTCAGACCGGCCTCAGCCCGGAGATCAGCGCCCTCGCGACGACGCTCGTTGCAATTATGATTATCGTGAGCGTCCTCGGTGACCGGATCAGCAGCTGAGCACGGTCGACTCGCCGCTTTTCCGCTTTGGTGTTCGGTGAGCGGTAGTTTCACATTGTCTCGTGGAGAGTGTCATTCGTAGGCATGGAACGGACCGACTTTCAAGACGTGGCCACCGGTAACGCCGGTGCACTCCACGACGTCACGGCGGCAGAGCGCGGCGACGAGCCGGCGATCAAAATGGGCGAGCGGACGCTGACACACGCCGAACTCCGCGATCGATCCGCGGCCTTCGCCGGCGGACTGGCCGAACGCGGGATCGAACCCGACGACAGGCTGTTGCTTTACGTCCCGAACTGTCCGGAGTTCCTGATCGCGTTCTTCGGCGGTCTCAAAGCGGGCACGCCCGTCTCGCCGGCCAATCCCCAGTACCGGTCGCGGGAACTCGAACACCAGCTCACCGACTCGAACGCGCAGGTGATCGTGACGCACGAACAGTTACGCGACGTCGTCGAGGAGACCCTCGAGGCGACCGGGGCCGACCCGCTGGTCGTCACCGTCGGAGACGCCCGCCCGGACGACGTGCCGTTCGAAGCGGTCGACGGCGACCCGATCTGCGTCGACCGCGCGGACGACGACATCTCCACGCAACTCTACACGAGCGGCACGACGGGAAAGCCGAAAGGCGTCCTCTCGACCCACAAGAACCTCCGAACGCAGGCGTTCGCGGGACTGACCACCGGCGTCGACGAGCCGGACGACGAACGGGTGCTCGTGAGTCTGCCGCTGTACCACACGACCGGCGTCTACCACTGCACGTGGCAACCGCTGATCAAGGGCGGGTGCGTCTATCTCCGCGACCCCAGCGAGTGGGATCCGGCCGACGCGATGGCGGCGATCGAAGAACACGAGATCAGCGCGTTCAACGGCGTCACCGCGATGTTCGTCGACATGATCAACGACGACTCGTTCGGCGAGTACGATCTCTCGAGTCTCGAGTCGGTCGGCGAAGGCGGGGCGAAGATGTCCGTAACGGTACAAGAGGAGTTCGAGTCGGTCGCGGGCGTCGATATGTACGAGGGGTACGGGCTGACAGAAACCAGCGGCGCGACCCACGCGGGCCACGACTCCACGTTCGGGCCGCGACTGGGAACGATCGGACAGCCGTTCCGGATGACCGACTGCAAGATCGTCGACGAGAGCGGCGACGAGGTCGAACCCGGAGAGGAGGGCGAGCTACTGATTCGCGGCCCGCACGTGATGAAGGGATACCACAACCTCCCCGAGGAGACGGACGCGGCGTTCGACGAGAACGGCTACTTCCGTACGGGCGACATCGCTCGCTGCGACGAGGACAACTACTACGAGATCATCGACCGGGCGAAAGACGTCATCGTGACCGCGGGCTACAACGTCTACCCGAGCGAGGTCGAGGATCTGCTGCGAGAGCACGACGCCATCGCCGACGTCGCCGTCGTCGGCGTCCCCGACGAACGGCGAAACGAGGTCCCGAAGGCGTTCGTCGTCCCGGCGCCGAACGCGACCGTCGGCGAGGACATCACGGCCGACGACGTCAGGGACTTCTCGCTCGACAACCTCGCGGCCTACAAGCACCCCCGCAAGATCGAGTTCATCGACGAACTCCCGCGGACGGCGAGCGGAAAGGTACGAAAGATTGAACTCGAGTAACGCAGGTTCGGTTCCGTCGCAGAGAGGAGGTCAGCGTCCCGTTTGCGCTACTGTACTCGTTTTCGGGAGGCAGCACTCACGGCCACGGTCGGTTTTCAACCACTGACGCGTACGCGTTCGTCTCGAGCCGTCGCCGTCCGACAGCCCGTTGCGTTACGTTCCGATCCAGTCTCTCGTGGAACGGCGTTTCAGTTCGGATAGAATGGGTATTCGTCCCCCAGAGCTGTCCGCCCACCACAACTATAACACCCTTAGGGTGTTACCATAACAGACAGAGATTTTGTGTGAGACTGTGTACCAAAGTGTATCTCACACCCACACATCGCGAAAGGCGAATCGGTGCGGGAAGCCGGGGCGACCGTGACCCGACCCTGTCCGAGGTGAAACCTACCCACCCGTGCGGATACAGCCGTCCTGGCGGCTGCTACGGACTACTGTCGGTCAGTCCGTCCAGAGCGCGAGCCGTCCTGCGGGCGAGACATCGGTACAGCAGACCGTCCGAAAGAGACCGACATTATTATCACCGCGATGGTAGAGTATCATACTATGCGAGAGATTGGCACAGGGAATGCGCTCGTCGACGTCGACGGTCACCGCGCCGACGTCGTTTTGAATCGGCCGGAGAAACGGAACGCGATGAACGAGGACGTCCTTCGGGACCTCAAACAGGCGTTCGAGGAGGTGCTCGCCGACGACTCCGTCCGCGCCATCGCGTTGCTCGGAGAGGGACCCGTCTTCTGTGCGGGGATGGACCTCGAGATGATGCGCGATCGAGGCGAGCAGGCGGATGCGGGCGACGAGAACGGAAATCTGCTGGGAGAGGTGATCGAAACGATCGATACCGCACGCGTCCCGACCGTGGTCGGGATCAAGCGCGCGGCGCCCGCGGGCGCGTTCGAGCTGTCGCTTCCGGCTGACTTCCGGGTCATCTCTCCCGACGCCAAGTACGGCGTCATCGAGGTGCAACTCGGCACGTTCCCCCACGGCGGCGCGACCCAGCGCCTCCCGCGACTGATCGGACTGGCGAAAGCGAAGGAACTCGTGTTAAGCGGCGAGTTCATCGATCCGGCGGAGGCGAAACAGATCGGGTTGGTAAACGAAATCTGCGACCCCGAGCGCGTCGACGAGCGCGCCCGGGAACTCGCCGACGAACTCGCCGAGAACGCGCCGCTCGGGATGGAAAACGCCCGGAAAGCGCTGAACGCCGCCCTGGACGTGCCCCTCGACGAAGGGCTCGCGTACGAACGAGCGCTCGGAAACCAACTCGACGACACGCACGATTACACGGAAGGGTTCACCGCGCGGATCGAGGGACGCGAACCGGAGTTCGAAGGCCGATAGGCCGCCATCGCCGCCCTCGACCGACCGCTTCTTCACTCCTCGAGAGTCGTCGCCGCGAAGAACGGCGCCGACTCGAGGCGGCCGCGATCGTACTCGTGGGGGTAGTCACACGCTTCGACGACGACCCGGTCGCCGATCGAGAGCGCTTCGTAGCTCGCGTCTATCGGCGTCAGGATGCGCGGCCCGTCGTCGAGTTCGACGACCCCCGCGACGATCCGATCCGGAAAGCCGTCGGCCGTCGCGTGCTGGCGCGTAACCGAGTAGAGCGTGCCGCGGCCCGAGGACTCCTCCCAGTCGACCGCGTCCGACCCGCAGGCTGGACACAGCGGTGCGGGCGGAAAGAACCGTTCGGCGCAGTCCTCGCAGGCGTGGATCAGCAATCGGTCGTCGGCGAGGGCCGCCCAGAACGGCTCGGTGTACGGCGTGCGCTCCATCAGCGGTCACCCCGTTCGAAGACCGTCGCCGTCACGCCGTTGACGTGGCCGTGTTCGCTCGTCGTCATGACCGTCGTCGCGTCCGGAACCTGACTCGAGGCCGTTCCCCGGAGCTGCCGGACGGCGTGGACGTAGTTGTGAAGCGGCGTCACCATCGGCGGATGGCCGCGACCGAGACAGCCCCCGGACGGGCTGATCGGAAATTCGCCGTCTGGCGCCGTCCGACCGTCGAGACAGGCGGCGACGCCCTCGCCCCGGTCGACGAGGCCGAGTTCCTCCGTGACGATCGCTTCGACGTGCGGGAACGGCGCGTACGGCTCGTAGACGTCGATCTCGTCGCGCGAGCGACCGGCCGCCGCGCTCGCCTCGGACGCGGCGCGGCGAACGGCCGAGAGTTCGGTCATCGACCCGTGACGGGACGCGAGGTGGTGGCTCGCGGCGTGGTGCGAGCCGATTCCGGCCACGGTAGCCGGGTCGTCGACAGCCGCCGCAACGTCCGGGTCGGCGGTTACGACGATCGCCGCGGCGCCGTCGCACGGGGCCGGACACTCGAACAGTCGGATCGGCTCCGCGACCGGCCGCGACTCGAGCACCGCCGTTCGCGTGACGGCACTGTCGAAAAGCGTCTCCGGATCGTCGGTCGCGTTGTCGCGGTTTTTGACGACGATTTCGGCGAGGTCGTCGCGATCGACGTCGTACTCGTGGCAGTATCGCTGCATGCTCTGGGCGTAGATTCCCGGGATCGACATCCCGATCGGTGACTCGAACTCCGACTCGAACGTCTGCAGGATGTACTCGAAGTACGGGCCGGTCGTTTCGACCGTCGAATTGCGCTCGACGGCGAAGACGAGCGCCGTGTCGACCGCGCCGCTTTGGACGTCCCGAACGGCGGCCTGAAACGCCTTTCCGCCGCTCGTCCCGCCGGTCGACACCTCGAGCGTTCGATCCGCTTCGATACCGAGCAGGCGGATCATGGCGGTCGAAAAGAACTTCTGCTCCGTCCAGGGTCGCGGCGACGGCATGTAGAGACCGTCGACGGCCGACGGCGCGATATCCGCGTCGTCGAGGACGTCCCGCACGACGGTCATCGCGAGGTCCCGCTCGGGGACCGAGTACGTTCCGTTCGGCAGTTGTGCCGTCCCTGCGACCATCGGCGTTCGTGAGGCTTCCATGTACTGTCGTGGTTGTTGTTTCCGCTGATCGGTATTACGTCTACTCCTCGAGTGGCGTCCCCGCCTACAGCGGCTCCTCGCCCGTCCGAATTCGGTCGGCGCGCTCGGCGAGTTTCGGAACCCGCCGTTCCATCAGGGGATACGACTCGTTGTCGGCGTTCCCCTCGAGATACCGGCGGTACATCATCTCGCAGGCGCCGGCCATCTTGAACACGCCGAACGTTCGGTAGAACCGATGGTGGTCGAACGTGCGGCCGGTCAGGGCTTCGTATCGCTCGACGAGTTCCCGCCGCGTCGGGTACCCCTCCCGAACCAGAAACCGGGGCAACAGTCCGTCCTCCAGCGACGGATCGCCCGGATCGGGCCAGTAGACCAACATCCAGCCGAGATCCATCGCGGGGTCACCGCGGGTACAGAGCTCCCAGTCGAAGACGGCTTCGACCGTCGGCGGCCGTTCGCTGGCGCCGTCCGCCCGTTCGTCCGAGGACGCGTCGCGACCGCCGTCCGGCGCGAACATCACGTTGTCGAGCTTGTAATCGCCGTGGACCAGCGTGTGGTCGTACGCCTCGGGAACGTTCGCGGCGAGCCAGTCGGCGATCTCCCGAAGCAGCGGAACCGACCGCTCCGCTTCCGTTCGCTCGAACGCCCACTCGAGTTGCTCGGTCCACCGATCGATCTGCCGTTCGGTGTAGCCGTCGGGGTGACCTAGCTCCCCGAGTCCGACCGCTTCGGGATCGGTCTCGTGGATATCGGCGAGCGTGTCGATAAACCGCTCCGCCAGCGATCGGCGGCGCCGCGGTCGCGCGAACCGTTCGGGCTCCTCGTCTCTGAGCACGTCGCCGCGACACCGTTCCATCAGGTAGAAATCGGCGCCGAGGACGCCGTGATCGTCACAGCCCGCGACCGTCCGCGGGACCGGCACGTCCGCGTCCTGCAGGGCCTCGAGGACGCGATACTCGCGGAGCACGTCGTGTGCGGAGTCGGCCGTCGCGCCGGCGGGCGGTCGCCGAAGCACGAGTTCCCGCTCGCCCCACCGGACGAAGAGCGTCTCGTTCGATTGGCCCTCCCGGTGGTACGTCAGTTCGAGCCCGTCCGCGGGGCCGAGGGTCGACTCCAGGTACCGGCGGAGCGCGTCGTCGTCGATCAGCCGGTCGAGGTAGTCGGAGTCGTCCGTGCGAGTCATGCCGAGACCCCGGCGAGTGAACGTTTCGCCCGTTCTCCGAGCGGTCGGTCGCGTCGCTCGAGCGGCTGTAGACGTTCCGGCTCGAGCGTCCCGTTCGAAACGTACCGGTGTGTCATGGCACTAGGTAACAACGATCTCGCATATAATCCTAGGGACCGACGAAACGACGAGACGACAGGACGGCGGGACAAGACGACGAACCGCCGTTTCGACGCCGACGAATCCGCGAGAACCAGGCGGCGCCGCGTGCCGATCGTTCGCGATCGTAGCCGGTCGAACCGAGCCAGGGATCGACGGCGGAGATCGCACCGCTCGAGCGGCGTCCTACCGGTTCCGCTCGGCGGCGAGTCGCGCGTCGATGAGTCGGTCCCGGTTCGCTTCGGGGGAGCCGAGGAAGTTCCGCCAGCTCTTGGCCTGTTTCAGGTAGATGTGGGCGTCGTGATCCCAGGTGAAGCCCATCCCGCCGTGGTTCCAGATGTCGTCGCCGAAGACGCGGTGCAAGCGGTCGGCCGCGAAGGCCTTCGTCGCGGCGGCGGCGCGCGCGGCGTCGGGTTCGTCTTCGTCGAGCGCCCACGCGGCATAGTAGACCAGCGAGCGGGCGCTTTGCATGTCGACCCACATATCGGCCGTCCGGTGTTTGACGGCCTGGAACCGGCCGATCGGCTGCCCATACTGTTCGCGCTCGGTGCCGTACTCGACCGAGAGCTCGACCGCCCTGTCGGCGGCGCCGACGAGCATCGCGGTTCCCGCGACCGAAAACCGATCCATCGCGGTCACGAGCGCGCTCCCGCCGCCGTGAAGCGGGCCGAGCAGCGCGTCCTCGCCGACGGTGAGTCCGTCGATCGACAGCTCGTACATCGGTCGGGCCCAGTCGAGGCTGTCCATCCGGGTCGCCTCGACGGCGTCGTGATCGGTTTCGACCGCGAACAGCGAGACGCCGTCGTATCCCTGGCCTTCGCGCGTTCGCGCGGCGACGATCACCACGTCGGTTTCCGCGGCGTACGGAACCAGCGTCTTCGTCCCCTCGAGTCGGAACTCGGTCGTCCCCTCGTCGCCGCGTCGCTCGGCTCCCATCCGAATACCGCCCGGGAGGGGTTCGGTTTCGTCGTCGTAGACGGCGACGCTCATGCGGAGGTCGCCGTCGGCGACCGACGGCAGGAACCGCGACCGCTGGTCTTCGGTGCCGAGGTCGCGAATCAGCGGCACGGCGACGGCCGCCGTCTCGGGGAGCGGCCCGGGAAGCGCGTAGCGACCCGCAACCTCGAGCAGGGCCGCCAGGTACACCATCCCCTCGCCGAACCCGTCGTACTCGAGGGGGACGGTGATCGCCGTGTAGTCGAGGTCGGCGAGTTCGTTCCACAGGTCGTCGACGACGTTCTCGCCGTCGATCTGTCGTCTCGCGAGGTCGATTCCGCCCTCGGATTCGATAAACTCCCGTGCGGTCTCCTGTACGCGCTCGTGTTCGTCGGTTAGTCTCGCGTCCATCGTCACTCACTCCGGTGGCTCGTTTTGCTCTTGTCGTCCTTCGGCAAGCCGAGCACCCGCTCGCCGATGATGTTTCGCTGGATGTCGCCCGTTCCGGCGGCGATCCACGCGCCGTACGACCGGATGTAGCCGGAGGTGTCGTCGAAGGCGTTGTGGCCGTTCTCCCACAGGGCCGCGGCCGGCCCCCGCAGGTTCACCGCGAAGTTGAGCAGGTCGTGTCTGAGTTCGTCGCTGACGAGCAGGTCCATCGACCCCTCCGGTCCGGGGGTTCCCGTCTCCATCTGTTTGCTGACGTTCCGACGGTGGGCCGCCTTCGCCGCCTGAATGCGCGCATCGAAATCCGCCAGCCGCTGGCGAACTCGGTCCCGTTCGATCAGCGGCGTCCCGTTTCGCGTCTCGGTCCGACAGTACTCGAGGAGGTCCAGATACCGCTGTTCGATCGAGTAGATCGACGTCGAGCCGTGCTCGAACGCCGACAGCGTCATCACGACGTCCCAGCCCTGGTCGACCTCGCCGACGACGCGGTCGTCGGTTGCAACCGCATCGTCGAAATAGACCTGGTTGAACGTCCGGTCGTCGTGTGGTTGATGGATCGGCTCCGTGCTGATCGCGTCCTGGTCCATCTCGACGAGGAACGCGGTGAGCCCCTCGTGTTTCGTCCCGGAGTCATCGGTCCGCGCAACGAGGAAACACCAGTCGGCGACGTGGGCGTAACTGGTCCAGATCTTCTGTCCGTCGATGCGCCACTCGCCGTCGCCGGCGGGTTCCGCGCTCGTCGTCAGACTCGCGACGTCAGAGCCCGCCTCCGGCTCGGAGTAGCCCTGACACCAGATCTCCTCCGCACTGAGGATCTTCGGCAGGAATCGCTGTTTCTGTGCCTCGGTCCCGACTTCGATCAGCGTCGGCGCGATGAGGTTGATGCCGATGAGGTTGATCTGTGGCGGCGCGTTGATCCGCGCCATCTCTTCGCGGTAGATCGTCTGCTCGATCAGCGACGCGCCCCGGCCGCCGTACTCCTCGGGCCAGTGGACGCCCGCCCAGCCGCCGTCGGCGAGCGTTCGCTGCCAGTCTCGCAGGAACTCGACGCGTTCGGCGTCGTCGTCGGGCAGTTCCGGATCCTCGAGCCAGCCGTCCGGCGCGTTCTCCTCGAGCCACGCGCGCAGTTCGCGGCGAAACGACTCCTGTTCGTCCGTGTAGCTAAAGTCCATGGTCGGTTCTTCGTCTCCGATCGGTGATATCGACGACAGATCATATAAGAGATTCCCTATGTATCTACCCGTTTCGGCGAGAGACGATCCCGGGTTCGAACCGTCGGAGCGACCTCCCCGTGTTGTTCTCCACGGATCGAGGTTCCGAATTCGATACTGGACCGAGCGCGGATAGGCGACGGTCCGATTCGGGTATCCGGCTGCGGGAAACGTTGCCCTCCGTACTACGCCGTCGTCGGCGGCTCGAGCGCCGCGATCACGTCGTCGATGTAGCGGTCGATCCGCTCGCCGGGGACGGGATTGCCGTGGATCGGCGCGACGTAGCTCACGTCGAGGGTGTCAAAGAGCGTCTCGAAAGCGTTACCGAGGCGCTCGCGGTCGAGGTAGTCGACGAACGGGATCTTGTCGAGGTAGAACGCGTCGATCTGGTCGGCCGACAGGCCGCCGTCGATCTCGCCCGTCGTCAGTTCGCAGTCGCCGGGGTCGTGGTAGTGTCCGAACGCCTCCGCCGTGAACAGGACGCCCGACTCGTGGTCGTAGACCCACTGGGAGACCGTCACGTCGGTGAGCAACGGATGGACGCAGGTAATCGACCGACCGGCGAACTCGATCGGCGCGTTGAGCCGTCGGGGTTCGGCGTTCGGGAGTCCGACGATTTCGGGATAGCGCCCCGTCGCGGCGACCGTCGTGATCTCGCCCCACTCCGACTCGAACGCGGGAACGTTCTCCGTATGAGGGAGCGTCGAGTGCGTGAGCAAGATGACGTCCGGACCGCGTCCGTCGGTGAGCCGATCGATCTCCTCGACGATCTCGTCGCGGTACTGACTCGAGCCGGAGTCGACGAGTACGGTCCCGTCCTCGCCCTGGATCAGGTATTCGGACATGTGCATGTGGTACTCGTCGTCCGGGTGGCAACTCGAGATCCAGTGGACGTCGTCGGTGAGTTTCCTCGTCATTGGCCCACCTCCGGCGGCCGCAGGATGTACTCGAGTTTGCTCTCCATGTTACTCGGCTCACCCTCGCGAGACAGCGCTCTGGCCGCCTCGAGGAACCGGTCGAGGGACGTATCCAGATTCTCGTTCATGACCATTCCATGTGCTGGTGCGATGACGTCCGGGTCGAGTCGCTCCCTGACGTCGTCGACGGCGCGTTCGATCGCCTCGAGGTCAGCAAACCGCATCCAGGGAAACGCCAGCGCGTGAAATCGGAACACCTGTTCGACGGTGACGTCGCGGTCGAGGTCGCCCGCGACCGTCACGCAGTTCGAACTCTGGTGGAGAAACCCCATCCAATCGACGGTAAACAGGGTGTTCGTCGTCCGTTCGCTCATCCACAGCGTAAACGAGTGGTCCGGAAACAGCGGCGCTTCGAACTCGACCGTGTGCGTCCCCAGATCGATCGTCTCACCGGGCTCGACGTACCGAATCTCGTTCGGTACTCCCTCGACGTCGTCCGGCGTCTCGGCCGCGATGTGATAGAGTTCGTGCTCGGCGCCGTGTCCGCTTCCGTAGCCGGCCGCTTCGCCGGGAACGAGCAGCGTCGCGTCCGGGTACGCCTCGAGGATGGTGAAGGTGTTGCCCGCGTGGTTGGCTTCCGGATGCGAGATGACGAGGTAGTCGAGGTCCTCTCCCTCGAGCACGTCGTCGATCAGTTCGACGACGTGGTCGCCGTTTGGCTGCGTGAGGGTATCGAACAACAGATTTCGATCGTCCGAGATGAGATACGCGTTCTGGCAGCCGTGAACGTCCTCGTCGGGTCCGACCCACTCGTCGAGATCGAACTGTTGCAGTTCGCTGAGCGTGCCCAGCGGGAGACACTCCTGGGTCCAGTAGAGCCCGTCGCTGAGCTCTCGGTGTGTAGGCGTGGAGACTTCTTGTGCCATGCGATGTCTTTTCACACTGTCTGTAAGAGCATAGTTCTTGGTGTCTCAGCGGCCGATTCTCTCGGGGCGCGATCACTCCCGAGCCGCGTCGGCGGTACGACAACGGATTGCGCGCCCGTTACACGAGCGGTGCGAATTTTCGGAACTGCTCGCGCTGGGTATCGGTGGTAAACCTGACCGTGATCGTTTCGACGCCCGCGGCTTCGTAGGCCTCGATCGTCTCCCGGACGGTTTCGATCGATCCGAACGCGCCCTTGCTCCGAACTTGCTCGTCCGAGAGCGACGGCCAGGCCGGATAGTAGCGCTCGTAGAAGGACCTGGCAGTATCGATCGCGCGGGACTCGTCGTCGTCGATGACCACGTCGAGATAGACGCCCCCGTGGAACGTCTCGCTCGACCGGCCGCTCTCCTCGAGCATCGTTTCGATCTCGGCGACGCCCTCGCGATACTGCTCGGGACCGACGGCGATCGGAAGCCAGCCGTCGCCGTACCGCCGCAGGCGCTCTTCGATCAGTTTCGGGAAGCCGTCGGAGGGATCGAACGCCGCCGAAGCGACGTATATCGGCAGCTCGCCGACGGGTTCGAATCCGATGCTCGCGTCCTCGAGGTCGTAGTACTCCCCGCTGTGGTCGACGGCGCTACCGTCCCAGAGTTCGGTGGCGATCTCGAGGAGTTCGTTGGTGCGAGCCCCGCGCTCGTGGAACGACCGATCGAGGTTCTCGTACTCCGCCTCGACGTCCGGTCCGATCCCGACGCCGACGCCGAGTCGGAGTCGGCCGCCGCTTAGCTGGTCGACCGTCGCGGCCTGGTGGGCGACGTGAACCGGGTTTCGGAGGTCCGGAAGGTAGACCGCGGTGCCGAGGTATACGGCGTCGGTCTCCGCGGCGATCGCAGCGAGCGTCGACAGCGGCTCGTGACGCGGTTTCGCGAGGACACTGTCTCCGACCCAGACCGATCGAAACCCCGCCGCTTCGGCCCGCCGCGCCAGCCCGAGTACGTCGGCGGCCGTTTTCGCCGTCAACGTGTGTTCATCGTCGCTCGTGAGGACGGCGCCCCGCGTCGGCAACAGATAGCCGTAGTCAGTCATGTGGGACCACACGACGACTTCGATGAAGGATGTTCCGGTACGGACCTCAATCGCCGTGGTCGCGTTGGCGCTCGTGTGCGTCAAGCGAGGTCATCGTCCGGTAGAGTTCGACCGGATCGACCTTCGTCAGTCGGTACCGGTAGTAGCCGTAGGCGACCACGAACCAGCCGATCAGCACGCCGCCGACGATCGGTTGTTGCAACAGCGTGATCGCCCAGAACGAACCCGTCGCGACCGCACCGCCGGCGACGGCGAGCAAGAGTCCCCGGTACCGTCGGAGCCGAAACGGCGCGCTGGCGTAGTGCTGTGGGAACTCCCGTGGCAGGTTCCAGAGACCGACGGCACAGAAGAAATACGCCGTCAGGCTCGCGAGACCGATGAACGTCGAGAGACCGACGATCTGATCGGCGAGCGGAACGAGAACGAACGGCGGAAGACCGAGGACCAGAACCGCGTAGTGGGGCGTCTGGAAACGGGGATGAATCTCGGCGAACAGTTCGGGGACGATACCGTCACGGCTCGCCCGCATCAGCGTCCGGGAGAAGACGAGCAAGGTCGTGTTCACCGTCGTGATGACGGCGAAAATCGCGCCGAAGGCGACGACGTACTGGCCCCACCACGGCAGGAACGTGGCGGCGACCAGCGCGAGATCCGCCTCGCTTCCGAGCTGTGTGTACGGCACGGCACCGACGAGAACGGCGATAAGTGCGACGTAGATGAGCGCGACGAACCCGATACCGAGGCCGAGAACCAGCGGGATCGTTCGACCGGGGTCCTCGATTTCCTCCCCGAGTTCGACGAGGAGGCCGAATCCGAGAAACGGGTAAAAGAGGGCGACGACGGCCAGCGCGAACGCGCCGTAGTCGGGGAAAAACGGCTGATAGTTCGTCGCTTCGATGGCAGTCGAGCCGGGAACGATGAACGTCAGTAACGCGACGAGGAGACCGAGAAAGAACACGAGTTGGACCTGTACGACGACTTTGAGCCCGATCAGATTGATACCGAGTACGAACGCGAGAAGCGCGTAGATAAGCGCCAACGACGGGACGTCGAAGAACACGCGAGTGTACTCGGCGAATCCGGTCGCCGTGATGAGCAGCGACGCCCAGGCGACGAGCGGGATCGTAAACGGGACCAAAAATCCCCAGAACGGTGCCGTAAGCCGAGAGATATAGACGTAGAGTCCGCCGGCGACCGGCATCGCCGATCCGAGCAGGGCGTTGTAGAGCACGACGAAGCTAGCCGGAATCGCGGCCAGAACGATCGCGAGCGCGATCGACGGGCCCGCGTTCCCCGCGAGCGGGCCCGGAAGAACGAATATCGGGACTGCGATAGCGTTCCCGACCAGAAGCGCTAGCACCCCCAGTATGCCGACGCTCGGCGAGAGCGTATCGGTATCCGACGCTGTTTCAGTCACGGCGCTCACTGCCGCCGTCGGTGAGGCGGCGCTCCGCCCGGTCGACTCTCTGCCGTCGGAGTCGTCTGCCCAGCGCGTATCCGACCAGCCCGCCGAGGAACGGCGTCAGGACGAGCAGCGCCTCGAGCGTCACCATCGCGACGGCGATCCCCGCGCCGATGCCGACGACGAGTCCACCTTCGGGGTACTGAGCGGCCGCGATCTCCTCCTCGTACTCGTCCATTTCGGTCGGTTCGTCGCGATATTTGCCGATTGCCATGTGACCACACACCACAATATAACGAATAAATGTTTGGGTTATTTGACGGGATAAGGCGCTGACTACTCGCGTCTCGCAGAGTGACAACGCCGACGACCGAACCCTCGTCGTTCTCGAAGGGCGTTCACACTGGATCGACGGGTACGGGTTCGGTCGCTGTCGCGGCGGTAGTGGACGATACGCTATCGGTTTCGGGTGGGGGTTCGGTCAGCGCTCACCCTCGACGACTATCGTCACTCCGGTAACTCACCGGGAGTTCGCCGTTCGACCATCCCGAGTCCGATCCAGGAAAGGACGACTTCGTCGTTTTGATCGATGGTCTCGGTGTCGCTGTCGACGTACCCTCGCTTCGGGTCACTGTCGGAGACGCGCTTGTCGACGACCTCGGTTCGGACGGAAAGCGTATCGCCGGGCTTGACAGGGCGTTTCCATCGGAGTTCGTCGACACCTCGAGCCCCCATCCCCGCCCGTTCCGTGATCGGTCCATCCGCAAGTATGCGCATGGAGATCGACGCAGTGTGCCAGCCGGAGGCGACCAGTTCGCCGAATGCCGACTCTTTGGCCGCGTCCTCGTCAGTGTGAAACGGTTGTGGGTCGTACTGTTCGGCGAATTCGACGATCTCCGCTTCGGTACCGTGAAACTCGCCGAACTCCTTCGTTTCACCGATCTCGATGTCCTCGTAGTAACGCATTACTCGGTAGTGTGGTCCCGTTCGATCAAGTAGTTGGGGGGGAAGAAAACCGAGCCGCTCTCATCGTATCGCCATCACGTCGCCCGTGCGTAGAGAACGATTGCCAGGCAGACGACGAGACAGCCGACGAATCCGACGTAGGCCGTGGTATAAGAGCCGTACTGTCCCATCGTTCCGGCGAACGTCGGCCCGAGGCTCCCGACGCCGGCGTACACCGTCCCGATAGCACCGTAATCGCCGCCCTTGCTTTCTTCGGGGACGATCGCCATCATATACGCGGTCATCACCGGCCAGAATCCGAGCAACCCGACGGCGAATGCCCCGACGCCGAGCATGATGCCCGCGGTCGACGTCGATACCGTCATCGCTACCAGTCCGATACTTGCGGCACAGAGCGTGCCGAGGATCGTCGGCAGCGGCCCGATGCGGTCGCCGACCCACCCGGTCGTCGGCGTCGTGGCGACGCCGACGAGAAATAGCCCCGCAAACGCTACGCCGGCCATCTGAGTCGATACCCCCCGTTCGGTCTCGAGGAAGATCGGGAGAAAGCTGATCGATCCGTTCCAGACGAACGAGACCAGCGACGCGGCGATCAACACGAGGCGGACCTGCGGATCGAAGACGGTACGTGCGACGGTCGCTGTAAACCCGAACTCGAGTCGGCGAACGACGTACTCCTCCTCGTGTAGCGAGTGAACCAGGAATGCAAGGACAAGCAACAACCCGACCAGTAACGCAAACGACAGCCGCCACGGGCCGACGAGGAGAACGACGAACGCGAGACCGGGCGCTGCGGTACCGGCGAGGTTGTACGCAGCGTTGTTCACCCCGAATGCCTGCCCGCGTTTCCGAACGAAGAGATCGGAAAGCTGTGCGAAGGCCGCTGGAACGTACATGCCGATTCCGACTCCGGCGACCGAGACGCCGAGAAGAAAGAGCGGATACGTCGTCGCCACCGCGAGTATCGAAAACCCGATTATCCAGGCCAGAAAGCAGATTCCAAGCGCCGTTTTTCGGGAGAGTTGATCGGCGATTCGACCGCCGGGGTAGCGCCCACCAGCCGCAAATAGTGTCAGCAGCGTCAGCGCGACACCGGCCTGTACAGCGGAGATACCGAGGTCGTCGATGATCGAGGGAAGCAACGGGGGGAGAACGAGCCACCCGATCTGTGATGCGACAGAGCCGAGCGCTATCAGCGCCATTAGTCGACCGGAGTACCCCGACAGAAGACGGTCGGTCGTGGGCGGCTCTGAAGTTGCAGCAGACATCGTCCGACATAATCGATAGCTGAGGGACTACAATAACACTCCGGTACTCAGATCGCGTAAACCGCGGGAGTAACCCGAGAGCAGATGACGGTATGGCCCCAGGAATGCACATCGTCGCGCCGAAAGCGAACAAATCGACGGCCTAGTCGTCAGCTACCGGCTGGAGTTTGGGAGTTGACCGAAGGTGTACGCTCGCGAGTAGTAGGCCGATAAGGACGACGGCTCCGACCTGGGCTGCGGTCGGAGCGACCATCGCCACTAGTGCCAACACTAAGTAGACTCCCTGCTTGGGACGAGACAGCACTTCCTTTCCGTTGAACCCAACCATCGCTACGATCAACGCGACGATACCGGCGAGTACGAGCACGAGCGAAATCACCGTGTTCGGGAACGACCAGTAGATCAGACTCTCGTTCGCGACGAACGAGAACGGAATAATGAATCCCGGTGCACCGATGCGCAACGCTTGTTTACACGCAATCAGGAATCCGCTTCCGGATATTTGAGAGCCGATCGCCACCGCGATTGCAACCGGTGGGGTGATCGCCGAGAGCATCGCGAAGTAGAAAACGAACATGTGAGACGTGATCTCCGCAACGCCGTACTGGATCATCGCAGGCGCGACGAGTACTACGACCAGAATGTACGCCGCCGGCGTTGGCATGCCGAGTCCGAAGAGAATACTCGCGATCATTGCGAGCAGGAGTAAGATAACGAACACACCACCGGACAGTCCGATCATCTGGGCGCTAATCTTCTGTGTGAGTCCTGTCTGTTGTAGCATGTTGATGACGACGCCAAGCGACGCCAGAATACCGACCAGCGGCGCCATTTCGACGGCCCCTTGACGTAAGCCGAGGAGAGTCTGTTTCGTCGTCTCGAGGACCGTCCCAATCGAGATGCCGTCGACGATGGCGTTTCGCACGTACATCGTTCCGACGAGAGAAAGTATCGTGTAGAAACCGGCACCGAGCGGGGTCAGGCGCATTATCACGAGCGTGTAGATGAGGACGGCAAGCGGGACTGCGAAATGAGCACCTTTCAACAGGACACTGCGGTCAAATGATCCAGTTTCGGTCGCCTTCCAATCGTGACGAATCACGAGGAGGTGCGTCGCGACCATGACGCTGAAGTAGAACAAGAGCGCGGGAACGATGCCGGCCTGGATGATCCTGAGGTACGAGACACCCAAGATATCCGCCATCAGGAACGCCGCGACGCCCATTACCGGCGGCAACATCTGTCCACCGGTGGAGGCGACGCTCTCGATTGCCGCAGCGAAATCATCACGAATACCCTGATTTTGCATCATCGGAATCGTGAAGCTACCGGTCGTGGCGGTGTTAGCCGCAGCACTACCCGTGATCGATCCCATGACCATGCTACTGATAATCGCGATATGGACGACGCCGCTCTCGAGGACTTTGAGAACTTCTTGGGAGGTTTCGATGATGAAATCCATCAAACCGTACACCTTGGCCATCCCGGCGAACATGATGAAGATCGCGACCCACGTTGCTCCGACTTCGAAAATAAACCCGTACGTTCCAGTCAGCGAGATCGCCCCCTCGCGGCTGATTTGTTGCCAGTCCATTCCGGTGTGTCGAAACAGCCCCGGCATGTTCGTACCGACGAGAGTCGTCGCATACAGCACCGAGCCGAGTACGACTGCCGCGATCGTTTTCCCGTAGGCTCGTCCGGTCGCCTCGGTTACGAGTCCGATGATAAGGAGTCCGACTAAAAGATCAGTCTGCGTCCACCCGACCATCCGAGCTTCGTGCAGTAGCCGATCGAAGTGGAACTCGACGTAGCCGGTCGCGATAACAGCGAGGATAGCGAGTGCCAGACNCCCGACCATCCGAGCTTCGTGCAGTAGCCGATCGAAGTGGAACTCGACGTAGCCGGTCGCGATAACAGCGAGGATAGCGAGTGCCAGACAGATCGCAGGAGTGGCCCGTTGATACGCAGCACTCACCGTCTTCCGATACGGTCTAGCAACTGCTGAAAACCGACCACCGATCGGCGATGATTTGTCGGTTTCCGTTACGGTATCGCCGGTTGTATCCGGTACGGGATCGCTATCAACGTCTGGATAAAGGTGCTTTCGTGCTTCGACCAAGTAAAATAACGACAACCCCAGCCCCAGGAAGATGTTCGAATACCTGAGTTGGTCCATCGGTATTTGCCATGCGAAGTATAGCGTAAATAGCGTCATCGAGGCGCCGATGACGAAAATACTGCCGCGCAATACTGCTCGTGGTGTAACCGAACTGGGAGAGAGGGGCTGGGAAACACTCATTTTTGGTGTTGATTTTCCTATAACTGCTCGGCGTCTACTCGTCCGCTCGACCGCCTTCAGCACCGTCCCAGGCACCGATATCCTCGAGGAAATCAGCTGCAGCGGGATGGTAAGGAACGTCTGGATACGACCAGTCTGTCCACATCTCGGGATCTTCGTGGTATGTCATTAGATCGTGTATATCACCGTATTCGTCACGGTGATCCCACATCGCGTGTAATGTATCGTATAGCACGTCGTAGTCGACGTCGTTTCGAGTGACGAAGTTGTACGCGTTTCCGGGCGTCATCATCGGCTGATCGTCGGGAACTGAGGCATAGCCCTCCAACTCGCTCGCGTCGATTTCCATCATCTCGACCATCGGATCGTCCTCGAGTTCAGCGACCGGGTCGTCGGGCCACTCGAGAACGTGGAGGTCGACGATGCTCTTTTGCTCTTCTGCGTATGCTCCTTCGACCTCGAAATTCATGATCGGGACGACGCCGACATCTAACGTTCCCTCTTGGAATGGACCGGATTGATCGGTAAAGTCGACGCTCACGTCGTCGTAATCGTCGACAACGTAGTCGAGTGCATGCTCGAGATTGTCCCTCGTTCCCGCACCAGTCTGGGTGGCGGACACTCGATGATCCGGTTCGATATCCGCTACGGATTCTAGATCCTCATCAGTCGTAATGAAGAGCCAGGGTGTCGTCAACCAGTGCATGACCTCGTTGAGTTCGAAGTCCAGATCGTGGAACGGCTCCATCTCGTTGGTGACGCGTGCGGCGTCGAAGTTCTGTGTGTACGCAACCTGTGCTTCGTCTCGGTTGAGACGACCCATGTTTGCACCTGTTCCCTCACTCGGCCGTCCTTCCATATAGATACCGTCGGTGGTGTCGTTGACGACCGGTGCGATCCCCTGTATCGAAATCGTAGTCGAACTGCCTTCAGATGTACAGGTCCAGATTAGTTCCTCTTCATCTGCCGCTGGACCGTCGCCGTTTCCGTCGGGATCCTCTTCGCCCACACAACCAGCCAACCCGACTACGCTTGCTCCCGCGACAGTCAGATAGGTTCGCCGGCTCACACAGTGATTATTGTTAACCATACTCACTCGTTCTCTCAGATACCACTTGAAATTTTTGTTGGTGTTTTTATTATTCAGATACTCCGTATTGTTGCTTAGCGAGCGACAATTAGACTCAAGAGCGAAGCGTTTTCCATAGGTAGTATCGAGTATTGCGGGATACGTCGGTAAATTGCGAGTCACGAGTAAAGTGGACCGGGTAAGTGCTGAAACATACTGAAAAGAGGTATGTGAAGTGAAAAACGAACGACCACGTCTGATGGACCAGCCCCCAGGCCGGTCTAGAACCGGTCAGTACATACGCAGGCTACTCCGAGACGGCGTCCAGCCAGGTGTCCCGGTGTAGCGTTAGCGCTTCAGGACCCACGCGTACGGACGGTCGAATCGACTCGAGGCTATCGCTAACACCGTCATCTTCCTGGCAAGCGAGGTCGCAGAGTAGATCACCGGATAGGTCGACAGCGGCGACAGCGGCGACAGCCGGAAAGAGGCGGTTGGAAAGATGTCGGAGATCGGCGGAACCTACAGCAACTCTGCCAGCGCCGTCATCGTCGTCTCCTTTTCGGCGTCGGTCATGCCGCCGACGAAGCCGACCCGAACCGCGTCGACGCCGTCGACATCGGCGTATCGCGTCACCTGCGATCGAACCTCGTCCGGCGTCCCCGCGGCTGCGAACTCGTCTACGACCGCCTCCGGAAGCGCGTCGGCCATCCCCGCGGTATCGCCGTCGTTCCACGCCGCTCGCACCGCGTCGACGGCGTCCTCGTACCCCTGCGAAGCCACCGAATCACCGTAGTACGGACCGTAGGCGCCGATCAGAAACGCCAGCATCGATCGCGCCTTGGCGCGGGCCCGTTCGCGGTCTTCGCTCGCGATACACCGCAGGATCGGACTGACGCGGACGTCACTCGAGTCGCGCCCCCCGAGTTCGAGCCCCCGTTCGAGATCGTCCAGCCGTTCTTCGAGCCCGGTCGTCGAGAACAGTTGCGGAACCCATCCGTCCGCGAATCGGCCGGTTAGCTCCGTCGCTTTCGGCCCGAGCGTCGCGAGGTCGATGCTCGGGGGCGTCTCGGGACGTTCCCGGTCGTAAGACAGGCCGTCGAGGTCGAATATCTCGCCCTCGTAGGCCGACGTTCCGTCGGTACAGATCGTCCGGATCAACTCGAGCGTTTCGCGAAGGCGTCGCAACGGTCGATCGAACGACGCGCCGTGCCACTGCTCGGTCAGCGCCGGCGAACTCGGACCGAGCCCGAGCCGATACCGACTGCCGGAGAGGTCGTAAAGAGCGAGGGTCGTCTGAGCGAGGACCGCCGGCGACCGGCCGTACGGCGAGAAGACGTCGTTCGAAATCCCGATTTCGTCGGTCCGGCTCGCGATCAGTGAGAGCGTGGGGACGATACTCCACCCCGTCGCTTCACCCATCGAGACGCGACTGTATCCGAGTTCTTCGGCCCGACGAGCCCGGTCGACGATCGATCCGTGCGAGTCGTGGTCGCCTGTCATCACGACCAGATCGAGAGCGGCGTTCATCCGAAAACACCGCCACTGAACGTCGGTTGTGACCGAGACATCACTCGTAATTCCAGTCGATCAGTGATAAACGTACAGGCCCGCGACGCCGCTCGTCCGTCAGTCACCCGTTCTCGGCACGCTGCGATCCGACGGAGGGCTGGGGAATCGACGTAAAAGCTAACACGCCGATCCCGGAACGTAGTGGTATGGGCTATCTCCCCACGCTACCGGAGACGCTGTCGCGGACGACGCAAAAGTACCCGGACCGAGAGGCCGTCGTCTACCCCCGAAAAGACGTTCGGCTGACCTACGCCGAGTTCGACGAGCGCGTCGATCGGTTCGCGAACGCGCTGCGAGACCGCGGCGTCGAGCCGGGCGACCGCGTCTCGCTGTTGCTTCACAACTCCGCCGAGTTCGCGGTCGCACTGTTCGGACTGCTGCGCGCCGGAGCCGTGTTCAACCCCATCAACTACCGCCTCGCGCCCAGCGAAGTCGCGTACATCCTGGACGATTCCGAGTCGACGACCCTCCTCTTCGAAGCGGAGACGCGAGAGACGGTCGAGAACGGGCGCGACGAGTTCTCGACGGTCGAGGACTACGTGTACGTCGACGACGACGTCGAAGACGCTCCCGAGTACGCCGCCGGCTTCCACGACCTCCTCGAGAACGCAGATGCCGGCGCGCCGTCCGTGACGGTCGAGCCGACGGACCAGTACGCGATCATGTACACGAGCGGGACGACCGGTCGGCCGAAGGGGGTCGTCCACTCCCACCGGGACGCGACCTATCACAACATGCTCTACGCCGGCCAGATGGGACTCGATTTCACGGACGTCGGAATCTCGGCGATGCCGCTGTATCACAACGCCGAACTCAACTGCGGGCTCCTCGCGCGGATCAACCTCGGCGCGAAGACGGTGATCCTCCACGACTTCGACCCCCGGCGAACCCTCGAGGTCGTCGACGAGGAGCGCGCGACCCACCTCTTCGTGGCCTCTCGGATCTGGCGGCAGCTCCTCGAGACCTCGCGGGACCTCGACTCGTTCGACGGCGCCTCGCTCGAGCTCGGCGTCTACGGCGCGGCGCCGATGCCGCCGTCGCTGCTCGAGGAGTGCATCGAGACGTTCACGGAGGACTACGCCACGGCCTACGGGATGACCGAAATGGGGCCGTGTGCGACGTTCATCCTCCCCTTCGAGGTCCGCGAACACATCGAGAGCGTCGGCCGCGCCGCGCCGAACCACGAGGTCCGTATCGTCGAACCGACCGAGGACGAGGATCCGAACGATCCCGTCGGACCGGAGGACACCGTCGAAACCGGCGAGACGGGCGAGATCATCCTGCAGGGACCACCGATGATGGAGGAGTACTGGAACGCCCCGGAGAAGACGGCAGACGCGATCCGCGACGGCTGGTTCTTCACCGGCGACGCGGGCTACCTCGACGAGGACGGCTATCTTTTCCTGGTCGACCGGATCGACGACATGATCATCAGCGGCGGCGAGAACATCTACCCAACCGACGTCGAGAACGTCCTCTACCGACACGACGGCGTCGTCGAGGTCGCGGTGATCGGCGAGGACGACGAGGACTGGGGCGAGCGCGTCGTCGCCTACGTCGTTCCGGACGGCGAGTTGACCGCGAACGAACTCGACGAGTTCTGTCGCGAGAGCGACGACCTCGCGGCGTTCAAGCGACCTCGAGGATACGAGTTCCGCGACGAACTTCCGCGAAACCCCAGCGGAAAGATCCAGAAGTACAGGCTCCGTGAGGAAGACTGACCGGAGTCGACGCCCCGTGAAACGCCGTCTTTGCCGCTCAGTTCGAGAAGGCGTCACCGATCGTTCCGGGGCATAGCGCCGCCGAAACCGTCGGTGAACGGCAGCTATATACAGTCGGCTGTGAAACGAAGCTGGCATGCGCGCCGCAGCGTTCACCGGAATCGGTAGTCCGGAGCACGTCGACGTCGAATCGTTCCCCGACCCCGAGCCGGGCCCCGGCGAGGCGGTCCTCGAGGTCGAGGCCTGCTCGATCAACCACCACGACCTGTGGATCCTCCGCGACGGCTTCCGGATCGACGAGGACGAGTTGCCGTACGTCGCGGGGATGGACGTCGCCGGCACGGTTTCGGCGATCGGCGACGACGTCGACGGCGTCGAGCCCGGCGACGAGGTGCTCCTGTGTCCGAATCAGACCTGCGGGTCCTGTCGGTACTGTCGCGAGGGACCGGAGAATCTCTGCGAACGGTTCGACCTCTACCACGGCGGCCTCGCGGAGTACGCGGCGGTGGAAGCCGATCGACTCATTGCGCTCCCCGACGGCGTCGAGCCGGCGGCCGCGGCGGCGATTCCCGTCGCGTACATGACGGCGTTTCGCATGCTCGAGGAAGCCGAGGTCGGTCCCGGAGACCTCGTGTTCGTCCCGGGCGCGACCGGCGGCGTCGGCGTCGCCGCGATCCAGCTCGCCGACGTCCTCGGCGCCCGCACGATCGGGACGTCGACGTCGCGGGAGAAACTCGATCGCCTCGAGACGCTCGGCGCCGACCACGTCGTCGAGTCGGGCGATCCCGACGAGATCCGTGAGGCGGTCACCGAGATCGGCCGCGTGGACGTGACGATCAACCACCTCGGCGGTCCGTACTCCGAGGTGGGGCTGAACGTGTTGCGACGCGGCGGACGGATGGCGATCTGCGGACAGACGGCCGGCCCGACCTCGACGCTCACCATGGGCGATCTCTTCTTGAACCACAAGCGAGTCATCGGGAGCACGATGGGAACCCAGCGGGATCTCGAGCGCCTCGTCGACCTCGTCGCCGACAGGCGACTCGAGCCGGTCGTGTACGAACGCTATTCGCTCGAGGACGCCGACCGCGCGTTCGCCGACATGGACGATCGGAACGCGGTCGGCAAGCTCGTCGTCGAGCCCTGACGGTCGGAAACGAACAGTCGAAGTCGGACGGTCGGAGGCGAACGGGCGGAAGCCTCCGCGACGCCGCCGAAACGAGAGCGACGACGGGGTGCCAGCCGTTGTGAGAGTCGCCACCGACCGCCACCGTACAGCTGCTCGCCAGACGGCGTTTCGAGCAGCGTGTGACTGACGACCGCGAAAAATCGATTCGATTCGAGCGGGTCCCGACGGCCGTTCAGACGCGCTCGATGATCGTCGCGACGCCCTGCCCGAAGCCGATGCACATCGTCGACAGCGCCCGGTCCTTGCCCGTTCGCTCGAGTTCGTGAGCGAGTTTCGTCAGCAACATCGCGCCGGTCGCGCCCAGCGGGTGACCGTGGGCGATGGCGCCGCCGTTGACGTTCGTATCCTCCCAGGAGGCGCCNGAGGCGCCGGTCTCCTCGAGCCAGGCGGCGACGACGGAGGCGAACGCTTCGTTGACCTCGAAGAGGTCGATGTCCTCGAGTTCGAGGTCGGCCTTCTCGAGAACCTGCTCGGTCGCCGGGATGGGGCCTTTGAGCATCGTCACGGGATCGACGCCAACGACTTCGGTCTGGACGATGCGGGCCATCGGCTCCCAGTCGTGTTCCTCGACGGCGTCCTCGCTGGCGAGCAGAAGCGCCGACGAGCCGTCGACGATGCCCGAGGAGTTACCGGGGTGGTGGAACCCGTCGCCCTCCTCGCGGAACGCAAGCGGCAGGCTCGAGAGCGTCTCGAGGTCGGTCCCTGGTCGGGGGTGTTCGTCCTCCTCGACGGTGACCGTCTCGCCGTCGAGTTCGGTCTCGACGGGAACGACCTGGTCGTCGTACCGACCGTCTTCCCAGGCTTCGCCCCAGCGCTGCTGGGAGTCGACGGCGAGTTCGTCCAGTTCGTCCCGCGAGAGGTCGTACTCCTCGGCGATGCGCTCGGCGCCTTCGCCCTGGTGCGTTCGCTCGTCGAAGTGCTCGAAATAGGTGTCCGTGAGTGGGTTTTCGTCGTCCCCGTCGGAGCCCATCGGCACGCGGGTCATGTGCTCGACGCCGCCGGCGATCAGGACGTCGTGCTGGCCAGCCATTACGTTCGCCGCGGCGAAGTTCGTCGCCTGCTGACCGGAGCCACACATCCGATTGAGCTGGACGCCCGGCACGATGTCACCCCAGCCGGCGACCATGGGAGCGAGTCGACCCACGTTCAGCCCCTGCTCGTCGACCGGCGATACGCAGCCGTAGATGACGTCTTCGATCGTCTCCGGCTCGAAGCCGTTGCGCTCTCGAAGGGCTTTCAGCGGCTCTGCAGCGAGGTCCTGCGGGTGTGTGTCGCGAAACGATCCGTCTCGTTTACCGAACGGTGTCCGTACCGCATCGACGATTAGTGCGTCTTTCATTGACACGGGTGCTAGTTACAACCGTGGCCGTAATAGGTTTTGTCACCGGCCCGGTACGCGCCGGATCGGACAGCAGTTGGGTGAACGAAAGGGGAAACGCAGCCCTATGATAATTTGTAACAAGCATTCATTGTGTTTGGTTATCACGAGCATACTTTGTCACCACCCAGCCTGATAACACCCTTAGCCCGTTATTGATCGTGCTGACAGCCGACGCTCACAAAGCTGGATCGTTCGAGTTTGTCGAACAGCTAATACTTTCGTTCTCGACCGACGCTCGGGACCACTCGCTGGTGGAGACGGTAACGACGTGGGAAAGAACGGGGACCGCAAACGCGTTTTACTGCAGAGGAAACATACAAGCGGCCGGAACCCACACCATGTAATGTATACACATGCCACAGAAGATCGCGCTCTCGTCCGTAGAGCGGGTTCCGTCGGACTCGAGG
>NZ_AOHZ01000085.1 GCF_000337215.1 Natronolimnohabitans innermongolicus JCM 12255 | reverse complement strand
CCATCAGAGATGTGTATAAGAGACAGGGTGAGGCGCCGGAGTCTCGAGCGATCGCGCTCGAAAAGCGGTAACCGTCGACTCGCCGATGCCCGGTCAGAGTAACGCTACTATCGTGACGTCTGCGAGCGATAGTGGCCACTGAACGTCACTGCACACCTGATCGCCCGACGGACGCGCGGCTCGGAACGAAGTGAGAGCCACAGAAACGCGAACGGAGAGGGACGACCCGTGAGCTGTGTGAGCAGTGTGGAAATCGTTTCAGATATTACTATAATAACATCTCCGCAGTTTCGGTTCGCGAGTCCCAGCCGCTACCGTCAGTATCAGGATCGCTCATCGCGGACCGCCGTGACGACGAGCGCCACTCGATCCCGGATCGGTTCCGTCGTTGCGCTGGCAGCCGACGGCGTCGTTAACTGCCCGGTCGTTTATTCGCTCCGTCGATCGAGACGGGCATGCACGGTCGATATCGGACGGTGGTTATCTAGCGATTTTAAGGGGTGGTAGAGACAGTACTCGACCATGACGAACCGCTCCGACGACGACGTACTCGAGATAGACGAGATCGATCGACGCATCCTCGAGATCCTCGCGAACGATCCGCGGAGTCCGTACGCCGACATCTCGGACGAGTTGGCCGAATACGACATCGAACTCAGCAGCGAGGGAGTCCGACGGCGCGTGACGACGCTGCTCGAGAACATGACGAGTTTCTTCCTGCCGCGTCCCGAACGGAACAGTTGGGAGATCGTCCTCATAACGGTTAGCACCGCCACCGGACCGAACTCGAAGCGGGACACCTTCGAGGCGATGTCGGAGATGGACTTCTGGTTCGTCGCCGAAGGGTTCGGAACCATCGATCTTTACGGAATCGCCACCGCGAAATCGAATCCGGAGATCAACGACCTGCTCGTTCGGTTACAGGCCCTCGACTCCGTGACCGAGGTCGAGCACTTCATCGAAACGGATCGCGCGGTGAATATTAGAAACTACCTCCCAGTTTACGAATGAGAGTCGCGTGACGGGATGAATGGCCCTCGAAACGTTCGTTCCACCCTGCTCGATCGAGTGAAACAAGCGACTGACAACTCGATGCGACGACCAGCCGTCGGTCAGTTCTGGACCGGCGACTCGAAGATCACCGTTTCGAAGTCGGCATCGACGGTCGATTCCGGATGGGCGGTCGCGACCAGGAAGTCGGATTCGTCAGCGAAGTACTCGACGAGACGGCGTGTCCGTTCGTCGTCGAACGCGCCGAGCGAATCCAGCGCGAGGACCGGCGCCACGTCAGTGACGTCGAACGTGACGAAGCCGGCCAGCGCGAGGACGAGTCCGATCATCTCCCGCTCGCTCTCGGCGAGGTGCTCGATCGAGTCGGACTGGGTTCGGCCGTCGATCTCGCGGGCGATGACGAGTTCGAACTCGCCGTCGAGCCAGACGCGCTCGATCCGGTCGAACTCGAGGACGTCGAGCAGGTCGTCCATCGTCTCGTTGAACACCGTTCTGAGTTCGGTCTCGAGGTTCTCGATTCGATCCGTCAGCGCCGTGATCTCCTCGGAGAGGCGCTCGACGTCCTCGCGCTTCTGTTCTAGCTCGACGCGCGTTTCGCGAAGCGACTCACAGGTGTCCTCGAGCCGTTCGATCTCTCGTCGAAGCGTCTGGATTTCGACGCGCGTCTCCTCGATTTCGCCGGTCAGTTCGGACTGCTCGGAGCGCTGGTCGGCCGCCCGGTCGGCGATGTCGTCGTCGAGTTCGTCGAGTCGGTCGCGGATCGACCGGCGTCGCTCGCGTTGCTCTTTGAGGGAGTCGCGGCGGCTTTCGAGTTTCTGCTCGAGGTCCCGTTTTTCGGTCTCGAGGCGTTTCACTTCCGACTCAGACTGTCGAACGTCCTCGATCTGCTCGGTGAGGTCGTCGATCTCCGGTTCGCGCTCTCGCTTTCGTCGCTTGTCGGCCTCGACGAGTTCGTTTAGCTCCGCGACCGTCTCCTCTAGCTCGTCAACGGGGGCGGACCGACCGCACGTCCAGCAGGTCACTTCGTCGCCCATCAGCCCCGAATCGCGTCCGAGGACGCCGGTGAACTCGGAGTCGAGCATCTCCCGGTTCGCGGTGAGAGCCGACTGCAACACCTCGAGGCGCTCCTGAATCTCGTCGAGTTCCGAGCGCGCGGACTCGCGTCGGTTCTTGAGCGTCTCGACGTCGGTTCCCTCGGCGGCGTCGCGTGCGGCTTCCAGTTCGTCCTCGATCTCGGTTCGTCGCTGCTTGAGTCGGTCGATCGCGGACTCGAGTTGATCGATCTGGGTCTCGCAGTCGGCTTCGTCGGACCGCAGATCGGCCCGTTCCTCGCGAAGTTCCTGGAGTGCGTCGTCGGTTTCGGTCGTCTCCTGTTCGTCGTACAGCGCTTCGAGCGTCGACTCGAGGTCGTCGAGCCGGTCGCGTTTCTCCCCGAGTTCCCGCTCGGTATTCTCGAGGCGGTCCTCGACGTCGCCGGCCGACTCGATGTCGGCGGTAAGCTCTCGCTTTCGGTTCATCTTCGCCGATCGCTGCGCCTCGAGCGCCTCGATGTTCATCGGCTCTTTCAGCAGCGACTCGACGTCGTCGTTGCGAGCCACGGCGCTTCTGAGCGAGTTCGTCTCCAGGAGTCCCGCAAACCGCTCGAGGAGCGTGACGTCGTCGGTTTCCGTGACCCACGCGTCCCCGTTCGTCTTGACGCCGGCATCCGTTCGTCGAGCGACCCGTTCGATGCTCTCGTCACCGACGGAGAGCCGCACGCGGGCTTCGTCGGCCCCGCTTCGGATCGGAACGTCCCGACTGCCGAGCGCGAAGAGCAGTCCCTTCAGGAGCGAACTCTTGTTCGCCGCGTTCGGGCCCTGAATGAACGTTGCCCCCGCAGAAATCGAGACTTCTTTTCGTTCGATACCCCCAATATTTTCCAGTTCGATATGTAGCGTTCGATCGGACATAGTTAGTTAGTTAGTGCAGTTACAGACGTACTCTCTTCTGATCGCTCGATCCGCGGGAAGACGCGCGTTGCAGTTCTCGCACTCGAGTTCGACGTCGACGGAGACGGTAACGTCGCCGCCCGCGGACAACCGATCCTTGTTTCGAAGCGACCGGACGGCCTCTTCGATCTTCGTCGTCGCGTGGCTCGTCGAAATTTCGATCGCTTCCCGTTCCCACTCTCCGCTCGAGAGGTCGACGTCGGAGTCGAGACAGTCCTTCAGATGGGTACGGATCACGCCGTAGGAGACGAAATCGGCTCGCAACCGCTCGATCGGGACGCCCGCGTTCGACAGCTCCGTCGCGACTTCCTCGGCGATTGCCTCGTCCGAGCGGAGTCGCTCGTACTTCGATTCGGCTTCGTCACCGAGAGTCGAGAGCCCCGCGCGGTCCATCTCGCGGCGTAACATGAGCGTGTTGAACCACTCGGCGAGCTGTCGATAGCCTTTCCGCTGGGGCGGGTCCGCCTGCCACTGTTCGAGCAGTTGCGTCTCGTATCGCTGCATTCCGTACTCGTCCAGTATTCGACACACTTTACAGCCGTACTCGCTCATCGGTCGTTCTTCACACCGGCTCTAAATAAGTACAGCGGTTCGAGCAACTATAATAACGTGGCGTCTGCCGATCCGCGCTCGTTACCGGCAGTACGGAGTCGCCACCGGGCCGACCGAGCGATTCACTCGCCGAATCCGTCCGCTCCCAGTCGATCCCGGAGGTCCGTCTTGAGAATCTTCCCGACCGGATTTCGAGGGATCTCCTCGACGACTTCAAGCCGTTCGGGACGCTTGTACACGGCGACGTCGTCGCCCATGTACTCGGTGATGTCCTCGAGTTCGAGATCCGTCTCCGGCTGCGGGACGGCAAAGACCGCAACCCGTTCGCCGAGGTCGTCGTGCGGTTCGCCGACGACGGCCGCGTCCGCCACGTCCGGATGTTCGATGACGATGTTTTCGACTTCCTTCGCGCTGATGGTGAACCCGCCGCGGATGATGACGTCCTTTTTGCGGTCGAAGAAGCTCATGTAGTCGTCTTCTTCGACCCGGAACAGATCGCCGGTGTAGAAGTACCCGTCCTCGTCGAACGCGTTTTCGGTGAGGTCGGGCTGGTTGTAGTAGCCCGCCATGAGCCCCGGCCCCCGAAACGCGACTTCGCCGACCTCGCCGGGTTCGGTCAGTTCGTCGCCGCGTTCCGGGTCGACGATTCTGATGTCGACGGCGTCGACCCGCGGGTCGTCGATCCCCCAGTCGACGTCCGACGCGAACCGAGGGAAGTCGGTCGCCCGCCGCTCCAGCGGCGTCGTCTTCGGGCCGCTGATAGCCGACGTGCCCTCGTTTTGCCCCCAGATATTGATGATCTCGATCCCCCACCGATCGTCGAACTCGCGCATCGCCCACTCCGAGGGCGCGGCCGACCCGGTCGTGATCGTTTCGACGCCGCTCAGGTCGAACTCGTCGACGTCGGGGTGTTTGAGCACCTGGTTCAGCATCGTCGGCACCAGAATGGTAAACGTGACGCCCTCGTCTTGCATCTGCTCGACCATCATCCCGAGATCGATCGGGTGGTGAAGGACGAGCGTGCCGCTCGTGAGCAGCCACGGAACGTAGTTGACGCCGAGCGCTGTCATGTTGACCAGCGGCGCCGCACAGAGGATCGTCCCGCCCTCGGACATCTCGCACAGCGGCGGCGTCGGATTCGATCGCCAGTTGTTGTGCGTCATCGGGCAGGCCTTGGGATCCGCGGTCGTCCCCGACGTCCACTGGAGGTTGAACACCTCGTTCGCGCCGACGTCGACCGACTCGAGTGCGGACGGATCCGGCGTCGCGGTCGCAAACTCCTGAATATCCGAAAGCGAGAGGATACGCTCGAGCGCGTCGGATTCCGCCGCGAACGCCGTCGCCATCTCGACGTGGTCGAACCCCTTGAACTCCCGCGGGCCGATGTAGGCGACGGCGTCGGTCACGTCGACCACGTGTTCGAGTTCGTGTCGGCGCCACTGGATCGGCATCGGCGACGCGATAGCGCCCGCTCGGGCGATCGCCAGATACAGCATGGCCAGTTCCAACGTGTTCGGCAACTGCAGGACGACGAAATCGTCTTTGCCGATGCCCCGCTCGCGGAGCGCGGTCGCGACGGCGTCGACGGCGTCGGACAGTTCAGCGTACGTCAGTCGTTCCGGGTCGCGATCGACCAGTTCGCGCGCGTTCGGCGGATCCACCACGGCCGTCCGGTCGGGGTGGCGCTCGACCGTCTCCGCGAACCGATCGAGCAACGTCTCGTTTCCCCAAGCATCCGCCGCTTCGTACTCCGCGATCAACTCCTGATCGTGTAGCTCCATTGCATTGGTGAAAGATAACACGGTTCGTGATAGGTGTTTTCCCGGGGCGACCGCTCGAGGCCAGCGACTCACCGGCCGACGCGGTGTCATCGGTGCGAGCGACCGGCGATCCAGAGTGCGGATCGCCGCCGGCCGTCCACGAAGCCGAGCGGTACCGGAGCGCGGCGAGATCGGTCCGCTCGAGAGGCGTGAGTCGATCGAGGGGGTCGTACGCTCCCGCCCAGTGTATCTCTCGGTTATACGACCACTCCGCCTGTAGAACAGAGCAGTAACTCACGTATAAGTCAATTCTGATCCAGAGCGGAGCCCGCTCCGTCTGCGACTTATACACGTCTAACGTGGCGAAAGAAGGACACAGTGTCGGCTAGAGGGGCGTTCCTCCATCGAAACACGAGATCGCCGATTCTCCAAATCACACTCGGTAATGACGGAACGAACTACCACTTCAAACGAGCGCTAGGCGGTTAGATTTCGTCGTGTGGTCTCGAGGGCGTGTCGCTAATCGATTCTCGAAGCGAACAGTATTGACAGTCATAGCGTCTTACCTCCACTACCTGTATTTCCTCATTGGAGCAATACCAGAGAGTGTTAGGAGTAGGCAACTCAATTACCATTTCTAGCCCGACGACTATCGCACCCCGTTCTAGAACGCCGTGAGGGGACGGTCAGATCGCCTCAGTGACCGCCTCCATCGTCGTCCGTTTTTCGTCTTCGCTCATCTCGTTGACGAAGCCGATCCGGACGGCGTCGACGCCGTCGATCGAGGCGTACTCTTCGACCCACGCCCGCACCTCGTCGGGCGTTCCCGCGGGTCCTAGCTCGTCTACGACCTCCTCCGGGAGCGCGGCCGCCATGGCCTCGGTGTCGCGGTCGTCCCACGCCGCCCTGATCTCGTCGACGACGTCCTCGTAGCCCTGTTCGGCGACCGAGTTGCCGTAGTAGGGGCCGTAGGCGCCGAGCAGGAACGCGAACGTGCTGCGGGCTTTCTCGCGGGCGGTCTCGCGATCCTCGCTTGCGATACAGCGAACGATCGGCGCCACGCGCAGGTCGTCGAGGGCCTTGTCGCCGAGTTCCGCCCCGCGCTCGAGGTCCTCGAGTCGTTCCTCGAGGCCGTCTTTCGTGAACAGCTGCGGCGTCCAGCCGTCGCCGAAGCGACCGGCCAGCTCGGTGGCCTTGGGCCCGAGAGTTGCGACGTCGATCGGCGGCGGGTTCTCCGGGACGCCGCGGTCGTAGTTGAGCCCGGCGATGTCGAAGATTTCGCCGTCGTAGGCCGGATTCCCGTTCTCGTAGACGGCGCGGATGATTTCGATCGTCTCGCGGGTGCGCCGCAGCGGACGGTCGAACTCCTGGCCGTGCCACCGTTCGGTCAGCGCCGGCGAACTCGGTCCGAGGCCGAGTCGGAATCGTCCGTCAGACGCGTCCTGTAGCGTCAACGCGGTTTGAGCGAGCAGCGCCGGCGAGCGCCCGTACGGCGAGACGACGTCGTTCGAGATGCCGAGGTCCGTGGTCCGGTCGGCGGCCAGCGTCAGCGGCGGGACGATGTTCCAGTCCGTCGTCTCGCCCACGGTGATGCGATCGAAGCCGAGTTCCTCCGCCTCGGCGGCGCGGTCGCCGACGTCCTGTGGCCGTTCGTAGTCGTAGAGCCGGATCAGCAGGTCGAGTTCGGCGTTCACGGGTCTGCGCTCCGTACTGACTGGTGGGTCGGTTGGTTGATAGCCATTAGCAGCCACCACGCAACCAAGCCGCATAAATTTCAGCGTTAGTGACTAGTTCTTGTTATATTTGCCAAGAGCCGATGTCCGTCTCGTCGGTGCGTCCGTCGACCAGCAACGCGGTCGCCGCGCTAACAAAACCGACGGACGAGTAGTTCATGGCTGGTGGACGGTTCAACGAAGTGAATAACTGTCGAGACCACGGAAGACGGACCGGTATCCGTTCCCCGCATCGGAACGCAATCCAGTGCTGGTAGTAGTAATATCCCAGCACGTTAGTTGGGAAATTTGCGAGGGCGCTCCTCGAGGCGTCGACCAGCGATGCGTCCACGAACGACTACTGACTGGTACTCTCGCCTTATCGTGTGTGTCACGAACAAACAAACGGTCTGATGTGCAGCGGGATGTATTTACATCTATACTGTTGTAAATACACGTCAGGAGTGGGAATTTCGGGCGATAGTTGCCGTGAACAGGGGACCTCGACTGTTCCACAGAACAGAACAAAAGACGGTCCACGCAGCCGCTGGAAACCGACGTGTCGGGGCAGCGACCGACGGAGGCTATAAGGTGTCGCCTCGGAAAACATCAGTATGGACTTTGCGCTCAGCGACGAGCAGCGGCTCATCCGGAACGAGATTCAGACGCTCTGCGACCAGTTCGGCGACGAGTACTGGCGCGAGAAGGACGCGAACCACGAATTCGCGTGGGAGTTCTACGAGGCGTTCGCCGAGGGCGGCTGGTGTGGCATCACGATTCCGGAGGCGTACGGCGGCCAGGGGTACGGCGTTCAGGAAGCGAGCATCGTCCAGCAGGAGATCGCCCGCTCCGGCGCGGCGATGGCCGGGACGTCGATCACCTCCCACCACGTTTTCAGCGCCGCCCCGCTCGTCGAGTACGGCTCCGAGGACCACAAAGAACGGTACCTGCCGCGTATCGCCGACGGGGACGTCATGGTCTGTACCGGCGTCACGGAACCGAACGCCGGCACGGACACGTCCCGGATCGAGACGGTCGCCGAGCGAAACGGCGACGAGTACGTCGTAAACGGACAGAAGATCTGGACCTCGAAGGCCCAGGAAGCCGACGTCATCATGTTGCTCACCAGAACGCAGCCCAGGGAAGCGAGCGAGCGGTTCGGCGGACTCACGCTGTTTTTTACGGAATTCAACGAGGAGATGGACAGCGTGGACGTCAGCGAGATTCCGAAGGCGGGCCGCGGCGCGGCGGATTCGAACGAGGTCTGGTTCGAGGACTTCCGCGTCCCGGTCGAAGACCGCATCGGCGAGGAGGGAGAGGGGTTCAAATACCTCCTCTCCTTCGCGAACTCCGAACGGATCAGCATCGCCGCGAACGCGGTCGGAATCGGACAGGCCGCCCTCGAGAAGGCCGCCTCCTACGCCAGAGAGCGCGAGGTCTTCGACGCCGCGATCGGCTCCTACCAGGCGATCCAACACCCCCTCGCGGAGTCCTGGAGCAAGCTGGCCCAGGACGAACTGATGATCCGAAAGGCCGCCTGGCTGTACGACGAGGGGAAGAACGCGGGGCCGGAGGCCAACGCCGTCAAACTTCGCTCGAGCGAGGACGCGATCGAAGCCTGCGAGCGCGCCGTTCGCGTCCACGGCGGGATGGGGTACGCGAGGGAGTACGACGTCGAGCGCTACTGGCGCGAGGTCATGATCAACGTCATCGCGCCGATCTCGAACGAGATGGTGAAAAACTACATCGCACAGCACGTGCTCGATCTCCCGCGGTCGTACTGACCGCGGTTTCGCCGTCCGCGGGCCCGCCGGACGGGAGAGGTGGTCGAACGCGAAGCTGACTGCCCTCTACCGTCGTCCTCACCGCCCCTCGAACGCCGGCTCTCGCTTCTCGAGGAACGCGGTCATCGCTTCGTGCTGGTCGTGAGTGTCGAAACAGGCCGCGATCGTCTCGAGGCTGTGATCGATTCCGGACTCGATGCCGTTCGACCGGAGCGCCCGGAAGACCTGTGTTTGTCGCGCGGCGATGATCGGGCTCTTGCTCGCCAGCGTCTCGACCAGTTCGTCGACGGTCGCCCCGTACGCCGACGGTGAAACGGCGTCGTTGACGAGTCCCAGCTCCTCGGCTTCCACACCGGACACCGGCTCGCCCGTGTAGATCAGCTCCTTTGCGGCCTGCAGCCCGACGAGTCGCACGAGGAGTCCGCCCTGGATGCCGGTGACGAGACCGGCGTCGATCTCCGGCAGGCCGAGGACGGCGTCGTCGGTCGCGATCCGGAAGTCACACGACATCGCCAGCTCGAGTCCGCCGCCGAGTGCGTACTCGCCACACCGACAGACGGTGATCGCCTCGAGGTCTCGCACGCGCTGGTTGGCCTCGTAGAGCGACGTCAGCACGTCCCGCGCTTCGGAGACCGACAGGTCCCGTACTTCGTCGAGTTTGAGTCCGGCGGTAAGTCCGCCGACGTCGCCGTCGGCGTCGCTCGCGTCGGGACCGACCGTCACCACCGACGCGTCGTCGGGAACGGTCGCGAGCCCCTCGTTGAGTTCGACGAGCGCACCCGGCGAAAGGAGGTTCAGATCGCCGAAATCGAGGCGAACGTGCGCTACGGTGTCCAGTTCGGGATCGCGGTCGACGGTAACTGACATAGCCGTCGGTTCACGAGGCGGCGACGTTAACCTTTCTGCGGCGGACACGGCCGAGCGTGGCGCTCGATCCGTCGTCCGTCGGGAGGTCTCTCGAGCGCTACGCCGAGGGACCCGCAATCCGTCGCGCCGCGCCGTAGACACATCCCGTTCCGAGCGCGGCACACAGGCCGGCGGCGACGAACGCCGGCGTGTAGCTGCCGAGGACGTCGAACGACAGCCCCGCGAGCGGCGGTGCGAGCAGTCCCGAGACCGCAAACGAGACCGACATCGCGGCGAACAGCGTGTTGAGGTTTCGGTTCCCGAACAGGTCCGCGACCTGCGCCGAAATGAGCCCGCCACAGCCGCCGTAGGCGAAACCGAAGCAAACGATGAGGAGGACGAACGCGGCGGTCCGTACCGACGCGGATTCGAGGAGTCCGAGACCCCCCATTCCCGCCGTCACGAGAGCCATCAGTCCGCTACACCCGAGAAACGTCCGCGTTCGGCCGAGCCGATCCGAAGCGGTGCCGATGCCGAGACGGGTGATCGTGGTGGTCGCGCCGACGATCGCGATCGCGGCGACGCCGACCGAGCGGCTGATGCCGATCGCCGACGCGTAGAGGACGACGTGGGTGAGAACGACGAACACCGGCGTGAAGAGCAGGACCCAGCCGACGAACACGAAACCGAACGAGGGCGACGCGATGATCGCTCGACTGTTCGACGGCCGATCCGCGAGACCGTCCGCTCGAGCGGCCGCGTCGGCGAACTCGTCGCTCGTCTCCGCGGCGACCGCCTCCGGCTCGTCGACGAACAGCAGCGTGACGACGAGCATCGTTGTGCCGACGCCCGCGGCGATGGCGAGCATCGCTTCTCGCCAGCCGAGCGCCGAGATGAAGACGTCCGCGGTCTGGGGGATGAGAAAGAGCCCGACGCCGAGGCCGGCCGAGGCGATGCCGGCCGCCGTGCCGCGGCGGCGCTCGAACCACAGCGGGATGGTCGCGTAGGCGACCACGTACAGCCCGGACATCCCGACCGCCGTGACGACGCCGAAGGCGGCGACGAGTTCGACGTACGACCGCGCGAACGCCGTCCAGACGAGGCCGGCGGTAAGGATCACGGTCGAGCAGGCGACGATCCGCCGTTGCCCGTACCGGTCGACGAGCCAGCCGGCCGCGAGGCCGACGACGTAGATGAACACGGTCTGAATCCCGAACGCGAGCGCCAGGACCGACCGCGAAACGTCGAACTCGGCAGCGAAGGCGTCGTAAAAGACGCCAAACGCGTAGCTCGTGCCGAACACGACCATCGACATCGCCAGACAGCCCGCGACGATCACCCACCCGTAGTACACGCGGCGAGCGATGACGCGTCTCGGATCGGGAATCACGTCCGACACCACCCGGTCGGGCGGATTAATCGTTCGGATTCCCCACGAACTGTTCCGGCTCGAGCGTCGGAACTGCCGCTCGATCTGTCCGGTTTCGCCGGGGTCGAAGTCGAGATCCGGATCGACGACCGCACCCGGCGCTACGCATCGTCGTATGTTTCGATCGTCTCGTCGTCGGGCTCCCAGCCGACGAACTCCGTCTCGGGTCGAAGCGCCAGCGCGTCGATGACGACGGCCGTCCCGACGTAGTGACCGACCAGCGTCGCGACGCCCGCGGCCGTCTCCTCACCGACGTGTTCCGCGAGCGCGTCGTGCGTGTCCTCGTCGACGGCCCTGCGCGCCGCCCGGCGCGCGTAGTCGATCAGCGCCCGGTCCGCGGGGGCGAACGCCTCGCGGCAGTCGGCGGCGATGGCCCTGATCTCGTCGGGTTCCACGCCGACGTCTCGAGCCAGGCCGACGTGTTGGTGCCACTCGTACTCGCTTCGCAGTTCGCGGGCGACCGCGAGGATGACCAGTTCGACGTCTCGCGACGCCAGCCCCGCGTGCTCCCACAGCGCGGTTCCGTGGCGCATGTACGTCTGGAGCACGCGCGGGTTCGCGCCGATGCCCTGCAACAGCTCGAGTTCGCCGAGGGCGTCGTCGCCGAGCAGGTACTGGTACTCGTCCGGGAGATCCGACTGTTGCGGAAGGTCGATTCGCGCCATAGTAAGACACGCACACAAATGGTGATAATTGTTCGGTACGTGACGACTGGCGATCCGCGGTCAGCCGGTTACTCGAGTACGCCCTCCTCGCGAAGCGTCTCGATCTCCTCGGGAGAGTAGCCGTGGCGTTCCAGGATCGAATCCGTGCTCTCACCCAGCCGTTCGGGGGCGACCTCGAGTTGCGTCGTCAGCGCGGTGAAGTGGACGGGGTGGTCGATCACGTCGGCGTCCGCCCGGTCGTCGCGTTCCATGGTCTTGTGGAGCGCTCGTCGTTGGACGTGGTCGTCGTCCCAGACTGACTTCGTGTCGTAGATCGGGCCGGCCGGGACGTCCTCCGCGTGGAACCGGTCGATCCAGTAGTCGCTTTCCTCCCCGCGGAGGATCGGTTCGACGATCTCGGCCAGCTCCGCCCGGTTGTCGACGCGGTCGTCCATCGTGGCGAACCGGTCGTCGTCGAGCAGTTCCGGCCGGTCGATCGCCCGACAGAACCCGCGCCAGAAGTCGGCCGTGCCGGCGGCGACGATTATCGGTCGGTCGGCACACTCGTACTTTCCGAAGGGGACGATCGACGGGTGATGGGTGCCGAGCCGCGGGAACGGGTCGCCGGACCCGAACGTGTGGCCGGCGCGGGCGGTGAGCCACGAGATCGCCGCGTCCAGCATGGGGACCTCGATCCACTCGCCGTCGATGCGTCCGCGTTCGCGCGCGTAGAGCGCGGCGAGAACACTCTGGGAAGCGTAGGAGCCGGCGATCAGGTCGCCGCTGGGGAGGCCGGACCACAGCGGTTCGCCGCCCTCCTCGCCGGTGATACTCATGATTCCGCTCATCCCCTGGATCAGCATGTCCCACGCCGGGAGCTCCTCGTAGGGGCTGTCGCGGCCGAAGCCGACGATCGAGCAGTAGATCAGTTCCGGGTTCAGCTCCGAGACGGTCTCGTAGTCGAGATTGAAGGCGGCGGCGCGGCCGGGTTTCGTGCTCTCGACGAAGACGTCGGCGTCCGCGATGAGCCGCTGGGCGGCCCGCTGTCCGGCGTCGCTTTTGAGGTCGAGCGCGACGCTGTGTTTGTTTCGGTTGACGCTGTCGAAGTACGCGGGGTTCGGCTGGATGCTCCGACTGCGGTCGCCCCGGCCGACCGCTTCGATCTTGATGACCTCCGCGCCGAGGTCGCCAAGCATCATCGTCGTGAACGGTCCCGCGACGACCTGCGTGAGATCGACGACCGTGATACCCTCGAGCGGCAGCGCTCCGCTTTCAGTTCGGCCTGCTGCGTCCATACATCGTGATTCGGTCGAGCTACAGTAAGTGTTTGGACGCCCCACACCGCGAGAACCGTTGCCAACTGGTCGACTGGGTGCCCCCGTGTCGGGTCAGCGTTGGGCGCGGGACGAGCGACGAGAACGGTGAAGTGCCTCCGACCTGTCCTGAGACACGATGACGGACGCAGCGATCCCGCAACTCGTCGAACCGGACTGGCTCGAAGAGCGCCTCGATGAACCCGACCTGCGGATTATCGACTGTACGGTCCATCTCGAGTTCGATCCGGAGACGGGAGAGCGACACACGGAATCGGGCCGGGACGACTGGAACCGGGCGCACGTTCCGGGGAGTGTCTTCGTCAACATTCCGACGGCGCTCTCGGAGACGGACGACCCCGACTACCCCTACCAGCTCCCATCGGAGGACGAGTTCGCCGCGACGATGGAGCAACTCGGCGTCGGTGACGACCACCGAGTGGTGCTGTACGATTCCGAAGGGAACGCGTGGGCGGCCCGCGTCTGGTGGCTGCTTCGAACGTTCGGCTTCGACCGCGCGGGCGTGTTGAACGGGGGCTTTGCGACGTGGACCGCACAGGATCGACCGGTCTCGAGCGCCGACGATCGGCCGACCCCGTCTCGAGCGAGCTTTACTCCGGACGTCCGGCCCGAGTTGATCGTCGACAAGGCCGACGTTCTGGCGGCGATCGACGACGAGACCTGCTGTCTGATCAACGGCCTCCGTCCCGAAGACCACGACGGAGACGGCACGGTGAAGTACGGACGGCCGGGGCGCATTCCCTCGAGCGCGAACGTTCCCGCGGTCGGCGAGACCGGAATCGTCGATCAAGAGACCGCGCAGTATCGCTCGCGTGAGGAACTTCGCCGGTGGTTCGCCGAAGCCGGCGCGCTGGACGCCGACCGGGTAATCACCTACTGCGGCGGCGCCATTGCGGCCAGCAGCGTGGCGTTCGCACTGGCGCTGCTCGGCGTCGACGACGTCGCCGTCTACGACGGATCGCTTGCGGAGTGGGGCCGAGACGAGTCATGTCCGATGGTGAGCGACTAGCGTCGTCTCCATCCCGATTCTCGCAACGGTTCTCCCGACGGTTCGAAGGAGCGAACTAGTGGTGCTCGCCCGGAGGAATCCGGCGGACGAACAGCATGATACACGCCGCTAATCCGGCCAGGAACAGAAACACTTCGTCGAAGTACCCCCAGTCGGCGATAGTACCGAATATCGCCGGGCTCACCGCAGCAATCGCCATCCCGCCGGTTCGAACGACGCCGAGACCGGTTCCTTTGATGTCGTTGGGAATCCCCTGGATGAGATGAGACTGCGTGATCGTCCCGCTTCCGAGTATCGGCGCGATAAGAACCGTGATGATCGCGATCGGTAAGAGCCCCTCGACGAACGGAAGAACGACGAGCGCCGTACCGGAGATTGCCATAACTGTCAGCAGTGAGAGGCGAATTCCGAATCGGTCGTAGGCCATTCCAGACAGCGGTTTGATGGCGACGCCGACGGCGAAAAAGCTCCCGAAGAGCAGTCCGACGGCCGTCGTGGAGAGATCCTTCATCTCGAGAAGGTACGTCGGATAGAAGCCGGTGAAGGTGATCCAGACGATCATGTAGACGATAAACGCCGCCGAACCGTACAGAACCGTTCGCTTCCGGAGCGCCGTACCGACGTCTCGGAGACGCGCTCTCGAGAACGTATCGAACCCACTCCCCGGCCCGGAAGTGCTCGCGGGCACGTACAGCCAGAGTGCGAGCGCGACGAAGGCAAACAGCGGGAGCGTGTAGGCGAATCCGAGCTGCCAGACGACGGCGGCGGCGAGCACGCCGGCAAGCGGCGGAAGCAGCGCCTGGCCGGCGTCAGCAGCGGCGAGTACGACGCCCACGGTCGTTCCAACGTGGTTCGGAAAGAGGTCGTCGAGCGCCGTGTACCGAGCGACCCCGAACAGCGCGATTCCCTGCCCGAGCAGTACCGTCGCGAGAAAGAGGAGGACTATCGAATCCACCGCGACGATGAAGACGACCATCGCGGCGGTGACCACCGTACTCGCGACCATGATTCGCCCCTCGCCGAACCGATCCGCCAGTACCCCGCCGGGAACCTGTCCCGCCGCGTTCGACAGCCACAGCACCGTCAGCAACACACCTGCCGTTCCGAGGTTCAGTCCGTACGCCGTTCGAAGCTCCGGCAGGACGACCGGGTAGATCATCTGGACGCCGATCAGGAGAAACGAACTGCTCGCGATAGCGAGGAGTGCTTTGCCGTGACCGTCGGCTTGCACCCCGGCGACGACGCCCCGGATACTCGAGTAGATCCGTTTCTGACTCACGTAACGGAGATAACACTGTGCATAGGTATTACTACTCGCTACCGGCTAACACTTGCCGCATCTGCTCTCCCGGATGTGGGGGGCGCTCACGACCACTGTTCGGGTTCGATACCCGCGACGGAGAGCACGATCGGATAGCCGATTCCGACGAGGACGGCGACGGCGACGCCGACCCACAGCGACACCTCGATTCCGAGACCCTCGAGGAGGGCGACGACGCCGAAGATGATCGCGAGCAACGCGACGTAATGGAACAACAGGTAGCCAGTCGAGTCCCGATCCATACTGCAACTGCACACAGCGGCGGTAAAACGGTATCGACACCGTACTGCTCGCGAGCGAGTTTGGCGTTCGTTGCGGCCGTTTTACGGCGGTTCGCGGCCACTAGCGACCCTGGAACTCCGGCTCCCTGTCCTCCCCGAACGCGGCAACTCCCTCCCGGTGGTCTGCGGTCTCGAACGCGATGTTTTGCGCCTGCGCCTCCCGTTCGGACGCTTCCCGGATCGTTCCGCCGTACGATCGGTCGATGTTCCGGAGGGACTGCTCGAGCGCGACCGTCGGCCCGGTCGCGACGGTGTCGATCAGTTCAGTCGCCTCCCGTTCGAACTCGTCGGACGGGTAGGCGTGGTTGATCAGCCCGAGCGCCTCGGCGCGGTCCGCGTCGATAATCTCGCCGGTGAGCGCGAGCTCTTTCGCGACGTTCCAGCCGACCGCCCGCGGCACCAGAAACGACGTCGCGAGGTCGAGCGACAGCCCGACGTTTCGAAACACGAGCCCGAACGACGCGTCGTCGCTCGCCAGTTGCAGGTCACAGGAGAGCGCCAGTCCGACGCCGGCCCCGACGCAGTAGCCGTCGATCTTCGCGACCGTCGGCACGTCGGCCTCGTAGATTCGGATCGGAACCTGCTCGCAGAGGTCGACGAGGTCCTTGATCCGGTCCCGCGACGTTCGGTCGGACTCGTCTCGATCGCCCATCCCGCCGACGTCGCCGCCGGCACAGAACGCCGTCCCGTTGCCCTGGAGGACGAGACAGCGGACGTCGTCGCGTTCCTCGACCGCGTCGAGGGCGCTCTCGAGCCCTCGCTTGATGTCGTCCGAAAGCGCGTTCATCCGATCCGGTTGGTTGAGCGTGATCGTCGCGATCCCGTCGTCGAACTCCGCCAGTACGGCTTCTGTGGACATACCACACACATCGCGGTGGTGGGTGAAATACGTTGGTGCGTCGGCGATCCGATGCGAACGGCCGTCTGGGTTTAAGTGCACTGACGTCGCCTATCCGTGTATGTACCGCGTGCTTGCGCCGATCGACACGAACGAGGATCGCGCCGACGCGATCGTCCAGACAATCGCGGATCTCCCGGGCGACTCGAGCGACGTTGCGGTCGTGGTGTTGAACGTTCTAGAGGAGTTCGGCGGCGTTGACGACGGCGGACAGGTGACCTCGGCGGACGTCTACGACGAGGAATCGCTTCCGGCGGCCGTTACCACCGCAGCGACCGCACTCGAATCGGCAGTCGATACCGTCGAAACCCGTCGCGAACACGGCGATCCCGCCGAATTGATCCTCGGGGTCGCCGACGAGATCGACGCCGATGCGATCGTACTCAGCGGCCGCAGACGAAGTCCCGCGGGAAAGGTCCTGTTCGGAAGCGTCACGCAAGCGGTGATCCTCGGCACGAACCGACCGGTCACCGTTGCGCCGATGGAGTGAGACGGACAGCCCCACCAGGTGGCCGCCGGACACGCGGCCGCCGTCCGCCATCTTCGCACAAGAATTAATACCCCGTAGCAAATGGTCATGGTATGGGTAAACCAGACACTGAGAAAAATGTCAGCGATGCTGCTGGCGCTGGGGGGATAGACGATTTACCCCAAATTCTTCCCCGCTCTCGATCTGATCTGTCCGTTCGGCGATTCGTTCGAATTCTCCTCTACACGCTTGGCGTGATAACCGTTCTATGGCACCTGTACTACGCCTCGAGCGGGAGGATGCCCCGGTCGCAACACGCGAACATTCACCTAGGGCTGATGCTCGCCGCGTTCTATCTCGCCAGCATCAATTTCTCGCCTAGCGGCGTTCGTGATAGGGTCGGTAACGCGATCTCCGCCGGGCTGGTCGTGACGGTCCTCGCGACGACGGCCTACGTCCACGTTCACTACTGGCGCTGGTTGCGCCAGGCTCGCGAGCAGTACATCTACACGAACGTGGACCTCCTGATCGGGGCCATCATCATCCTCATCACGATCCACGCCACGTGGAAAGCCTACGGAAAGCTACTCGCGTTCGTGACGGTCGGAGCGATCGGCTACGGCTACTTCGGCCCGATGTTTCCCGGCATCCTCAACCACGGCGGGTTCGACCTCGAGACGATCATCTACAGCAATTCGGTCGCGCTAAACGGCGTCTACGGGTTTCTGCTCGGCGTCGGCGCAACCTGGGTCGTCATCTTCATCCTGTTCGCCGGGATCATCGAATCCTACGGCGGGATGGACTACGTGATCAAGATCGGGCGGTCGGTCGGGCGACGGATCTCGTCGGGGATTCCGCAGGTCGCCGTCGTCTCGAGTATGCTGATGGGATCGATCACGGGGAGTTCGGCGGCCAACGTCGCCACGACCGGCTCGTTTACGATTCCGTTGATGCAGGACAACAAGGTGGGCGACAAGTACGCCGCGTCGATCGAATCGATCGCCAGCACGGGCGGGCAGATCCTGCCACCGGTGATGGGCTCTGCGGCCTTCCTGATGGCGGACCTGATCGGCGTCTCGTTCGTCGATATTATCCAAGCGGCGATCCTCCCGGCGATACTGTTCTACATCGGGATGGCGTTCGTCGTCCACCTCTCGGCACACCGATACGGCTGGTTGATGCGCGACGGCGACGTGATGGCCGTCCCCGAGGAAGAACGGCTGAGCCCCGTGGAAATGCTGATCAGTACCGCGCCGTACACGATACCGCTTGTGGTGCTCATCTACACGCTCGTCATCCTTCGATGGGATCCGATGACCGCCGGGTTGTACGCGATCATCGCGCTGGTGCCGGCCGCCCTGGTTCGGGACCTCATCCTCGATCAGTCGTCGCCGTCGACGGTCAAGATCTGGGGGCGCCGGACCATCGAAGGGTGTAAAATCGGCGTCGTAAACATGGCGCCGCTAACCGCGGTGCTCGCCTCGCTCGGGATCGTCATCCAGATCATCAGCCAGACCGGATTCGCGCTCAGCTTCTCGCTCCAGATGGTCGCCATCGCCGGTGGCGTGTTCATCCTCGTGTTGCTCCTCGCGATGGCCTCGAGCATCCTGTTCGGCCTCGGGATGCCGACGCCGGCCGCCTACGTCGTCGTGGCCGTGCTCACGGCACCGGGTCTCGTCCAGCTGGGGATCGGCGAGATCACCGCGCACATGTTCGTCTTCTACTTCGCGTTGCTGTCGACGATCACGCCGCCGGTCGCCCTGTCGTGTGCGGTCGCGTGCGGAATCGCCGGCGCGTCGTTCTTCGACGTCTGTAAGGAGACGATTCGCCTCGGGCTGTTCTCCTTCCTGATCCCGTGGGTGTTCGTCTTCAACGAGCAGCTCATCTACTGGGAGGGAACGACGACCGCCATCATCTTCCTGACCTCGTCGGTCGGCATCCTCTCGGTCGTCATCGCGCTGGTCGGCTACGATCTGCAGGCGAAGCTCAACTACGTGTCCCGCGCGCTGTACATGGCGTTCGCGTTCGCGATCTGGTTCGTGCCGAATATGACCGTCAAGATCGGGCTCAGCCTCGTGCTTCTCGTCTGGGTCGTCGCGGTCTTCAACGAGACGGTCCCGAGCCTGGAGAAGCTCATGACGTCCCGGTAACGGTCTTCTCCTCCCTTCGTGCGACCGTCCGCTGCGTATCGGATCACACCAAGACCACAACACACTTATCGATCATTTGCGAACCAGTAGCACATGCTCGATGAAGTGACCGCGTACGTCACCGGCGGCAGTCAGGGAATCGGCCAACAGATCGCGCTCGAACTCGCCGACGCCGGCGCGTCCGTGGCGGTCGCGGCCCGCGGCGACGGGATTTACGACACCGCCGACCGAATCGGAGAGGACCGCGCGCTTCCCGTCGAAACCGACGTCACCGACGCGGACTCGATCGTCGACTCGCTGGAACGCACCGCCGACGAGTTCGGCGGCATCGACTGCGTCGTCAACAACGCCGGCATCGGCGGCCCGCACAAACCCGTCGAAGAACTGCCCCTCGAGGAGTGGGAGCGCACGCTCGAGGTCAACCTGACCGGGGCGTTTCTCGTCTGCAAGCATGCCCTCCCGTACCTGAAAGAGAGCGATCAGGCGAGTCTCGTCAATATCTCCTCGATCGCCGCGAAGGATCCGTATCCGACGCGCACGCCGTACTCTGCGTCGAAGGCCGGCATGATCGGCTTCGCGCGGGATCTCGCGTACGAGTGGGGCGAGTACGACATCACCGTCAACACGGTCTGTCCGGGCGCCGTCGAGGGCGAACGGATCGAACGGATGATCGAGAAACAAGCGGAGCACCGTGACGTCTCAATCGACGAAGCGAGGCGACAGCGGATTACCGGAAAACTACCGCTCGATAGTATCGTCGACCCGGGCGACATCGGCGCGTTCGTTGCGTTCCTGGCCAGCGATCGAGCCCGGAACATCACCGCGCAGGATATCAACATCGACTCCGGCGCGAGACAGGATTAGCGGCGGCCGGCAATTTTCCTGCGAGACGATCAGTTCGACGAGGTCGCTCGCAAAATACGACGAGCGCGATTAGAGGACGCCTTCGTCCTCGAAGAAGTCGCGCGCCCCCTCGTGCATCTCGACGTCGGGGATATCCGCGGCGGGCTCCGCGAGATTCTCCATGTCGGCCCAGTCGCCGGCGAGGTCCTGATAGTCCGCGAGCTCCTCGGAGTTGTCGCGGATCATCTCGAGCAGCGAGTACATGGTGTCGTTGTCGAAGTCCTCGCGGACGTACACGTTGTACACCGTCGCGACCCACCACTCTTCGTCGCGGTCGCCGAACTCCGGACCGGGCGTATCCTCAGCGTCGAGGTACGCCCCGGTAACTGGCGCTTCGTCGTCCTGAATGCTCTCGACGACGTCGTCGGGCCAGTGGACCAGCCACGCGTCGTCGTTGATGGAGTACTGCTCCTCGACGTAACTCGGCTGCAGGTCGACGTTGATGCGAATGTCGCTGACGACGTCCGCCGTCCCCTCCCCGAGTGCGGACCCCTCTTCGCCGTAATCGAGTGCGAGTTCGTCGTAGCTATCGAGGTCGATGGCGTGTTCGAGGTGGGCTTCCGTCATCGTCCGCATCGCCGTCCCGACCGGGTTCGGATTGACAGAAAGTCCCTCGAGGTCCTCCACCGTTTCGGCGGTCTCCTGGTCGGCGGAGACGAGGCCGCCGTAAATGTCGTAGTACCAGAACGCTGACTGGATCTCGTTTTCGAAGGGGTTCTCCTCGTACTCGCCCATCTCGTTGACGATCTCCCACGAGTTGTACGAGTCCGTATACGCCAGGTCGGCGTCGCCCGCGTCGAGCTGGCGCATACTCTGTAACGCGCCGTCGGAGGGACGGGCGTCGATCGACAGTTCGTCGTGGTCGTCGGCGACTGCGGCGAGTCCCGCGGAGAGCTGGTAGGCGGAGGTGTCCTCCGTGGAGGTGCGCATCTGCAGTTGGTCGCCCCCGTCTCCACCCATGCACCCTGCGATTCCTATCGTGCCGGCTGCACCGATAGCTGCAAGGGTTTTTCGCCGAGTTGTCTCTTGATAACCCATAACGTACGAATGCTTCTTCACGTATTTTACTTTTGTGGTAGAGGAAGATATTTCCAGTGATAGCTCGAGCGGCCGCGCCGATGACCGCGATCGGGTGTGAGAACGACCGGCGTGATAGATACACTCAAGTGAGTAGCCGTCGCTGCTTTCGTTTGTTCGCGGCGAGCGATGAAACTCGCTCGCTCGCACCAGGCAAGCTATGTACGAGGATATCAGCTACGAGACGGACGAGGGAATCGCGACGATCACCATCGAGCGGCCGGACGTGTACAACGCGTTTCGCCAGCAGACGATCGCCGAGCTCAACGTCGCCCTCAGGGACGCGACCGACGACGACGGGGTGTACGTCATCCTCGTTACGGGCGCCGGCGACGGATTCTGCGCCGGGGCGGACGTCAGCGAGATGCCGAACTGGCACGAGGACATGTCGAAGGAGGACTATGCGGGCTACCTCTGGGGAGTTCAGAACGTCGTCAGACAGCTGCGGACGACCGACAAGCCGTCGATCGCCGCCGTCGGTGGGCCGGCGATCGGCGCGGGCTGTGACTTCGCCCTCGCGTGTGACTTCCGTATCGTCGGCGACGACGCCGTTCTTCGGGAGGGGTTCGTCCGCGTCGGACTCGTTCCCGGCGACGGCGGCGGCTGGCTCCTGCCGCGGCTCATCGGCGAGGCGAAGGCGAAAGAGTACCTGCTGACGGGGAAGGATATCACCCCCGAAGACGCGGTCGACCTCGGACTCGCCGTCGAGCTCGCCGACGACCCGGTAGGCGCCTCGCGAGCCCTCGCCGAGGATCTCCTCGACCTTCCGGCGACCGCGGTTCGTCGCACGAATCGACTCGTCGACTGGCGCAACTCCTTCGAGGACTACTGCAAGGACGCGATCGAACACCAGTGGGAGTGCGTCAACGACGACGAACACCACGAGGCGATCGCCGCGTTCCAGGAAAAACGAGATCCGGAGTACGATCGCGAGTACAGTTCCTGAGCCGAACGCGGGGCCGATCCGCGCGCGATCGGACCGGAATTCGGCGATCCAGAACGGAACGTCGCCTTAGGCGAGGTCCGGCAGTCCGTTTCGCTTGACGGCGGCGGCGATCTGATTCTTTTGAATTTCGTCGGTTCCGGCCGCGAGTCGGCGACCTCGGGCGAGTCTATAGAGGTACTCGAGCGGGTGACCCTGCTGGTAGCCGTTAGCGCCGTGAAGCTGTAGCGACGTGCTCACGACGTCCTCGACCATCTGGCTCGCGTAGAGTTTGGCCAGCGAGGAGTCGAGTCGGTCCGGCGCCTCGCCACGGTTGTGTGCCCGCACCGCCGCGCGGTGGGTGAGCGCACGCGACGCCTCGACCTCCTTGGTCATGTCGGCCAGCATCCACTCGACGCCCTGAAAGTCGCCGATCGGCTGATCGAACTGCTCGCGCGTCTCGACGTACTCGAGGGCCTTATCGAGCGCGCAGCGAGCCCACGCGTTCGCGACCGTCGCGCTGCCGAGGCGCTCCCAGTTGAGCGCCTGCAGCTGGTTCTTGAACCCGTCCTTGCCGCGCGTCAGGACGTTCTCGTCCGGAACGACGACGTCGTTCATTCGGAAGTGCGTCTGGTGCTGGTCGGCCATGTTCGCGTAGTGCTGTTCGATCTCCACGCCCTCGGCGTCGAGTTCGACGATCACGGAGCCGAGCCCCTCCGGGAATTTCGCCCAGACGACCGCGGCGCTCGACTGCTCGACGTGGCTGACCCAGATCTTCTCGCCGTTGAGGACGAGCGTTCCGTCGTCGTCCTCCTCGACGCGGGTCCGCATCGATCCCACGTCCGAACCGGCTTCGGGCTCGGAGATCGCGATCGCAATCGCATCCCCGCCGTCCATTACGGGCGGCAGGTACCGCTCTTTCGCCGCCTCGGTGCCGAACATCTCGATGGCTCGAGGCGCGACCATCTGCTGGTTGTAGAGGAACTCCGCGGTGTCCGGACAGACGCGGCCGACGGCTTCGATCGTGAGGACGGCGTCGAACTCGGTCATGCCGCCGCCGCCGTACTCCTCGGCGATGTTGATGCCGAGAAAGCCCTGCTCGGCCAGCAACTCGACGTTTTCCCAGGGCGGGCCGTCCCACTCGAAGGCCTTGTCGGTGAACTCGCGCTCGGCGAGGTCCTCCAGCGACGATACTAGCATCTCCTGTTCGGGGGAGAGCGAAATCATCGGGTTCTGATTCTGAACCAGCGCTATTAAAGGTGTGCCTCCGTCCCCCACGGTCGCGACCCGAGCGTGTGCAGCCGTCCGTGAGCTGACACCACCTTCGCCGCCATCGTCGTCGAGACGTGGAAGGTGTGGGATCCCATAGCAATGTTTACGTAGCAGTGCCGAGTGACTTCGCGCATGGTCGATTCGGAACCAGTGTTCATAGCGGGTGCCTACGAGCACCCGACCAGAGAGGCGCCCGACAAATCGACGATGCAGTTACACGCCGAAGTCGCTCGCGGCGCACTCGCCGACGCGGGGCTCGCGAAGGACGACGTCGACGGCTACTTCACCGCCGGAATGCCGTGGTACGAGCGCGGTCTCACGCCGCTGATAATGGCCGACTATCTGGGGCTCGACGTGAGTCACGCGGGAACGACCGACTGGGGCGGGTCGTCCTACGTCGGCCACGTCGGCCACGCGGCGGACGCGATCCGCGAGGGGCGTTGCGACGTCGCCCTCATCACGCTCGCCGGACGTCCCCGATCCGGGAAGAACGCCGGCGGCGACGAGTTTCACACCTATCAAGACGCCTTCGAGGTGACCTACGGCGCGACGACGCTCAGCAAGTACGCCGTCGCGGCACAGCGTCACATGCACGAGTACGGGACGACGCGCGAGCAACTCGCCGAGATCCGGGTCGCCGCATCACACCACGCCCAGTACAACGAGCACGCGCTCTTTCGGGATCCGGTGACGGTCGAGGACGTCGTCGAGTCGCGGCCGGTCGCGGACCCCCTGCACCTGCTCGACTGCTGCGTCGTCACCGACGGCGGCGGCGCCCTCCTCGTCGTGAGCGAGGACGTTCGCGCCGAACTCGAGCGCGACTGCGTGGAGGTTCTCGGGTACGGCGAGGCGATCGGCCACCGCGAGGGCGGGCGAATCGACCTGACCCACACCGCGGCCCGGGAGTCCGGACCGCGGGCGTTCGAGGACGCGGGGATCGGTCCGGACGACGTCGACTACGCGTCGATCTACGACTCGTTTACGATCACCGTCCTGCAGACGCTCGAGGATCTCGGCTTCTGCGAGAAGGGCGAGGGCGGGTCGTTCGTCGAGGGCGGCACGCTGCAGGCGCCCGACGGCGACCTGCCGTTTAACACCGACGGCGGGGGGCTCTGTTCGAACCACCCCGGGAACAGGGGCGGTATGACGAAGGTAATCGAGGCGGTTCGACAGCTCCGCGGCGAGGCGAACGACGAGGTTCAGGTCGACGCCGACGTCGCGATTGCCCACGGAACCGGCGGAAGCCTCGGGACGAGACACGGATCGATCACCGCCGTTCTCGGGAGGGAAGACCGATGATCGACGCCTGGGAGCCACGTCCGGTGCCGACGGTCACCCCCGAGACCGAGCCGTTCTGGTCGGCCGCCGCGGACGGGCGATTCCTCGTCCGGGAGTGTCCCGACTGCGGCCTCGTCTACCACTATCCGAGCGCGCTGTGTCCGGACTGTTTCGCCGACGCCGAGTGGCGGGAGGCGACGGGAGCCGCGACGGTCTACTCGTTCGCGATTCACCGCCACCTCGAGTTCTGGCCGGACGACGACCTGCCGGCGGTCTTCGCCTACGTCGAACTCGAGGAGGGCCCCCGCGTGATCACGAACGTCGTCGGCTGTCCGGCCGAGGACGTCGAGGTGGGGATGGCGGTCGACGCCCGCTTCGTGCCGACGGCGACCGACGACGTGGCCGTCCCCGTCTTCGTTCCGGCTGACGACTAGTTCCGAGCGCGCCGACGATCCGGAACTGCTCTTTTCGACCCGTCGACCGCCTCGACTCGTTCGAACGCGTTCGACCTCGAAACCGAGTCCGCGAGAAATCGGCGAGCGACCTCGTCCGTCTCACTCGTAGTCCGCCGGGAGCGTCTCCCGGTAGGCGACGCGGTCGACCTTCCCGACGTCGGTCCGGGGGAACGAATCGCGGCGAACGACGCGCTTTGGCACCTTGTACTCGGCCAGATTCGCCTCGGCGAACGGCAAGATGGCCTCCTCGAGGGCGTCCTCGGTCGTCGCCTCGTCGGTCGGAACGACGTGCGCCTCGAGGACGGATCCGCGTCGCTCGTGTGGCGCGCCGACGACCAGCACCTCGTCGACGGCGTCGTGGTCGGACAGCACCGTCTCCACCTCTCGCGGCGAGACGGTGTGACCGGAGACCTTGAGCGTGTCCTTGCGGCGCCCGAGGAAGTACAGGAAGCCGTCCTCGGTCAGCCGCCCCACGTCGCCGGTGTGGAGGAAGCCGTCGGCCTCGAGGACCGCCGCCGTCGCGTCCGGCCGGTTCAGGTACTCCTCCATCGTCGCCTGCGACCGCACCACGATCTCGCCGGACTCGCCCGCGGGAAGCGCCTCGTTGGTCTCGAAGTCTCGGATTTCGATTTCGACCCCGTAGCACGGCTGCCCGACGAATCCGGGGTCGACCCGCGAGTCGCCGTACGTGTGCGTATCCGTCGTGTGCGTCTCGGTGAGCCCGTATCCGGACTCCTGGACGTACGCGCCCGTGCGCTCGCGCCACGCGTCGCTCAGCTCCCGGGTGAGCGCCGTTCCGAAGCTCGAGCAGTTGGTGAACTCGCGGCGGTCCGACAGCGACGTGAGGTCGTAGTCGTCGACGTCGGGGTGCTCGAGGAGTTCCTGGATCGACGGAACGGCGAGCCACGTCGACGTCACCTCGTGTTCGTCGATCGACGCCAACACGGCGTCCGGCTCGTACCGGGCGAGGAGGACCGCGTGACAGCCCGTTATCGGCAGCGCGTCGCAGTACCGTTGTTTCCCCGCGACGTGAAACAGCGGCATCGTCCCGAGGAGCACGTCCGGTCGCCCGTAGCCCCGAACCCGCGCGGTCGTCGCCGCTTTGAACAGCACGTTCCAGTGGGTGTGGACGCAGCCCTTCGGCAAGCCCGTCGTGCCGCCCGTGTACTGGAGCAACGCCGCGTCGTCGAGGGCGACGTCGGGCAGCTCGACCGATCGATCCTCCTCGAGCAACCGCTCGAACGGCACGTCGTCGTCCACCACGTCCGCCACCGGTGATTCGTCCGCGACGACGGCGGGGAGGGGGACGTCGTCGCCGTCGCCGGCGAACTCCCCGTAGGCGGTCACGACGACGTCGTCGACGGCGGTCTCGGCGCTCGCCGTTCGAACGACGTCGACTGCGTCCGTGTGAGTCACGACGACCGCCGCGTCGCTGTCCTCGAGCTGTCTGGCGACGGCCGGCGCCTTGAACTGCGGATTGATCGGCGTCACCGCCATCCCGGCTCTGTGCGCGCCGTGGTACGCGACGAGAAACTGCGGCGAGTTCTGGAGGTAGAGGCCGCAGACGTCGCCGGTGTCGTACCCCCGTGCCCGCATCGATTTCGCGAACGCGTCGACGGCCGCCTCGAGGTCGCTCCAGGAGAGCGTTCGACCGTAGAACGTCACCGCCGGCGCGTCGGGGTGCTCTCGAGCGCGGATCCGAACCGACTCGTGGATGGGGCGTCGCCCGTCGGGAAACGAGAGGGTTCGGGGGAGGTCGTCGGGCCAGCTCTCCCGCGTGACCTCGAAGCGTTCGTCCGGCGGCGGAAGGTGGCTCACGTGTCGGCCCCTCCGTTCAACAGCTCGATCAGCTCGGCGATCGTCTCCGGGTCGTGGTCGCCGACGGTCGCGACCAGCTCGCGAGCGCGGTCCTCGACCGCGTCCGACGGGACGACGTCGGTCGCGAGCCCGAGCGATCGAGCCCGCTCCGGATCGATCTCCTCCCCGGTGAGCAACAGCTCCGCGGCCGCCCGCGGACCGACGACGTCGGGGAGTCGATCAGCGGCTCGCGCCGACGCGATGTCGTACTTCACCTCCGGAATCGCGAACGTCGCGTCCTCGCTGAGAACGACGAACTCGCAGGACAGCGAGATGATCGCCCCGGCGCCGACGAGCGCGCCCCTACCGGCGATGGCGACGGGGCCGGGGTGCGTCTCGATCAGCTGATACACCTCCTGTAGCGTGGCGTGGAGGTCCGGGTACTCGCCGTAGTCGCCGGAGACGATCTCCGTGTCCATTCCCGCGCAGGTGACGCGACCGGCGCCCGTTATCACGATACCCAGTCCTCGCTCGTCGGCGACCGCAGTGAACGCCTCGTGAAGTCCCTCGATGAGCTCGGGATTCAACGCGTTGAGTTTGTCGGGCCGGTTCAACCGAACCTCGAGGAGGTCGTCCGTTCGATCCAGTTCGACGAGATCCGTGCTATCTACACTCATGTGTGTTCGTTTGCCAACGGGAGTATTATCTTTTTTCATCGAGAACACCGCGTCCGAACGAACGTCCTCCCAAACCAGCCACAGACGGTTCGTACCGCTCGAGTCGGTGGGGTTAAGTAGTGAGGCGTGCAGGAAGTTCACAATGCAAGGTGAGGACATTCAGCACGCGACCGTAATCGGTACCGGAAGCATGGGTCACGGGATCGCCGAGGTCGTCGCGATGGCCGGCTACGACGTCACGATGCGAGACGTCGACGACGAGACCGTCGAGGAGGGGTATCGAAACGTCGAGTGGTCGCTCGAGAAACTCGAGGACGGCGGCGCTCTCGAGGAACCGGTCGAGGACGTGATGGCGCGGATCGAGACGGCGGTCGATCTCGAGGAGAGCGTCGCCGACGCCGATATCGTCATCGAGGCCGTACCGGAGCAGATGGAACTGAAGCAGGACGTGTTCGCGGACGTCGATCGGTTCGCGCCGGAGGGGGCGATCCTCGCGTCGAACACCTCGTCGCTCTCGATCACGGAGATCGCGAGCGCGACGGAGCGACCGTCCGACGTGGTCGGCCTGCACTTTTTCAATCCGCCCGTAAAGATGGAGCTCGTCGAAGTCGTCTACGGTTCGGAGACGGCGGACGAGACGGCCGAGCGCGCAGCCGAGTTTATGGAAGCCATCGGCAAGGAACCCATCCACGTCCGAAAGGACGTCCACCGGTTCGTCGTCAACAACGTCCTCGGTCCGTTCCTCGACGAACCCCACTGGATGGTTTCGAACGACGAGGCGACGGTTCGGGAGGTCGACGCCGCGATGGTTCACCGGCGGGGGTATCCGATGGGGCCGTTCGAACTCATCGACATGACCGGAATCGAGGTCTCCTACCACGTCAGACAGGCCGGCGACGTCGACGTCCCGCCCCTGATGGAACAAAAAGTCGAGAACGAAGAGCTCGGCCGGAAGACGGGGACGGGCCATTACGAGTACGAAAACGGCGACGGACCCGACTACGAGGAGGGTGACGGCGCGGAGTTCGACACGCTGCGGGTCGACGCCATGATCGTCAACGAGGCCGCCCGGCTCATCGGCAACGACGTCGCGACCGCCGACGCGGTCGACACCGGGATGCGCCTCGGCACCGGCTTCCCCGAAGGCCCCTGTACGTACGCCGACGAAACGGGAATCGACGTCATCGTCGAGAAACTCGAGTCGCTCCACGAGGAGTACGGCGCCGACAGGTACGAACCCGCGCCGTACCTTCGGGAACTCGTCTCGGACGGCCGAACCGGGACGGACGCCGGCGCCGGGTTTTACGACTACTGAGTCGGGTGTACTCGAGCGTCGCGGTCGCTCGGAACCGACTGCGTCCGGCACACGCGCCGCGCCGCGAACGGGCGATACTGTTTTGGTCCTCCCGTCCGATGACCATGTCATATGCAGCCATTCGACGGTATCGATGTACTCGACCTGACACAATCGATCGCAGGACCGGTTTCGACCCAGTTCCTGGGCATGCTCGGCGCGAACGTCGTTAAAGTCGAACCGCCAGAAGGAGACGCGTTTCGCGGGTTGCTCGACGGAGCGATGTTCGCGTCGGTCAACCTCGCCGGCAAGCGAAGCGTCTGCCTCGATCTAAAGAGCGAATCGGGACAGGCGGCGGCACAGGACCTCGCCGAGGAGGCCGACGTCGTCGTCGAGAGCTTCCGCCCCGGCGTCGTCGAGAAGTTCGGACTCGATTACGAGTCGGTCGCCGAAACCAACGAGGACGTGGTGTACCTGTCTCTCACCGGCTTCGGACAGGAGGGCCCGTACTCCGAGTGGCCCGCCTACGACCCGATCATCCAGGCGATGAGCGGACTGATGTCCACGATCGGCTACCGGGACCGACCGCCCGTTCGCATCGGCGCGAGCGTGATCGACTGGGGGACCGGGACGACGGCGGCGTTTCTCCTTTCGTCGGCCCTGCTCGACCGAGAGAAGACGGGGGAGGGCGAACGGATCGACGTCAACCTGTTCGAGGTCGCGACCGCCTGGATGGGCTACTGGGTGGCCCACTACACTGGCACCGGCGAAGTCGCCAAGCGGTCCGGCTCCGGCTTCGCCGGGTTGGCCCCCAACGAGGTGTTCCACGCCGCCGACGAGGAGCCGTTCTACCTCAGCGTCGTCAACGACCACTTCTACGAGCGGCTGTGCAACACCATCGACCGCGAGGACCTCATCACCGACGACCGGTTCGAAACGAACGACCGACGCTGGGAGAACCGCGACGAACTCCGCGAGATCCTAAACAACGAGTTCAGCGACTACGAACGGTCGGAGCTCTGCGAGCAACTCGCAACCGCCGGCGTTCCGGCCGGCCCGCTCCAGCACACCGACGAACTCGTCGAGGACCCGCACGTCGCCGCCCGGAACATGCTCACCAACTCGCACAACATCCGGACGGACACCGAGGTCAAGACGTCCAACCCGCCGTTTAGCACGACCGACGGCCGACCCGAACTCGGCGACCGCCCGCCCGAGCAGGGAGAACACACCCGCGCCGTCCTCGAGGAACTCGGCTACTCGGACGAGCAGATCGAGCGCATGATCGAAGCCGGCACTGCGGGACCGGCCGACGAGGAAGCGTAATCGCGCCACGTCGATTCGTGACGGGCAGGGCGAAATAGCGCCGTCGTTCGATCGTCGACCGGTACACGTATATGCAAACGCATAGCACGGTTCGATTATGAACGACGTCGACGACATCGACCGGGCGATTCTCAAGATCCTCGCGGACGATCCGCGGATGCCGTACTCGGAGATCGCGAGGGTGCTCGCCGACAAGGGCCACGAACTCTCGACCGAGGGCGTCCGAAAGCGCGTCTCGAAGCTCCTGGACCGAACGTCGCCGTTCTTTTTGCTCGAGCCGGAAGAACACGACTGGGAAATCGTCCGGCTCGCGATCTCCGTTACGGACGAGCCCGGCGCGAAAGACGCCCTCCTCGAGGAAATCGCCGAGATGCCGTTCTGGCTCGTCTGCAAGGGCATCGGCACCTACGACATCTACGCGGTCGCGACCGCCGTCTCGAACGAGGACGTCGACGCGCTCGTCCAGCACGTCAGGGAGATCGACACCGTCGCCGACATCGAGTTTTCGATCGAAACGAGCCGCGATACGACCGTCGACGATTACCTGACGCCGCGACCGCCGGACGAATCGACGTAAGGACGCCGACGTTCGGTTTCGGTGTCGAAACCGCGTTCGATCGCCCCGCCTGGAACCGGAGGGGCGTTCGAACCGAAACTACTCCGACAGCACGTTTTCCTCGACGAGACGGTCGATCTCGTCGTCGTCGTACCCCTGCTCCCGAAGGACGTCCCGGTTGTGTTCGCCGAGCAGCGGCGCGCGGCTGCGGATGGAGACGTCGGATTCGGAGAGCGAAAGCGGCGTGGACGTCAGCGTCAGCGACTCGTACACCGGATGATCGATCTCTTCGAAGACGCCGAGATGGTCCATGTGCTCCATCTCCGCGGCCTCCTCGATCGTCTGGTACGGCGCGGCGGGGATTCCGAGTTCGTTGAGCCGTTCGACCGCCGCCGAGACCGGCTGCTCGCGCAGCCAGTCTTCGAACTGCGAACAGAGGTGGTCGGCGTCCTCGGCACGGCCCTGCGTCGTCTGGTACCGCTCTTTCTCGAGGAGTTCCGGCCGATCGAGGAGTTCGCAGTACGCCTCCCAGATCCGCTCGGAGTACAGCAACAACGCGACGGAGACGTACCCGTCGGCCGCTTCGGCCGCGCCGTAGAGCATGTCCGGCTGGTAGTACAGGTTGCGACCGCCCTTGCCGGGGACTTCACCCAGGTTGTTGTAGAACTCGTAGGCCGCGTCGAGGTTGTGCGACAGGGCCTCGAGGAGCGAGATTTCGACCTTCTGACCGCCCGCGTCGTCGCGGCCGATCAACGCGCCGAGGACGCTCACCGTCGCGCTGTACGCCGCGAAGTAGTCGGCGAGCGACGACTGCGATCGGATCGGCGGACGGTCGTCTTCGTATCCGAGTATGCTCGTAAAGCCCGAGACGTGCTGGGTCATCGCGTCCATTCCCGGCAGGTGGGCCATCGGTCCGGACTGTCCGTACCCCGTGATGTGAACGTAGATGAGGTCCTCGTTGATGTCCGTGAGCGTGTCGTAGTCGACGCCGAGTCGCTCGGCGACGCCCGGCGGCCAGTTCTGGATGAACACGTCGGTCTCTTCGATCAGGTCGTGGATGAGCGCGCCGCCCTCGTCGGATTTGAGGTCGATCGAGAGGGCGCGTTTGTTCCGGTTGAACAGTTCGAATCCCGGATTGTACGGCTCGCCGTTGAGGGTTCGTCTGTAGCTGCGGTACATTTCGCCGTTCGGCGGTTCGACCTTGACGACGTCGGCGCCGAGGTCGGCGAGAAACGTCGCACACAACGGCCCGGCGATCACCTGTCCGCAATCGACGACGGAGATGTCTGAGAGTGGCACACGCATACAATTACCACGGTAGACTATGTAGTTACTGGATCGAGCGCCGTCACTCGTCGGGAAGCAGTGCGATGACCACGAGCGCCACCCCGGCGAGGACGCCAAGCGAGAGGAACGCTTCGTCGAACAGGTTGCGATCGCCGGCCGCGCCGAACAGTGCGGGACTCGTCGCACCGATCAGGAACGCAACGGTGCGAACGACGCCGAATCCGGTTCCGCGGACGTTCTCCGGAAGGGGGTTGAGCAGAAACGATTCGACGATCGTACTGATGCCGAGAAGCGCGCTGATCAGGGCCGTGATCACTACGAGGAGCCAGACGGCGTCGACGAAGGGGAGCAGACCGAGCGCCACGCCGGAGACGCTCGTGACGATAAACAGCGATCGGCGCGCACCAATACGGTCGTACACGCCGCCCGAAAGCGGCTTGACGCCGATTCCCAGCACGAAAAACAGTCCGAATAACACGCCGGCGAGCGACGGCGACAGTCCCTTGATCTCGATCATGTACGTCGGGTAGAAGGCGGTAAACGCCTGCCAGATACAGAGTGCGAGTGCGTAGACGAGCGCGCCCTTCGCGATCGCGGGACGGCGGAGAGCGACGAGCGCGTCCGACATGGGGTTCGAAGTGGAATCGTCTGCGGCAGCGTTCTCGTCCGTTCGATCGTCGTCAACGCCGGATTCGTCGTCGTCCGTTCGCGCCGGAACGATCAGCCAGAGCGCGAGTGCGGTGAGCAAGAACAGCGGGACCGCGAACCCGAATCCCGCCTGCCAGGAGAGTCCCGCCGCGAGCACTCCCGCAAGCGGCGGCAACACCGACTGGGCCGCGTCCGCCGACGCCGCTGTCGCCCCGTTCGCCGCGCCTAGATTGTCGGGGTACAGCCGCGTCAGGACGGTGTACCTGGCCACCGCGTAGAGCGCGATCGCGAGCCCGAACAGGGCCGTCGTGGCGAACAGCACCGCCACCGAGCCCGCGGTCGTCACCAGCGCCAGCGTGCCTCCGGCGAGGAGCGCGCTGACGATCAAAATCGTCCGTTCACCGATTCGATCCGCGAGGATCCCGCCGGGGAGCTGTCCGATCGCGTACGCGACGAACAGCACGGTGACCAGCAGACCGGCCGTCGTATGGTCGATCCCGTACGCCGTACGGAGGTGGGGGAGCAAGACTGGGTAAACCATTCGCGTCCCCATCGAGAGCCCCCAGCCGACGGCGATGACGAGCAGGATCTTGCCGCGGCCGTCGTTCCAGAGCGCTCGGACGCTCCGTTCGAGTGCCCCGCGGTACCGAGCGACAATGTTCACTGTTTCCACATTCACGCGAGGTGATGATCAATATTTCGGCGTGCATCGACACACGCAGCCGGGCGTTCCGATCGTCTCGTCGCCGTCCGCTCACGACAGAGCGACCGACTGCTCACTGACTGCTGTCCGACAGTATGACGGCCGTCACGTCCGCCAGGGTTTGCCCTCGAGTTCGTTTCCGACGAGGTCGCCGTCGAACGTCTCGTCGCGGACGGACGCGTAGACGTCGTGCTGGACGATACTCTGCATCACCTCGGTCGCACCGCCCATGTACCGACCCGCCCGCACGTCGCGTTGGATGCGTTCGACCGGATACTTCGTCGTCGTAGAGATGCCGCCCATCACCTGCATCGCCGTGTCGGCGATCTCGTGGGCGAGTTCGTTGCCGAACTGCTTGGCCATCGCCCCTTCCATGCGTCCGGCGTCCATCCCCCGGTCGTCGAGAATCCGGGCCGCCCGCGTGTTCAGCGCGTAAGCCGCGTCGAGGCGAGTGCTGAGATCGGCGATCTTGTGGTTGACACCCTGGTACCGCGAGAGCGACTGATCGTTTACCTCTCGTTCGGCCGTATAATCGATCGCGATCTCGAGTGCGCGTTCGCTGGCGCCGAGACAGTACCGCGAGATCGTGAGGTGCTCGAGGTTGAGTTCGTTCGTGATGTACGTCCAGGCCTCGCCGGGTTCGCCGACGACGTTCTCCGCCGGAACCCGCGCGTCGTCGAACTCGATCCAGGAGGCGCCGGTGCCCCGGAACCCGTGCCAGTCAGTGTGGGGCTCGAGCACGTCGAGACCGTCCGTGTCGCCGTCGACGACGAGGATCGAGAGCCCGTCTCGGTCGCCGGCCGAACCGCTGGTTCGGACCGGAACGAACAACACGTCGGCGTACGGCGCGAAGTCGATGAATCGCTTCTCGCCGTTGACGACGTAGTCCGCGCCGTCGCGTTCCGCACTCGTCTCGAGGTTGGCGATGTCGGTGCCGCTCCCGGGTTCGGTAAAGGCCTGCGCGACGACGAACTCGCCGGCGAGCATCGGCTCGAGGTAGTTTTCGACGATGTAGTCGCTGCCGTGTTCGTACATCGTCCGACCGATGTGCTGGGTCAGGGAGGTCTGACAGGCGTGGACGATGCTCCCTTCGTATCCGATCGCCTGTTCGGCGAGCACCGTCTCGATAATCCCCTCGCCGCCGCCGTTGTGCTCGGTCGGAATAGAGACGCCCAGCAAATCGTGTTCGCCCATCCGCTCTGCGTACGTCGCCCAGTCGTCTTCGGTCTCCTCGTTTCGGTCCAGCGACTCGATGTGGTCTCTGTCGAGTTGGCCCGTAAAGACCTCCTCGCGAAGCACGCGCTTGGTCGCTTCGAGATACGCCGTTTCGTCGTCCTCGAGCAACGATCGTTCGCCGATCATGCGTACCAGTCACCACCGTGGTACAATAACGTTTCGACGAAAGAAACCGCCGAGAACGCGGGCGTTCGGAAACGGTCGATCACCGTTGGCGATTCCCGGATCAGCGAATCGATCAGCGCCGCGAACGCGCCTCGAAGTACAATTCACTGCGTTCTCTTGTAAAATATAACTCGGACGAGTGCGGACGCTCACGCCGACCCGGTCGTTGACGATGTATGGTATCTGATAACGGATGTTTGCCAGTCGAATCCGGAGACTGGTTTGGCAACTCGAGAGTTGAAAATCCGAGACTATTTACAGTAATACACTTGTATAGTATGGCGTCCGTAACTGGAAGCGCCACGGATTCGAAGAACAGGTCGCAGCGGACGCGACGGGCAGAAGATCGGGACGACGGGGACGGACGGGGGCCGGCAGAGACGAACGGTACTCGAGCGAAAGCCCACTCGTCGGCGCTCAGTTGCGTGGCCGCCGGTTTTCGCCGTTTGCGGCGTCCCCTCGGCGATCAGTGTCCCGTCCGCGGTCGCCGTCTCGAGTCGCTTTCAGGACGATCGGGTTTGCCGGCGCCCCCGTCGCACGGTCGACGTGTAACGGCGCCGCGGCGTACATGAGTTCGTAGATGCCGTCTTCTGCACACTGTTCGGCCACGTCACCGAGCCAGAGTATTTCGTTCAGCGAGACGCCGAGGTCGCGAAGCAGTGCCGCGTGGAGCGGGATCACGTAGGTTTCGCCGTCGATTTTCTGGACGAGTTTTTCGACCGCGATATTGTCCGCGCCGATGAGCGGAATGTCCATCTCGTGGACCCACTCGACGAGTTCCTCGCTGAAGGTAAGGCCCGGTTCCGCGTCCGGTCCCCACTCCGCGTCGGGATCGACCGCCCGCTCGACGGCGCCGGTTCGGACGAGGACGATGTCCCGTTCCCGAACGTCGACGCCCTGTGTATCCGCCGTTTCCAGGAGATCCGACAGCGTTATCGAGGCGCCGAGCTCGAGCCAGCCGTTTTCGTCGCCCGCGTGACGACCGACGTCGAGGAGGACCGCGCGACCCGTGATTCCGGACTCGGCGAGCGGCGCGACGCTGGCCTCGGCGTGTCCCCTGGTTTCGGTCACCTCGGTCGCGTTGCCCTCGGCATCGAGCCCCGGAATCGGCTGGTCGAACTCCGTCACCGCCGCCGTCGCCATCTCGTCGTACCCGTTGTAGAGCTGGTCGCCGTACCAGACGTGTCCGAGCGCGTCGATGTGAGTCGTCCCGTGGAGGAACAGCTTCGTGACGAACGCGTCGTCGGACGACTTGACTCCGGCGTTCGCGGCGGGATCGTCGATGGTCGTCGCGTCGTCGGTATTATCCCGTCTGGCCGGCGTCCGCGGCGGGTACAGTGGATCGCCAGCGTCCACCGACGACTCTGCGGTCTCGTCGACGACCGATTCCAGCGCGTCGCCCGTCATCGGGACCTGCAGCGTGTACTGCTGGATGTTGTTCGGACCGCCGCGCATCGCCGCCTGCAGTCCGGCAAACGTCTGCTCGCTGTCGAGCAAATTGAGCGCGCCGATCTCGTCGTCTTCGCCCCACCGCCCCCAGTTGGTCGGCAATCCGTCGACTAGCGTTTCGATGTCCCCCATCGACTCCATTTGTCCCGCCGCCGTACCGGCACCGAGTCCGCTTACGGCCATCGCCGCCGCGGCACCGCATCCGACCATGAAGTTTCGTCGACTCGCTTCTCCGCTTTCCTCTCGGTTATCACACATATGATACGAGTTGTCAATGGAACGCTTTGTTATATGGTTTCGTGTGATGAGTAATCAGGGGATGAGGTAGTATAATGGAACACTACACTAATTTACGCGTCTATCTCGGCTTCCGGACGAAAGACTGCAAAACGAAGGCCGTACGATTTCGATAGTGGATGTACCGAGTGCTCGAGGTCTTGATATTATATCAGAGGACGCTGCGAAGGGGCCAAAGATGCGCGATAGAGTCGGTCAATTTCGAAGGAAGAGGTCGTCAGGACACGCACGGTCGAACCGGCAAGAACTGGCGACATCGCATAGCGACGAGAACACGTGCCGACACCCCGATAAGTGCGTCATCAAAATGGACGTGTTTCTATAATGACGACTGAAACTGCTTACACACCAACCGTACAGCCGTCGTACGATTGGGTGTGCACTGACTTTCAGTGGCTACTATAGCGGACCAGAACGTATTCACCGAACAATCAAAAGCGGTGCTCTCGGTCTCCCCTGACGATAAGCAGCACAGCGACTGACAACCGAGACACGAACGCGTAGCCGAGGACTATCCACTCAAGCGGCGAAGAAAAAACGAGGCTGGCGAAGCGAGCAGCGTTCCGGAGAATTCAGTCCTGCTCGGGCGTCCCCTCGAGCGTCGCCTCGTCGGTCGGGAGCGAGCCGTGTTCGTCGTGGAACGTCGTTCGGAGCGACTGCTTGTCGTACTTGCCCGTCGACGTGCGCGGGATGTCGTCGGCGAAGAGGAACAGGTCCGGCAGCCACCACTTGGGGAACCGCTCGAGGAGGTGGTCCCGAAGATCGTCCTCGGTGACGTCGTCGGTGGTCACGACGTAGGCGACCGGGCGCTCCTGCCAGCGCTCGTGGTCGACGCTGACGACCGTCGCTTCGGCGACCGCCTCGTGGGCCATCAGCTCGTTCTCGAGTTCGACCGAGGAGATCCACTCCCCGCCGCTTTTGATCACGTCGTCTAAGCGGTCGACGACCTCGAGGTAGCCGTACTCGTCGATCGTGCCGATGTCGCCGGTCTTGAACCACCTTCTGGAAGACGAGTCTTCCAACTCCCCAGCCGCTTCGCTCCTAGGGACGTCCTCGGTGAACGACTCTTGGGTTGCTCCAGGCCGGGCGAAGTACTCGTCGATGACCCACGGGCTCCGGGCCTGAATCTCGCCCGTCGACTCGCCGTCGTGGGGCACCGGATCCCCGTTCTGATCGCGGAGCCTGAGCTCGACGCCCGGCGTCGGCTGTCCCGGCTTCGTTCGGAGGTCGTACTGCTCCTCCTCGGGAAGCTCCTGAACCTCCGTCGTCACGAGCGTGTTGACCAGGTGCGGGGAAGCCTCGGTCATCCCGTAGCCCTGGATGATCGGCGCGTCGAACTCCGCTTCGAACCGGCGCATGATCGCCGGCGGCGGCGAGCTTCCGCCGGTGAGGATGCGGTCGAGCGTGCTGATGTCCGCCGCCGGGTTCTCGTCGATGTACGTCGCCATCTCCGTCCAGATCGTCGGCACGGCCGCCGCGAGCGTCACGCCCTCGTCGCGGATCATCTCCTCGACGCTCTCGAGGTCGGTGTGCGAGCCGGGGAGCACGAACGACGAACCGTAGAGGGTGCCGCTGTAGGGGAGACACCAGCCGTTGACGTGGAACATCGGCACCACCGGGAGGATGACGTCCTGCTCGCAGACGCCGAAGCTGTCCTTCGCGCCGTAGGACATGCTCAAGAGGTACAGTCCGCGATGGGAGTAGGCGGCGCCCTTCGGGAGGCCCGTCGTTCCCGAGGTGTAACAGATGCCACATTCAGTCTCTTCGTCGAGGTCCGGCCAGTCGTACTCGGTCGGGTGGCCACCGATGAACGACTCGTAGTCTGTGACCGGCGACAGGGACGTCTCCGGGACCGAATCGTCGAGAACGACGTACTGTTCGACAGTCTCCAGATCGTCGGCGACCGACTCGATCGTCTCGACGAATGCGGGATCGACGAACAGCAGGCGGTCTTCGGCCTCGTTGATGATCTCGATGAGGTGCTCCTCGGGGAGCCGGTGGTTCGTCATGTGGATGCTCCGGCCGCTACAGGAGGGCCCGTAGTACAGTTCGTAGTGACGGTAGTGGTTGACCGCCATGACCGAGACGCGGTCGCCCCGCTCGAGGCCGTACTCGTCGAGGGCGTGGGCGAGCTGGCAGATGCGCTCGTAGGCGTCTTCGAAGGTGTAGCGGTGGTAACTACCGTCGTCGAGCTTGGTGACGATCTCCTTGTGTCCGAACTGTTCGACCGCGCGGGTGAGCGTTTTCGTCAGGGTGAGGTCGTAGTCCATCATGGTTGGATCAGTGTGTGGGTGTGTGTCTCTATCAGCATATCGGTTTCGGTGGCTCGGCTCGGTCGGGTCGTCGGGTCATCGGCTCACGAGAGCAGTTCTCGAGCGATGATGTTCTTCTGAACTTCGGTCGTCCCCTCGTAGATCTGGGTGATCTTCGCGTCGCGGTAGAAGCGCTCGACGGCGAAGTCGTCGACGTAGCCCGAGCCCCCGTGGATCTGGACCGCCTCGTTGGCGACGTCGACGGCCACGCGGGAGCCGTACTCCTTAGCCATCGAGGAGTACCGCGTTCCGTCGACGTCGTCCCGGTCCGCGGCCCAGGCGGCCTTGTAGGTGAGCTGGCGCGCCGCCTCGATGTCGGTGTACATCTCCGCGATCTTGTGCTGGATCGCCTGGAACTCGGCGATGGCCTGGTCGAACTGTTCGCGCTCCTGGGCGTACTCGCGTGCGCGGTCGGCCGCGCCCGTCGCGATGCCGACGCCCTGTGCGGCGACGGTGACGCGCGTCTCGTCGAAGAACTGCATCTGCTGGTAGAAGCCCTCGCCGCGCGTGCCGACGAGGTTTGCCTCGGGGACGCGGACGTCGTCGAGGATCAGTTCGGCCGTCGGACTGGCGCGGACGCCCATCTTGCCGCTGATCTTGTCCGCGTCGAACCCGTCGCGGTCGGCCTCGACGATGAGCTGGGAGTAGCCGGCGTGGCGGCTCTCGGCGTCGGGATCCGTCTCGCAGAGAACGACGAAGTAGTCGCCGATCGTTCCGTTCGTGATCCACATCTTGTTGCCGTTGATGACCCACTCGTCACCACTTTTCTCCGCGCGCGTCGTCAGCGAGGTCACGTCGGAGCCGGCCTGCGGTTCCGAGATCGCCGCGCCCATCACCGCCTCGCCCGCCGCGATCGGCGGCAGGTACCGTTCTTTCTGTTCCTCGGTGCCGAACTCGAGGATCGCCTCGCTGCCGAAGTCGGCGGACGTGATACAGAGGGCGATTCCGGGGTCGATCGAGAACAGTTCCTCGATCATCAGCGCGCGCTCGAGCATCGAGTAGTCGGCGCCGCCGTACTCGACCGGGAACGCCGAGCCGAGCAGCCCCATCTCGGCGGCTTTGTCCATGATCTCGTGAGGGTACGTCTCGTCGCGGTCGTACTCCCCGGCGACCGGCTCGATCTCGTTCTCGCCGAACCGGCGGATCTCCTCGAGCATCGCCTGCTGTTCGGACGGTATCGCGAAGTCCATATCGGATAGTACGACTGGGTCCACCTAAATTTACGGATTGTCGTTACGCGCCTCGTCCCGGGGGCGTCGAACGGAAGTCGGCGGTGCAGCGACACCCTGTAGCGGCCCAGTCCGACCGTAGACGGCGGAATCAATGGCGGAGACGAACGCGAGCGACAACGACAGACGTACCGACACGAGAACGGAATTCATCCAACAGTAGTGGATATGTGCTGTGCCGTGGTAGCCTCAGACAGAGAGAATCGTTCACAACAGAGCCCAGGGTATTACAGAAGTACCCTCGTAAATCAATTGAACGACCGTCGCTCATCAGTCTGTTTCGACGCGGCGGCCGACCGGCCCGTACAATCCGTGCAGCGTACGCTCCGTCCGAATACTCTCGCTAGAAAGAGAGGTATCCAACAGTTGTGGACGTGACCGGCTCGAGACGACCGACCATCCGACGCAAGAAGGGGCGACGGGAACGGTAGGAGCCACTGAAACGAGTTGCACACTGATCGGAACACCATCTGACGGTCGGCTGTGTAGTGGCGTTCAGTAGCTACGCTAAAAGCGTCACAAGAGAGACATTGTTCCGTGACACTCTGAAAAACGAGACGATGTTCGGCGATAGTTGTACGGTCGCGAACCAGTCTGCGAAGGTACCGAAACATATATAACTAATGTAACATAGTCACATGATATGCTTCGGCAAGACGCGTGGCGTAGTGATACAGAGACGTGGGAACACGCCGAACCCGACGAGCAAACGATCGACGAGGACTCCCTCACCGAGACGGAGACGATTCCGTTCGTCCGGTTCGTCACCGTGTTCTCGATCGGGCTAGCGTTTTTCGTACTCCCGGTTCCGTGGGGGGAGACGGTCACGGTTCCGTTCGACATCTTCGTCGGCATTATCGAGGCGAACGCCGCCCAGTACGTCCTCGGCATGGCCTGGCTGATGGTCGTCGGCTCGGCGCTGCTGACGACGGTTTCGGAGTTTCACTCGCGACGGATCTACGAACTCGAGGACGAGACAGTTGATCGGCTGAGCCTCGAACTCTGGGAGACGAACACCGCCTTCTGGGCGTTACGGATCCTCGGCGCGGTGATCGCGACCGGCTTCCTCTTCGAGGTCGGTCCGGCGCTGGTACTCGATCCGGACGTCTCCGGCATCGTCTGGGGGACGCTCATCTTGAGCATCGTGATCATCATCCCGCTCGGCTCGATCTTCGTCAACATGCTCATCGAGTGCGGCGCCCTCGAGTTCGTCGGGACGCTCGCGCGGCCCGTCATGCAGCCGCTGTTCGGACTGCCCGGCCGATCGGCGCTCGACGGCGCCGCGTCGTGGGCGGGCTCGTTCGCGATTGGCTTCTACGTCACGCGAACGGTGTTCGATAGGGGCGGTTACAACAAACGCGAGGTCTTCATCATCTGCTCGTGCTTCGGGACGGCGAGTATCGGGACGATCGGCGTCTTCGCGGCCGCGTTCGACATGCTCCACATCTTCCCCGTCATTCTGCTCGCCTATCTCATCGCGATCCTCGCAGCGGCGATCGTGACGATCCGTATCCCGCCGCTGTCTCGCGTTCCCGAGGAGTACATCGCCGAGCCGAACGTCGAACCGAAGCTCAACGGCTCGGCCGGCGATTACGTCCGTCTCGCCCTCAGCGAAGCGATGGAGGAATCGAAAGGAACGTCGTCCGTGCGCGCGGGCTGGAAGGGACTCGTCGACGGCATCGTCCTCACCGCGACGATCACCGGCACCGTCGTCGCCGTCGGGACGCTGGTCCTGCTCACCTACCACAACACGCAGCTGTTCCAGCTCATCTCCACACCCCTCGAGCCCGTCATCGCGGCGTTTGGCATCCCGGACGCGGACGTCGTCGCGTCGGCGCTCATCATCGGCTTCGCCGAAATGTACGTCGGCGCGCTGATGGCGACCGGACTCGCGCCGATGGCGCAGTTCTTCGTCATCCTCGTCGTGAGCGGCCAGATCCTCTTCCTTGCGGCCTCCGGCCCGATGATGATGGACATGTTCACGGACATTCCGGTCCGCCTCCGCGACATCACCGCTATCTTCGTGGTCCGAACGCTCGTGTTGATCCCGATTAGCGCCGCGCTGACCCACGCCGTCAACCTCGCCGGGCTACTCTGAGACGGCCGCCGTCTCGAGTATCCGGCGACCCGACGGCCGCGACGCGTCTCCGAGTTCGATGACGCCAGCGTCCCGCAGAACGAGTACTACTGCCAGAACGGGTCGAACTCGGTCGTCGACCGTCGGAAAGGGATGCGATAGCAAAGCGGCGATTCTCGAGAGAATCAAGAGAACGAATCAGGAGACGGAGCGCCGATCAGGTGCCGTACCGATACTTGATCGTGATCGTCTCGTTGGTCTCTCGGAGCTTGTTCACCAGCTCCATCCGATAGGACTCGTTTTTCACCCGCTCGGTCGGACAGGCGATACCGATGCTCCCCTCGACCGTATCGTCGACCACGATCGGAACGGCGATCGTCCCCATCCCCTCGATCTGTTGGTCCCAGTCGACGGCGTAGCCGTCCGATCGGATCGTCTCGAGTTCCTCGCGAAGGCGTTCTCTATCGGTTATCGTTTCGGTCGTGACCGGTTCGAGCCCCCGTGTATCGATGATCTCGTCGACGCGCTTCGACGGGAGTTGCGAGAGGATGGTCTTTCCGGCCGCGTGGGAGTAAAGCGGGAGCGTGAGGCCGGCGTACAGCCCGAGTTCGATCGCCTTCTCGCCGGACTCCCGCTGGAGGAAGACGGCTTCGCCCGCCTCCTCAATCACGAGCGTCACGACCTCCCCCGTTTCCTCGGCCAGATCCGGGATGGCGCGCCGCGAGACCTGGTAGATCTGGTTTCGCTGTTGGATCCGCGATCCCATCGAGAGGAACGCGTGGCTGAGTTTGTACGTGCCAGCGGTGCTCACGACGTATCCCGTCGACTCGAGCGTCTGGAGGTAGACGTGGGCCGTGCTTCGCGGGATATCCATCTCGTTTGCGATCTCGGTCGGCCCAGCGCCGTCGAGCTTCCAGAGGACGTCTATTACGTCGAAGGCTCGTTGAACCGATTTCATGCCGGACATACCAGTACGTATACGACTCCCGCTATTAAGCTGTTCGACTATTTTGGACGGTTCGGGAGAGACGGCGAGAAACGGCACGGGTGGGATCGACCGGTCGGCGGGTCGCGAGACTATCGTTTCAGCCGATTCGCGCCCGGTGGACGCGGTATCGGCCGATCGCGAGAGCGGGAGGGAAAAGACTTTTATCGTCTTACCGGAACTGCGAACCATGTCCGTCACACGATTGTTCGATCCGGGAAGTATCGCCGTCATCGGCGCGTCGGATACCCCGGGAAAGATCGGTTACGAAGCGATGCGAAACGCCCTCGAGTTCGGCGGTGACGTCTATCCGGTCAACCCCTCCGGCGAGGGTGACGTGTTCGGCCGGGAGTTCGTCGCCTCGGTAACCGAAATCGACGACGACCCCGACCTCGCGTTGCTCTGTGTCCCGGCGGCAGCGGTGCCGGACGTCATCGAAGAGTGCGGGGAGGCCGGCGTCGGCGGCGCTGTCATCTTCGCGGGCGGCTTCGCCGAAACCGGCGGCGACGGCGAACAGCTCCAGGAACGGCTCATCGACGCGGCCGAATCCAGCGGCGTCGCGTTGCTCGGGCCGAACACGAGCGGCTTTCTCGTCCCCGAGAAGAACCTCTACGCGACGTTCACGACCGACCTCGAGACGATTCCGGCCGGGAACCTGGCGATCGTCGCCCAGAGCGGCGGCCTCTCCTACTCGCTCGGCTTCAGAGCCCAGAACCTCGGTATCGGCGTCTCGGCGATGGTCGGCCTCGGCAACCGCGCGAACATCGGCTTCAAAGAGGCGATCGAGTACTTCGACGACGACGAGCGAACAGAGACGATCCTGCTACACGTCGAGGGAACGGCCGATGCGCGCGAACTCCTCGAGACGTGCGAGTCAGTCGACACGCCGGTCGTCGCGTACCACGTCGGCGAACAGGACGTCGGCGACTTCGCCGAATCGCACACGGGCGCACTGACCGGGGAGTACGAACTGTACAAGGCCGGGTTCGCGCAGTACGGCGTTCCGACGGTTCGATCCTGTGCGGAGTTGATCGACGCCGGAACGGCGCTCGCGACCTGCCCCGAGCCCGACGGCCCGAACGTCGGCGTCGTCACCGCCCAGGCGGGCCCGGGGATCGCGATCACGGACCGACTAAAGGCGAACGGGGCGGTCCTGCCGTCGCTCACCGAGGAGACCCAGGACGTCGTCGAGGAGATCCTTCCCGGCATCACGTTCTCGGAGAACCCCGTCGACACCGGTCGACCGATGCCCGAGTTCGGCGAGGTCGTCGGCGCCGTCGCCCGCGACGAGAACGTCGACGTCGTGCTCGTCTACGAACTCTACGAGAAGGGGCTCGGCTATCCCGTCGAGACGCTCGAGGAGGTCGTCGAGGACGTCGACAAGCCGATCGTCTTCGCCAGCGGCGGGCCCGAGCGCGTACTGGACGAGGAGCTCCCGAAACTCGAGGAACTCGGGATTCCGACCTACCGGACGCCCGAGAGCGGCGCCGACGCCGTCGCCGGGCTCGTACAGTACGCGCGGCGAAACGCCGATCCGAACGTCGACGACGCGGTCTCGGGGGTGACCGCCGATGAGTGATCCGATCGACGCGGCGGCCGAGAGCGGTCGATCGGCGCTGACGGAACCCGAGGCGAAGGCGTTGCTCGGCGAGCGCGGGCTCTCCGTCCCGGACGGCGAGCGCGTCCGATCGCCCGCGGAGGCCGTCGACGTCGCGGAGCGGATCGGCTACCCCGTCGTCGTCAAGGTTGCCTCGCCGTCGATCCAGCACAAAAGCGAGTGGGCCGACGGTATCGGCGTGAACGTCAACCTCGAGGACGACGCGGCGGTTCGGTCGGCCGCGTCGGCGATCCTCGAGGCCGCAGCCGACCGCGACGTCGACGCCGACGTCCTGGTCGAGGAAGCCGTCGATCTCGAGGCCGGACTCGAGGTCATCGTCGGCGGAACGCGCGATCCCTCGTTCGGTCCGACGGTCCTCCTCGGACTCGGCGGCACCGCCGTCGAGGTGTTGCAGGATACGACCCACCGGATCGCGCCGATCTCGACGGCCGAAGCCCTCGAGATGACCGAGGAACTCGAGGCGTCGCCGCTGTTCGACGGCTATCGCGGCGGGCCGACGGTCGATCGGCTGGCCGTCGCCGAAGCGATCGTCACCGTCGGCGACCTGCTCGCCGAGCGCGAGGACGTCCGCGACGTCGAGATCAACCCGGTGCTCGCGCGGCCCGACGACGCGGTCGCGCTCGACGCGCTCGTGACGCGAACCGACGACGCCTGAGCGGCGGAATCGCTTCCAAAGATATATGTGACGAGGTAGCGCAGATACTCGTGATGGCGAACGAGCTAGTCGAACGAGTAGCAGTGCTCGGTGCCGGCAGCATGGGTCACGGAATCGCGGAGGTGGCCGCGATCGGCGGCTACGACGTGACGATGCGCGACATCGAGGACGACCTCGTCCAGGACGGGTACGACAACATCGAATGGAGCGTCGAAAAACTCGCGGAGAAGGGCCAGATCGACGAGTCCGCGGAGACCGTGCTCGACCGAGTCGAGACGACGACGGATCTCGCCGACGCGGTCTCGGACGCCGATCTGGTCATCGAGGCCGTCCCCGAACAACTCGAGATCAAGGAGGATACGTTCTCGACGGTCGACGAGCACGCCCCCGACCACGCCATTTTGGCGTCGAACACCTCGAGTCTCTCGATCTCGGATATCGCGTCGGCGACCGACCGGCCGGACCAGGTCGTCGGCCTGCACTTTTTCAACCCGCCGGTGAAGATGGATCTCGTCGAGGTCACCTACGGCGAGGCGACGAGCGACGAAACCGCCGAGGCGGCCTACGAGTGGGCCGAGTCGGTCGACAAGACGCCGATCTACGTCCGCAAGGACGTCCACGGCTTCGTCGTCAACACCGTCCTCGTCCCGTTCATGGAGGAGGCCGCCTGGATGCTCTCGAACGACGAGACCACCGTTCAGGAAGCCGACGCGTCGATGGTTTACAAGCGTGGCTACCCGATGGGGCCGTTCGAACTCAACGACTTCGGCGGCATCGACATCGCGTACCACTTCCGCGATGCGTCGGGACAACCCGTCCCGCCGGCGATCGAAGAAAAGGTCGAGAACGACAACCTCGGCAATAAAAGCGGGAAGGGCTTCTACGACTACGAGGACGGCGACGGCGTCGACTACGAACCCGAGGACGCCGGCGACTACGACGTGTTGCGAGCCGAGGCCGTGATGATCAACAAGGCCGCCTGGCTCGTCGGTAACGACGTCGCCACGCCCGAAGCGATCGACGTCGGCCTCCGCCTCGGCGGCAGCTTCCCCGAAGGGATGTGCCGGCGCGGCGACCGACTCGGCCTCGATATCGTCCTCGAGAAACTCGAGTCGCTGTACGAGGAGTACGGCGAGGACCGCTACGAGCCCGCCGACTACCTCGTCGAACTCGTCGAGGAGGGCTGGACCGGCGAAGACGCCGGCAAGGGGTTCTACGACTACCGCGTCGATCCGCCCTACCACTACATCAACTGGGAAGTCGACGACGACGGCGTTCTCGAGATCGAACTCGACCGCCAGGAGCGGATGAACTCGATGTCCGACGACATGTTCATGGAGATCGACCGACTCCTCACCGACGTCGACGTCGACGAGGTCGCCTGCGTCGTCTTCGAGGGAGCCGGCGACAAGGCGTTCAGTTCCGGCGCGGACATCACCGGCTTCACCGCCGACGACCCCGCCGAGATCATGGACGTCGACGAGATGTTCCAGACCGTCTACGAGTTCCC
>NZ_AOHZ01000084.1 GCF_000337215.1 Natronolimnohabitans innermongolicus JCM 12255 | reverse complement strand
GACCTCGTCGGCGACATCGTCGACGACCTCGTCTCCGGCCCGCCGGTCGCACTCAAGGCCGCCAAACAGGTCATCCAGGACGGCCAGGAGGCCAGCCTCGAGGCCGCGCTCGGGATGGAGAAACAGGCCTTCGCGGTGCTCGCAACCACCGACGACATGCTCGAGGGCGTCACGGCGTTCAGACAGAACCGCGAACCCGACTTCCAGGGTGAGTAACCGTGCCAGCTACGACGCGTAACGTCGCGATCGTCGGCGGCGGACACGCCAACTGGGGCGAACGGGATGCGACCTGGAAGGACCTCGCCCAGGAGGGCGGGAAGGCGACGTTCGACGCCGTACCCGACGTCGGCCCGGAGGACGTCGAAGGCCTCTTCGTCGGCGCGGTCCAGCCCGAACGGTTCGTCAACCAGACCCACGTCGCGCCGCTCGTGGCCGAACTGCTCGGCATCGAAGTCACGGAGATGACCGCCCGGACCGAACTGGCCTGCGCCAGCGGCCAGGCCGCGCTGCGGTACGCCTGGCTCGCCATCGCTGCGGGACAGCTCGACACCGCGCTCGTCCTCGGCGTCGAGAAGATGAACCTCGGGCGCGAGTACATGCCCGAGATGCAGTCCTCGATGGCGAACGTTCTCGACCGCGAGTTCGACGGCGTCAACGGGCTGGCGGCACCGCCGTTTTTCGCGTGGTACGCCCAGCGCCACATGCACGAACACGGTACGACCCGCGAACAGCTCTCGCTGGTCGCCGCCAAGAACAAGAGCAACGCCGCGAAGACCGACTTCGCGCAGTTCCAGTCCGAAATCGAGCCCGGGGACGTCCTCGAGTCGCCGGAGATCGCTCCACCGCTGAACCTCTACGACTGCAGCGGCATCACGGACGGCGCGGCCGGCGTGATCCTCATGAGCGAGGAGAAGGCGCGCGAGGTCACCGACACCGCCGCCTGGATCACCGGCAGCGGCCAGTCCTCGATGGCCGGCAACTCGATCAACAACCTGCCCTCCTTTAGCGGCTGGCCACAGGCCCGCAAGGCGTCGCAAAACGCCTACGAGCAGGCCGGCATCGAGGATCCCCTCGAGGAGATCGATATCGCCGAAATTCACGACTGCTTCTCGATCAGCGAGATCATCGAGTACGAGGAACTGGGCTTTTGCGAACGCGGCGAAGGCGGCCAGTTCATCGAGGATGGCCGCAGCCACATCGACGGCGACGTCGCCGTCAACCCACGCGGCGGCCTGCTCGGCTGTGGCCACCCGCTGGGCGCCACCGGCGTCTCCCAGGCCCTCGAGGTCACCCGCCAGTTCCAGGGCGACGTCGAGCGCGATCGGCAGGNTAGACGACCCCACGACCGGCCTCATCCACAATTTGAGCGGCAGCGGCTCGGTCCACAGCGTGATGGTCTTAGACCGTGATCCACGATGACTGATTCAGACACTAACGACGGCGACACCGACCGCGAGCGCGTCTCGGTTCCCGACGAGGTCGAGCTTCCGCGGCTGCTCGACTTCTACGAACTCCAGACCGAAGACCAGACCCGGATCCACGAGTTCTACGACAATCTCCGGGACGGACGTCTGACGACGACGCAGTGTCGAGACTGCGACGAACTGCACTTCCCGCCCCGAATCGTCTGTCCCGAGTGCACCGGCGACGACCTCGAGTACGTCGACCTCCCCCACGAGGGCGAGCTGTTCGCCTTCTCCGAAGTCCGAGGCGGCGCGCCGCTGGGGCTGAGCGAACACGAGGTCCCGTTCGTCGTCGCCGCCGTCGACCTCGGCCCGGTCACGCTCTCCGCCCGAATCGACGACGCCTCGTACGGCGACCTCGAGATCGGCGACCCGGTCTCGCTGAAGGTCGTCGAGATCGACGGCCCGACCGACGAAGAACGCGTCTTCTATCGCTTCGAACCGCAGTAGACGGGACCCGTCGTCACTCTCTCGTAATCGATTCTATCGGTCGATCATCGCTGCTCTCGTTACCATTTTCACGCTACCAGCGCTGAGAGAGGGGGAAGGCTACGGTTTCGCTCGAGTGCGAATCGAGGACGGTCACCGACGGCTCGAGAACGAGCGGACGACGGACAAATAGCAGGTGCGCCTCGGGCAGGTGCGCCTCGGGCGCCATTGCCGGCGTGTGTGCGCCGGCGTTGCGCCAATGTTCGGCAGTCGACGGTCACTGGATAGTAGCTGACCGTGCTGCAAGCGCTGGCGTTGACCAGCACGTCAACTGTTATCGCGGACCAACTTAACCGTTGCTAAATTCGACCCCCGATGAGATCGGTAAATAGATTAATCGGATAATCACCGGGTCGAAGCATCACATATCACTCTCTAGTGTAAGTCTATTTAGATAGATGAATTTTTTATTGTTTTGAATCGGTGCAACTGCGTAGGCCGTCCTGATCGACCATCTTACACCTCAATACTCCCGATTCCGTGTGCAGACGAGAAAATAGCAGGTGTCTCGCCGTAGAACAGCACGACTGAGGTAGTAAATGCAGATGCCAATTTTCTAGCCTTTATCGGGGTATTTTGAGGGTTTCGTATCCCAGTACCGACGATGAATAGGTAGTGGTTATTTGACCGAAGAGTGGAGTTGAATTCATACATTATCGGGTAACTACCATATTTATTATTTTTTGGATAGCGTATACCACGTCGGTGTTCCACTGCAGCAATATGCAGGATGAGACGGACTCGACTCACTCCCAAATCGGAGAGACGAACGACGACCGACGAACGGTGGTCGAACGAAAAAGCAAAAGACTTCATACTACTGCTACCTGATCGAACGATAACGGGATTGCGAATCGGCGACCATCGGTACTCGACTGCGGGACGATCGCAGCGCCCGGCAGACACAGCCATGAGAGAGACGATCAGTCAGCGGCGAACGAAGATCGAGGACGCACTGCAGAATCAGCTCCCAGCGACGACCGAGTTCGACCAGTATCGCGATGGCCCGGTGACAGTCGGTCGCCCGCGTACGCACGGACACGTCTTTCTGGCACTCGTCGACGGTCTGAGCAGCGAGCCCCGGTCGACCGACCGGGCGGTCCCGATCGCCGCCGCCCTCGAGCTCGCGTCGCTCCAGACCCACGTTCACCGGGAGGCGATCCGGCGCGACCGATCGCACGACGGTGAGTACGATCCGACGCGCGACGTCCTCCGCGGCGATCTACTCGAGTCGACGGCGTTCGAAACCCTGCTTTCGGCCGGCGGCTCGAGCGAGCACGTCAGGCGATGTTTCGCGGTTCTCGTTCGGACGACCAGGCGGGCCCAGGAAGGGCGCGCGATCGTCTCCGAGGACGACGTCGACCCGCTCGACGCCGCTCCCGACGTTCGACGGCGACTCGGCGCGCTCACCGGTGGCGCGGCCGAACTCGCGGCCCTCGAGGTCGGACTCGACGACGACCTGTGCCGACGGCTGGCCGAGCACGGAACCGAGCTCGGCTACCGGCTGTGGGTCCGAACGGAAACGGGCGAGAAGCGAGCCGACGAACGACAGACGACGGGGTCGAGAGCTGCCTGTCGCCGACAGATCGAGGCGCTCGCCGACTGCTGTCCGGATCGATCGGCGACGCAGGTGCGACGACAGTTAGCGGCGTTTCTCGAGGAGGAGCTTCGAGTCGAGTTCCCCGAACAATCCGCCTGATACGCGCTTCGATAGCAACAACCGTCACTATCGCCGCATCATCGACAAAAGTCTACCGCGACTGACACTGGTCAACGGTCGTCCGTCGTCGTTGCTGCGTCGGCCGTCGAATCGCCTTCGGGCGGCGACGTCTGCGACAGGTCCTCGGCACACCAGGGACAGAACGACAGCCCTTGCTCCAGCTCGCCTCGACAGGACGAACAGCGCTCTTCCGCCCGGACCTCGAGGGAGAGATTGTGGGTGCGAGCGACGGCGTACGCGTCGAAACCGCTCAGTCCCGTTACGATGAACAGCGGCGCGAGATCCACGAACGAGGCGGCCGCGGGATCCGCGAGTGCCGTCCCCGGAACGAACAGCCAGCCCGTGAGCGCAAGGAGTGCGATCCACGCCGCTGCGCGCATCCATCGCCGGAGATACAGCTGTCCGAGCCCCGTCACGAGAAGCGTCAACCCGGCCGCGAGCCACGGATTTTTCGGCGTTTGTTGCTGGGCCATACACTAACTGAATGGTTAGTCAGTAGTAAGTCTTGTTCCTTCGCAACCTGGTCGAATCAGCTGTCAAAACTGGAACGACGAATGCCGTCCGTCCCCACCAACCTGAGCCGACGGTGAGCCGAATCAAGGGGTGAGAGACAGCCACGACGCTGCGGCGACCCTGCGGTCTTCGTCGACCAGACGAGCGATCGGCCCGTGTCACACGGACAGTCATACATTCGTATGATTGTAATTATTCGTTCGCGTCCTTGACTGAATGGTCAGTCAGCAATCGGCATAAAGGTTACTGACTGCACGGTCAGGAAGGGGAATAAATCTGAGATAACGGATCGCGAACGAGGCGACTGCGCTGTCGGTCACTCGCCGTCAGTAACGTCGAACGGACCAGCGTCGGGTTCCTTCGACGGAAGCATCGGACCGACGGACGCCGTTCGGCGAGTAACGGCCGCACTGCGGAGCAGATAGGACGCCAGCAAGGCGATCGGCGAGATGACGACGGCGAGCAGCGCGCTGACGACGTACGGAACGGCGGTCGCACCAATCGTCAGCCCGCCGGCGTCGGCGTAGATCAATCCGACCAGCAACGCGGCCAGAACCGCCGGGATACCGCAGTAGATCGTCAGCCGCGAGAATCGGGTCAGTTCACGCTGCAGGTACGTCGTCTTGAAGTGACCCTCCGCGACGACGAACAGTTCCAGCGAGTCGATCAACCCGTCGAGCGCCGCGGTCGTCTCCGTCGAGCCCGAATCGGTTTCCCTGCTCCTGAGCTGTCGAGCGAGATAGAGTTGCGAGTGCGCGTCGTAGTCGATCGCCGCCGACACCGCCGTGAACGTTCCGAACGACGTCCGCTCGAGTTGTCGCCGGGTTCGCGCCGTCTGTTCGTCGAGAGCGCTCGTGTACTGGCGGAGCAGCTCTCGACGCTCAGGACTATCGCTTGTCGACGTAGCGTCCTCGAGGGCTGTTGCGTGCTCGTCGACCGTATCGACGAGCAACTCGAGCAGTCGCGACGGGGACGCCGGACTCGCCGGAACGCTCGCCCGCGTCGCGACGTTCTCGCGGACGTCGAGCACGCCCTGAAGTTTCTCGCGAGCGTCGTCGGCGCTCACGAACTCGCGGGAGAGGATCGCCTGACTGATCGTAACGACGAGCGTGACGACGGAGAGCGTTCCCGCGATCATCCCGTTGGCGAGTCGTGTCATCGAGTCGTCGTTGGTGAACGCGATTACGCCCGCTTCGTTCAGGAGCACCGAAGAGACGAAGACGGCGAGACAGAGACCTGCTGCGATGGTACGTCGGTCACCTTCGAGCAACAGCCAGTCGCGGATCCGAGAGCGCGCGTCCGTTTGGGTTCCGGTATCGGCACCGTGAAACTCGAGCGCCGCGTCGGTGTCGGAACCATCCATACGGGTACAGTCTGGGGACGGACGGATAAGCCTCTGCGTTGCATGCTGCTACTGATCCTGCCGGACAGAACGGTTCGAAGTCAGTCGCTCGAATTCGGCCGTCACCGTCGGAGCAGACCGTGACGTCGTGACCATCGGCAACGCGTGTTGTCCGGCAGTATCAGCACCACACACATGACTGTAGGGCCAGCGAAAACACGAGCGCAAGGCTCAGATCGAGAGTCACCTCCCGCAGATCCCATCGCCGTCTCTGCAATTCGTCTTGGCCTCCGACGCAAAAGCGCCTCTTGTTCCCGGTAGCGTTCGTCCTCTTCGTACTGACTATGGGAACGTTCATCGACTTCAGACTCCCAGCTCCCACTTCCTCTATCGATCTGAAGACATGTATCGGAGCCACTGCCCGTCACTGCTCACCTGCGCGCCCGGCAGACGCGCGGCGCGCCACGAAGTGAGCACCGCGGAAGACGACCCGTGAGCTGTCCGAGCAGTGCGTGCCTCGTTTCAGTTGGCACTATAGTCATCCGCCTTTAGATAAGCCCAGTAGTAATATCCGGGTTATAATTATGCAGAGAATAGTATCGATAACTGTTATGGGATTCAGCCGTCAGCTGTGCCGATACCGCAACTCGTGATTTGTCCTATGACCACGACCCAGCCGATTCAGTTGCTCTGAACAGCGGTTTTCACCACTTATCGACAGAATTGAACATTCCTGTGGATATTAGTTAAATACAGGTGTTGCTATAGTATCGTAATGCGGTGCCGACGAGGAAAGCGCCCCGCTCCGGTGCCACTCTACGGTTCGTCCATGGTGTCTGTGTCAGATTCGTGTTGGTCCCACTCGACCAACATCGTGTCCGTTTCTGAGTTCGAAACCGCGTCTGAGTCCGAGTTAGATTGGTTCCACGGCTCTTGTGGTGGCTCATACACGTACGTACAGTGTTGATGGTAGACAGTATACCGATTATCGTCTTGTTCCTCGAGTACAGTCGAATTAACGTCAATAGCGAGAGTTGCAAGTTCCTCGAGTGAAAGAACCTCAATAATAACTCGGTCCTCAACCAGTGGTAGATTTGCTCGCACGATCACTGCATCAAACTCCTCGCGGGCGTTACGATAGTCGATCCAGCGGTGTTGGATTTCGGATGGTGGACGACGAATAGTCCACAAGGTGACACCGCAACCGACGACGCCGAGCATAAACAGGAGTGGGCCACCGGCCGTGTAGATCGGCCTTTTTGACTCGGTAGTAGTGACCGTTTCAGTGTCGGTTTCTTTCTCAGTGAACGAGCCGTTATCGTCGAAGCTATACGTTGACTCGTCGACTGAGAGATCGATCCGTTGCTGGCGAGTAGTCGATATCTGCTCGCCCTCGATCGTACCATCGAGTGAAATGGTCGCATCGACGTACGTCTCGGTGTCACCAGGACTCGCATCGAGTTCTTCTTCGATCGCGTCGATTCGCTCTTCAATCCGAGAAACGTTGAGTTCGAACGTGGCAGCGACGGTATTACCAGGTTCGACATCATCTCGCTCAGTACGGTTGAGTGGCTCAGAGACGTCCCAGTAGACGGTCCCGCCGTCGACTGCCCGTGTGACGACCTCGAGATCGATCACGAGTTCGACGTCGGATGCCTGCTCTGCGTCGTACTCAACAGCGACCTTACCGTTGGCAGTCGGAGAGATTGACCTGTAGTAAACAGGTTGATCAGTCACTTCGGCGTTATCATCGTCTCCGTAGACCGTCGTCGGTTCGGCAATGGTCGCACCATGGGAAACAGTGCCAGTCATCGACCATATTTCTGTCGTCCGTTGTTCTGTCGGTTCACTAGAAGCGGCGTACCCCGCATACATCATCCAGCCACCAAGACAGAGAAGACAAACGGCCACCACGACAGCGAGTTTCCGGCGGTCAATGAGGAAAACTCGCGCGCGTAAGATCGTCTCGTTCGTCCACAGTTCGTCAGCATCTCGGTTACTATCGTCACTGTTACTCATAGATGTCTTATCGATTACCCACGTATTCGCGAACGTTCTGCTTTCGAGTTGTTCGAACATTCTGGTAGCCAGCGAAGCGGCGGCCGAATGCGTACACCACACTACCAAGTATGGTGACGATCACGACGAACGGGGCCCACGGATGAATCGCGTATAACGTATCAATCACACCTCGCGGAAGAACCTGGAGATACCGGCGCTCGATGACCGTTCGATCGTAGTGTCCAGTGGCTTTGGGAGCCTCAACTGTAACTCCAACAGCCTCACTATTACGTCCCGAAACGGACACCACATCGCGCGTAATGGAAACACCACCGTCAACGGGTTCGAGATATGTGACGATTGGCGTGAACCCATCGTTAGAGATGTGGTAGGACGTTCGGGCCGTCCCGCCGGGTTCGGTGACGAGTTCGGCGTCCGGTGCCGGATCGGAGCTGACAACCGTAAGCGTCTCCCCGCCCGCTGGAACGAGCATCGCTGCCGACGCGACGACCACGACAAACAGGGCAAGCCCGAGGGCCAGTCTAGAAGGGGCAGCCACAGTGTCGCCAGATCTGTCTCTCTCCGGTGAGGAACGGTCACGGGCCGTCTCGAGCGCGTAGCCGACGAGTGAGAGGACCAGGAGTGCGACCGGGAGCGCCGTCGTTCCACGAAGCTGATCGAGTCCGGTGAGATCGATCAACCACAACTGGGCAGTCTCGGCCACCGCCCCTGCGTTTGTCGCCGCGATTCCCAGTCCGGGAATCGTGAGGATCGTCCCACCGATCTGTGGGGCCGTAGCGAGGACATCGTCCCCCTCGAGTGGCGGATCACCCTGGGCTTGGTCGGTCACAGGATTCGCGTCACCGCGAGTAACGTACCCCTCTTCGGTCTCGTCGACAATACGGTGGGTGACCAGTCCGTCACCGGCAGGTGACTCGTAGACGACGACATCACCTGTGTCGACGTCATTAGTCAATACCGCGGGAACAGCAACGAACCCGTCTCCAGCGCCGATCGTCGGCTCCATGCTTCCAGACGTTACATAGCCGAGCAAAATCGGCTGTCCAAGTAGCTGTCCGATCGCGAGCGAACAGATCACGATCAACACGGCAAACTGGCCGAATCGGCGGAGTGGACTGGTCATCATGCGCAGGGGATCTCAGATCTCGTCACGACAGTCACCGTTGCTGATAATCCGAACGGAACAGTTTTCCGGCCTCGGAATCGGCGAGTTCCTTGAGGAGGACGATGTCGTCCTCGGAGACGTTTCCCATATCGACGTCGTCGGGGACTCCCGCTAAGTCACCCTCGACGTACGCAAGCGCGTCAGCGTACTCTGCGAAGCAGGGTGGGCTCCCGCCCGGCATCGGAGTCGTGAACTTCTGAAAGGTCCGACCGTCGAGGACAAAGTAGCCCTCGCGCATGTCAATAAACTCGTCCCAGCCAGGATGGTCCGCAGAACTCCCGTCGACTGGCTCAAGATCGACATCGGTGAAGTCGGGTGCCCAGATGGTTACCAGCTCGCTCTCCAAAGTACCTCTATGTTTCCCGTCGTACATATAGGAGTCGTGCACGGTCGGTTGCAGCCAGTACTCGACGGCACACCCGATCGAACAGAACTCGATTCGAGTGCCATCTTGGTGGGTTGCCTGAGCAGCCCAGGGCTCGTACATCGCCGTTAGCATATTACAGACCGGACAGGCCTTCTCGCTGTCCGGCTGGTACCACTCGACTGGTGCATCTTGAACGGTGAGCGTACCATGTGTCTCGTCCTCAATCGTCGCCGACGAGACCGTCCACTCATTGTCACCGAGCGAGACACCACCCGTCTCGACGGTGTCGTAGGTTCCGGGAATCGTCACGAAGAGGCGTTCCGTCTCCCCGCCAGTAATCGATACTCTCTCGGTTCGTTCCTCGGCACCAAGCGTGACAGTGATCGCTGTCTCGTGGTCTTCCTTGCCATCATGTCGTATCTCGAGGGAGAACTCGGCGTCGTCACGGACCGTCATTGTCCTCGGAGCCTCGAGCATCGTCACCGTACCCGGCACAGAAATATCAGGAACCTGCTCTTTTCCGTCAACTGGCTCGTCTCCTTGGTCATCCTCCACGAGACACCCGGCCACAGACGTCGCTGCCGCGATTCCAGCGATGGACAGGAGTGCTCTCCGATTCATAAGTACAACACAGTATTTTTGTGGTTAGAACTCATCGTGGTATTTTTCCCGGTATTCGTTTGCGATTTCGTCATCGAACTCATCGATCGTAACAATGTCTCCCACAGAGACGTTGCTCATATCGACGTTCTCAAGTTCGTCCAGTTCCCCGTTGACGTAGGCTTCAGCATCGCGTTCGGTGGCGAACGCTGGCGGGCTGCCACTCATCGGGGTGTCGAATTTATCTCCGGTCTGATAGTCGAGTACGAAGTAGGCGTCGTGTGCGTCGATGAGGTCCGTGCCACTTTCAGTCGGCCGCTCGGTGAAGTCGACGACCCAGACACCCTCGATTTCGGCCTCGGGGAGATCCATGTGGAGTCCGTCGTACTGCTGATAGTCGACGACGTAGCTGACGACACAGCCGGTCGAACAGAACTCGGTTCGCGTCCCGTCGACGTGGGTCACCTGGGCGTGCCANTGATAGTCGACGACGTAGCTGACGACACAGCCGGTCGAACAGAACTCGGTTCGCGTCCCGTCGACGTGGGTCACCTGGGCGTGCCAGCCGTCAAACATCTCAGTCATCATATTACAGACCGGACAGATATTGGCGCTGTCCGGGTCGTACCACTCGATCGCCGCATCCTCGAGTTCAAGTGTCCCTCCAACGTCCTCGGTCTCACCGGCGTAGTCGACCGTCACCGTCCAGTCGGTCCCGTCGAATCGGAAGTCGCCGTGGCGGCCGAACTCAGTGTTGTCCTCCTCGAAGTCGTCGTACACCGTCTGTACTCCGAAGGTGGCCTCTGCCTCGCCATCTTCCGGCACGGTGACCGTCTCTTCATGTGGACCCAGTTGGTCACCCTCGATGTCGAGTGTGACCGCTGCCTCTCCACCACCCTGCCCACCGTCTGCGACCGTTGCAGTGATGTCGAAGGTGTTGTCCGAACCGACGGTAACGCTGTCGGCGGCGTCGACAGACAGTAATTCGACCGTCTCACTGACGGGATCGTGATCGGCTTCGTCGAGACACCCAGATATGGTCGAAACGACGGTAGCAGTACAGCTCGCGATAACCGTTCGCCGGGATAAGTCATCCATGGTATTGCTAACAAAACAATTTCAGGATCGGGACTGTGTCGTGTTGGACACCGTATTTCGTCTGTTTGGTTCACAGTAGCCGACGATAGCTAGCTGTCGAAGTACTGACCCCTGTATTCGTTTGCGATTTCGTCGTCGAATTCGTCGATCGTGACGATATCGTCCTCGGAAACGTTGCTCATGTCGACATCCTCGAGTTCGTCCAGTTCCCCGTTGACGTAGGCTTCGGCATCACTTTTGCTGGCGAACGCTGGCGGACTGCCACTCATCGGGGTGGCGAATTTATTCCCTGTCCCGTAGTCGAGTACGAAATAGGCGTCGTGTGCGTCGATGAGGTCCGTGCCACTGGTGGTCTGTCGCTCGGTGAAGTCGACGACCCAGACGCCTTCGATTTCGGCCTCGGGGAGATCCATGTGGAGCCCGTCGTATTGCTGATAGTCGACGACGTAGCTGACGACACAGCCGGTCGAACAGAACTCGGTTCGCGTCCCGTCGACGTGGGTCACCTGGGCGTGCCANTGATAGTCGACGACGTAGCTGACGACACAGCCGGTCGAACAGAACTCGGTTCGCGTCCCGTCGACGTGGGTCACCTGGGCGTGCCAGCCATCGAACATCTCAGTCATCATATTACAGACCGGACACTTCTTGTCGCCATCTGGACTATACCACTCGATCGCCGCATCCTCGACCTCGAGTGTCCCTCCAACGTCATCGGTCTCACCGGCGTAGTCGATCGTCACCGTCCAGTCAGTCCCGTCGAACCGGAAGTCGCCGTGGCGGCCGAACTCAGTGTTGTCCTCCTCGAGGTCATCGTACACCGTCTGTATCTCGAAGGTGGCATCCGACTCGCCATCTTCCGACACGGTGATCGTCTCCTCGTGCGGATCCAGCTGGTCACCTTCGATGTCGAGTGTAACCGTCGCCTCACCGCCACCGTGACCGGCGTCCTCGACCGTCGCAGTGACATCGAAGGTGGTGTCCGAACCGACTGTGACGCTGTCAGCGGCGTCGACCTTGAGGTGATATCCGTCTTCATCGTCACCCGGTTTTTCATCCTCGTCTTCACCATCGTCACCCTCGTCGGATTCTTCCTCACCGGTACCACTGTCAGCATCCGTGGATTCGGCTACAAACCGAACGGTAGAGATGTCGTCCCCGTCCGTGTCGGAGAGAGCGTCCTCGACGGTATCGTGACCAGTCACATCGACAAGAATCGTGAGTGTTTCGCTATTGTCTCCTGTCGTGTCCTCGAGAGTGATGCCGTTGTCTTCACCCACCACAGAACCGTCGACCCGATAATCGAGCACGGCGTCCGCATCGTCGCCGAGCCACTCTTGGTCCTCAACATAGACGACGACAGACTGTGTCCCCGTGTTCGTCACGCGAAGAAGGTCGTCGAATCGGATCCACTCGTTGTCTCCGACCTCAAACTCGAGCGCAAGGGGATCCTCGGTGACGTACGCCTCAGCATCACCCTCGTATTCGTCGTTAAATTCGACGTGGAGGTCACTATCACCAGCCTGGATCGAAACCCCGTGCGCAGTTCCGGTCGCACTGAACGCGCCGGTACCAAACAACAACCCGGCTCCTGCGGCGGTCGAACCAAAGATGAATTTTCGGCGTTGCATACTAGTTTCCTCCGTCTACGTGGCCACACGCTCCCAGAATGGGCTGTGGACTCGACTGGTACGTGTCCTGTTCCGACATAGTGCAGTCAAATATACTGACTGTGTTATCTAACAACTTTTGGTTCGTTCGTAGAATGTGCTAGTACAATTGTGAAAAGGGAACGCTCAGATTTCGACTAATAGACCAGAATAGCTTTATTATGGTACCATCGACATATTATTCATGATATTTGTCTCTACTAAACCCGTTCGAGGACAGACCATCGATCGAACACAACTGAAGGCAGTAGGGTGATACTGATGAAGCTGAGCCGCCGTCGACTGTTTGCAAGCCTCGCTGGACTCGCCTCGCTTGCCGCCGTCATCGAAACCGACGGAGCCTCGAGGATCGGCGTCGGTCACACAGCTGCTATCGACACAGCCGACAGCAAATCCGTCCTCTCGCTCAGTTTCGAAGAATCGAGTAACACACTCACCATTGACTCCACTCTCAAGGGTGGAAAAGTAATGAAATTCAACACCGAGAGAATAACAGTCAGGCCGGATCCGAGCGATAAAACGATACCTGTGACTGTCGCTGTCAAAGCAGATGGACACGACGAAGACACCATCACCGTTCGTGTTGAAAAAGAGGATATCCGGGTGGAAACCGAACACCCCCTTGTCCTATAGTAGCCACTGATAGTCACTGCACACCTGATCGGCAGACAGCGTTGCGATCAGTGTGTAACATCAGGTCACAGAATAGCGTCGTGATCAGTATATAACTCGTTACAGTGAAACTGGACTATAGAGCGGCAGACACTCCATCAGGAGGTCGACGCACCGCACACGTACTCGGCCGGTTCGAGGCCTGCCGCCGCAAGGAGATCAGGATTTGCCGGTTCACAGCGTGGAGCCGTATCGACAACGCTCGCGTCGCGCATCCCCGAGACGGTACCCTCGAACGCAGCCAGTTCATCGAACTGGGGTGCGTGTGCGAGTGCGGGTGTGCCACCGACTCGGTGGAGTCGGCTATCAATGGTATCCGTCGCCGAGTAGGGCCGATCGAACACCACCACCTCGCCGTCATCGGCTGTTCGATCAGTTACATCACCGACCGCACCGTGCCAGTAGTTACCCACACCGTCGTGCGTCCAAATGCGTAAGGTTCCCTGACGTGCCTGCGTGTGAAGGTCGTTATCTACGAAGTCGTTCGCTAGGACCCGATTAGCCGGCAGAAAGTGGCTCGCACGCATCCCGATTTCGTTTCTCACGAGAACGTTATGTTCGTAGATGGAATTTCCGGCTTCCGTTGTCATCCCGAGGTCGGTATCCACAACAACGTTTCGTGCGACGTACGAGTTCCAACCCTCGGTTCGAATTCCAGTGGGACTGTCACGGACATCGTTCCCGACGACCGCGTTCTGGTGAGGGTTGGTCATGACATGGATCCCCGTCGCCTCAGCGTCTCTGACGACGTTATCAGCGATGACCGACTCCCCAGTATACATAAAATGGACTCCGATCCGGTTGCCCTCGAGAGTGTTGTTCCGGAAGACCACTCCATGTGAGCGGTGGGTATAGATACCGTCACGGCCATCGCGGAATGTCGACTCTTCGATCACGCTGTCACCGGACCGCATCGACATAACGCCCATGTAAGCATCTCCCCACTCATCGCCACCCTTGACCGAGACGTTTCGAACGACCGTCTCAGGACTATCACGGAGCATGACGCCGTTAGAAGGTGTCTCGATCGAGACATCCTCGACCAGAACGCGCGGTGCGTCGTCAACGTAGACACCGGCGTCACCGCCCGCGTACGCCATCTCGAGGACGGCGTCGCCATCTTCGGTCCCGTTCTCGGTAACAGACGCTTGCTCCTCGGGACTGGTCGAGTTACCCACATCCGTAATCTCGAAATTCCGAACGGCAGCATCCGGAGAACGAATCGTCATGACGGTACTCTCACCGTCACCTCGAATCGACACATCCCCCTCTCCTTGGAGGGTAACAGGTCGGTCGACCTCGATCAGTTCATCGTAGGTTCCCTCGGGAACGAGAACTGTCGCATTCGTCGGCGTGCGGGAAATCGCCTCCTGTATCGTCTCGTTTTCGCCGACAACTGTCTCTACAGGTCGGTCTGCGACTGTACGGCGCTGTTCGACGAGGCGGTCCGCATCGGCCTGGCGCTCGTCAACTCGCTTACCGACAGCTGCAGCGTCATCGAGGTCGAACTCGTACTCGAGGAGGGTATCCCAAGACACCACAGAGCCGCCGTAGTCCGCCGTGTACGTTTCGGCATCGTCGCGACTCGAGAACGGAACGACCGTCTCGCCGTCGGGCGTCCGGGCGTCGCTGTCAACGACGAACCAGGCTAATTCGGCATCGGTCCAGGTAACTTCACCATCGGGGCGTGGATAGCCCTCGTCGGACAATTCGAGGTCGGTTCCACTGTAATCAGTCACGTACACCGCGAGTGGGTAGCCAAATCGCTGTTCGTGGCCCTCCTGACGCTGTGCATTGACGAACCACTCGGCACCGTGATAGCCGACGACGTAGCGATACTGTGAGTAAAATACCTGCGTCCGGGGCAGGTCGACGTCCGGGTCAGAGATCTCGTCGTCGAAAGAGACACCCATTAGCACGGTGTCGTTGAACTCAACTGGGCCAGGAGAGTCCGCATCGACCTCGAGGGTGAAGACACCCACACCTACGAGGACGCCGACAGTAAGTAAAATCGCGATCAGGGCGAGAGTTACGTTTCGCATGGTTCGTATTTCTCCGTAGTTGTTGGGATGACGTGTCGTTGCATGGTCGATACCTGTGTGATCACACGAATCCCAGACTCTCGATCAGTTCCCTGTCAATCGAATCGTGGTCGTAGAGATCACCACCGTACTCTTCGGCGAATGACTCGGCGTCTCCAGTGTCGGAAAAACCGATCACAGACTGGCCCATAGCACCTAATGCCTCACTGTCGACAACGAATGTGAGGTCTCGCGCATCCGTGTGGACATCTTCCTCGAAATGTGCCGTAATATAGTATTCATTACCATCCTCGTAGACCTCCCAGTCAACTTTCGAGTAATCCGTTAGATAGATCACTCGAGGCTCATCACCGCGCTCCTCGTATTCGAAGTAATAGTTGTAGGCACATGTACTCGCACAGTACGGAACGACGCCATCTTGAATGTCTGGCTCGGGGAGTTCCGAATCGTCGGGGTAAAAGGCATGTCCTGCCGGTCCAGGATGGTTGACGATCACCATGTTACAGACTGGACAACTATGGTCGTCTTCAATTGCGATTGGGTCTGGAAGCCTTTCCTCGTCGTCAGCAAGGCAGCCAGCGAGGGCGCCACCACTCGCTGCGCCAACAACCAGAAAGAACGACCGCCGAGTCGATTTTGACCACACCATGTGTCTCGTTTCTAATCTATCTGCAGTATTTATTCTGGTATAGTAGACGAAACCAACGATGAGAGCGACAGGTTGGTGTAGTAACATCTCGGGCTGTTTCACGTCGATCGCACAACTATCGTTCGGTCGAGTGGAAACCGATGGTGAGTGGCAACTGTAGGCAGCGGCGAGTACAAACGTTCACCGCGTAACTGTCGATTTATCATTCAACCAGACACCATGGTCTCACGGATGTGCGTCAGGACTTTGATATTAATCAAAGGATTCTCAATCTGTTGGGTGTACTCAGCAATAAGACTCGACACAGTACCCGGAATAGGCCTATACCATGAGCCCAAGGAAGTAGTCGGCGAAAACCAACCTGCAATATTCTGTATTCCGATCTATGCGTACTTTAGGACGGACGGATACGGAGACAGTACCCACGGCCCGAGCGGGTTCCACCCTCCGTCTACTTATATGTCGACTTCCAAATATAGACGATATGTCAGGAACGCCTGACACTCCAAGTAGCGACCGCAAGGGACGAAATCCCCCAGACGAAGAGGGAGAGAATACTCGTGACCGGCGCTGCGGTCTGTGGTCCGGTTCCCGCAGCGACGATGACAACACTCTCGAGGACCAGTCCCCGAAATGCACTGATCGGACTAATCGCGATTATCTGCAACAAGGCCGAATCGGAGACGAAACCAGTCGACAGCCCGTAGACCAACAGAAGGTCGAGACCAACAAGCAAGACGATAAGTGCGACAACAGCGAGCGCCAAGGCACTCCGTGCGGCACTTGCAACCGCTGAGATCGCGATCGCAACCGCGAGGACAACCAGCGCGAGCAGGAGTGCGAGGACAATCAACCGGACGAACAAGATCGGCGAATCGACGCCGCTGTGGGTCGCGTATATCGAAGACCCGTCAGTATCACTCAGTCCAACCGCAGCGCCAACGATTGAAAGCGGTACCAGCACAGTAACAACAAGGCCAGCGGCCCGCCCGAGGTAGACACCCAAAACGATCTGCCAGGCGTTGACCGGGTAGGTCTCGAGGACATCTAATTCACCACGGCGTTCGTCACCGAGGACGGCCCGGTAACCGAAGGCGATAGCGATGACCGGGACGAGCAACTCGAGGGGAGTAAGCATGTCGACGGTCGTCGGGACGTATCCCGCATCCAGACCGCCACTGACCCAGGCAACACCGAGTAAGACGGCGGTAAGCGTAAGTCCGAATAGGAGGAACGTACGGGTTCGGACGACGGTCCGAACCTCACGAGCGACGATCATCTGCAAGAGACGGACTGCACTGGGAGTCTGTTTAGTATCAATAGCGACAGTAACGTTAGCGTCTGCTGTCGCGCCGGTAGCCATCCCGTCATCCGCTTCGGTTTTCTCACTCATGCTGTATCGCCTTGGACACGAACAGTACCGGCCTCGGCTGCTGTCGACGCTTCAAAAACCTCGAATAGCGAGTCAGCCTCGAGTCGCTGACAAACCTCCGTAGGCGCCCCGGCCTCGTTGACCCGGCTTTCATCAACCAAAGTGATTCTATCGGCGTGGCGTTCAACAAGCGCGAGGTCGTGTGAACTCAACATGACCGCAGCGCCAGTCTCGGTGATTGACTCAACGACAGTGTAAACGTTGCGCGTCATTCCTGGGTCTAGACCGCTTCCTGGCTCGTCCAAGACTACAACCGGGGGCTCGCCAATCGTCGCCTGGGCGATGCCGACCAAGCGTGTCATTCCTCCTGGAAGGTCATCGACATTCCGGTCGGCAGCGTCCGCAAGACCGACACGTCGGAGGTGTGCTAAGGTGTCAACCTCGTCGCCACCGACGGGTGACGCGTAAAACGAAAGGATCTCACAAACTGTAAACCCCGAACAAAACGCTGGGTGTTGGGGAAGGTAGCCAATCTGTCGGACAGCATCGGGTCCGTTGTAGTTGATCGTACCACCGGTCGGCTCGAAAAGCCCGGTTAGGATGCCGATTAACGTCGACTTCCCGGCCCCGTTAGGGACGATCAGCGCGACCACCTCACCCGGCTGGCTCGATAGTGAAACATCCTCGAGGAGCGAGACGTCCCGGTAGGAATGGTCGACGTGCTTTGCGTTGAGTATCGGTGATTGTTCTGTCATGATTTCGTGTTCATCTCGCAGTTCGTCACTTCGACAACTCGGGAACACACCATGTGTGCGTAGGTCAGGAGCCGCCGGTTTACACGACGATGTGCTGTCAATGATGGTGCCGGCCTATGCACCTGCTCACACCAGCACCGGAGTTCTTACCGCAATTCGATAGCTCCGCCTCAATTGTCCGTGTCGTGTCTGTAGATATCGGCATCGGTATCACCGTCACGCCTCCGACCACTGCTGATGCCGACGACGCGAAACCAGCGATACCACTACAGGCCGCGCTGATCGTGGTTACGGTATCGTTCTTGCCACCGGTCGTCACGACGGCGAGTCGGGACGACGAGAGGTTCAGTCGCACATGAATTACAAGGATTTGTACAGGAATATATCATCTGGTTTGCGTATCGAAAAACAACTGATGTGTGTTATTGTATGCCAGTGCTAGCATGATATAGTTTAACACCCCCGGCAATTTTTACCAAAGCTATTACTATTAGGCAACTGTATGATATAGTAGTGTGTAATCTGTTCAATTCACTCCCAAAGGTCGCTTGACTGCCAACCCACGAGCTGTGGAAGCGATCGGTCCACATTTTGAGCGTGTGAAACCACTTCTCGAAGTGTCTAGATCGGTATAGTCGGGATAGCTTCCCATTCCTAATCAAGAGAGAGAGAGAGAGAGAAAGTCAGATAATCATCACTACCGACGGGAACTCGGACTCGGAAAGACCAGATTTGTCGGCAGTAATATTCAGAAACACAGTATCTAGACCAGTGGCTCGCCATCTAAAGGGTATGATATTAAGGAAGTGTTTGTAACAAATGGTATTGTATTAAATAGGCACACTCGAGCGCCGTTGATTCTGCAAGGAATTTCACCAACCGCGACCAGCGACGGCTGCGACGTCCGCAGAACGCGTCGCGTTCTGGTATCGAGGCAAATTTTCGATTCAACGACCATTGGAGCGCAAAACGCTCCAAGTGGCCGCAAGAGAGCGTAGTTCTCGTGGACGTCAGCGGGTCTGGAACGCTGTCAGCCAGCCGAGGTATCCAGTCCAAATTGATTGATGGGAGCGTTTAACACCGAGTGAGCGAAGAATCACTCATATCGCGAAGCAAGCAACCGGTCGCGTAAAACCGGACGGTGAACGCCCTATCGGCCGCCACCGTCCGCTCTCGCTCCCAACATTCATCAAATTCCGCCGCGTAGCACTCGCTGAGCAAGTCTGTGAACACCATCCCAAACTAACTCCACGACCTGCTCGCTTCTCAAACTGGCCTAACTAGACACTATCCAACGACCACACCAATCACTCAACCGATAGGTCTCAGCTGAGTGCTCAGTTGAGGTGCTAAACTATAGTAGCCAGTGAAACGGTTTACACACCGATCGCGACGCTGTCCTGCGATCGGGTGTGCACTGACTTTCACTGGCTACTATAGACAGTACCAGGTGTTCAAACGCCGTAGATTTGATGAGTTGTCAGCATAACCTGTGACAGGGGAATACCATGTTGGGGATCGATTGTCGAGAACATGGTAGTGGTGTGGTCGCCGACCTACGAGGCTCGAGTCGAACTTCCAGAATCGACTCGCCGCCTCAGTTTAGGGCTGCCTGACTCCGACACGCGAAAGAAACAGCCGCTCGGCGAAGCCAAATCTCACGAACATATTCGCGTGGTCGATCACTCGAGTCGGGAGAGCACCCGCTCCGTCGCGGTATCGGCGCCGAGAACGGCATGTTGCCGAGTTCGATTTCCGAGACTCACCGAACGAATTCGGATCCGGCGTTACTGCTTGCCGGATTGCCGGCGCTCCTCGAGGACGAGTTCAGCGATGCGTTCGGGTTCTTCGTTCGCGAGGCGAAGCACCGCGTCGTGGATCTCGCGGGTCTCCTCGTCGAGGACCGACGCCTCGGCTAGGTTCGGCACGATCGTCGTCCGGATCGCGTTCTCGAACTGGTTGACCGTCTCCTCGCGCGCGTAGAACGGTTTCTGCTGGACGTCGCTGTATTCGAACGCCGGTCCGGATTCCGCCGGATCCGACTCCCCGGACGCGACGTCGCGCTCGTCCGGACGGGCATCGGGTTCCTCGTCGATCGAACTCGAGTCGCTATCCGATGGCGAACCGGCAGTTTCCGGTTCCAGGTCCGAGTCTGGACCTGGAGCCGTGGTCGGTTCCGGCTCAGCGTCCGATGCGTTCTCATCCGCGTCGACGGGGGTCGGTTCCAATTCAGGTTCCGCTTCACCGTCGTCATCCGCCGATTCGGTCGCTTCGGGATCCTCCTCGAGTCCGTCTTCTTTGAGATCGTCGAACGGATTGCTCATCGCTCGATCCCTCCGGCCGCGACGATCTCGGCGAGTTCCTCGTAACAGGCGATCTGATCGTTCTCCGGATCGTAATCCTGGAGCGGCTGCTCATGCTGGAGCGAGCGCGACAGCGCCGACCGGTGACGAATTCCCGGCTTGGGAGGGCGCCGCTCGCCCGTGTCGATCGCGTCGAACTCCTCGCCGGTGATCCGGGCGAACTCCGGAACCGCCTCCTGGAGGGGTTGGCCTGGGTTGACCTCGTAGGTCGCGGTGTTCAGGTTCTCGAGGAGTTCGCGGTCTTCGGTCTGCTGGTCGATCCGGTCGCCGAGTTTGTTCGGGACGACCGCGAGTACGTCGACGTCGATGTACTCCCGAGCCGGTTCGATGAGTCGCTCCATGGTTCGCTTGTAGCCACCGATCGCGCTCGAGCCAGGTTCGATCGGGATCATGACGTTACCCGTCGCGACGAGCGCGTTGTTGTTGAGCATCCCCGGGTACGCCGGGCAGTCGAAGACGACGTAGTCGTACTCGTCGCCGAGCAGCGGGTCGACGATCTTCGACTTGATCCGGGCCGAGCCCTGCATCGCGCCCGCGAGATCCTTTTCGACGTCCTCGAGAGTGTTCGAAGACGGTAGTAGATCGAACTCGTGATCGGTCGGTCGAATCAGATCGTGGGGCGTCGCGTCGCCCTCGAGGATAACGTCGCCCAAGTTGATGTCACCCTGGTACGCCTCCTCGAAACCGAGGCCATTGGTCGCGTGGCCGTTCGGATCGAGGTCCGCGTACAGCGTCTCGCCGTGCTCGGCGAGCTGGCGCGCGAGATTCATCGAGGTCGTTGATTTGCCGACACCGCCTTTCAGGATGACCACGCTGACAGCGCGTGGGTCGGTCGTTGATGTACTCATTGGTGGATGGGAATTTCGAGAGGAGTGCAGTAGGCACCTATTGTCACGATTACTTTGATGTCAGCCGTTGGTGACTGCATGCGATCCAATCATCTTAATTCTACCTACTGTAGACAAAATAGGTTGGGTAGCTGCAATAGGTAGAACAGGTATTCTAAGACAGGCACCTATTGTCCGTGGTCGTCGCGATTGCAGATGAGGATCAGCGCGAGAAAAGAAGTCTCGTTCACGATCAAAGAGTGAAACTGGCGCCGTGGCATACGTCTACAGCAATTCTGATAGGAGCAAGTTAACCACGATCTGCAAAAGGTAGCTATTCGCAGAGAGAAACAGCAGCACACTAACCCAAGGAACCTACTTCACCTATTGAATCTATTTACAGAGTTCTACCTACTGTACCTAGCCATCAAGAAGCAACTACTGGCGAATCACAACACTGACTGACTCACTCAGACCAGTTCAACAACCTATTGTAACTATTTTTCAATAGGTGCTGTTTCACCAGTAGCTACACAAGTCAGTTCAGGGATCAAACCATCAGCACCTATTGCAGCTACTTTGCAAAAGGGACCTATTCAGCAATGAGTACTCGTACTAATGCAGCTATCGGGCCAGCCCTACATATTGTGCCTGAGGTGACTATTAATATTGGCTCCCGGAAACAAGACGCGTCGATAGCGTTCAAAAACTAGGTAGCGGTCGACAGACGACAGAACTCGTACACGCAACCGACCGCGACTGGTTCCCTCTCAGCAATCCGCTGTACTCTGCGTACGTTTGAACGGCGATCACTCGGTGAGAAGAATAGGCACCTACTGCTGAGATTGTGACTGTTCATTCAATGCTTGAATAGGTACCTATTAATAGAGGGGCGAGTACTCGTGGATCCCACTTGAAAAGTACTACCAAAGACGAACGCAAGGCTCAGGCTCTCTCTTCAATAATCCAGAAGTAGAACCAAGATGCACTACGCTCGTGTCTTGGTCGAAACCTAATCAGTAACACTCTCCGTGAAACTGCTGGCGAAACGCCTGATAGTCTGCTCCAAACTGTCGACGATCGTTCCTCGAGAGGTCGATACCGTTCTCAGCTAGCAGATGAACCATCCGCTCGGTGTCACATCCGTACCACATCGCGAGCAGACGGACGTTCTTTTGCGCGTAATCGTAATTGCGCTCGAGTACCTGCGGATCCAGCGGATCGACTTCGAGCGAACACATGTAGGACCAGTATGGTATCCAGTATCGTAAAACATTGCATTGGATTGAACGGTCTGGACAGAATTGCGGACACTCACGAGATGGAACACTACGTTCAGCATCGATGAGAACTGAGAGACAAATTCGATGCGCGACTCGTAGCACAATGCATGAGTCATTAACACGATAATCAGTACCCAGCGTATGACCGCCTACAATCGGCGCAGCGAACTCGAGGCTCTGGAGATAGCAGACGACGCCGACGGTCACGATTGCTATAGTAATCAGTGAAAGCCAATGTACACCCAATCGCAGGACGGCGTCGCGATCGGTGTGTGAATTGTTTCACACTACTATAGGTCGTCTACAGACGGCGCCGAGTCAGAAAGATCGAACTGCTCACGGAGTTCTGTCGCGGTCGGCCACACGTCTACTTCCTCGCAGCCAAAGAGGCCAGACACCGACAGCGAGAAAAGTTCGTCGAACAAATCTCCGACCACTTCGGCGACAAGATACCCCGCGTCGACGGCTGGGACGGCGCTTTCGACTACCTCGGGGAGAAACTCGCCGACGAAAAACGGATCGTCGTCATCGACGAGTTTCCCTACCCCGTCGAAGCGAACGATTCGATCCCGTCGTACGTCCAGTCGTTCGTCGACGAACAACTTCGATCGACCGACTCGATGCTCGTCCTCTGTGGATCGAGTATCAACACTATGGGGTCGGAGGTACTGGTTCACAAGAGTCCGCTGTACGGACGGCAGACGGGACAGATCGATCTCCAACCGTTTTCGTTCCGGCAGGCACGAGAGGCCATCGACTACGACATCGCCGACGCGATTCGGTCCTATTCGATCACCGGCGGAACGCCGATGTCCCTGACCCTGTTCGAGTACGAGCGGGCGCTCACCGAAAACGCCACGACCGAGGTGCTCGTACCGACGGCGGTTCTCTACAACGAACCGGAGTTTCTGCTCCGAACCGAACTCCGAAACCCCGCCCGCTACATGAGTATCCGGCTCGTCGATGCGGCTGTAGTCCACGAAGCCCTCTCCGTCGCTGTTCTCTCCGTAAGCATCACGCGGTTTCGTGAACAGCCCCGTCGCGATCATCGTGTGATGTGAGAAGCCTGCTTCCTCGAGATGGAAGAACAGTTCCTTGCCGAAGGCAGGAGCCCAGCCGAGTTGTTTCTGCTCGACGATCGAATCGCTCCAGCCACGATGGTCGGCGCCGAGGAATTGGTATGGTTGGCCGTCGACGGCGAAGTCGCTGGGTTGGGCGACTTTTGTTTCGGCGCCGTCCGCTGACTGGATGCCCGATCAACGATACGATCGTCGACCTGAGCTTCAACGCCGTCGGCGCGGTGATCGTGACCCTGTGGGGGACGGCCTATCTCACGGACGTTTCCGACTCGCTATCCGAGCGGTTCGATCAGTGGTACGAAACCGAGTGAGACGGAGTGGCGTATCGACGCTCGGCGCGACCGCCGCCCGTTCCCCGGTCGCGTTGGCACGCCAGTACAGGGATCCGTATCAGATTCTGACACGTACCCCCAATCGTTAGCCCGACAGCCGGTGTACGGCGGGTCGATGGCGAGTATAATCTTGCCGACGTTCGAGTGGACGCGGTCGTGCGAGCAACTGGCTCGCCAACTCGAGTCCGAGGACGAACTGCTGGTCGTCTGTGACCACGAAGACGATCCGGTGGCAAGCACGGAGCTTCCCGAGAACGCCGACCTGCTCGTCGCCGGCGAGCCGGAGGGCTGCTCGGGGAAGGCAAACGCTGTTGCCCTCGCGCTCGAGCACGCCTCCCAGGATCGGATCGTCCTGACCGACGACGACGTCGAGCGCGACGACGACTGGCTGGCGACGATCAAACGTCTCGGCGAAGAACACGGGACGGTGACCGCAATTCCGCTGTTTCTCAGCGAGGAATACCCGTTCAAACTGCTCGAGCCGCTGTGTATCGTCGTCGCTTCGTTCGTCGTCGACCGCACGAACTGGGTCACCTGGGGCGGCGGCGTGACGTTCGACCGCCGCGAGATCGACCTCGAGGGCTACGTCGCCGACCTTCGGCGGACGGTCTCGGACGACGCCCTGCTGGCCGAGTACACGGACGAGGTCGTTGCCTCCCGGGAACTCGTCAACGAGGTGCGCGTCCCCGGAGGTCCCCGGGTCACCTACGAGCGGATCACGCGGTTTGTCACGATTTTCTATCGGTTCGCGCCGCGACGGACACTCGCGATCCTGGGGCTGTTCCTGGCGGTCGCAGCGGCCGGTATCGTCGCCCCGTTGCTCGTCGCTTTCAGCGTCACCTACATTGCACGCGATCAGTACCGCTCGCTCGGCGTCGATCGGCGAACGTGGGCGTTTGCTGTTCCGTCACTGCTTCTCGCTCCGCTTTTCGCCCTCGCGGGAATCGCACGTCCGACGTTCGTCTGGGGTGGTCGACGCTACCTGTGGCACGACACGTTCGACGTAACTGTACTGGAGGAAGGCTCCACCGCTACCGACGAGGACTGATACAGGTTGCTGTTCCTGTTTACCGGTGGGACCGTCCTCCGTCGTGATCCCACCGCCACCGATGGATAGCAGACCGTCCAGCGCAGACCGTCCGAACGGCGACCGATCTCGTCGCGGCCCTCCGCTGACCCTCCAGCCGACTCCGGGCGGTCTCGTCGCGACACCGACGGATCGGAATCGGTTGCCGATCCCGGATCGGGTAGGTGGGGCTCGTCACCCCTCGAGGTACCCCATCGCTTCTTCGTCCGAAACTTGTGTGAAATTTCGGTAGAACTGGCCGACACCATGGAAACCGGCTGGCGTCTCGAGACAGACGACCTCGTCGACCTGCTCCTCGAGGTCCGCGATCGTGTCCGGCGGACCGACCGGGACCGCGAGGACGACCCGGTCGGCGTCCGAAGCCTCGAGACGCGAGAGGCAGGCTCTGGCGGTTGAGCCCGTCGCGACGCCGTCGTCCACGACGACCACTGTCTTGCCCGCGAGGTCGGGCGGGGACCCCCCGCTCCGGTAGCGTTCGGCCTTCTTCCGGGCGGCTTCGGCCTCAGTCTCGCGTTGCTCCTGGAAGTACTCCTCGTCGGCGGCGGCGCCGCGAAACGCCTGCTCGTTTCGCCAGACGCTACCGTCGCTCGCGACCGCACCGATCGCGTACTCCGGATTTCCGGGTGCGCCGATCTTCTTCGCGACGACGACGTCGAGCGGCGCCTCGAGCGCGTCGGCGACGGCGCGCCCGAGCGGCAGTCCGCCCCGGGGAATCGCGAGGGCGAGATCCGCGTCGATCCCCCGCTCGCGGAGTTCCTCGCCGAGCTGTTCGCCCGCGTCCGTTCGGTCGGCAAATGTACGAGCCATCCGTTCGAGGGTATCCACTCGACGAGAGGTCATATAACAGGTAGGCCCGGCGAAGAGACCGCTACCCGGCTCCGTTCGATACTCTCGAGGCCGCCCGGTCGGTCGCTTTTTGTCCCCACGGTGACTCTCGGCGAACGAATGCAACTCGAGGCCACCTCGATCGACATCGGCACCAGTCGGCCGCTGGTCCTGCTGAACACGATCGACGCGGAGGAACTGGGGGCGCATCCGCTCGATCGCGTCCTGCTCTCGTGGGCGGGGGAGACGATGACCGGAATCGTCAAGCGGACCGACGAACTCGTCGAGCCGGGTACCGTCGGTGTGACCGAACCCCTTCACCACGTACACGGTGCCGTCGGGGTCACGCTCGCGGGGACGCCGCCGTCGGTCCGGTGCGTTCGGAAGAAACTGGACGACGTCGAACTCGAGAGGGCGGAACTCGAGCGGATCGTCCGGGATATCCACGAACACCGGCTCTCGGACGTCGAGTTGAGTGCGTTCGTTTCTGCGGTCTACACGAACGGCCTCTCGCTGGCCGAGACGAAACACCTGACGGAGGCGATGGGCGACATCGGCCAGCGACTACAATGGGATCGGCCGGTCGTCGCGGACAAACACTCGATCGGGGGTGTGGCGGGCAACTGCGTGACGCCGATCATGGTCGCGATCGTCACCGCGGCCGGCGTGACGATGCCCAAGACCTCCTCGCGGGCGGTGACCTCTCCGGCCGGAACCGCGGACGTGATGGAGGTCCTCAGTAACGTCGAGTTCTCGATCGCGGAGATCGAGCGTATCGTCGAGGAAACCAACGGCTGTCTCGTCTGGGGTGGCGGCGTCGACCTCTCACCCGTCGACGACGAGATCATCCGCGCGGAGAACCCCTTGTCGATCGATCCCGATGGACTGCTGATGGCCTCGGTGCTCTCGAAGAAACAGAGCGCCGGCTCGAGTCACGTCGTGATCGACATCCCCTACGGCGAGGGGGCGAAAGTCGAAAGTCTGGTCGCTGCCCGCGGACTCGCGGACGACTTCAGGCGCGTCGGCGACTACCTCGAGATGGACGTCAGCTGTGCGATCACCCACGGGACCGATCCGATCGGCCGCGGCGTCGGGCCCGTCCTCGAGGCACGTGACGTTCTCGCCGTGCTCGAGGGGGACGGCCCCGAGTCGCTCCGGCTGAAGTCGTTGCGGCTCGCCGAGATGCTGCTCGAGCACTGTGACGTCGACGCCGCCGCGACCGAGATCCTCGAGTCGGGCCGCGCACTCGAGCAGTTCCGATCGATCGTCGCCGCTCAGGGCGGCGATCCGGACGTCGAGTCGACGGACCTCGAACCCGGCGAGGAGTCGACGACCGTCCGGGTGGATCGGGCCGGAGTTACGAGTCGCGTCGACAACAGGACACTCTCCGATCTCGCACGGCGTGCGGGCGCGCCGCGTGACAGTGGGGCCGGACTGGTCGTCCACCGAACGGTCGGCGACGAGGTCGAGCCCGGCGATCGGCTGTACACGATCCACGCCGAGACCGAGTCCAAACTCGAGGAAGCAGTGTCGTTCGCCGAAGGCCTCGAGCCGGTCCGCGTCCGAAGCAAGGCCGACGCACTGGTCGAGCGTCGGTAGCGATCGAGATCCGCAGTAGCGGTCAGGACTCGGAGCATCCACCTGGCATCAAGACGTCTCGCGTGGTCGGAGGCCACATGGCCCAGGACCCGAACGATCCCGTCTCGATCCCGGTCGACGACGTCGAACTCGAGGGTGCACTCGAGACGTCGCCGGATGCATCGGGGATCGTCGTCTTCGCCCACGGCAGCGGCTCGAGCCGGAAGAGTCCCCGTAACAACTTCGTCGCGGAGGTCATCCGGGATCGCGGACACGGTACCCTGCTGTTCGACCTGTTGACCGAGCGCGAGGACCAGCACCGCGAGAATCGGTTCGATATCCCGCTGCTGACCGATCGGCTGGTCGCGGTCACCGAGTGGCTGTGGAACCGAGAGGAGACGCGGGACGTCCCGGTCGGCTATTTCGGCTCGAGCACGGGCGCAGCGGCCGCTCTGCGCGGGGCCGCGTGACCCGAGGACGACGTCGACGCCGTGGTCTCCCGCGGCGGGCGCGTCGACATGGCCTCGGAGGTACTCGCCGACGTGCGAGCACCCTCGCTGTTCGTCGTCGGCGGTGACGATACGCAGGTGCTCGAGCTCAACCGCGAAGCCCGCGAGCAACTCACCAGCGAGAACGATCACCACGTCGTCGAAGGCGCGGGCCACCGCTTCGAAGGAGAGGGTGAACTCGAGGAGGTCGCCGACGTCGCTGCCGACTGGTTCGCCGATCACGTCGAATAGCGACGATCAGCACGCCTCGAGAAGGGTGACGCGCTGTTGCAAACTCGTCGCGAAGGACGTCTCTGCCTGCAGCTCCTGTTCGACGAGACTGTGAACCGCAGTTGCGACCGCGCGTGACAGTGCGGCCACCACGACCGTCGTCGACTGGTCGCCGTCCTCACCGGTCCCACGTCGCTTGACGTACCTACCCGGCGTCGGAGCGACTGCGATGAACTTCGCCGAGTTCACCGGCGAAATACAGCACCGTCTCGAGTTACCGGACACCGGCCGGACCGTCCGGGCGATCCGCGCGACGCTCATGACACTCGGTGAGCGCATTCCGGAGGGCGCAGCCGAGGACCTGGCCGCGTCGCTCCCGGTGGAGAGCAAGTGGTACCTCACGGGCGCCGTCCAGGAGCACGACCAGCGGTTCGACTGGCAGGAGTTTCTCGACCGCGTCGACGAGCGCGAAGGACCCCGAACCGGTCCCCCGGAGGCAGCCTACCACGCACGAATCGTCATCGGCCTCGTCGAGTCCGAGGTCCCGGCCTCGGACTTCCAGCAGCTTCGCGACCAGCTCCCAGAAAGCGAGACCGACGAGAACTGGCGGAAGCTGTTCGAGGTCGTCGACGGTGGTGGCTGGGGCGACGCCCACGAAGCACAGACCGGCGGCGGTCCGCAGCCGGACCCCGAAGCCGAGGCCGGCAGGGACTCCTGATCCGTCGGTGACCCACCGGTGGGCGAGATGGAGGAGTGATACTCTCGAGCGCCCTCACGTGAGAACGAAGACGAGGACGCCAACGACGCCGATGGCCGCCATGGGGGCGGCGGCCCGCCATCGCATTCGGTCCGTGAGCAGTTCGACCAGTATGATCTTCGCTGTTAGACTCGCGACAATTCCAAGGACGACCATCCCTGCGGCCTGCTCGACGCCGACGCCGCCGTCGTTGAACACCGTCGCCGCGCTGACGGCGACGGCGGCCGAAGAGACGAGTCCCCCCGCAAACGCGGTTGCGTACAGGCCGAGGTCACCGATCCACGCCTGGGCACCCACCGAGGCGACCAGGATCGCGGCGTAGGCTGTGGCGAACTGGAGGGCCGAACGCAGCGAGAGCGGCGACTCGAGCTCGAGATCGAGCTCCGCGGCGACGTCGCCCCGATGCCACAACACGGCGGCCACGCCGACGGCGAGGACGGCCATCGCGGCGACGGGTTGCCAGAGCGCCCAGAACAGGGCCGTCGCGAGGACGACGGCGATCCCCGCGTTCCGGACGATCATCGAGACCGTCGCGAGCAGCAACGCGGCCGACGTCGGATCCAGCGCCTCCCGGGACTGGGACGCGAACCGGGCGAGAACGCCCGCTGTCGCGAACGAGTTCGCCCCGCCGGCGAGCGTCCCGGTCACTGCGAGCCCCCTCGAGCCGCCGAGATTCCGCATCGAGACGTACGCGGTGAACTCGATCAGCAACACGAAGATGCCAAACAGCAACACCTCCTGCAGGGACAACACCCCGTAGGGGTCGACCGGTTCCGCCGGGACGATCGGGTAGAGAATAAACACGAGCGCACCCAGCGTCAGCGAGTCCCGCAACTCCTCGTCGGTGATGCCCTTGACGTAGCCGTGGAGCCGTTCTTTCTCGGCCAAAATGACGACGAGGACGATCGCGATCGACGTCGACTCGAAGTACCGGCCGTAGCCGACGAGGATACCGAGCAGAGCGACGAGGAAGACGGTCACCGACGTGGTGAACCCCAGTTCCTCCTCCGCTTCGCTCGTGGCGTACCGGACCGTCGCGACTGCGACTGCCAGTGCCGCCGCCAGCGCGAGATAGATGGCGACGGCAGCGGGCTGTCCTTCCTGCTGGCCGACGAACACGACGAGCGGACCGGCGCCACACAGCAGCGCCAGGGTCCGCAGCCCCGCGAACTTCCGGGTTGGCTGTCGCTCACGCTCGAGGCCGATCAGCCCGCCGGTGGCGATGGCAACGAGCACCTGGGCGAGCAGCTCCGGGATGGCGACTACGTCGAGCATCCGTCGGTCGTCCGTCGACCGGTAGTCGGAGCGCTCGTTGCAGCAGTCGTGCTGGCGGCTGGTGGCTCATCGGAGACGCTCCCGACGGAGCGCGCCGCGGTGTGGGTCCGTGTCCGTGACTGCGTTGTTCTGCCGGTCGGGGCTGGACGTCGGCCGTTCGCGACCGCCCTCACTCGTACGTGATCCCCTGTAGTTCGTACCGGTAGGTACGAGGGTCGTCGGCGACGCGCAGGCGGTACGTCTCGCCCGCAGGCTCGAGACCGGCGTGGTGTGATCCCAGGTTCCCCGGGTTCAGCGATGGCGATCCGTCGCCGAGCGTGAACTGGAGCATCGCTGTGCGTCCGCGGACGTCGTTTCCTTCCCGTGCCTCGACCGACAGCTGGTTCCCAGTGGTTCCGACTTCGACGGTGCCGGTGCATTCCCAGGACTGTCCGCTGTACTCCAGTTCTGTTCCCTCGAGTTCGGGCCACTCCGTCTCGACCATACGGGCCCTACCACGGAGGGGGAAATCGTCCTTTCGCCCGTCGCTCGAGGCGTCTGTTCACCGACGACAACTCTCGGCTTCAGTGATACACCGGTGGCCGACCGGAGCCTCCCTGGCCGTTCGCGTGGCGACGAGCTACAGTAGCCACAGCAGGTCATTGCACACCGATCCCGACGCAACGGGCCAGGCCTGCAACAGCTGCCAGCCCTGGCCAGATTTGCTGCAAGCAGTGTATGAACCGTTTCATACGGAATGCTGTCCCGATGTACCGGCGCGACCACGTCCGGTCCTGCGGTTGCGCCGGAACTGACGGACACCAAACCGTATCTGTTGTACTCTATCCGTCTCGAGGGCGTCTGTTTCTCCCAGCCGAAGGGAACCATGTGCGACACGATCCTGATTCCAACCGACGGGAGCGAGGGCGTCGAACCGGCGGTCGACGCCGGCCTCGACCTCGCGCGTACGTACGAGGCGTCGGTCCACAGCCTGTCGGCCGTCGATCCGCAAGGGGGGGGAACCGACGAGCAACGGGAACGGCGGGAGGAGGATTCGAAAGCGGTCGCGACGGACGCCAGCGAGGCCGGTCTCGAGGCCGTCGCGACCGTCCGGACGGGGCGGCCTGGGAAACGATCCGCGACGTCGAGACGTTCGATCGAGGGGGTCTGTCTGGCCACGGGCGGCTCGAGTAGCTCGGCCGCGGCGACGGACCACGCGCTCGCGGTCGCCGACGCCTGCGACGCCACGCTCCACGCACTGTACGCCGTCGAGCCGCAGGTGGACCCCGAAGGCGAACCGCTTCAGGACGCGCTCCAAGAACACGGCGAACAGACGACGTCGGCGGTCGCAACGCGAGCCGAGGTGCGTGGGATCGACGCCATCTCGGTGGTGGAAACCGGCCACCCGACCGACGTCGTCCTCGAGTACGCCGACCGCGACGACGTCGACCTGGTCGTGATGGGTACCGAGAGCAAATCCGACGTCGAACGCCTCGTCGTCGGCAGCGTCTCCCAGCGAGTGGTTCCGAACGCGACGGTTCCAGTGATGACGGCTCGGACCCTCGAGTAGTGCTGGTTCGGGTGCTCGAGTCGCTTACCACTCGATCGCCGGACCTGTCATCTGCCCCCGTCTGCCGAGAGACGTCGACCGATCGCGTCGGCACCGACGATGGCGTCGCGGACGTCCGCCGGCGACACGGGGAACGGTTCGTTGTGGATCGTCTCGTCCTCCGCGCAGGCCGCCTCCGCCACGACTTCGAGTTCGTCCGGGTCGGGATCCTCGAGGCCGATTTCGCCGAGCGTCGTCGGCAGTCCGACCGACGAGGCGAAGCCGGCTACCTCTTCGACGAACGCGTCGTCGCGCCCCTCGAGGACGAGTTGCGATATCGTGCCGACGGTGACCTTCTCCCCGTGTGTCGCCTCGTGGGTCGCCTCGAGTTGCGTGAGCCCGTTGTGGATCGCGTGGGCGGCAGCCAGCCCGCCGCTTTCGAAGCCGAGCCCGCTGAGCAAGGTGTTCGCCTCGACGACGGCCTCGACGCTGTCGGTGACGGCGTCGTTCTCGACCGCATCCACCGCCGAGCGGCCGTGTTCCCGCAGCGTGGTGTAGGCGAGCCTGGCAATCTGCTGGGCCGTGCGCGTCGATCGCGCGTCGAAGATCGTCGTCGCGCCCGACCGGTGTGCTGCGTCGGCCTCGAACCAGGTCGCCAGTGCGTCACCGATGCCGCCACGGAACAGCCGGGTCGGTGCCTGGGCGACGATTTCGGTGTCGACGATGACGAGTTCGGGATGGCGCTCGTAGACGTGAAACTCGACGAACTCGCCGTCCTCAGTGTAGATGACTGCGACGGAACTCGTCGGGGCGTCCGTCGAAGCGATCGTCGGCAGCGACACGAGCGCGCCACCAGTGTGCTCGCGAGCGGCTCTCGCGGTGTCGATCGCCTTCCCGCCGCCAGCGCCGACGATCACATCGGCGCCGAACTCCTCGTGGACGGTGGCGACGCGCTCGATTTCCTTCTCGGAGCACTCGCCGTTGAACTCCTCGAGTGCAACGTCGAATCCCGCAGACTCGAGGTTGTCATGGACCCGGTCGCCGACGAGGTCCAGAACGAATTCGTCCCCAAGAACAATGGCGCTGTCCCCGAGGTCTGCGGCGTGCTCGCCGAGTTCGTTAATAACGTTTCGACCCTGTACGTATCCTGCTGGAGATCTGAATACCTGTGTCACGTGGTCTCCTCGAGACTGGTGTCTCGAATCTCGGTTCACTACGACGGAGAGGGGCAAATAAGCGAGCGGTGTCTCACCCGTCGGTTCCAAACAGGTCCTTTCCGGTTACTGGGCTCGGTAGCGACGCCGCCATCGATCGATCGCGGAATCGTCGGGTCCGACCAGTACAGAGAGGATACGCTCGCAAATCGACACCTCGAGGTCGGTCGCCGAGAGGAGTTCGCCCGTCGAGACTGAAATCGACGGGATCGTCGCCCTCCGCACGGGTCGTGATCGACAACGACGACGCTTCGAACCGGGTGATCGGTCCGGGAAGATACCGGAATCGGCGTACTCGTAGTACAGTTGTTCGACATCGTAGTCGATCCGCTCGCCGAGTTCGTTCAGCTCGCCTGTCACGACTACGCTCCGCCAGTCAGTCGGCGAGTGCCACTCGTAGACGGTCAGGCAACTCCGTTCGGTCGTCTCGAGAAACGTCTCTTTGGCTCTGTTGAAACCCTCTTTTTTAGAGATGTATCCACGTGAATCTACTGCACACTACACATGCGAACTGAGCGTTAGGAGGGGAAAACCTATTACTCCTCACGAGGAATATCATATATGGAACAGAATATCATCGAACGAAACTTCGTTGTGAGTTTTCTCCTCGGATTAGGCGTCATCATGATGATGGCATTTGTCGGAGAACGGCTCGCTATCGGTCTGTTAGAATACGGTGTACCATACGGAGAATGGATTGGTGTCGGTGTCGGAGCAATTGCTGTCTTTATCGCATTTGCAGCGGTGTACACTCGCTTCGATTCAGTCTACGGGGATAGACTGTAATTATTTCTCGTTGGCTCTGTTGAAATCCTTAGTGAGTTACAGGTTCAGTCAGTAGTTTGAGTAGATGCAGACCCTCCCAAAGTCTCGGTTGCTCCGATTTGTCGAGGAAGCATTTCAGTTAGCGCAACGTGCCGTAGCTCGATACTCCTCGAAGTTCTCGAAGCAACGGTATACGCTCCATCAGCACAGGCTCTGTTGAAATCCTTAGTGAGTTACAGGTTCAGTCGGTAGTGTGAGTAGATGCAGACCCTCCCAAAGTCTCGGTTGCTCCGGTTTGTCGAGGAAGCATTTCAGTTAGCGCAACATGCTGTAGCCCGATACTCCTCGAAGTTCTCGAAGCAACGCTACACGCCCCATCAGCACATCGTTCTCCTCTGTCTCAAAGTTCGAATGGATACGACGTATCGAACACTTCTCGACGAACTCATCGAGATGCCCCGTATTCGGAACGCGATCGATCTCACTGAACTGCCTGCCCCATCAACACTGTGCAAGGCGTTTGATAGACTCGATATGGCCGTCTGGCGAGTACTTTTCAATCTCTCTATTTCACTGCTCCCGACCAACGGCGTTGCGGGAATCGATGCTTCGGGATTCGACCGCAGTTACGGCTCGAAACACTACACGAAACGAGCCAAACTCACGATTCAGCAACTCAAAGTAACACTGCTAGTCGATTCCAAAGTGAACGCAGCCCTTGATCTCCACGTAACGACGACACGAAAACACGATAGCCAGATCGCTCCGTCATTGATCAAGCGCAATCCAGAAGCTATCGACATCCTGCTCGGTGACAAAGGCTATGACGACCAGAAAATCAGACGGCTTGCCCGTCAACACGAGATCTGCCCACTAATCAAGCATCGTGAGTTCACATCGCACCACAAGGCATGGAACGCACGCTTAGACGCTGACCTCTACGGCCAACGGAGTCAATCCGAGACAGTCAACTCAGCGCTCAAGCGGAAGTACGGCGCGTTCGTCCGTTCACGACGCTGGTGGAAGCAGTTCCGTGAACTCGCTCTTGGGTGTATCGTCCACAATCTTGACCAAGCAATCTAACGACCAGTACAGGGCAACGAGTGTGCACCCACCGCGAGCGACCGACCCGTAGGGGAGGGAGGAGTGCTTTTCATCAACGTTTTGCCGAGTGCGGTCGCTTCGCGACCGCACGCAGAGCAAAAGGTTGGCACGTGTAGTGAGCAGATGGTTCACTACTTTCGGAGTGGAACAAATAGAGTCGTCGTGCTGCACTGATCCTCTGTATGCAGCACGGAGTTTCTGACAGAATCTGAGTAGAACGTTCAGTCTCTGCTGAATACAGGGCGCGTATCTCACATAGGCGAGTTCTGGAATGTGTTGTGCGAGAGTGCATGTGATGTCGTCAGAGGCTTAATAGTGATTCACCAAGTTAGGCAGAGCCAGAAGTAATACATTCGATTCGGTTATTTCAAAAACTTGTATGTTGAAAATACTGCCATGATTACCGAATCACCGACCGCAACGGGTGCGTTATTCGTGTTTGGATTGGCGGCACTTGTGGTCGTGACCTACCGATACCGTCGCCATTCCCGGGGGTACGACGATAAGGACGTACCCTCTGACGCTACTGACGTAACGGGCGTATTTGCTCTAACCGCGCTGGCGTTGCTGTGGTTTCTCGATGCACTTGATATGACGACTTCACCAATAGCCACAATACTACTGATGGCGGCCGGTGTTGGAGTGCTTACCACTATCGCTCTTAGCGTTGCCAGGATTCGGACTCAGCACGACTGAGCAGTATGGAAACGAACGCTGAGCGATTGCTGAATCGATGCTCTGTATGCACCAGCCCCGAACTGACAGTGTCACGATAGTCTGCTGAGCTGATGCTGCATACACGGCGCGAATACAGCACTCTCCGAATATGCATCAACGACGATGGAAATTCAGCACAGACTGTTCAGGTATCGACAGCCGGCAGGGTAAACGAGAACGTCGCTCCCTCGCCGGGCTCAGAGTCGACCCAGATCTCGCCGCCGTGGCGCTCGACGATCCGCCGGGAGAGCGCGAGGCCGATGCCCGTCCCCGAGTGTTCCTCGTGTGTATGCAGTCGTTGGAATACCTCGAAGATACGCTCCTGTTCATCTAAATCAATCCCAATACCGTTGTCCTGCACTGAAATGATCCATTGGTCGTCATCACGCGTGGCGGAAACGTCGACCTGCGGCGGTTCGTCCCTACTGTACTCGATCGCATTACTCAACAGGTTTTGGAAGACTCGGCGCAACTGGCCGTCGTCGCCATCTACACACGGGAGATCGTCGGTTGTGATCTCGGCGTTACTCTCGTCGATCCGCATTTGGAGGTCTTCGCAAACGTCATCAAGGACATCGTTGAGATCGACCGGTTCGAACGGATCGCCACGCGTGTCGACGCGCGAGTACTCGAGCAGTCCGTTGATCATCTGGCGCATCCGCTCGGCGCCGTCGACAGCGTACTCGAGGAACTCTTCACCGTCTTCGTCGAGCGCATTCCCATACCGGTTCTCGATCAACTGGAGGTAGCTCCTCACCATCCGCAGTGGCTCCTGGAGGTCGTGGGAGGCAGCGTAGGCGAACTGCTCTAACCGTTCGTTCGACTCCTCGAGCCGGCGCTGGTACTCCCATCGTTCGGTAACATCTTGCACGACGAGCATCCCCGCGTAGATCTCGTCGTCGGCGTTCCGAACAGGAAGCGTGTGCGCCAGCAGGTCTCGGTCGCCGAGATCGATGTCGAACGAACTCGACTCGCCGTCGAAGACATCGCGGAAGTTCGGTTCCATCCGGTCGACGAGTTCGTCGGGGTAGCGATCGTGTATCGTCGTGCCCGCGACCTCATCCGGGTTGAAGCCGAGGTCCTCGAGGAGTTCACCACCGACGATGTCGTAGGTGAGATCCTCGTCGTACAGGCCGACCGCGCCGTTCGGGAAGTGATCGACGAGCGTCCGATAGCGACGTTCGCTCTCCTCGAGAGCGCGTTGTTGTTCCCTGCGTTTAGTGATGTCTTCGATACTGAACACGACGCTCTCGATCTCTCCACGATCGTCGTAGACCGGCGCCCCGTTGACGGAGATCCAGACGCGTTCCCCGTCCGGACGTAACACGCCGCTGACCTGATCGAGCAGTAGTTCTCCGGACTCCACGATCCGCAGGAAGGGCAACTCCTCACGCGAGAGCGGTTCGCCGTCCTCGTCGACTTCGTCCCACCTCGGATCGTCGAAGCTAAGCGCGTTGATTCGGGATCTGCTCCGCCCGAAGATCTCTTCGGCACGGTCGTTGGTGAACTGTATCTCACCGTCGCTGCCGACGATCGTGATACCGATCGGGCTCGTTTCGACGATCGTTTCGTAGCGGGTCAGTTCTCGTTCACGTCGCTTCTGTTCGGTAATTTCGTAGAAGTAGACAGACAGGCCTGATTCTGAGGGATAGATGGCGTTGTGGAACCACCTGTCTACCGGGTGGTAGTAGTCTTCGAAGATCACGGCCTCCTTGGTTTCGAGAGCGCCGTTCAACGCGGTCTCGAACGCCTCCGTGAGGACGACCTCGTCACGAATATCCGCACCAATTGCCGTCTCGTCCAGCCCCAGTACGTCCGCTGCGTGGTCGTTCAGATAGCGAAAGCGAAACTCTTCGTCGAGGGCGTAGAAGCCGTCCGAGATGCGATCGTAAACCTCGTCGAATTCGCTTTCTACCGCATCTCGTGTAGTCGCTCTTTCGTCCGTAGCTGGTCGCCACCAGACGCGTCCGTTTCCTCCGACTTTCTTGGTTTCGAGTCGGTCGTGATCGACGAGGCGCTCCAGTCGCTCATAGGCGCTCCGCCGACCGAGGTCGAACTGTTCGGCCACCTCGGACGTTGTCCGAGGCGCCCCGCCTTCCTCGAAAATTGCGAGTGTCTCCTGAAGGGTGTCTGTCAGCGGTGCCGAACTCATTACTCCATAAATGCACTTCGTCCGGATAAACCCTCCACCGTTGGAGGCACACATGCAGTCTATCGGCTTCTCGAACTGTCTCGCCGACTCCGTGCTTCCCGGTGCGGCACGGGCTTTAGGATGTTAGGTATGTCACTACTGTGCTTGTGGTTCACGCAAGTTGGATGCTGCATCCAATCTCTGTATGCAGCAGGCGGTTTCTGACAGAATCTGAGCAGAACGTTCAGTTTCTGCTGAATACACAGCGCGGGCCGTGTTTAGACGCCGCTCAGTTGCCGTCTCGATCGGGATTATGTGGCGTTGAGTGAGGAAGCGGCGAGTATGCCGTCTCAACTCGCCCGCTTCACCGACCGATGCGTCGATTTGTCCCAGAACGCTGTCATCGGCGAGCAAGCGCCGGCGATCAAGAAGGGTGATGGCGGCTACGCTGACTGGGTGATTATATCGATCCATTGCCTCCGAGAGTATCTGAACCAGCCATACCGCCGGTTGCTCGATATCCTGGGTGTTACTGGGGCTGTCTGTCTCATTGCACGACCTCGGCGACGTTCAGGCTATCGACGCGACCGGCCTCAAACGCCATCAAGCCAGCCGCCACTACGTCCTCCGCGTCGGCTACAACTTTGACGACATCAAGACGACAGCACTCGTCGATTGCGATACCAGCGTCATCCTCGATATCCATTTCTCGATGAAACAACCGCACGACACCCAGGTCGGACGGCAGGTACTGACGAGAAACCTCACCCGATCGACCACGATCACCGCCGACAAAAGTTACGTCTGGGACGCGCTGCGGCACGAACTCAGGGATGCTGGAATTCGACCGGTAATCAAACATCGAGAGTTCTACGCACTCGACAAAGCGCACAACGCTCGCCACGACGAGAACGTCTATCACCGACGGTCGATCGCCGAGGCGATCTTCGTCGCACTGAAACATCGGTTCGGCGAGACGTTGCGGGCTAGAACGTGGTTTGGCCAGTTCAGAGAGCTCGTCCTAAAGGCGGCCGTCAGAAACATCGAGCAAGCCGTGAGGATCTGACACCACTGATCTCACGCGTCTAAACAAGCCCGAGGGCGCGTATCGGTCACGAATTGATTTCTCACTCGAAGCCTCAGCTACGGTTGTGTCCGAAAGTCAATTCATTACGAGTCGATTGGGAAAATCCGAACGCCTTTCGAATCACCAGATGGAATGCCGATTCAACCGGTCGGAGATGCCGCTGTAGAGGGGATCGTCGAACTCGAGAAAGCGTACGCGGATGGGTTAAAAGACCTCGATGGATTCACGCACTGTATCTTACTGTATCACTTTCATGAGTCTGACGATGCTGCGCCTCTGGAGGTTGAACCATTCCTTGATGACGAACCGCGGGGCGTCTTTGCGACGCGAGCGCCGCAGCGTCCAAATCCAATCGGACTCTCTGTTGTCGAAATAGAATCCATCACAGATAGAAACGTGACTGTCAATGGCATCGATGTCGTCGATCAGACACCATTGCTGGATATTAAGCCATTTGTGCCCGACTTTGACGTTCCATCTGACGCGGATACTGGGTGGCTCACCGCCTCGAAGTCGACGATTCAATCAAAACAAGCTGACGATCGGTTTCTTCGATAGACTCACGCCCTGTTGATAAAAGATGAGCAGTTCGAACAACCTGTGTGGAACTCACACCGCGTATCTCGTGTCGGTGCCAATCGATAGTTGGGGGGCTGAATACGGGTATTGTAGCGGCAGTCTCAATAGGATATCGAGTGATACAGTATGAAACGTTATGATATGACAACCGTTGTCTGGAGGGTCGATCCCGAGGATTTTCCAGCTGACGAGCCGCTCACGGAGCGTGCACGATTCCTCTTCCAGCACGCAATTCTCGCCCCATCGAGTCACAACTCCCAGCCCTGGGAGTTCGTCATCGAGGACGGGCAAATCGAGATCCACGCTACCGAAGACCGCTGGCTCGAGGNCCCATCGAGTCACAACTCCCAGCCCTGGGAGTTCGTCATCGAGGACGGGCAAATCGAGATCCACGCTACCGAAGACCGCTGGCTCGAGGTGGTCGATCGGGACAAGCGAGAATTCTACATCAGCCGAAACGTGCTGAATAGATAGTGCGAATGTAACGAGGAGAATCGTTTTCGTGGGAGTTTCCAAAACTGGTGCTTGTGACGGTCCCTTTCATCATGGCGGCGTGATATGAATATCCCTGTTTACTTCGGTACCTGCGGAGATTCGATGAGACACGTATAGAGCGATATATCTATTAAATTATATATCATTGATTTTATTGCCAATCCTCTGGAAAGGGTTCACTAATGACACAAAACCTTTGGGAACGGCTCACCACTGGCGGCATCGTCATTCTCATCGGTATTTTGCTATTGCTCGCCACGACCGGTGTTCTCGAAATACAGGCGCTCTGGGAGTGGGTGCCGTTGTTGTTCGTCCTGTTGGGTATCTGGGCGCTCGTTCGCAGCGAGTTCCGAAATCTCGTCGGTCCCGTCATGGTCATCGCTATCGCTGGGGCGTTTTTCGTACGGAACCTCGGGTTCATTTCTGACGACGCTATCGGAACGTGGTGGCCGCTGTTTATCGTCCTCCTCGGTGTTCTCATCGTCGTGAATCGGTCACGACGGCGACAACGCTTGCGGCTTGCCGGAGACTACAGTGCCGACGAGATACGCGCGGTAGGTGTCTTCGGAACGGACGAGCGCCGGGTGACATCCGACCACTTTACCGGAGCAGAGCTTGTCTCTGTGTTCGGTGACGCTCGTCTTGACCTCCGTGACGGAAACATCCAGTCGACACCGGCAATCGTCGAATCTGTCACGGTGTTCGGTGATACGGAGATCCGAGTTCCACAGGAGTGGGACGTTCGACTGGAGGTTCTTACCATCCTCGCGGACACTATCGACCGCCGTTCTGTGAGCTCGGACAAACGAACAGCGGACGACGAGCCTGACCTTGTTGTCACGGGGTTCGCCGTTTTCGCCGATCTCGAAATCCGGGACTGACTTGTGAGGGGGTCTGGGGCGTGCACACGGCGAGGAATTTGAATCACTGGCGTTATTGTAATCCGCAGGAAGTGACACATTCTAGTGATCGTGCTGACGCAGGGCGCGAATGGAGCACGAGATAGTCGGTTTCGCAAGACACTTCCAGAACTTGCGATCGGCGTATGCTTTCAGCGTCTGCGACCATTGTTCGCTGTCTAATAGCTAAATTGATCAGCCAGATTGTTGAAGGAATACGTAAGTTGATTGAAACACATGACTAACAACGAGACCACCACGACTGACGGACAGGACTTTCCAGACGATCTTTCTCCAGTCGAGACTGATCTGTTCTCAAGTGTCGAACGGTTCAGTCTCGCCGTGTTTGGTTTTTCGTTCACGCTTCTCGGGACGAATTTCGTTCTCGACACTGGCGGGGGTGAGGAATCCTTCGGGCAGGCACTTCCGAATCTGGTGCCCGTAACGGTTGCGTTTGTGATTTCTATCTTCGTTGTCGCCCTCTACTGGTGGGAGCACCACAAGTTGCTCCGAAACTTTCGTGGCATCGACACTACGCTCATCGGGATGAACTTCCTGTACCTTGTCCCGATCATTCTCATCCCGTTTGTGAGCGAAGCGGTTGGACAATTTCCCGAAAATCCGTGGGCGTGGGTCATGTTCGGTGGGACGATGGCGATGCTCCTCGTTGTCAGAGACGCAATGATGGTGTACGCGTGGTGGCGTGGTCTACTCATCGAAGACGTGCCCATTCGGCGAGAATTTCTCCGTCAGAGCGCGGACACGATCGTCATTCTGGCCAGCCTTCCCCTCGCGTTTGTACTCGTCGATGCGACGTGGCTCCTATGGATGCTTTCGTGGCCGATTGAGCAACTCATCCAGCGATTCTATTAAACCAGAATCGAACGATATCGATGAATTGCTCACTCTCGCTCGATAATTCCCAGTCCCGTCACCTGTAACTAAGGATGTCGTAAACATCCGCTACTGTGACCCACCGTTCGTCTATCAGTATCAGCAGGCAGAGAACGATCGTGAGATAGAACACGTACCGTTCTACCACGTCCGCAGGTCCAAGAATCTCTCCGGTGGCGTTCACCATCGTGTGAAAGATGATCGCTGCGAGAACGCTTTTGGTTGTGTTGTGGTAGATCCACACGTAGATGATCTGCACAAACACCATTCCGCCAAAGAAGTAGAACGGATTTGGATCGATCGTGGCCGCGCCATAGTAATCCTCCATCAGCCACAGGGGAACGTGCCAGATTGCCCACACGACCCCAGTGATCACGCCGACTGCGACGACGACCCGGAACTCGAGCAGTCGATGGACGAAGTAGCCGGACAATCCGATCTCTTCGACTATGCCTGCAAGGAGCGTGAAAGTCAGGAGCAAGGCTAGTGATTCCACGGCTATTGAGGGATTCAATGGTTGATCCGACGCGCCGAGCAGTAGTACGAGACCTGCCGCTAGTAACGTAATCGCGGGCTGGAGGAAAATGCAGATCAAATACCACCTGGGGCTGATTCGGCGAGTATTGACGCTCCGGTCCCAGAGATCATGAAGTCCTGACCATCCGCCGACCCGGTGGGTCAGGACGATACCACCCACTGTTGGACTGAGTCCACCAATATAGAATACCAACACGTTCGGAAACGTCCAGACGCTCTCTCCGGACAGGATAATGAATCCCCAGAAGAACCACGCCCAGCCGAGATAGATGACGACGAAAAAATAGGGATTCGTCGGGTTCGGTGCGATTGTAGCGAGTCGTTCAGTGATGCGCATCGGTTACCCTGTCTCGGAGGTATTGGACTGGTTTGCTGAAACCCCCCCAGTGTGCTCCGTGCCGGGAATCGTCTCGCGGGTCGAAAGCTTCCTGCCACCGTAGACGACCACGAGCAAAGCTGCAACGACGAGATAGACGATCGTCATCGACACGTCTACCGCGAGTGGAGTTTCGATCACCTCTATATCGATTTCATAGGGGTAGAGCAGCATGCTCACGTTGCTGGCAGCGTGGAACAGCATCGCCAGCAAAACGCTGCCGCCAGTACTGTTGTACACCCACGTGATCATCACCGACGTTCCGATCGTCTGGAAGAGATACAACGCCGGGTGGATTTGCGAGTAGAAGGTACCCGGGACGAAAAACAGCGGCGCGTGCCAGACCGCCCATACGATACCGATCACGACACTTGCAATGAGAGCGGTATATCGTTCCTGGAGTCGTGGCAGCGCGAACCCGCGCCAGCCGAACTCTTCGAGTCCACCCATGAGGAAGAACTGAAACAAAAAGTACCCGGCGATTAATCCCGTTCTCCCAGGAAGCAGTTCCAGCCGTGGCGGGTCGCCGGTCAGAATCACGTACAACACCGTCGAACCGGCAACGAGGACGACAGGGAGTCCGACGATTGCGATCAGGTACCAGCGCAGACCGGTCCGCCAGATGAGCACCTGGCCTGCCCACTGCCGGAGGCTTCCACCGGTCACCCACGTGAGGAATGCCGCAGCGACTAACGGTCCTAACACTCCAAACGGGGTTGGTAGACCGGCAATAAATTCGAGACCGTGGATCGTCCACGTGAACGCGATTGCAAAGAGGAAGAAGAGTGTGATCTGGTGGGACCGAGTGAACGCTTGTAGATCAGTCTTCATGGACGCTTCCCTCGTCTATCTCGTAACCCGCGTCCAGCAAAGAGACGCCCTGCGTCTCCCGAGCAGATGTCGTGGGAAATTCCACTCCGAAACCGAGGTCTGTCACAGTGACCGGTCCGACCAACGCGTGATCTCCCCCGTATTGGTGGTATATAGCTGACATTATTGTGGGAACGACGGGCAAATCAATAAATCCCCAGTCACAGCGAGTGGCCGATACTGCGTCGGAAAGTTGTTTCAAACCGTCTCGATGCTCATTGGCCGAACCAAACGCTCGATGACAAACGCCAGAGCAAGTGTTTGTAGACAGCTCCGAGAGTCCATTCTGTCCGCTCGAGATCACATAACAAGTGTAGTTGTACTAGTGCAATCACACTTGGAAAGTTTTATGTGAATACCACTGTCACCGGATGTTGCGGCTAGAAACAGCAGCCCCTGCATATGGGGCCAAGTAGCTAGAGGGCCGACTAGTGACAACTATGGACTACCCGGACTGCGGAGACAAACGAACGCGCGTCATCGATACCGAAACCAGTGCTGACGGAGCCTCGGTCCGACGGCGTCGTGGGTGCCAACGGTGTTCGTTCCGCGTTACGACCGACGAACGTCCGAAGTGGAACTCCCTCCGGGTAAAAAAACGCGACGGAGTCATCGAACCCTTTGCCAGGACGAAACGTCGCGAAGGCATCGAACGCGCAGTCGAGAAGCGCGGCGTAGCCGAGACGCGAGTGACGAGTCTCGTCGACGACGTCGAGAGTACGCTTCAAGCCCGAGAGACACACGCCGTCCCGTCGAGTCTCATCGGGGAATATGTCGCCGATCGGTTACGCGAGGTCGACACGGTCGCGTACATCCGATTCGTCTCGGGCTACAAGGCCTTCTCCGAACCCGAGGAATTCCGTCGCGAACTTGATGCGGTCCTTGATGCAGACGTCGACGACTTCGAACCAGCGACAGCAGACAACCAATCGCCTGACACATGAGCCAACAATCCACCGCGACGACCCCCGATATCCGGTCGATCATTGACCGAGCACGCACAGACATCGAAACGAATCTGACTGCAGCAGACTGGAACGACCTCATCACCGAGATCGAACGCAATCTCTACGAAAGCGCATCCACCGACGAGGTGTATCGAGCCGTTGTCCAGGCACTGACTGCGCGCGTAGAGAGCGAGCCGACGCTCAAACGCGTTGCGGCCGCGGTCTTCCGGCAGCGGTACTACCGAGAGATACTTGACGAAGACCTAACTGGGTTCGAACTCGATCGCGCATACCGTGAGACGTTCGTCACGAACCTCCAACGGGCTGTCGATCTCAATCTCCTCGACGAGCGTCTCACCGAGCGGTTTGACCTGGCTGACCTTGCCGACTACCTCGAACTCGATCGGGATCGGCAGTTCGAGTATATGGCGATGGAGACGCTTTACCAGCGGTACTTCCTCAAAACCGAGCAGAACGGAGAATACCTCGAGCTTCCGCAGGCGTTCTGGATGCGGGTCGCGATGGGGCTCGCAATCGAAGAGGACGATCCACAATCACGGGCCAAGGAATTCTACGACGTGCTCTCGAGTCTGGAATTTACCCCCTCGACGCCGACGCTGTTCCACAGTGGTTCGACTCACCCGCAGCTTTCGTCGTGTTACCTGACGACGGTGCAGGACGACCTGGAGGACATCTTCGACTCATACAAACACCATGCACAGCTTTCGAAGTGGAGCGGCGGGCTCGGCAATGACTGGACGAATATCCGATCGGCCGGCGCACTCATCGAAAGTACAGGCGTCGAGTCGACCGGCGTGGTGCCGTTTCTCCGTATCAGTAACGACGTTACGGCTGCCATTAACCGCTCAGGAAAACGCCGAGGTGCCGCGTGTGCATACCTAGCGTGTTGGCACCTGGATTTCCCCGAATTCATCGATCTGAAGCGGAATACGGGCGACGAGCGGCGGCGCACGCCGGACATGAACACCGCCGCGTGGATTCCAGACCTGTTCATGAAGCGCGTCGAGAACGGCGGGGAGTGGACACTGTTTAGCCCCGACGAGGTTCCCGAGCTTCACACCCTGACGGGAGAGGCGTTCGAAGAGCGCTACCGCGACTACGAGCAGCAAGCCGACGGGGGAAAACTCAGACAGTACGACCGCGTCGACGCCGAGGATCTCTGGCGGCGGATGCTCACTCGATTGTTCGAGACGGGACATCCGTGGCTCACGTTTAAAGACCCCTGCAATATTCGTTCCCCACAGGACCACGCCGGAACGGTCCACTCCTCGAACCTCTGTACAGAGATCACGCTCAACACAGATGCGGACGAACACGCCGTCTGCAACCTCGGGAGCGTGAATCTCGCGACGCATATCTCCGACGGTGAACTCGACCGTAAGTACCTCGCAGACACCATCGAGACGGCGATGCGGATGCTCGATAACGTCGTCGATCTCTGTTTCTATCCGACCGACGAGGCTGAACGCTCGAATATGCGACACCGGCCGATCGGACTTGGAATCATGGGATTTCACGACGCACTCATGCAGTTGGAAATCCCGATGGACGCCGAAAAAGCGGTCGAGAAGGCTAACCGCTGGCAGGAATTCGTTTCGTATCACGCGATTCTCAACTCCTCGAAGCTCGCGGCGGAACGAGACCCGTATCCATCCTACGAGGGGTCGAAGTGGGATCGCGGTCTCCTTCCACAAGATACTGTCGACCGTCTCGAGGACGAACGTGGCCGAGAGATCCCGACCGATCGCGAGGAGACGCTCGACTGGTACGTCGTCCGTGAACACGTCGAAAAACACGGAATGCGAAATTCGAACACGATGGCCATTGCTCCAACGGCGACCATTTCGACTATCAACGGGACGACGCCGTCGATCGAGCCGCTGTATTCGAATCTCTACGTGAAGTCGAACATGTCTGGAGATTTCACGATCATCAACGATTACCTCGTCGAAGATCTGCAAGAAGCGGAGCTCTGGGACGACGAACTGGTCGACCGTATCAAGTATCACGATGGGTCGGTTCAAGAGATCGATGTCATCCCGGACGAGTTGAAGCGACTGTACCGCGGCGCCTTCGAGATCGACCCGCGCCATCAGATTCGACTGACGGCACACCGACAGACGTGGATCGACCAATCCGTCTCGCACAACGTCTTTTTCCCCTCCACCGACGGATCGCTCCTCGCCGATGTGTACGAGACTGCGTGGGAGTTGGGTCTGAAAACGACCTACTATCTCCGAACACTCGGTGCATCCCAAATCGAGAAATCGACGTTGAATATGTCTGACTACGGGAATACCCAATATCGGGATAAGTCTTCGTCAGCGGCCCTCGACTCTACTGGTGATCGTTCCGATGACGAGGACGACCGCTGCAGAGTCGAGGATCCCACCTGTGAGGCCTGTCAGTAAGACACGCATACACATACAGACATTACTCACTACGACAATGCCAATCATCAACAACGACGCCGAACACGATCCGAACAAGGTCCTTCCGATCGACTACGACTGGGCCCGCGAGTACTACGAAGCGGGGGTGAACAACAATTGGGTTCCCGAAGAAATTCCGATGCAAGACGACGTCACTCAGTGGAACGGTGACGCCCTCTCGGATGCCGAGCGCCAACTCGTTGAGTGGAACCTCGGGTTCTTCTCGACCGCCGAATCCCTGACAGCGAACAATATCGTGCTCGCAGTTTATGACTACGTCACTGCACCCGAATGTCGCCAGTATCTGCTCAGGCAAGCGTACGAAGAAGCCATCCACACGGACACGTTCATTTACTGTTGTGATTCGCTCGGGTTCGAACCCGAGTATCTCTACGGAATGTACAATCGTGTCCCGTCGATACAGGAAAAAGACGAGTTTGTAGTCGACTTGACGCGGGTAATCAACAGGACGGGCTTCACTATCGAAACGGACGAAGATTTACGCAGTTTCCTTCGAGATCTCGTAGGGTTCTACGTAATTATGGAAGGAATATTCTTCTACGCCGGGTTTGCCATGATGCTCGGTCTGAAGCGCCAAAACAAGATGGTTGGCGTTGGGCAACAGTTCGAGTACATCATGCGCGATGAGTCGCTCCACGTTGGGTTCGGGGTCGATCTCATCAATCAGATCCGGATGGAGAATCCCGGTGTGTGGACTGACGAGTTCGGGGCCGAAGTGATTAACTTGATAACAGAAGCCGTCGAGTTGGAGAAAGTCTACGCCTACGAGGCATGTCCTGGTGAAATCCTCGGGATGAGTCCCGAGCAGTTCGCCGAATACGTAGAACACATCGCTGACCGACGACTCGGGCAACTCGACGTACCGGAACAGTACGGGACAGCAAATCCGTTCCCGTGGATGTCCGAGCAGGTTGACTTGAACAAGGAGAAGAACTTCTTCGAGACGCAGGTGACAGAATATCAGAGCGGAGGAAGTCTCGACTGGTAGTCTTCGGGGTTTTCAGTCGGAACGAGTACCCGTTATCGATCACACTCTCACACACATAGCTGTATTTCTTGGCCACGGGTGAGAGCACGTAACAGTACTCCGCGACTACCTCGCCACCCCGTGCTTCGAAAGCGTTCACGGTCGCCAAGGAAAGAAAACCGGCCGTCCTCGAGGGAAACGACCCGGCTGGCGACGGCGTGTTCTATCTGGGCGGCGGTGGTTGGGACGAGAGACGCGTGACATCCGGTTGAGGCGAAGAACGCGTGACGTCCGTTCGCCGACGAGCGGTACCTCGAGACGAGTGAAAGCGTCCGCCACGTGATCGGCGTCGAGATCGGCCGAACAGAACTCGACGGTGTCGGCCTGTCGATCCAACGAGACAGGTGGTCGATCAGTTGTGTGGTCGAACTGATCGACCGTCTCGACCAGACTGGTGTTGTTCGCGAAGCGAACTCCAGCAGTCGAGAAAGGGTTAGGGAAGTCGGAAGTTAGAGCGGTTAGGGAAGTCGGAAGTTAGAGCGGTTAGGGAAGACAGGAGTTAGAGCAGTTGGGAAAGGGTAGAGCAGTCGGAAAAGGAGTAGGGAAGTGAAGGAAAGGAAAAGAAGTTGGGAGAAGATCGGGACAAACCTGAGTGTTCGGTGGGGAAGGAAGTGGGAGGCAAACAGAGAGAAAATAGAACAGCAGGGAGTTGGAACGTCACCCCCTCCCCCCGTGTGCGAAATGAATTCGCTGAGAGTGAGAACGGGTCGGCCGATCGGAAGTGGAGGAAAAGATCGACGGAACTGCCGGGAGAATCGTTGAGGCATTCGTAATCGGCCGAAGCCAGAGATTGTTTAACCTACCTTGGTGTCAGTAGCGGCCCGGTTAGATAGTATCAGAGATTACCATCCGATATCTCATTCTAGGTCCCGCAAGGTCTAGTGCGGTTACTGTTTCTAACCTATAGAAATAAATCTTTCCACTAGGAATGGTTAACTCGAAGAACGCACTATATTGGGTTTACGGTTATCCTATCGTGAGATATCGGCTGTATAAGCAATCTCTGTCACCAAACTACCGCTCACCCCCACCCACTCTCGAGGCCAATTTCATTTCGCACACGGGGGGAGGGTGTTAATGGTGGACGTTACCACCTCACGTATCTACCTCTTGTCTCGCACTATTTGTCTCGCTGTGGCTACTATCGCCGTAGCTCCCAGTACTTCTCCCAGTGTCTGAGCAACCGTGGTTCGGCGACTTGGCTCAACCACATCTCGAGAACGCTACTTCATACTCAAAACGGCCTCTTCCGTGTTTCCCCGGTTGGCGGTCCTCTCACGTACTCTCTCGCCGACGGAATTCGGTGCTCCAGCGTTCCGCGGTGTCCGGCGTCCCCGTGGTAACCCGCCCTGGGGCCAAGCGCTGAATTGGCCAGTCTGAATAGAAGCAGTGATCAGACTGAATACGGTCCAATGATCAGACTGAATACGGTCCAAATTTCATTTCGCACACGGGGTGTCCCGATTCGATTTGACTTTGCCCACGGTTATATTCAATATCTAAATCTATCCCGAGAGAGCCCTTCTCTCGCCCAATATCTCTCTATTTGACCTCGCACACGGTTTCCCACAGTTATTTATGGGACCGCCGCGACTCGGATACTATGACTGATGGCAACGACCAGCAGTCTCTTTCACAGTCTATCAAAGGTCGTTTGCAGGAGGGGGTCCAGAACTCCGTCTTTCGTGATAAGGCGTTACTCGATCCGGATACGGTCATCGACGAGGACAGGATCGTCGGTCGCGACCAGCAACTCGACGATATCATCACGTACCTCCGACCGATCTTACAGGGGAATCGTCCACCGAACATGCTTCTCTACGGGCCGTCCGGTACCGGCAAGTCCCTGATCATCAACGCGGTCTGCGAGCAGGTCGCCGACCTGGCGACCGCACAGGAGCTTCGCTTCGGCGTCGTCCAGATCAACTGTCAGACGATCAAGTCCCACGACCGCGCGGTCTATCGGCTCGTCGAGAACGCGGCGGCCGAAGCCGGCGTCGACGCCAAGATCCCCGAAAGCGGTATTTCGACCGACCAGAAACTCCGTCGCTTCTACGAACTCCTGAGCAAGTACTTCGATTCGGTCATCATCATCCTCGACGAGGTCGACCTCCTCGTCGGCCGCCAGCGCGATCCGAACGACGAACCCGCCTACTCGAAACTCCTCTACCAACTTTCTCGAGCCTCTCAACTCGGACGGATCGAGGGCGACATCTCGGTTGCGGCGCTGACGAACGACCCACGATTCATGGAAAATCTCGACGGTCGAGCCGAGAGTTCGTTTAATCCGCAGGACGTCGTTTTCCCGGACTACGACGCGAATCAGCTGCAGGCGATCCTGGACCGACGTCGCGACGCCTACCACGACGACGTCCTCGAGGACGGGATCATCCCGCTCAGCTCGGCGTTCGCCGCACAGGACCACGGCGACGCCCGCAAGGCGATCGATCTGTTCCGGAAGGCGGGAGAACTCGCCGACCGCCAGGGCGAGGATTCGGTTCGCGAAGCACACGTTCGCGACGCCCAGCGGGAGGCCGAACGCGATCGGACGCTCACCCAGATGCAGGGGCTGTCGACCCAGAAGAAGCTCTCGCTGTACGCGACCGCGATCGTTCCCGTCTACTCCAAGCGAAACCTCAGCGCGGTTCCGAGTACCGTTGCGTTCCGCGTCTACCAGTACATCGCGGACCTCCTGGACGCGGATCAGAAGTCACGCGATTCCTACCTCCGGTATATGACCGAGGCGGAGACCTACAACTTCGTTACCTCCGAGAAGCGAGGCCGCGGCTACGGCAGCGGCGTCCACAAGGAGTACACCTTCGTCGACGATCCGGAGGTCGTCGCGGAGACGCTCCAGACGGATATTCGCCTCGAGGTTATCGAGGAAAACGACGACCTCATTCGATCGGTCGTCAACGCGCAGATCGACGATTTCTTCGAAGGATCGTAGGGGAGGGTCGGTCGTGCCGACGGTCGACCGAGCCAGTATCCAAACGCTATACCCACCAGTAATTTCATTTCGCACACGGGGTGCATTCCGTCCCGAATGTGTGACAATCAACGACCCGAGATTGTATCTCATACACGTGTGAAAACATTCCTCGAGGACGCGTGCGAAATTTCATTTCGCACACGGGGGGTGTCAGTGGAACGCAGCTAATTCATCTCGCACACGGAGGGTCCACTCGAAACCGAGCAAAAATTCATCTCGCACACGGGGTGTCCACTTACAACGGGGAGGAAATTCATCTCGCACACGGGGTCTCTCCGAACCGCCGCCACGAAATTCATCTCGCACACGGGGGGTGTGGAGATCGAGCCTTACCGTGCGTCGTCTCGTCGCTCATAATTACGCTGACCGGGCGGCGGTCACCAACTGCTGTTCGAACTCTTCGATCAGTTCGTTGGCAGCCTCGTCTTCAGTTACGCCGTCTCTCGGTCCATCTACTGGTAGATCGTAGACGGTCACGGCTCCCGTTTCGAGAGCAGTTAATTCGCCCTCGAGACACTCGAGGTTGAGGATCGCGCCGGCGAAGATGACGATCGCGCGGCGCTCGTGGACGTCCAGAAACTGGACCTCGAGACGGTCCAGAACGGCGGTAACGTCGATTGCCGGCGAAAACGTACACCGCTGCGTGACGTCGACGGCTTCACTCATTACGGTAGCATTCGAAACGCAAGATAATAGTTCCTCGCCTCGTTTCGAAAATTGTTCGCTGGTGAAGAACAGTTCTCGTCGGTGTTGACTCGCCGGACAGCGAGCGTTTTGCGTCGTGCTCCCCCGCACTTTTCGATTCTCCCCGTGGTAGCGGCCGGCATGAACGTCACGCTTCTCAGCACGGGCGGCACTATCGCGAGTACCGACGCGGACGGCGGTCCGCGGCCGACGCGGACCGGGGAGGAACTCGTAGAGTCGATCCCCGAACTCGAGTCCCACGCTACGCTCTCGGTTGAAACGCTCGCACAGGCCCCGAGTTTCGAGATGGACGGCGAGACGCTCGAGACGATCGGCCGACGAGTGCGCGAACTCGAGGCCGATTCGACGGTCGACGCCGTCGTTCTCACCCACGGAACGGATACGCTCGAGGAGACGGCCTACTACCTCGACGTTGCCGTCCAGCCCGAGCTTCCGGTCTTTCTGACGGGAGCGCAACGTCGACCGGACGAAGTAAGCTCGGATGGGCCGCACAATCTGTTGACAGCAGTTCGCGGCGTCGAGGCGTTCGTCGAGCGCGACGCCGGTGGAACGTTCGTCGCGTTCAATGGGGAGGTCCACAGCGCTCGAGCGGTCACGAAGGCCCACACGGCTGCACTCGAGGCGTTTCGTTCCCGAACTGTCGGTCCCGTCGCGACCGTCGACAGGGCCGGCGTTTCGATCCACCGATCACCGCAGTGTGAGACTGCACCGGCATATCGATATAGCAATCACTGGTATATCGGGACAACAAACCGTATCAGACGTAGTCGCTCTCGCTCTCGTAGACCGACGGATCGTCTCTGAATTTCTCGGCGACCGTCTCGAGCGTGACGAACTGCGCGTTCTCGTGGCTCTTGACGTACTGGATAAACTCCTCGAACAGCGGAATCGTGTGGGGCAGGCCGTGGATATCCGGGTGGATGGTAAACGTGTAGACGCCGGCCCTGCGGCGATTGTAGAGGTAGTCGAACTGGCGCTCGTAGTACTGCTCTACATTATCTCGGGGTCTTGTAGCCGGCGTGGTAGATCGGCTGCTTGATGAACAGCATCGGCGGGATGTCGTCGCGATACCAGCTAATCGGAATCTCGACGACGTCGGTCTCTTCGCCGTATTGATGCGGCTCCATCCACGTCTCGGGATCCTGTTCGCACTCGATTTTCACCCAGCTGTCGCCCTTGCGCAGCCACCTCGGCTCGAACATCCGCTCCATCAGACTGCTATCGTACAGGAAGCCGTGCGTCTCGACGAGATCCGGCGTGTTCTCGCTGAACTCCCACCAGCTGGCTCGGTGTCCGACGGGCTCGGAGCCGGTTACGTCCTCGATGAGGTCGATCGACACCTCGAGAATCTCGTCTTCTTGCTCCCGCGAGAGGTCGGTCGGGTTCTCGTGGGAGTAGCTGTGGACGCCGAGTTCGTGTCCGTCGGCGGCGACGGCTTCGATCTCGTCGCGAAACGTTTCGACCGTGTGGCTGGGACGTACCACGACGCCTCGATCTCCTGGTCGTCGTAGAGTGCGAGCATCCGCGGAATACCTTCGTTTCCGGCGGCCAGCACTTTCGAGAGATCGGCGGAGGGAGTCTTCTCCTCTGTATGGGCTCAGCCAACCGGCGACACAGTCTGATCGACACCGATTGCAACGTCGACGGTTCCCATAATGCGGCCGTAGCTCTCGCCGACGAGCGCTAAAGCAATGTCTGGCGGACTGACGTGACTGTCTCGAGGCCCAACTGCTCACGAATACGCACTCGGGGCGTCCGTTTCACTTTCACTCCGGTTGGCTCACGTATATCCCGTGGGCGACGGAAACGAGGACGTGAAGGGCGTGGACACGGCTGCGGGTCACGCTTTCGATGCGATCGCCTGCCGGTTAACACCCCCTGTGGCGGCCGCTCCCCACGACCAGTCGACGCCGGTTACGACATCACGATCGATGAACGTCCTGAGACAGCTGTTCCAACGACGTCGAAGCCAGTCCCTCTTCGAGTGTCGTCGCTGCGGGACGAACGTCGACGCCGAGACCGAAACGTGTCCCGTTTGCGAGTCGGCGGAAATCTCTCGATACGATCTCTGACGTTCCGAGCGCGTTGTCTCTCCGTTGGCTCTCGTACGCCCAAAGCGCTATCTGTTAGCTCACGGTTCGAAATCGACGCTACCCTTATTACGAAACCTTCGGTACTAGATCCCGTTCGGGCTCGTCTCGAATCTGCTCGGTGCGGTGATAGCGTACCGGCCGATGCGCAACGCTCTCGCCCGAACGCTCGCTGGTCGAAAACGCCGACGGGTTGGTCGGCGCCGGAACCCCCCGAAACGACAGTGGTGGGCCGATGGGGGAGACGATGGTCGAGTCGGTTGTGCGCTCAACTGCGTGACCATCGGCGGGGTTTTCGAATGTCTCAGTTCGAACAGGTGCTGCCGATACCGACGGTAGCGTTCCCCCGCGGGTGAGCTATTCGACTGCCCCCGAATAAGCGTATCGACTGTCGCTGTCGCTGTCGTATCGCTATCGAACAGATATCGCGAGCGTCTCGGATCCGTTCTTCGCTCGGTCTCTACGACGGACACAGCGTCTCGCGTCCACGACATTCGGAACGTTTGAGACGTCTCAGTTTGAATATCGACCGTGAGCCGTACGCGACTGTTTGCCTCCCTCTGTGGCCTCGTCTTTCTTCTCAACCTCGCCAGAATCATCTTCGCGCCGCTGCTGGACGTGATCATCGCCGAATTCACGATCGGCGAGGCGGCGGCCGGACTCCTCGTTACGCTCGCGTGGATCGGCAGCGCGTCTCCCCGCCTGCCGACCGGCTGGCTGCTGACGAAAGTCCCCAGACACTACGTCGTACTCGGCTCGGGAACGATCCTCGCGGTCGCTTCGGGATTCGCCGCGACCGCGACGACGATCGAACACCTCATGGCCGGTGCCTTCCTGATGGGCATCGCCTCCGGCACCTACTTCGTCTCTGCGAACCCGCTCCTGAGCGAACTGTTTCCGGGTCGCGTCGGACGCATCATGGGCATCCACGGAGCCGCGAGTCAGATCGCCGCGGTGATCGCGGCGCCGCTCGTAACGCTGACGCTGGTCGTCGACTGGCGGCTCTCGCTGTGGCTGATCGCGATCGGTTCGGTCGTCGTGACGGCGTATACGGGTCTCGCCGCGAGACGAACCGAACTCCCGACGGCGGGCGCAGCAGACCGACAGTTCGTCGCCGGCGCGCTCTCCGAGTGGCGGCTGATCGTGACCGCGCTGGCGATCGTCGGCGTAACGTCGTTCGTCTGGCAGGGCGTCTTCAACTTCTACGAACTCTACATGCAGTCGAAGGGACTCTCCACGCGGGCCTCGGGGCTGTTGCTCTCGGTCGTCTTCGCGGCCGGCATCCCCGCGTTCTTCGTCGGCGGCGACTTGGCAGACCGACTGCCGCGCGTTCCGTACCTGCTCGGAATCGTCGCCTGTTTCGCCGCGTCGCTGTTCGTGCTTACGTTCGTCGAGGGAGTGGTCGGACTGATCGCCATCTCGAGCGTCGTCGGGTTCGTCATCCACTCGCTGTTTCCGGCGACGGACACGTTCCTCCTCGATACGCTCCCGGATTCGAGTCGCGGGAGCGCCTACGCAGTTTTTAGCTCCGTCTGGATGCTCACACAGGCGCTGGGGTCGCTCGTTCTCGGCGTTTTCATCGAGCACGGCTACGCCTACGACTCGGTCTTTCGCGTCGCGGCCGTTTTCCTCGCCGTTACGGTCGTCGTCCTCGCGCTTCTCGAGCGTCGAGGTCGATTACCGAACTAACCGGTTCACCCGTCGAGAACGGTCGTACCGGTTCCGTCATCGGAGACGACGGCGTCGAAAAGCGGCGCGAGGACGGTGATCGCTTCGTCGTCGCAGGCGAGCGGATCGAGATGGTAGTGGGCGAGTGCGTCCGCGTCGGCGACCCGCGACGTAAGGCTGTAGAGGAAACTGTACACGTCGTCTAGCCCGACCTCTTCGAGCAACGTCTCGACGGAGCGGAAACACAGAACCGTTACGTACGAATTCGACTGCCACGCGTCGAGTGACTGGACGATTCGGTTGTGAAGCGTCGAGAGGTCCACTGGATCGGAGAGGAGGTCCGCTTCGACCGAACCGGGAAGGGTGACCGACTGGGTGTCGGCCGAGCGCGTGAAATCGGCGAGACTGATGAGCTTCCGATTGACGGGCGGCTCGTGGTCTCGGTGTCGCCACTCGTTGACGACCGCGGAAGCGGTCCGATCGGTCGTCACGCTGAGGACGTTCTCGTGACTGGGTGGATAGGGAAACTGCAGATCCGTACAGGTATCGTCGGCCGTCTCCGATGCGAGCAAGAGTGCGTTCGAAATCGTCCCGTTGGTCGCGTGTATCGACTCGGGATCGCGAAGCAGCATCGATCCGTCGCTGTGGACGGTGATGTGAAATCCCTCGTACTCGAACGAAAGCGAGTACTCGCCCGACGACGACGTCATGCCATCGAGTGCGTCCGGATCGACCGCGGAGTAGAGCGCCGAAAGCTCCCTCGGTCGCACGCCAACGATGGCTGCGATCGCGCTAATCAGTCGCTCGCTCGGCGACTCGTGATCATCGAAAGTGAGGTAGTACGGTGTCTCATAGGCCATCGGCTCGTGCTCACTTCGCAACTCAGCACCAAAAGAATATTTGCTCTCGCCTGACTGTTCCGATCGGACCACTCGAGTCGGATTCGGTTTCCGGAACGACTTCCGACTCGCCCGTCGATGCCATCGACGTCGTCGATACCGTGGCCGATGGGGGTACCGTCTGCCCCTCGAGTGTTGCCGCCATGGAAATAATTATTATTGGTGGGTTGTTATAGCATACCATGGAGGTGACCGCCACGAACCGGACCCCACCGTCGACCGACCTGCGTTGAATCGATCGTGTCCATAGCGCTGCTCCTGCCCGAGAGTAGGGTGTTGTGTTTTCCTCGCGACTGTTGAACCGAGAGCGACGTCGCCGTCGGTTCGAGCGTGTCGTCTCCGTCCCACCTCTGTACCGTCACCGAACTCGACGACCAGTCGTGAAGCAGAACGTTTTCGACCTCGTATCGCCGAGACTGAGTCGTGCGAACTGACCGCGTAGAGCGTCCCGACGGTCGCCGTAGCTGGCTCGTCGCGATTATCGGCGCCGTGGCGATGATCTTTACGTTCGGCACGCCGCTGTCGTACGGTATCTTTCGCGAACCGTTCAGCGACGCCTTCGGTACTGCGCCGATTGCACTCTCCGGCGTCTTCGCGGTCATGCTCTTTACGTTCTTTATCGGCTCCGGGCTGGTCGGCGTCTTCGGAACGCGATACTCGGCTCGAGCGCTGCTGTTCGGCTGTGCCGTCGCGACGGCCGCCCTGGCGCCGTCGCTCTATCTCGTCTCGTCAGCCGTCGGTCTCACGCTCGTCTTCGCGGTCCTCGGGCTAGCCCTCGGGACGGTATTCGTCCTGCTGGCGTCGATCGTCCCGCGCTGGTTCGAGACTCGGCGAGGCGCCGCCACGGGACTGATCTTCGTCGGGAACGGCCTCGGGTTGACCGTCCTTCCGCCGCTCTGGCAGTTCGCATTTACCGAGGTCGGCGTGCGTCGCGGCTTTCTGCTCATCATGTCGGTGACCGCTGGAAGCTTCGTCCTCGCCGCGCTCGTCTGTCGCCGCCCGCGCTGGGCAACTCACTCGAGTGCGGACGCCGCCGAACTCGTGGCGTGGCTCGGTCGACTCGGCGGGACGCGGACGTTCAGGCTGTTGTTCGTCGGTATCGCACTCTCGTTCGCCTGGTACCAACTGCTCGCAGCATACGCCGTCGAACTGTTCGCGACTCGTGGGATGACCGAAGCCGCCGCGTCGGTCGCGTTCGGCTTGATCGGCGGCGTCAGTATCATCTCGCGGATCGGCAGCGGCTACCTCGCCGACGTGATCGGCTCGCGACGAGCGTTTCTGGGATCGCTCGTCTGTGCGGCCGTCGGTATCGCGTTGCTGTTCGTTCCCGCGACGCCCGGGCTCCTCGTCGCCGTGTTCCTCATCGGGCTCGGTCTGGGTGGCTCCGCGACGCTCTACATCCCGCTGCTCATGACCGTATACTCGCCGGAAAAAGACACGGCGGTCGTCGGCATCTTCAACGTGGGAATCGGGTTCACCGCGCTCGCGATGCCACCGCTCGGGACGGCGAGCGTCGCCTACGCCGATGGATTTCACGTCGCGGTCCTCCTGACGCTCGGGGCGACCGTCGGCGGACTCTGGGCCATCACCATCGGGACGGCAGACTGACGCCTTCAACCGTGTCTCGCTCGAGCGAACTCGTCGAGTCGCTTCGCGCTGAGCGGTTTCTCGATGCAGGCGTCGACGTCCGCTTCGACGTCGTCGAGTTTGAGGTCGGCACCCTGCTGTGAGCCCGACAGCACGATCGTCGGAATGTCGCGCAGTCCCTCGTCCAGTTCGCGTAATACCTCTTCGCCGTCCATTCGAGGAAGGTGAAGGTCCAGCAGTATCGCGTCTGGACGTGGTGCGTCTCGATACTCGCCGGTCTGGCGGAGAAACGATAGTGCATCGTCGCCGTCGGAGACGACGTGTAGCGTCGGGTCCTGCTCGGCGTTCTTGAGCAACTCTCTGGTCAGTCGAACGTCGCCGGGGTTGTCCTCTACGAGAAGGATGTCGTCAAATCCGCTTTGAGGACCCATACCCCAGTAGTTGGCGCTGATAGTTTTAAACATTCTGTCTCGATTGGATCTAATTCATCGGCTCGTGAACGATCACTGCCAGTTCGATGGCGATCCGGTCAACAGTGCTGCGAGTAGAACGGACTGTGGATCGAAATCTCTCGCGCATCCCTATACCCAGTTCAGAGCTCCGATTAGGGGACGAACTGTCACAATACAAGTATTTATCTAACGGAAACATTCTGGCTCTATGCGACACAGCCGCTCCGAACGCAACTCAGTATCGCTGGGGCGGTGTATACGGGTAACACGAGCGTAGCGATCACGTGTGGGCCCGTGCAACTCGATCGTCAGTGGAGATGGCTACCCGTCGCTTACTGCACCTATAACTCACAACAACCGATTTCGACGCGCTAATACGACTGCCTCTGACCCATTCTAGTAACTTGCCAAGTGACGCGTCACATACGCGCATTGTTGTTTCCGAGTGTCGGCGACTGGTGGACGCATCCGAACTGCGAGACGACCGCTGAGTCGCGTCCTCCCCCGTCACTCTGACTCGGGTGCTGCGGGGAGGGTAAACGAGACCGTCGTCCCCTCGTCGGGGGCTGACTCGAGCCAGATGTCGCCGCCGTAGTGTTCGACGATTCGCTGGCAGATCGCGAGCCCGATCCCCGTCCCGTCGTGTTCCGACCGCGAGTGGGCGCGCACGAAGACCTCGAAGATTCCGTCGGTGTGTTCCGGATCGATGCCGATCCCGTCGTCTTCGACCGAAAGCCGCCAGTTCCCCCCGTCGCGCTCGGCCGACACGTGGATCCGCGGCGGCTCCGACCCGGCGTACGCGATCGCGTTCGAGAGCACATTCTGGAAGAGCTGGCGGAGTTGGCTCTCGTCGGCGCGGACGCGCGGGAGCGATCCGACCGTGACGACGGCGTCGGTCTCGTCGATCCTGAGTTCGAGGTCCGAACACACCTGCTCGAGGACCTCGTCGACGGCGACCGGCTCGAGTCGGGTCTCCCGACTGTCGACCCGCGAGTACGTAAGCAGGCTGTCGACCATCTCGCGCATTCGATCGGCGCCGTCGACGGCGAACGTAAGAAACTCCGTTCCCTCCTCGTCGAGTGCGTTCTCGTATCGCTTTTCGATCAACCGAAGGTACGACGAGACCATTCGGATCGGCTCTTGCAGATCGTGACTCGCCGCGTAGGCGAATCGCTCGAGCCGTTCGTTCGACGCCTCGAGTCGAGCGATCGTCGTCTCGAGTTCCTGCTGGGACTCCCGGCGCTCGATCGCTTCCGTGAGGATGTTCGCGACGCTCTGAACGAAGTTGACGTCTTCGACCGTCAGCGACCGCTGGTCGGTGGTGTGAGTTTCGAGGATTCCCCAGGGATCGGCGGCCGATCCGATGGTCGTACTGATTCCGCTGTGGACGTCGTGGTCCGTCAGGAGCGGCGACGCTGTGAATCGCGTCTCCGACGGCAGATCCTCGACGACGACGGGTTCCGGCGAGCGGAGCGTGTACCCCGCTTGCGAGTCGCCGGCCGCGGACACGGTCGCCGTACCGACGGTCCCGTCCTCCCAGCCGACGCCCTGTCTGACGTGCAGTTGGTTGGTTTCGGAATCGAGGTCGAGCACACAACAGTACTCGTTTCCGAGGGCGTTAGCGACCCGCTTCGACGTTTCTGTCAGTAGCTCGTCGAGGTCGTCCGTTTCGAGCGCGAGCTGTCCGAGTTCCGCGATGACTTCCTGCTGGTGGGCCCGTTGTTGCAGGCTGTTTCGAGCCGCCTTGCGCTGCGTGATGTCGTTGAGGTAGACCGACTGTCCGGTCGACGAGGGGTGAACGGAGACCTGTAACCAGACGTCCGCCGGTTGGTAGTACTGTTCGTATTCGAGCGACTCGCCGGTCGCCATCGCCTGTCGGTCGAGCGCGGCGAAGTCGGTGTCGGCGAACTCGGGAAACGCCTCCCAGAGGGTCATTTCGAGCAACTCGTCTCGCGACACGCCTGCCAGTTCGGCCACCGCCTCGTTCGCGTAGGTCAGTTTCCAGTCCGTATCGACGGCGTAGAAGGCGTCGTCGATCCGCTCGAGAAGCGCGTCGAGTTCGTTCCGCAGGTCGTCGCGCTGTCGCTCGAGGCGTTTGGCCTGGCGTTTCAACGCCGTCACGTCGGTCGCTGCGACGACGACGTGACGAACCGCTCCGTCGTCGCCGGTAACCGGCGCGGCGTTGATCGAGAGCCACCGCGACTGACGGTCGGTGTCGCCGGTGTCGTCGTCGGTTTCGATCCTGTATTCTCTGTCCGTGACGGCTTCGCCGGTCTCGAGGGCGCGAATCGCCGGGCGTTCGTCGATCGGGACCGCGGTGCCGTCAGCGTCGTAGACGTCGACCTGCTCGAGGATGTGCGACGTCGTGGTCTCGTGGGAACGGCCCAGTATCTCCGCCATATGATCGTTTGCCCGGACGGGCGTCCCGTCCGCGTCGATGACCGCGATTCCGATCGGACTCGTCTCCAGAATGCGGTTGCTCAGGTCTCGTTCGGCTTGCAGTCGCTGCTCGCGTTCGCGCCGGTCGGTCATCTCACGGGTGACCTTCGCGTACCCCTGTAGCGTTCCGTCCTCCCTGATCGGCGTGATGGTGACGGTCGCCCAGAACTGCGAGCCGTCAGCCCGCCGTCGCCATCCCTCGGCCTCGAGGCTGCCCCTCTCGGCAGCGATTTCGAGGTTCCGTTCGGGAACGTCCGAATCACGGTCGTCGTCGGTGTAGAACACCGAGAAGTGCTCGCCGAGGATTTCCTCGCGCTCGTACCCCTTGATAGTCGCCGCGCCTTCGTTCCAGGAGACGACGTGACCGTCCGTATCCAGCCGGAAGATGGCGTACTCTTCGACGGCGTCGACGAGCGAGGCGAACTCCGTCTCTCGTTCCCCGTCGCCCGGTGTGAGCGTTCGGTCGTGCGGACAGCGATAGACGTCGATTCGCCCGCCGGCGTACGGGTCCGATTCGATGGGCCGACGTTGCCACTCGAGTCCGGAGTTGGTGCTGACGTCTTCGCGTTTCGCTTCAGCGAACGCACGGTCACTTTCGCTCCGTTCCGCGAGCAGTTCGCGGATCGACTGCGCGTCTCGGCCGAGCAGTTCGTCGCGGGTGCACGCGGCGTTCGCCACGACCGCGTCGTCGACCCAGGCGACGGTCCCCTCGTCGTCGACGAGGACGATGCAGACGTCCCGACCGTCCGCGTCGTCGCTTCCCTCGCGTTTCACTCGAGTCGACCCGTCTGTAGCGTCACGCGAATCCCGTTTCGCTGGTTTCTCCCGGTCTTCGTCCGTCCGGACGATGCCGACGATTTCGGTGGTGCCGTCCGCGGCCTCGACGACGCGAATTCGAAGCGTACATGCGACGCGGCCACCGTCGGCGGTCTCGAGACCCGCGTCGAGCGCCGATGGCGCTTCTTTATCGTCGCTTTCGGGTCGCGTCCGCGCTGCGTCCTCGAGGCGTTCGACCGTGTCTCCGTCGTGTAGGGCGGAGACGTGCGACCCGAGGAGCGCCTCTCGAGCGTATCCTACCGACTCGAGGAGGGCGTCGTTCGCGCCGACGACGATACCGTCGGCGTCGAGGTGATAGAGGCCGTCGTCGAGCGTGTTGAGGAGAGTCCGCGATCGCCGTCGCACATCCGCCTCCGCCATCCCGTTCGCCCAGAAGGCCGATTTCCCCGGCTGTGGCCCGTCATCCATGGATCCCTAGAATCTTTCGCGTCTGATAAACGCTTGGCTCTGGAGAAACGATTGGTTCACGGAATCTCATCTATTTTAGCTATTCAAAATATTTCACCTATTGCAACTTCTGTACCTATTGTTCTCTTGAGCGCCCTCGAGCGATCGATTCGAGCCGTTCCTTGCCGACGAGCAAATCGATACCGACTGCTGGAGACGACCGTTACGGCGTCGTCGGCGATCCGATCTCCGAGACGACCTCGTGGTCGACGTCGACGGCCTGTGCGTCCTCGTCGAGTAGCGCCACGGTGAGATACGGCACGTAGGACTGGAAGTACTCGATGACCTTCGCGATCCGCTCGGAGTCGATCGCCTCGAGGGAGTCGAGCAGCATGAACGGGACCGTCTCGTAGACCTCGTGGACGAGGTAGCCCGCCAGGGCGAAGACCAGCCCGGTCACCTCGCGTTCGCTCTCGCTCAGGTGGTCGATCGTGTCCTCGTAGGCCGCACCGTCGTCGGTGCTGCGAACGATCTTCAGGTCGAACGACGAGCGCGTGACCTTTCGTCGACCCTCGCGAACCTCGCGGCTCGTGCGATCGATCCAGATCCGGTCGAGGTTCCCGTAGCCGAGCACCTCGAGGAGGTTCTCCATGTGTTCGTTGAACGCCTCGACGGCGTCGGCTTCGATCTGGTCGATCCGCGTCCGCAGATCGGTCAGCTCGTCGGTCACGTCGTCGCGGCGAGCTTCGAGTCCCTCGCGTTCGTCGAGGCGGTCTTCGATGTCGTCGATCTGCTCTTCGATGTTTTCGAGTTCGCGTTGCTTGCGCTCGAGTTCGAACTCGAGCTGGTTGACTTCCTTGTGCTGATCGAGGACGTCGCCGTAGTCTTCGGTCTCGAGGTCGTCGATCTCCGCCTCGAGGTCGTCGATCTCGTCGGTGAGTTCCTCGCGCTCGTCGATCAGGTCGTCGACCCGCTCTTCGCGTCGCTCCATCTCGTCGTCGATCGAGTCGAGACGACGCTGGGTCTGTCGGTACTCGGTTCGGTTCTCGTTGATGGTCGACAGCGTCTCTCGGCGCTCGTCCAGTTCGGTGTTGAGCTCCGAGCGCTCCTCGAGTCGCTCCTGGCGAGCCGTCCGGAGCTGCTCGATCGTCGTCTCGATCTGGTCGCGGGCGACCGACGAGCCACAGGTCCAGCAGGTGACCGTCTCGTCGTCGGCTAAGAGCTGATCCGTCACGTCGCCGTCGCCGTCGCCGCCGTCGTCGCTACTCCCTTCCGGCAGAATCGACTCCTGGCCGCTGAGAAGCTGTTCGTTGAACTGAATCGTGCTCTGGAGCTGGGAGATCTCTTCCGAGAGGTCTGCCTTCTCCGCCTGTAGCGTGTCGATCTCGGCCTCGAGCTTGCTGCGGTCGGTCTCGTCGCCCGTCGAGAGCGACTCGAGTTCCGACTCGACTTCCTCGCGCTCCTCCTCGAGGGCGTCGATGCTCTCGCGTTCGGTCTCGATCCGCTCGCGGACGCGTTCGATCTCCGACCGCGTCTCGCGGAGCTCCTCGAGTTTCGTCTCGAGTTCGGATTGTTCCTCCCGGCGTTCCTCGACGTCGACGTTCGTCTCGTCGAGTTCCTCCTGTGCGGCCTCGAGTTCCTCGCGAAGCTCCTCGAGTTCGTCGTTCAGGCGAGTGCGTTTGGCCTCGAGGTCCGGAAGCCGTCCCTCGAGTTCGTCGAGTTCTTCGAGTTCCTCGTCGATCTGGCGTTTGCGCTGTTCGCAGCGTTCGATTTCGGCTTTGATCGCTTCGGTGTCGACCGGACGCATGATGAGTTCGCGGAGGTCGTCACCGCGTCTGACGGCCCGTCGCGCCTCGTTGGATTCGAGGAGGAACGCGAAGAGATCGGCGAGTTCTGGATCCTCGAGGTAGGGCTCTCCATCGGTGACGATCGTGCCGTTTCGACGTTCGAGCGAGCGTCGGTAAAGATCGTCCCCGAGTTCGAGTTCGGCCTCACCTTCGCTGGCGTCGGCTTTGAGGCTGACTTGATCGCTTCCGAGTGCCGCCATGATCGCCTGCAGCAGCGACGTTCGGTTCGTCGCGTTTCGGCCAGAGAGAACCGTCACTCCCTGTTCGAACGAGACTTTCGCCTCGTCGATTCCACCGATGTTGTCGGCGTACAACGTCGCCTGTGCCGGGGTGTCTCGTTCCGCTGTCTCTAAATCGGTTTTCATACTACCCCGTTCTCGCCGCCTCCAGATATATTTTATCCCTCACACTAGCATCGAAATTTCCGAAGAAAGGAGCTCTCTCGCGGCAGATTACCGCTGTTTCGCCTCAAGCGCCGTCGCGTTCCTGGCAGCCACAGCTTCGCTCCTCGAGCAGCGTTCGAATCGGGTACTCCTGCAGGCAGTCCTCGCAGGTAACGGTCACCGAGACGGTCACGTTGAAATCGCCGATATCGACGACGTCGTTGCGGGTCAACTGCTCGACGGTGTCGGTGGTCACGGCCGCCGTTCGGTTCTGGAGCGCGCCGAGTTTATCGGCGCTTCGCTCGATCCGTTCCTCGTCGCTCGGCGTCTCGAGTTCCGTCTCGAGACAGCCCGTCAGGTGGTTGTACACCGTCTGATGGGAGACGAAGTTCGACTCGACGTCGTCGATCGGAACGCCGTCGCGGCGCAACTCGTTGCGCGTCTGGACCCGCGTCCCGCTGCTGACGTCGTCGTCGGTCAACAGCCGGTACGTGTTCTCCACTTCGCCGTCTTTGGGAATAATATCCGCCTCGTCGAGGGCCGCCTCGAGAACCCGCTGATTGACGTGTGTCGCGAGCTGGCGCGTACTCATCTGGTCGTCACCGTCGCCGGTCCAGTACGCGACCAGGTCGTCGTCGAGGGTCGAGAGGCCGTGCTCCGCTGCGACGCGACCGAGTTTGCACCCACAGGTGGGCTCTACGTCGGCCGATTGGCTTCGATCGGTCACTGTGAACCACTACTATCCGACCGGTAAAAAATGTTCGCATACCGGAGTGGTTTACGCAGGTATGCATGTAATCAGAGGTATCTACTGCCGGTTTTGGGTGGTTTCTGGGTACGTGTACGCGGTCAGTCCCGCTGACGGCCAAAATCGATTGCGCCTGCGACTGCACGCTCGAGTTTATTATCGGTCGGCGCGGTTTTCGATTGCGATGGATCGTGCTATTCTCTCTCAGCGAACGAGTGGGGCTCGCTCGAGCGGGACGGATCTCGGGGTGGTCGGTTTCCGAACCGTCCTCATCGAACGGTGATTCGAAACGGGCGGGGCGCCGGCGGACTCAGTCCGTCGCGCTCTGCGATCGGTCGCGCAGCGACCGGCTGACGTCCCGCCAGGCGCCGCTGTAGTATCGATAGAGCGTGATCGTCGCCGGGATGAACATCTCAGCGACCAGGGAGAGGTACAGCGCGGTGACGCCGAGCGGCGTGACGACGCCGAGATAGGCGATCGGCAGGGCGAAGACGTAGAGCCCGACCAGCGCCGCGTAGAACGGCCAGCGGGTGTCTCCCGCGCCGCGCAGCGCACCCGTAGCCGCCTCGTCGAGGCCGAGGCCGATCGTCGCGACGGCCGTCACGGCGACGAACGTCGCCGCCAGGTCGATGACGTCCGGATCGGTGACGAACAGCCGAGCGATCGGCTCCGCAAAGATGATCACGAGCACGGCCGTGACGACGTACGACAGCAGCGAAAAGCGGATAATCTCGTCGCCGTAGGCCGCCGCGAGATCTTCTTCCTCGCTGCCGATGTGGCGTCCGACGAGGCTGCTCGAGGCGATCGAGAAGCCCCACGAGAGGCTGTTGATCTGGTCTCGAGTCCGGCGGGCGATCTCGTAGCCGGCGACGGCGACGGAGCCGAAGATGGCGGCGATCGCAAGCAGCGGGAACGCGACGGCTGCTCGCGCGATCTGCTGGAATATCAGTGGCGTGCTGACGCTGATCAGCGGCCGCAACAGCGACGGGTCGATTAGCGGTCCCGACGTCGTAAAGCCGACGGGGAGCGCGTCTCGGTTCGGGTAGGGCTTTCCAGCGAGTCCCCAGAAGAGCCCGAGCGTGATCAGCGCGGTCGAGACGGCGGTGCCGATGGCGGCGCCGGCGACGCCCATGCCGAGCCCGAATATCAACACGGCGTTGAGGCCGATGTTGACGGCGGCGCCGCCGCCGCGGATCAACATCGGCGTGAACGTGTCGCCGATGCCGGCGAAGATGCGGCTGGCAACCTTGTTGTAGAACTCGAAGATGATCGCGGGCGCGACGATCAGCAGGTAGGTCGCCCCGTACTGGATCGCGTCGGGATCGCTGCTCATGATCCCGATCAGGAACTCCGCCTGCCAATAAAAGAGGGCGGCGAGGGGAACGGAGAGGGCCGTCGCGATCAGGTAGCTCTGGGTGATCGTCCGGTTGGCTAGACCGATTTCGTCGGCGCCGTAATGTTGGGAGACGAGGCTGATCGAGCCGCCGGAGAGTCCGAGCGAGATGCGGTCGCCGAGCTGCCAGTACGCGTACGCGAACGCGAGACCGGCGATGGCCGACGGTCCGAGGACCAGACCGACCATCGCTACGTCCGCGGTCTGTTTCGACATCCGCGCGAGGCCGGTGACGATACGCGGCCACGCGAGATCGACCGTCGCTCGCAGCCGCGAGCGCTCGATGACGTTCGCACGCTCCAGTAGCCCCGCGAGCGATCGAAGGAAGGCTCTGAGCAACCCAGTTACCATTCATCGATACCTCACGAAGATGCGTAATAACTGTTGGCATATGCGGATCGGTGACGTCGTCCAGCCGTCGGCGTCTTCCCGTCTCTCCGATAGATTTAACCCAGGTCTGGGTGAGTGTGTTCGTAGATGAACCATCGGTCGGTGATCGAGTCCGTTCGAGCCCCGCCGGTCGCGTTCGCCCTCGCGATAGCGGTCGCTGCGACGACGTGGTTCGCACTCTCCGGTACTGGTGACGCCGCGTGGATGCTCTCGATCACGATCTTCTGTATCGCGCTGTGGATTCTAACGCCGGTTCCCCCGGCCTACACGGGGCTGATCGGAATCGGACTCATCGCCGTTACGTTCTCGACCGAACTGGCGCTGACCGGCTTTCAGAAGCCGGCGACGTGGCTCATCGGATTCGGCCTCCTGATGGGCGAAGCGACCCGCCGAAGCGGGCTCGCCAACTGGGCCGGAAGCAAGATCACCGCACGGACGGTCTCCGAGTCGGCCAGCGTTCAACCGGTTCGGACGTATCGACGCCTCCTCGTCGCCCTGTCGATCGGCGCCCACGCGCTGGCGCTTTTGATCCCCTCGGCGCTCGTTCGCATCCTCATCATCGCACCGATCCTCAAGGAGACAGGAGACCTCTTCGACGACCGCGCGGCCCGCGTCGGTCTCTTTCTCGGTCCCGCGTTCGCGACGTTTTACGGCTCTTCGGGGATTCTCACCGCCGACCTTCCGAACATCATGATCACCGGATTCGGCGGCTCGATCGCCGGACACCACGTCTCCTGGACCGAGTGGCTGTTCCACATGTACCCCATCATGGGACTCACTCGCGTCCTGATGGTCTGTGCGATCGTCTACTTCCTGTTCCGTCCGGATCCGTCCTCGAGCGTCGACCTCCCGACGCAGACCGGCGGACCGACGCGGACCGAGCGGCGGATGCTCGCGTTTTTGCTGGTCGGCGCCGCGATCTGGGCGACCGACTTCGTCCACGGGTTCCACCCCGTCGTCGGCGCGGTCGCCGTCGTCGTACTCGCCTTCCTCCCGAACATCGGCGTCACCGATTTCGAGAGCGTCGGCGAGACCGACTTCTCGATCATCTTTTTCATCGCCGCGGTCTTCGCGATCGGCGACGGACTGGCTCACACCGGCTTCACGGAGGATGCGGCGGAGCATCTGCTCGCGCTGGTTCCGACCGACGCGTCGCTCATGGTCGTCCTCGCGGTCGTCTTCGCCATCACGTTCCTGCTGGCGTTCCTGATGGAAGGGCTCGCGGTCGCGAGCGTGCTTACGCCGATTCTCATTCCGTACGCGGAAGCCGCCGGCTTGCCGCTGACGCCCGTGTTGATGTCCGAAGCGATGGCGCTGAGCGCGTACTTCTTCCCCTACCAGTCCGCCGTCCTCATCGTTATCCTGGCCGAAGGGACCGCCGACACCGGCGAGGTCATCCGAACGACGGTCGCGTGCTCGGTCGCGACCATCTGCCTGCTGATCCCGCTCCAGCTAGCGTTTTTCACGTTCCTCTACTGATATCGGTGAGCAGTTCCGATCGAGCAATGAATTTCACTACTTCTCCAAAAGCTGCTAGTTCCAAAAGAACTCGTTTTCGTCGAGCGAACGGTACGACGGGAACCGGGAGCGGAAACCGACGCTCCGGCGGACTTACTCGTCGGCGACCGAATCGATCAGTGCGCCGACCGCGTGTGCGCCGCGCTCGGGCGCCTGGAAGGTCGGAATGCCGGCGGCTTCCATCTGCAGTCGCTCTTCCTCGAAGCTGTCCGGTCCGGCGACCGTAAACAGGATCGGCTTGTCGACTTCCTCGGCGAGCGTCTCGAGTTCCTCGACCGGGTAGCCGAGCGAGTCCTCGTAGATCTCGTAGACGACGACGATGTCGATATTCTCGTCGCGGGCGACGGCGTCGACGACCTGACCGAACTCGGGGAGCGGCCGGCCGGTGTCGACCGGGTTCTCCGTGTACGTGATATCCTGCAGGACGCCGTCGACGCGCTCCTGGGTTTCGTCCTCGAGGTCGGGGAACTCGGCGCCGCGCTTATCGAGTTCGTCGGCGATGATGATGCCGGGGCCGGCCTGAGCCGTGACGACGCCGACGTTGTTTCCGTCGGGTGTCGGCGTGTCCGCGATCGCGCGGGCCGAATCGATGAGTTCGGTCACCGAGTCGACGAAGACGACGCCTTCGCCGGCGAGTGCGTCCTCGTAGGTCGCGCGGTCCTGAATCGGCGCGCCGGTGTGCGATTCGAGGAACTCGCTCAGGTTCTCGCTGCCGGCTTTGTAGGCGACGATCGGCGTCTCGGCCTCCCGGCAGACTGCCAGGGTGTTCTCGATGTCGTCCGTCCCCTCGATGTGGATCGCGATGGCTTCGGTCTGCGGGTCGTCGTCGAGCAGCGGGATGAGTTCGGCGAAGTCGGTGTTGGCTCGGTTTCCGAGTCCGAACATCGCCGACACGCCGTACTCTTCGCGATCGAACTGGAACGCGGAGGTGATGCCGACGCCGCCGCTCTGGGCGACGAGGGCGACGTTCCCCGTCTCGACCTCGCGGATCTGGGGGACGAACGAGCCGTAGAGGTCGCTGTCGGGAATGCAGTAGCCCGCCGTGTTCGGCCCGAGGATCGTCATGTCGTACTCCTCGCCGATGCGGATGATCTCCTCCTCTCGCTGCTCGCCCGCCTCGTCGACCTCGGCGAAACCGCCCGCGAAGATCACCGCGGCGCCGACGCCCGCCTCGCCGCACTCTTCGAGAACTTCCGGAACGACGGGACTCGGCACGCAACAAAGCGCCAGATCCGCGTCCGTTTCGCTGACGGAGTCGACGAACTCGTAGCCGTACACCTCGCCCTCGCTCGAGGGGTTGACCGGGTAGACGTCGCCGTCGTAGGTCCGAATGTTCGTCATCGCATCGTTCCCGAGTTTGCCGGGTGTTTTCGACGCGCCGATAACAGCGATGCCGTCCGGATCGAAAAGGTCAGTTACTCCCATATCGGAGGATCGTCGAACAATGTAATATAAATTGCGAAGCGAAGATTCTATGTGCTGGAAAACGACTGAATATTAAAATATCCGTGATTCAATTACTCGTCGTGCTCGAGATACTGTCGTCCCTCTTCTGTTTCTGAAAGAATGTTATCGAAGACGGCGGCTTCAGTTTGGAATTTGTGGACGCTGTGCAGCATTGTATTGTGGAATTCTGAAATTAGATCGCCGTGTGTTTTGAAGAATTCGTGGACCCAGCGTTCCATCTCGTCGTCCGTCCGAAACTGCGCGATTGCGTGCCACTGGTAATCGCTGTCCGCAGTGAAAAACATGAGCACGTGCGGATCGGTCTGCAGCGCGTCGTAGCAGTCTCGCCAGTTCTCTTCGAAGTTCGGGAAATTGAAAGCGATTCGAAACAAATAGTGGCGGAAGATTTCCCGGTTCGGGAGGATCGTCTCGCGAAAGATTTCCTGTTCGGACATCGTCCGCAGGATTTCGTTGATGCGATTGTGCGAGAGCGAGATTCCGTAGTCTTTTTCTAGAATGCGGCTCAGTTCGCGGGTCGACGAGGTTGGATTGTCCACTCTCGCTTTCAGAATGGCGATATCGCGCGGTGAAACGTCGAAGGACTCGTCGTCATCCATTGTAATCGTTCGTGTGGGATACACAGTAAAAAGTTTACCCAATATCTCACGCCGCCCCCGTCTGTGGAAATCAATCTCGTCAGCCTAACGCTCCACTGGCGCTTCGTGCGCCGCCGATTCGATTCGACCCATCGACCTATCCCATTCGTCCAAGCCAACTCCCCGTTCATAATAGACGAACGAACTGCCAATCGGCGGCTACCGGCCGGGTGCACACCCAACCCCGCTCACAAATCACTCACCCCATAACATATCTCCTATAGTACAGGTATGGCAACGTCTCTGATCCTGTCTATATTCATATTACAGTTCCCTCACTTACCCCAGTTATCTCTACAGAAAGACAGACAAATAACTGTACGTAGGTAGACTGTCACGTGATCTCGTGCTATATCCGACTTTTGTTCGAAGTAACGGTTTTCTTGCGGCAGATTCGCCGTGTTCGAATAGATGGTATACCGATCACACGACAGCTGTGCGACCGAGTGCGTACTGACGTTCCGTGGCTACTATCGACGGCGTTGGCACCGCGGCCCGCTTTCACATTCAATCGATTTCGAACTTCCGACAACTATTATATTGAATATTACACTGTAATCACAATGATATCTCAACATATCTATATCGCGTCTTTGCTCCGGCCAATTGCGACTGGTCGTTGTCGATGGATTGGGGTGTTTACACAGGTATTTGTGTAAATGACTATTTGCGTGTTAACAATTGTCACATGTGTCTGGTGTGCGAACGCGCTCTCGATATCGGTGTTTGGGTATCTAGATGGCTGTTCGCCACTGCCGAAATAACGTTCGCCCATCTGGGCGATCTGTTCTCAACTCGAGTCAGGTCATCTTTCCAACTCACCTCGTCCGACCGAATCTCCGTCGATTACCGCCTCACGAGTACGTCTGGTTGAGTTCGATGATATTCGCGGCGTGTTTCAGTTGCGGCAGAATCTCGTCTCGAATTCGGTCTTCGCTCATCCGACTGTTCGGACCCGAGACGCTGACCGCTCCCGTGATCGTCTCGTCGTTGAAGATCGGCACCGCGACACAGCGCAGTCCTCTGACGCGCTCTTCCATGTCGTAGGCGACTTCTTCCGTTCGAATCTCTTCGAGTTCGGCCTCGAGTCGATCGCGGTCGGTGATCGTTTTCTCGGTCATCTGGGGGAGACCGTGGCGCTCGATGATCGACGCTCGTCGCTCCTCGGAGAGGTGTGCGAGGATGGTCTTTCCCAGTGCGGTCGTATGGAGGTGGACAGATTGGCCGGTGTAGGAGTCGACGTTCACGGCATTGTCGCCCCGTTCGCGCAGGAGGAAGATGCCGCGTCCGCCCTCCTCGACGAGGAGATTGACGAGTTCGCCGGTTTCTTCGGCGACGGTCTCCATCTCCGGCTGTGCGACGTCGAATAGCGTCTGTTTCTGTCGCGCGAACGCGCCCAGGTCGAGCAGTCGGAGCCCCAGTTCGTACGTCTGGTCGTTTTTCACGACGTATCCCTCGCGCTCGAGGGTCTGGAGGTGGTTGTACGCGCTGCTCTTCGGTAGATCGAGGTGGGCCGCGACCTCCGTCGTCGTGGCGCCGTCGAGCGATTTTAGCGCCTCGAGAATCTCGAAGGCTGTCCGGACCGTTTTGACCCCCGCCCCTTCCGCCGCGTCTGTAGATTCCATACGCTGATCGAGGGTTCGCTAGACAATAACTGTTATTCGTCCCTTACGAACACCTGATCAGTTAATTACGCACGTCTCGCTCGTTTGAACATCGAAACTGGCGGCGTGGGCGGCTCTCGGGCGCGATACCCGTCGTATCGCTCCCGTTAGCCACGATCGGACCTGTCGACGACGAACTGTCCGGGACCGAGCGGGTGACTGCGGGGACTGACCGAAGAGCGTATACTGCTCTGTGTGAGTGTCTCTAGTACACGATGAGAACGGAGTTTGAACTACCGGACGTCGGCGAAGGCGTGGCCGAAGGCGAACTCGTCGCCTGGCACGTCGACGTCGGCGAGACAGTCGAAGAGGATCAGGTGCTGGCCGAGGTCGAGACGGACAAAGCCCTCGTCGAGATTCCGTCGCCCCACGACGGCGAAATCGCGGAACTGCGGGCCGAAGAAGGCGAACTCGTCCCGGTCGGGGACGTTCTCGTCGTCTTCGAGGTCGACGACGACTCGGGCGCCGAGCCGGCCGAGTCGACCGCGCCGGACGACGCGGGAACGGAAGCCGACGACGAGCCAGAGACGGCACCGACGCCGGACGATGCGATCGGAAGCGAGACGGGTCCCGACACCGCGGGCGACGGCGCGTCCGTCCCGTCCGGCCGCGTCTTCGCGCCGCCGAGCGTCCGCCGACTCGCGCGCGAACTCGAGGTCGACGTCGCGGCCCTGCAGGCCAACGGGTCGGGCGGCCGCCTCACGGAGCGCGACGTCCGCGCGGCCGCGAACGGGGCCAGTGCCGGCGCGGGAACGACGGATTCCACGTCCGACGCCCCGACTCGGGCGAGCGCCTCGGCCGCCGGTGCGGAGTCGACCGGCGGTGGGGAACTCGAGGCCGCGGCGGCCGGCGGCGAATCGGCGACCGCGACGGCCGGCGGAGCACACTCCGCAGCGACGGACCGCGACGACGGTGCCGTACGCGTCGACCACCGCGGGAGCGCCGACCGCGATCGGACGCTGGCGATGCCGGCGACGCGTCGTCTCGCCCGCGAACGAGGCGTCTCGCTCGATGCCGTACCGGCGAGCGAGGAACGCGACGGCGAGGCGTTCGTGACGCCCGAGGACGTCCGCTCGTACGCGGCCGGCGGTCCGGCGACGGCCGAGTCGGCCGAACTGCCCACTCCGGACGACGCGGCTGGGGTCGGCGACTCGAGTACGTCGAGTGTGTCTGGCGGCGACGCGGGTGCGGGTGCGAGCGCGTCCGCAACTGACGGCCCCGTTCCCGGCGACCGCGTTCCGTACACCGGCGTCCGGCGGACGATCGGCGAGCAGATGGCGGCCTCGAAGTACACGGCGCCACACGTCAGCCACCACGACGAGGTCGAAGTCTCCGACCTGGTCGACGCGCGGTCGCGACTCAAAGAGCGCGCGGCCGAGCGAGGCGTCAAACTCACCTACATGCCGTTCGCGGTCAAGGCCGTGGTGGCGGCGCTGAAGGAGGTGCCACAGATCAACGCCGAACTCGACGAGGAAAACGAGGAGATCCTGCTCAAAGACGAGTACAACGTCGGGATCGCCGTCGCCAGCGATGCGGGGCTCATGGTGCCCGTCATCGATAACGCCGACCGGAAGGGGCTGCTCGAGCTCGCCCGCGAAATCAACGACAAGGCCGAGCGCGCGCGAAACCGGACGATCGGACTCGAGGAGATGCAGGGCGGGACGTTCACCATCACGAACGTCGGCGCGATCGGCGGCGAGTACGCCTCGCCGATCATCAACCACCCCGAGGCGGGCATTCTCGCGCTCGGGTCGATGAAGGAACGGCCGTGGGTCGACGACGGCGAGGTCGTCGCCCGGCCGACGATGCCGATCTCGATGTCGGTCGATCACCGGATCGTCGACGGCGCCGAGGCCGCACAGTTTACGAACGAGGTCAAGCGATACCTGAACAATCCTGAACTGCTACTGCTCGAATAATGGTCATGGGAGACGTGCGGACTTCGACTGACGTACTGGTAATCGGCGGCGGACCCGGCGGCTACGCGGCCGCGATCCGCGCCGCACAACACGGACTCGACGCGACGCTGGTCGAGCGGGACGCCTACGGCGGAACGTGTCTGAACTACGGTTGCATCCCCTCGAAGGCGATGATCACGGCGACGAACGTCGCCCACGAGGCTCGCCACGCCGAGGAGATGGGCGTCCACGCCGATCCGACGATCGACATGCGCGAACTCGTCGCGTGGAAAGACGGCGTCGTCGACCAGCTCACCGGCGGCGTCGAGAAGCTCTGCAAAGCGAACGGCGTCAACCTGATCGAGGGAACGGCCGCGTTCATCGACGAGGAGGCGGTTCGAATCGCCCACGGCGGCGAGGGGCAGGGCAGCGAGTCGATCGAGTTCGAGTATGCGATTATCGCGACCGGCAGCCGTCCGATCGAACTCCCCGGCTTCGACTTCGCCGACGACCCCGTCTGGTCCTCGCGCGACGCGCTCGCGGCCGACGAGCTCCCCGACGAACTGGTCGTCGTCGGCGCCGGCTACATCGGCATGGAGCTCTCGACGACGTACGCCAAAGCCGGCGCCGACGTCACAGTCGTAGAAGCCCTCGAGGACGTCCTGCCGGGCTATCCCGACGACATCTCCCGTATCGTCAGGAACCGCGCCGAGGAACTCGGCGTCGACTTCCGCTTTCGCGAGAGCGCGAGCGAGTGGCTCGCGGCCGGCGACGATGCGGACGGAGACGATGGTATCGAGCTCATCACCGAAAGTCAGGACGGCGAGGAATCGACCCTCGAGGCGGACCGCGTGCTGGTCGCGGTCGGCCGGGAGCCGGTCACCGACGGGCTCGAACTCGAGCAGATCGGCCTCGAGACCGACGACCGCGGCTTCCTCGAGACAGACGACCACGCGCGGACCGACCTCGAGCACGTCTTCGCGGTCGGCGACGTCGCGGGCGAGCCGATGCTGGCCCACAAGGCGAGCGCGGAGGGGCTCGTCGCGGCGGGCGTGGCGGCCGGCGAGCCGGCGGCGCTCGACCACCAGGCGATCCCAGCGGTCGTGTTCACGGATCCCGAAATCGGCACCGTCGGGATGGCCGAGGCCGACGCCGAGGAAGCGGGGTGTGACCCCGTCGTGGGCGAGTTCCCGCTGCGAGCCAGCGGCCGAGCGCTTTCGATGGGCGAGACGGACGGCTTCGTTCGACTCGTCGCCGACGACGAGACGGGGTTCGTCCTCGGCGGCCAAATCGTCGCCCCGGAAGCCTCGGAGCTGATCGCCGAGGTCGGACTCGCCGTCGAGATGGGCGCGACGCTCGAGGACCTCGCGGGAACGGTTCACGCTCACCCGACGCTCTCGGAGGCGGTGATGGAAGCCGCGGAGAACGCTCGGGAGGAGGCGATCCACACGTTGAATCGGTAACCGAGCGATCGGCCTCTCGAGTGAGCCTGCGGACGCTTCCGACGCGCTCGCCCGTCTGGATCCGAATCTGGATTTCCCTGTTCGATTTCAGACGCGTTACCGTCGGAGAATAGCGCCCATCACCAGCTCGCAGGCCTGCTGCTACCGTCTTGCCCGCCCACATTTGAGCCGGCATCGACGGGTCGCTCCGAGAGTCGTCGGACTCACTGAGTTGCGTGATACCGTCTGACACTGATGGACGGTCGCCTCCGCGTTACGTTTATCACCTGTTCTCAGTGGTCGACTGGGGAATGTTATACGCGGTGATCTCACCATTCAGCAGTGACCGTGAGGCCACTGCCGGAACGGGAACTGCACATCTGTGTAGCGAACCTACTTTTCGAATTCTATATGTTGGTCAAAAACAGGAGTTGCCGGTGCTTCGACCAACGAACGTTCCTCGTTGGGTACGCCGTCGATCGAACACGTCGGCGTTGCCCGTCTGACGATAGTAGACAGAAGAACACAGCGGCGGAGGCCGGAGTCTGGATCCTCAGTACGCGACGGTGTCTTTGATCGCTTCCTCGATACGTGGCGGGGGCGGGATGTAGTAGTCTTCCATCGAGAGCAGCGGGACCGGTACGTCGAAGCCGGCGACGCGCTCGATCGGTGCCTCGAGGTACATCAGGGCCTCGTCGTTGATCGTGGCGGCGATCTCGGCGCCGAAGCCGCCCGTCTTGGCGGCCTCGTGGACGACGACGCAGCGGCCGGTCTTCTTGACCGACTCCACGATGGTCTCCTTGTCGAGCGGCGAAATCGTTCGCAGGTCGATGACCTCGGCGTCGACGCCCTTGTCCGCGAGATTTTCGACCGCCTCGAGGGTCTGGTGCATCATCGCGCCCCAGGAGATGACGGTCAGGTCCTCGCCCTCCTGGCGAACCGCGGCTTCGCCGAGCGGTTCGGTGTAGGTTCCCTCGTCGATGTCCTCCCGGTAGGAGCGATAGACGTGTTTCGGCTCCATGAACAACACCGGGTCGGGGTCGCGGATGGCGCTGATGAGCATCCCCTTGGCGTCGTGGGGCGTCGAGGGGATCGCCACCTTCAGACCCGGAACGTGGCCGTAGATCGACTCGAGGCTCTCGGAGTGGTGCTCGAGCGCGCGCACGCCGGCGCCGTAGGGGGTCCGGACGACCATCGGCGCGGTGAGTTCGCCGCGGGTTCGCCAGCGGATGCGGCTGGCGTTCGTCACCAGCTGGTCGAACGCCGGCGGGAGGAAGCCGGAGAACTGGATCTCCGCGATCGGTCGGAAGCCGTGGGTCGCCAGTCCGACCGCCGAGCCGACGATCGCGATCTCCGACAGCGGCGTATCGAGCACGCGCTCGCCGCCGAACTCCTCTTTGAGCCCCTCGGTCGCGCGGAAGACGCCGCCGGACTCGGCGACGTCCTGCCCGAAGACGACCGTCTGCTCGTCGTTGCCCATCTCCTCGTGTAGCGCGTCGTTGACCGCCTGAATGATTGTCGCGTTCATGTTATCCCTTCGGCCGCGTTTCGATGTACTCGTACATGTCCGGGCGCTCTTCCAGCAACTCGCGGAACTCCTCGAGTTGGCGCTGAAGTTCCGGCGGCGTCTCCTCGTGGAGATACGAGAAGATTTCCTCGATGCCGCGCTCTTCGAACTCGTCGGCGGCGTCGACGGCGGCGGAGAACTCCTCTTCGACCTCCTCGCGGATCGCCTCTTCGTCGATGTCGTCCCAGCGACCGGTCTCCTCGAGGAAGGCCTGGTACCGCTCGAGGGGGTCGCGTTTTTCCCACTCGTCGACCTCCTCTTCGGAGCGGTACCGCGTCGGATCGTCGCTGGTCGTGTGGGCGCCGCGGCGGTAGGTGACCGCCTCGACGAGGACGGGGTTGCCCTCGAGGGCGCGCTCGCGGGCCTTCGAGACGGCGTTGTAGACCGCGAGCACGTCGTTGCCGTCGACGCGGATGCCGTCGACGCCGTAGGCGAGTGCCTTCTGGGCGACGGTGTCGGCGTTCGTCTGCTTCTCGAAGGGCAGCGAGATGGCGTACTGGTTGTTCTGGCAGAAATACACTGCCGGAGCGTCGAGTACGCCGGCGAAGTTCATCCCTTCGTGGAACGCGCCGGTCGAGGTCGCGCCGTCGCCGAGGTTGGCGAACGCGATGGATTCCTCGCCGGCCAGTTGCATTCCCCAGGCCTTGCCGGTCGCAAGCGGGATGTGCGAGCCGATCGAGATGGCCATGCCGAAGATGTTGGCGCCCTCCATCTTCGAGGCGTCCTCGATGCCGCGCCAGTACAACAGGAGGTCGCGCATCGAGAGCCCGTGCATCAAGAGCGCACCCGCCTCGCGGCCGTACGGGAAGATCCAGTCGTCCTGAGACAGCGCGAAGCCGCTGCCGATAATCGCCGCTTCCTGGCCGCGCCCGGAGGCGACGGTGCCGAGTCGGCCCCGTCGCTGGAGTTTCGTCGCGCGGTTGTCGTAGACGCGCTGGAGCAGCATCCAGCGATAGAGATCGCGGAGCGCTTCGTCGTCGACGTCCGGAACCCGATCCGCGTCGAACGAGCCGTCGGGTCGGACGACCTGGTAGGTTTCGATCTCCACGTCCCCTTGGGAAATCGGGTCGACACCGACGTCTACCGATGGGGGGGAGATGGACTGCGGACTGTTATCCATTGTACGATGTAACATCTCCTAACGTTCGATATACGAGTTCTTCAACCGGAGATTATTACCTATACTTCTCCGACACTGTTCCGGCGGTTATTGAGGGCGAGGGCGCGCGCGAACGCGGTCGCGCGTTCGTCAATTGGAATTACCGATATGAATCACCGATAGTTCCCTCACCTGTTGTTGGGTCGATACACCCGTTCCGTTCGCCCGACCCGACGTCCTCCGGCAGGACTATATTGCACACAGATGCTGTATAGCACCTTATACTATGCGCAACTCTTTTACCAGTGTAGCATAATTGGAGGCATATGCTATCTGGTGACAGGAGAACATTCCTCAAGACCAGTACAGTCGCAGCAACCGCGGGCTTGACTGGACTGGCGGGGNATTGGAGGCATATGCTATCTGGTGACAGGAGAACATTCCTCAAGACCAGTACAGTCGCAGCAACCGCGGGCTTGACTGGACTGGCGGGGTGTATGGGGGGAACTGACGAGGATATGCTTCGATTCAACTTCGTCGTTCCCGTCGAAAATATCGGTTCGATGCTGGACATCCCCGATATTCAGGACGAGCTGGACAATCTGGGAGAGGAGTACGAAATCGAGGTTTCACAGGACGCCAGTACGCCCGATTCGATCAACGCAATCGCGGCCGGAGAGGCGGACATGGCGCTGGTGACGACGGAAAGTTACGGGAACGCAATTGCCGGCGAAGCCGTCCCGGGAGGTATGACCGCGATCGCGACGGACTTCTGGGATGCGCATCCGGATCACTTCGGCTTCGAGATTTACTCGGAACCCGACTCGGATATCACCGAACCGGAGGATCTCGAGGGGGCTGACCTGGGTGTCAACGCGACCGGGACCGGAATTCACGCGGTGTACGTGAAGATGCTCACCGAACTCGGACTCGATCCCGACGACGACGTCACCTATCAAGAGCAAGGGTTCGCGACGTTCCTCGAAGGGATGGCCGACGGTATTATCGACGTGGGGATTTTCCCCGGGCTGTACGCCGTCGAGCCGCGCAACGAGGGATACACCGAGGTCTTCTCGAGCCAGGACGCGTTCGAGGAGGAGTATCCGTTCGCATACGTGGTCGCCGGCAACGACGCGCTCGACGACAAAGAAGCCGCCATTGAGGCGTGGATGGAAGACTACGTCGGCGTCATCGATTACATCTACAACAACACCGACGAGGTTTCGGAACTCGCCGCCGATCACTTCGAACTCGACGAGGGCGTCGTCAACGAGTTCCTGACGGAACACGACTTCTACCGCGACTTCGGTATCGACACCGCCGCCATGCAGGAAATCATGGACGAACTCGACGAACTTGGCCTCATCGACGACAGCTTCGACGTCGACGAGTACGCGACCAACGAGTATATCGAACCTCACCTGGATCAGCTCGATATCTAGTCGTGGCCAATGTTACCGCCCCGCACAAAGTACAAATACACACTTCCCATAGTATCTGATCAAAATGGTTGAAGGCCACGTTACGATCTCGAATCTCGAGAAGGTCTACGAGTCGGGCGGCGAACGAACGAAAGCGATCGACGATCTCTCGCTCGAGGTCCCGAGCGGCGAGTTCCTCAGCGTCGTCGGACCCAGCGGCTGCGGGAAGAGTACGCTGCTGTACCTGATCGCCGGGTTCCTCGACGAATCGGCGGGAACGATCGCCGTCGATGACGTTCCGATCGACGGCCCGGGGACGGACCGCGGGGTCGTCTTCCAGGATTACGCCCTGTTCCCCTGGCGGACGGTGATGGGCAACGTCACGTACGGTCTCGAGCAGAAAGGCGTCGACAAGAAAGAGCGCCAGGACACCGCCCAGAAGTTCATCAACATGATGGACCTGGATGGCTTCGAGGATAAGTATCCGAAGGAACTCTCCGGGGGGATGAAACAGCGCGTCGCGCTCGCGCGGACGCTGGCCTACGATCCGAAGATCCTCCTGATGGACGAGCCCTTCGGCGCGCTCGATCAGCCGCTTCGGGAGGCGCTCCAGGATCACCTCCTCGATATCTGGCGCGACTTGGAGAAGACGGTGATCTTCATCACCCACGACGTCGAGGAGGCGGTCTACCTCTCCGAGCGCGTGATGATCATGACTCGCCACCCGGGAACGAAGAAGACGGCCGTCGAGATCGACGTCGACCGGACCCAGCCTCGAGAGGACATTATCATGTCCGACGAGTACACGGCGATGAAAAACGACGTCTGGCAGTCGCTCCGCGAGGAGACAAAACCACAGGCACAGCTCTAGGACGATGTCATACGCAGACTTTAGACTGGACGGCCTGGAAGAATCGGTCCCCGAACCGGTCCAGCGGATCGCGTGGTTCGTTTTCGAGTGGATTCCGCTCGCGATCCTCGTCGGGGTCTGGGAACTGATGAGCGGTACCGTCGTTCCGAGCGTCGTCCTCCCCTCGCCGTTCGAGGTCGGGGCTGCGGTGTGGGAACTGCTCGTGACCGGCGACGTCCTGCCACACCTGCAGATTTCGCTGTACCGCGTCGGCGTCGGACTCGCGTTGAGCATCGTCGTCGGCGTCCTCTTGGGCGTCGGCATGGCTCGATCGCAGCCGGTCGAGAACGTCTTCGAGGTGTTCCTGGCGCTGATCTACCCGATTCCGAAGGCTGCGCTGGTGCCGCTTGCCATCCTGTGGCTCGGCGTCGGGACGGAGACGGCGATCCTGATCGTCTTCCTCGCCTGCCTGCTCCCGATCGTGTTGAACAGCTACAACGCGGCCCAGGACGTCGACCAGAACCTGATCTGGTCGGCGCAGATGATGGGGATGCCGTCGTGGAAGATTCCGCTCAAGGTGGTCATCCCGGCGACGTTCCCGAGCATCCTGACCGGGATCAGACAGGCGATTCCGATCGCCTTCATCGCGCTGGTGAGCGCCGAACTCATCGCGTCGAACGAGGGCGTCGGCTTCGAGATCCTGCGCTACGGTGAGGTCGGCGCGTACACGCTGATGTTCGCCGTTCTGGTGATCATCTCCGCGGCGGCGTTCTTCGCCGTCCGTGGCTACGAGTGGGCCGAACGGAGGTTGATTCGATGGACGTAGGCTCCGCGACCTTCGACCGGTCTTCCCTCGTGAGCTTCGCCAAGGGGACCGTCTCGCTGGCCGTCGTCCTCGTCCTCTGGGAAGTGGTCACGCAACTCGGTATGATTCACTACTACTTCCTCCCGCCGCTGTCGGACATCCTGTTCGCCACGGACTCCTCGTTCGTCGCGCTCACGGCCGACGGCACGTTGATCTACCACGGCTACCTCACGGTCCGCCGCGCGCTGGTCGGGCTCGTCATCGCGACTGTCCTCGGGATCGCCGTCGGCGTCCTGAGCGCACGCAGCAAGATCATGAGCTGGTTCTGGGATCCGATCATCGAGGTCGGCTACCCGGTGCCGGTGATCGCGCTCGTTCCCGTCTTCATCTTCTGGTTCGGGACCGGCGACGTGTCGAAGATTGCGCTCGTCACCCTCGGTTGCTTCTGGCCGGTGGCGATCAACGCGCGTAACGCGACCCGCGAGGTCGACGAGAACCTCATCTGGTCCGCCCGGATGATGGGGACCTCCGACCGAGAACTGCTCCGGCGGGTCGTCGTGCCGGCGGCGGCGCCCGGGATCATCTCCGGGCTCCAGATCGCGCTGCCCATCTCGCTGATCATCACGTTCGTCTTCGAGATGGTCGCCGGCGGCGGCGGCCTCGGACACATCGAGATCCAGGGCGTCCGCTCGTTCGACTCGGTGCAGGTGTACGCGAGCCTGATCGCGATCATGATCCTCGGGTTCGCACTCGACCGCGCCCTCAGGATCCTGCGCCACAGGCTCCTCGCGTGGACCTGAACTGAGCCGTCGATCGGCGCGGCTTTTCCTCCCCGTTTACGCTCGAACCGTCCGTCAGTGGGCGGATCGATGCAACCGTATAAGTGAGTGGCAGTCACACACTCGAGTAGGGATGCCACAATGCACGTAGCGATTATTGGCGGCGCGAGTACGATCGGTTCGACGGTTGCGTACACGCTGGCGTCGGCCGATCCGACGTTCGAGATCACGCTCGTCGACAAGGCCGAAGAGCCGGCGTGGGCCCACGCCGTCGACGTCACACACTCCGTCTTCCACACCGTCGACGCGCCCGTCGACGGCGAGACGGCCGGTTCCCTCGGCACCGTTCGAGCGGTCGGCGCGGACGAGATCGGCGACCTGGACCCCCAACCCGACCTCGCCGTCTTCACCGCGGCGGCTCCGCGACCCGACGACGCGACCGATACCGACGCCCGAGAGGCCGAACTCGAGGCAAATCGTGGGATCGTCGACGACGTCGCCGAACAGTTACGGTCGATCGATCCGATCCCGATACTCGTCATGACGAATCCGATCGATCGCATCACGTATCGTCTCTGGCGTCGACTCGAGTGGCCCCGGGGCCACTTCCTCGGGTATTCGCTGTCGGAGACGGCCCGGACGGCACACCGTATCGGCGAACTGCGTGACGTCGATCCCGAAACGGTGTACTGCCCCGTCATGGGTGAACACGGCAACGGGATCGTTCCGATCTTCTCGAAGCTCCGAATCGACGGCGAACCGGCGACGCTTTCGGCCGACGAACGGGCCGACGTCCGCGAGTACGTGCGCGAAATTCCGTTCGAGATCGCCAAACGCCGGGGTGCGGCGGAGACTTCTCGCTGGGTTACCAGCGCCGGCACCAGCCGACTAATTCGGACGATCGCAGATGGCGGCTCCGGCGACACTGGGACGCCGGTCTGTCTCTCGACGCCGGTCGACGGCGAGTACGGCCTCTCCGAGGGCTGTCTCAGCGTCCCGGTTACGCTGTCCGCCGACGGCGCCGACGAGATCCTCGAGTGGGACCTCGCGGACGACGAACGCGAGCGACTGGCGGCCGCTCACGAGCGAATTCGTTCGGATCTGCAACTGTAAGCTCTCGAGTGGGGCGATTCTACTCCCGCCGCATAACCTTTATCTTGTAACACGAACACTAGTGTGTGTGGCAATGCCATACAATATGGGTGAGTTAGCGTGATCGACGCCGCAGAGCACCGCATAATCGACTGCGATTGGCACTATCAGGACTCCTTCGAGGAGATCGCGGAGTACATGGACGACCCCTGGCGCACCCAGTACAAGCGAAGTAACTGGGGCGACAGCGGGGTCAAGCAGAACCTGAGTTCGTTCTTCCCGACGTCGACCGGCGACCGGCAGGCCTACGGCAAGGTCGTCCGCGAGCACTCGAACTACCCCGACGAGCCGGAGACCCCCGACCGAATCCGCGAAGGGATGGAGTATCTGGACATCGACGCGAGCCTCCAGATCTCTCATCTGGCGCTCGCGATGGGTGGCGTCCAGACCGACGACGAACGAACGCAGGCGTTCGCCAAGGGTCACATCCGGTACATGCTCGAGGAGGTACTCGATCCCGACGACGGCGTCTACGGGCTCGTTCCGCTGCCGTACAGCGACGTCGACTCCTCGCTCGAGATCCTCGAGATGGTCGAAGACGAAGAGGCGATCCGCGGCGGCTGTTTCGTCACCGCGGGAGCGAATCCGCCGCTCGGCAACCGCAAGTACGACCCGATCTACGAGCGACTCGAGGATATGGGGCTCCCGATCGTCTACCACACCGGCGGCTCCGGTCTCGACGACTACGTCCGCGCGGGCTACGAGGAGATGATCGAGACGCACACGCTCGGCTTCCTCGAGTCGAACATGTCCCAACTCGTCAGCGTCACCTGCCGGGGCGTCCCCGAGAAGTTCCCGGACCTCGACATCGTGTTCATGGAGTCGGGCGTCACCTACGTTCCCGGGCTGATCAGCCGCCTCGAGGAGGAGTACCTCAAACGGCCCGAGGAGGCGCCGCTGCTCGAGAAACGGCCCAGCGAGTACATCACCGACTACTACTTCGGCACCCAGCCCCTCGAGGTGTCGGCCAGCCCCCGACTCCTCGAACTCTGCTTCGACATGCTCGGCACCGATCGCCTCCTCTACGCGTCGGACTACCCCCACTGGGACTTCGATAGCCCATCGACGATCACCGATCTTCCGTTCCTCTCAGACGACGACCGCAAACGCATTCTTTCCGGCAACGCCGCGGAGGTGTTCGGCCTGTGAGCATCGATAACCTCGTGCTGGTCAAAGCCGCCGACGAGTTCGACGACGGCGACCACGAACTCGTCGACGTCGACGGCGTCGAGGTCGGCGTCGTCCGCGCCGACGGGGAGTTCTACGCCTTCCGCAACCAGTGTCCCCACGACGGCGGTCCGGTCTGCAAGGGCCCCGTCTCGCAGAAACTCGTCGGCGAGTTCGTCGAACCCGGAGAACGCGTCGAGAAGAAGTTCGTCGACGAGATGATCATCTCCTGTCCGTGGCACGGCTGGTCGTTCGACCTCGAAACCGGCGAGAACGTCGCCGACGACAGCATCATCCTCCCGTCCTACGATGTCGTCGTCGACGACGGCGTCGTTTACGTCGACGACGGGAACTAACGGCTCATTCTTTCGCGGCGTCTATAGTAGCCAGTGAAAGTCAATGCACACCCGATCGCAGGACAGCGTCGCGATCGGTGTGTAAATCGTTTCACTGGCTACTATAGTNTCTATAGTAGCCAGTGAAAGTCAATGCACACCCGATCGCAGGACAGCGTCGCGATCGGTGTGTAAATCGTTTCACTGGCTACTATAGTAGACTCGATACACCGCCAGCTTCACGCCCTTGGGCTGTCGAACCCCCGAGGCGACGAAGACGCTCTGGGTGAGCCACTCGAGGTCGGGATCGGCGGTCTCGAACCGCGGCGTCGACTGGAAGTACACCTCGTCCGGATCGACCGGCTCGCCGTCCCGAAGCCGCTTTTTCGTCTCCGGCGGGGCGTACCGAATGCCCTCGTTCTCGACGTAGACGCGCGAGCCGTCGTCGGTCTCGAAGGCGTACTTCGCGACTAGTTCCGTCGGTCGCTCGACGCGAAACAGCTGGTAGTCCGCACCGGCAGGGATCACGTGGCCGTCGATTCGGCCGGAAACGGTGCCGTCGACGATCGGGATGATCCGTCGCCGTCCGTCGCCGGTGTCTCCGATTTCGATCGGCTCTTCGACCTCGATCTCGAGGTCGAGTACGTGCTCGAAGCTCGGTTCAGGGACGGTATCCTGCTGGGTGGTATCTTCGACCATGCGATATCGTTGCCGTCTCGATAGATAAACGGTGGGGATCCGACGGATGGCCGCCGGCACTGTCGACGGCCGCTAGTATGCTGTTCTGGCGCCGAGGAGACTAGAGCTGTACGTCCCGGTCCTGTACGACAGTTTCACCGTCCAACTCGAGGGTGGCCGATCGAAGCGTACAATCGAAGTGAAGCGGCGTTCGGTTTTCCCCGCCCAGGTTACTGCTCGTCCCGAACCCGACGTGAACGGTTCCGTAGACGCCGTGATCGTTGATGAAGCCACCGGTAAGTTCGGTACAACGAGGGTTCAGTCCAACGGCCAGTTCGGCGACCTCCCGGACCGCCGGGTCGTCGTACCGTTGCCAGATCGCTTCGACTCGCTCGCCTTCTGCGCCGTCGATACTGACCACGCTTCCGTCGTCGATTTCCATCGTGAGTTCGTCTCGCAGTAACCCGATTCCGAGGTTCGGTATCGATCCGTCGAAGACGATCCGTCCGTTTGTTCCGTCCGGTATCGGCGTGACGTTCGCCTCTGCACAGTACGCGACCGTGAACTCACCCGGTTCGCGGACGGTACAGTTCAGTCCGTTTCCGGGCCGATCACCGAGAGCGAACGTCACGTCGGTCCCGTTTGCCGCGGTTAGCCTCGCCGTGTCCGCGTCTGCGAACCGATCGGCCATCTCCCGCACTTCCTCGCCGATTTCGTCGAAGTCGACGCGAAGTCCGTCAGCGAGCAACTCCTCGAGCGAGAGTTTCGCCATCGCGACGATTCGCGTCCCGTTCTCGAGTGCCCGCTTTGCCGCCGCCGAGTGGGCGATCGCTCTGGTCGGAACTAACACGACGACGTCGGCTTCTCTCATCGCTCCGGCGATCGCTTCGGGCGGTTCGTTTCCGTCCTCTTCTCGGGGCGCCATCAGGTGAACTGACGCTTCGGAACCGATCGTTCGGGCCGCCGCGGCGAGTCGTTCGGTGACGTCGTCGGATCGCCAATCGCCGACGATCGCGACGTGTTCGCTCGGTTCGACGTTGGCACACTGCTCGATGATGATTCTCGCGCCCTCGAGTTCCTCGGGGAGGCTCATAGCTGATGAATTATCTACGTTCGGTTAGCTCTTGTGGGTCGTCTCCACACTATCCGATTCTATGTCTTCCCGAAGAACTCACTACACGAGATCCGTTGTGGACGCTCCAGTAGCAGCGTCTGGCTAGCTCCTGTCACTGAAAAACTATCTAGTAATAGTAATATAAATATTACATACCTATTCTATAAGTGAATTATGAATTAATTGTATTGGTATAATACACAAGTTTTAATGCCTATGTCTATCATTAACATATTACATGCTCAATAGACGTAGCTATCTTGGTGCTACAGCTGGTGGTATCGGAACGGCGCTTCTTGCTGGTTGTCTCGGAGAAGACGGCGACGGTGAGTATCCGGATAGTCAACTTCGCGTCGTCATCTCGTGGGGACAGGGGGGCGGGACCGACCTCTATACGCGCGAGATCTGGCAGCACATCGCCGACAACCACGACGTCGGCGTGCAGTTCGAAAACATCGAAGGTGCGGCGGGGATGCAAGGATTGACCGACATTTATAGCGCTGACCCGGACGGTTACACGCTGGGACCGATCAACTCTCCGGACGTCGCCCAGTTTCTCATTCAGGAACCCGGATTCGGCGTCGACGACTACAGCTACATCGGCGGCTATACGCGAGACGTCTGGGTGCTGGTAGCCAATCAGGACGAGGGCTTCGACGACCTCGAGGACGTCGTAGACGCATACGACGACGGCGATATCGAGGCAATCGGCGGTCAACCGACCGGATCCCCAAGCCACATCCTCGCCGAGACGATGCAAAACGAACTGGATATCCAATGGGATAATTACATTGCATACGACGGCAGCGGCGCCGTCATCGAGGCTGTTGCCGGCGACGAAGTCCCGGTCGGCATCGTGACCGAGACGGCCGCGGAGGACGCCGAAGATCAACTCGATGTCCTCACTGCACTGCACAGCGACGGCAGCGTCGTCTTCCCCGACCTCCCGGCGTACACCGAATACGGATACGACGACGATATCGACTTCATGGGTGGATTTCTTCGTGCGTTCATCGCACCGCCAGACGTCGACGACGATCAACTCGAGGTTCTTACGGACAGTCTCGAAGAGGTGCTCGAGAGCGACGAAATGGAGGAGTGGGCCGAAGAAACGGGTAACGACGTCGAGTTTATTCCACCCGAGGAGGCGCTGTCGGTCATGGAGGAGAATCAGGAGGAAATCCCCGCAAACATCGACCTCGACGACCTGGAGTAGGTATCACCCATGTTCAGTTCACTGTCTTCTTTCGTACGAGAGCGAGCGACGCCAGAAGTAGCGCTGCTCGTCAGTATGCTCGTGGTTTCGATATACATGTTCGTCGAATCGTTCACGTTCTCCTACGAAGTCGGCCTGTTCCCTCGGTTCGCCGCGCTCGTCACAATCTGTGGTACGCTTCTGTTGTTGAGCAAAAACTACCTTCCTGAATCGGTTCGAACCGCCGTTGATGATTCGGGATCGGTGTTCGATTACGAGGAAAGCGACTTCGTCGACGTCGACGGGGTAGACGGTGACCAGCAAGCAGGTGACGAATCAACCGAGACGGAGGCGAAGACGCGGTCGAGTAGCCAACAGCACACCCAGGAGACGTCAGACCGCGATTCTAGCTCCCAGTCGTCGACGATGGAACCGGAAGCCCGTCGCATGCAGACCATCCTCGTCGGACTCCTCCTCGGCTACGGAGCCGTCGGGTACGTCGTCGGTCTCGTTCTCGCAACGCCATTGTTCGTTATCGCGTACGCGATGGCGTTTTCCATTCGGCGACGGATCGCACTGGCGTTGCTCGTCATCGCAATCGTCATCGCACTCGCGTTCAACCACATCTTGCCGGTTGATCTGACTCGAGGGGGGCTGTAAATGCTTATCGAGGGACTCAGCGGGGCACTCGATATCCTGCTGACGGGATCGACGCTCGGTTGGCTCATCGCCGGCATCCTCTTCGGTATCGTTATCGGCTCGATTCCCGGCCTGGGACCGAACCTCGGATTGGCGATCGTGTTGCCGCTGACGGTCCGTCTCGACGGTCCGGATGCGATCATCCTTCTCATAAGCATCTACAGCGGGGCGATGTACGGCGGGAGTATCGCGGCGATATTGATAAACACGCCCGGTACCGCAGCAGCGGCAGCCACGACGCTCGATGGCTACCAGATGACGCGAAAGGGGAAGGCGATGACAGCGCTGTCGGTTTCGGCGACAGCGTCTGTCATCGGCGGCGTACTGGCGACGATCACGTTGATCCTGTTGACCCCGCATCTGACAACGATCGTCCTGATGTTCGGATCACCAGAGTACTTCCTCATCGCGCTCTTCGGGATCGCGCTTATCACAGTTGTCGCACGCGGATCGCTCGTCAAAGGACTCACGGCGGGTGCGTTCGGTCTGTTGTTGTCGACGATCGGTTTTCCTATCGCCGCCGGACAGCCGAGATACACCTTCGATACGATGATGCTCTTCGACGGACTCGACTTCGTCGCCGTCCTGATCGGTATTTTCGCCATCGGCGAGATGATCAAGCTGGCCGGCGAACGAGGCGGAATCGCTCGAGGCGGTCTCGACATGGGCGGAAACGTCGCTTCCGGTGTCGTCGACGTCGTTCGCGCGCCGATAACGACGATCAAATCCGGCTTTATTGGGATGTTTATCGGCGCCATTCCCGGCTCCGGTGCGTCGATCGCGAACTTCGTCTCGTACGCGGAGACGGTTCGAAGCGGCGGTGGCGACGAAGAGTTCGGAGACGGAAACCACCGCGGCGTTATCGCGTCCGAGGCGGCGAACAACGGTACGGTCGCCGGATCGTTGATTCCGACGCTCTCGTTCGGGATTCCCGGCAGCGGTGCGACGGCGATCCTCCTCGGGGGACTCGTAATGCACGGGTTGAACCCGGGCCCGGAACTGTTCACGACGAACATCGACACCACCTACAGCATCTTCCTCGCGCTGCTGGCCGGTAACGCGATCATCCTCGCCGTCGGTCTCCTCTTCATCACAAAGACCTCCTACATCACGCAGGTGAACTCGAACTACCTCATTCCGCTCGTCGTCGTCTTCTCGACGCTCGGTGCCCTCGGCCTTCGCGGAAGTTGGCTCGACGTCTTTACCGTCTTGCTGTTCGGCGTGTTCGGGTTCTTCCTGATGCGGTACAACTACTCGATTATCGCGTTCGTCCTGGGCATTATTCTGGGACCGATCGCCGAGGAGAACCTCGTTCGGTCGCTCCAACTGTCCGACGGATCGCTGCTGATCTTCGTCAACGAACCGATCCCGCTGATCCTCACGTCGCTGACCGTTCTGCTCGTCGGTCTGCCGCTGTTGAAGGCGCTTACCAACACGTTGCGTAAGTACGGTGCTATGGATTCCTGATCTTCTCTTTCAAGGCCGCTCGTTCGTTCGATAGGTACTTATTTGACGCTCCGAACGCTTGATACCGACGAGAGCTTCTGCATGGAAATCACACGCGTACACTCGACGACATACACCGTTCCGGTAGACCTTCCCGGATCGGACGAACTGGACGATACGATCGTCTTCGTCACCGTCGAAACCGACGAGGGCATCTCCGGATACGGTGAAACCGGTTACCTCTATCCAGAGGCAACCGCTTCGTTCATCAACGAGCAGATCGCGCCCGAGATACGCGGGCGAAACCCCCTCGAGACGGAACGCATCTGGGATCATCTTTACCGAGAACTCAACCCGCGAGCACAGACGGGAACCTGGAGTACCGCCGTCAGTGCCGTCGATATCGCACTCTGGGATATCAAAGGGAAACACTACGACCAGCCCGTTTGGCGCCTTCTCGGCGGCGCATCTGAGACGATTCCGGTCTACCATACGATCGGCCGAGCGATCCGAGACGAGCAACAACTTGCCGACCTCGCGAGCGACCTCGTTTCCGACGGTGCCACTCGAGTCAAAGTCGTCGTCGGAAAGGGCGAGTGGGCGACGCCGCGCATCGACGCGGCGCGGGTAACCGCCGTTCGGGATGCGGTCGGCGACGAAATCGGACTCTCGATGGACGCGAACTACCTGTACTCGGTCGACGAGGCACTCGAGCTGTGCAACCGACTCGAGTCGGTTTCGATCGACTGGTTCGAGGAGCCGGTGTACGGAAACGACGCGTCGCTGCTGGCGGATCTCCGGCGACGGACGCAGGTTCCGATCGGGGCGGGGCAAAACGAAGGACACCGCTTTCGCCACCGGGAACTGATCGAAAACGATGCCGTCGACGTCAGTATGCCGAACGTGTGTTTCACCGGCGGCTTCACCGAAGCAACGAAGGTCGCCGGAATGGCCGCCGCGTTCAACCGTCGCCTCGTCCACGGCGGCGGGTGGCCGTACCAGAATATGCACCTCTATGCAGGGCTCGCGGCGGGTCAACTGGTCGAATTCCACGACATCGTCTGGGAGGTTGCCAACAAAATCTACGAGTCGCCGCCACAGCCGTCCGACGGGTCGATCACGCTTCCGGAGGAACCCGGATTGGGCCTCGTTCCAGACTGGGACGAGTTACGGCCGTACGAGGACGAGTAGATCATCGGACTCACGCGGCTTTCGACCGTTCTTAGCCGACAATCGAATCCACCACGGGGCTTCCTTTCTGTGTGCTTTTTCCATCGCAATCGATACCTGCTCAACTGGTTTCGTCGGCCGGTTGAACCCCCCATTCGCCGTAGATATCTCCCCGAGGCGACCCGGATTCCGGCGGCGCGACGTCATCGCGCTCGATCAGGTTCGGAACCGTTTCCGTGTCGAGTTCGTCTACGTTCGGGTAGTTCACCTCAATCATATTTCCGGCCGGATCGCGCACGTACATCTGTACCGTTCCGCTCGGCAGATAGTAGACCGGTGGTGCACCGTCGGTGTAGTCACCGCTGACGTACTGCTCGAGCACTTCGAACGTTGCCGTTTCGTGTGCTCGAATTGCCGTGTATACGGACTCGAGGTCGTCTACGTGGACCGCGAAGTGATGAAAGTTCGGCACCGTCGCGTCGGTTTCGACGACGTGTAACTGAAGTCCCCCGCAGTTCACCCACTGAATCGGTAGATCCCAGTTTGGGGTCGGGATTTTCTCCATTCCGAAGACGTTCTCGTAGAAGTCGATGGACTCGTCCAGATCGTCGGCGGTGATCGTAACGTGTGTATATTGTGCAGTAACCATGGTCAATACTACCAATGGACGTTCTCGAGGTTAAGCATTCCGACTATCAGACATTTATAATTCGAAACGATATTCGGCCGAACGGAATCGAGCTTGTCTATCCGACTGTTTTGTGACCCTCCGATCCGCTCGCGTAGTATTCTTCCAGAACTTCCAGCACCTTACAGTACGGTTGAACTTTTAGTAGTGGGTGACCGTATACCACACGTATGGCAATCCTGTGTGCAGTCGACGACGACGAGTTCAGTGAACCGGTCGTGAGCACGGCCAGCGACCTGGCCGACGCGTTCGACGACGACCTCGTCGTCTTACACGTGATGACCGAAGACCAGTTCGAAACGCGCTCTAGCAGTCAACCGGAGTACTACGTCGACGAAGGCGCGAACGATGCCGCGAACACGGCCGAAACGATCGCGAAGCGAACGCTCGAGGAGACGAGCCGCGTCGTCGCCAAAGGCCGAGTCGGTGCTCCGGCGGAGGAGATCAGCGAGGCGGCAAACCGGAGCGATCCACGATTTCTCGTTCTCGGCGGTCGCAAACGATCGCCGGTCGGAAAGGCGCTCTTCGGCAGTATCACGCAGTCGGTGCTGCTCGAGGTCGACGCGCCGACGGTGACCGTCATGCACGATTGAACCGCCGGGGCGTCTCGAGGGAGCCCGTCTAGCCGAGCCGAGAACACTTTTCGTGGGGATCCGTACCGCTGGCGTCCGCTCGGCGCCACCGGCGCTCGAGTCGCCGTGATCAAGTTTTCTCGCCCGGCTATGGTGTGGCGTCGTGAGCACCAAAAACGAATATAAACTACAACTTCGTTTCCAGTATTCACATTTCCTATAATTCAACCAAAGCCTCGAGTGAACGGTTCACAACGCGTTCGCAATAGTTCTGCGTTCGATCCTGAACGAAATCTGGAGTATTCTCCGCTTACTGCGGACCGAGATCGTGCGTCCGTTTATCATCCGGCGAAATTATCTAATCCGCGCTCGTTCCTCGTGGGGTGAATCACGCTGTATTGCGTGCAAAATATTACCAAAACCCGAACGTAATAGAACGAATAAACAAATAGTGGGTTCTTCGGCCTTTCGGTGGATCGCCTGCTACGAAACTGTTTTCCGATGGGCATGAGAGAAGTGCCTTACGCGACGGGTTCGAGTCGGACGCCGGTCGCATCCTGTCGCCCGTTCCCTACGGCCTCCGATGCCATCGATAGCGTGACCGCGTTTCAGCCGCTGTCGTCGTCGGGACGGTCAACGACGGAGCGCCGACCATACTACCGTGTTCGTTACAGGTAGCCGAAATTACGACGACGGACGGTCCGTTGTCGACCACCGAAACGATTCAACCGGAACTGCGCTCGTCCGGCCAGCGAGCCACTACGGACGGAGAGCCCAAGCGGCTCACGCGACCGATCGGTCCCTTCTCGACCAGTAGCGCCACTTCCGACGAATCTTGTACCGCTGAAGCACCGCGAGCTTGAATCGTGGGTGGTCAGCGAGGTCCCACGGCTCACACTCGAGGCGATCCATAACCCCCTGCATGAGCGTCGCGAGCTCGTCTTTCCGCTCGTCCGGGATCGACGAGACGTCGACGAGGCAGACGTTAGCCGTCGCTCGCTCGCGTCCGTCCGCCCGCGTCGCGAGCGAGAGCGCCGCGCGGGCGATCGGATCGGCGGTGACGGGAACGACCGTGAGCTCGGTCTCGAGCGGTTCGGTGATCGTCACTCGGGTGCCGTCGCCGTCGCTGCCGTAGAGAACCCGTTCGGTCCCCGAGGGGGGCTGTTCGTCGACGTCGAAGGCGAAGTCGTACTCCTCGAGCGCGGCGGTGAGCGCCTCGAGAAACGCTGTCTGCGAACAGCCACAGAACGTCCGCCAGCGGTCGCCGACGAGCAGGGTATCGACGAGACGACCGGCGGGTGTACGCGATGAACTCACCGCGGTCACCACCCGGTCTCCTCGTGGCCGAGTTTCTCCCGGAGCCGTTCGATTCGTTCGACCGACGGTGCGTCCGTCGCGAACGAGACGCCGACGGTGACGAGCAGCGAGAGGGGGAGCGCGACCAGAATCGCCGCGAACATCGGCACGACGAGCCAGGCGCCGACGTAGCTTGCGAGCCCGACCGTCATTCCGGCGAGCGCCCCCGACGATGTCGTGCGCTTCCACCAGATGCCGAGCACGAGCGGGAAGAAGAACGCGGCCGCCATCATCCCGGTCGCGTCGGTGTAGAGCACGACGAGAACGTCCGGCGGGTCGAGCGCGGCGATGGCGATCGAAACGAGTCCGATGCCGACGGTGGCGAACGTTCCGATACGGACGACCCGTTCGTCGGAGGCCTCGGGATTGAGCACCGTCCCGTAGATGTCGTTTGCGATCGACGCCGACATCGCGAGTAACAGGGCGTCGGTCGTCGACATCACGGCGGCGAGGATCGCGGCCGCGACCAGTCCGGCGACGATGGCCGGCAGCAGCGACTCCATGACGACGACGAGCGCGAGGTCGGGATCCGCGAGGCCCGGATCGATGCTGAGCGCGGTCGAGGGGATGATGTAGAACGCGATGACGCTGAAGACGGCATAGAGGATCGCGACCCAGCTGTAGGCGATCTTGGCCGACTCCGGACTGTCCGCGGAGAGGACGCGCATCACGATGTGCGGAAGGATCGCGACCGTCGACGCCCAGATGACGAAGAATCCGAGATACGATGCGGGATGAACCGTCGCCATCTCGAGCAGGCCGGGCGTTTCGGCGCCGGGTGCGGTGACGGAGAACCCGTAGTAGGCGAACCCCATCGCGGCCATAACGAGCATCAGTCCCCAGATCAGGACGCCCTGTAAGACGTCGGTGACTGTGATCGCCCACATGCCGCCAAGCGAGACGTACGCGATGAAGATCAGCCCGATAATGATCACCGACGGGAGGTAGCCGATGCCGAGGAGGTACTCCGTGACGACCCCGGCGGCCTTGAGCTGTGCGACCATATATAAGACGAACGCGAGGATCACGACGATCGGTACCAGGAGGTTGATCCGCCGATCTCGGTAGAGGAAATCGAAGATATCGGTGATCGTGTACGCGTCGACGCGTCGCATCGGTTTCGCGACGAGGATGGCTGCGACGATGAACCCGACCACGGAGCCGGTGATCGCCGTCCAGCCGAACGGGAGGCCGAAGGTGTAGGCGAATCCGATCGAGCCGAGGAACGTTCCGCCGCTCGCGAAGGCGGCGAAGATCGCGAGCGTGTTCATCACCGTCCCGATCTCGCCGCCCGCCGACCAGTACTCGTCGCCCGATCGGTGATCTTTGAAGTAGTAGCCGATCCCGAGAATGACCAGAAAGTACAGCAAGACGATCGCGAGTTCGCTCGCCTGACTCATGCGTCGTCACCGTCCGCCCGTTCGACGTAGTACGTCGCCGTAACGAACACGGCGCCGAGGACGATCATCACGATCGGCTGCGAGAGGAGGAGCCACGGCTGGCCGGCGATCGTCAGTTCCGCGCCCGTGAGCAACGGGGCGTACGCGACCGCGATCAGTGTCCCCGTGAGGACGAGCATCGCCGAGGACATCCTGTCGAGACGGAAGAATCCCGACGTCGAGACGGTTCCGTCGTCTACTCGTTCGCTGTCGTACTGTTTCGCCATCTTATGACATGGTGTGTCATAACACTATATAATGATTTGGGAGGCCTCGAGCCGAGACCGAGCGCTTTCGGCCGACGAGTCTATCCACCAGAACGTTTAACTGACGTGTTGGTGACTCACAGTCATGGGCGTTGTCAGCACACTAGACGAGAGACCCATCGACGAAATCACCGTCGATAGCATGCTTCGAGAGCGGGCCGCCACGATCCCCGACGAGACGGCGTTGATCTACGGTCCGGACGACACGCACGTCAGCTACGAGCAACTCGATACGACCGCAAACCGGATCGCAAACGGCCTTCGGCGGCTTGGCGTCGAACGCGGATCGAACGTCTCGCTGATGGCTGCACACCCGTTACAGACGTTGTACGGCATGTTCGGGATCAACAAGGCCGGGGGCGTCTACTCGCCGATTAACTTCGAGTACGAAGGCGAGACGCTCTCCTACCAGCTCGACGACACCGATCCCGACGTCTTCGTCCTCGAGGATCGGTACCTCGAGCGGTTCGAAGCCGTCCGCGACGACCTCGAGACCGAGCCCGAACTCGTCGTGATCGAGACGGACGGCCCGAGCCGGGAGACGAGCCTCGGGACGACGTCGTTCGACGCGCTCCGGGAGGAGCCGGCGACCGACCCCGACGTCGACGTTTCCTGGCACGACACCGCGAGCATCGTCTACACCTCCGGGACGACGGGGATGCCGAAGGGCGTCGTCATTCCACATCGGTGGATCTTCGCGAACTACATCGCGCCGAAGCGGGCGGTGTTGAACGGGGACGACGTCGTCCACACCTCCTTACCGCTGTATCATATCGGCGGCGTCTACGCCGACGTCGTCGCCGGCCTGGTCGCGGGTGGCACGGTCGCCCTCTGGAACCGGTTCTCCCCGCGGGAGTTCTGGGATCGCATCGAGACGTACGAGGCGACCTCGGTGACGCTCATCTCGGTGATGATGCCGTGGCTGATGAACGCCCCGCGGACCGAGTCCGATCACGAGAACACGCTCAACAAGGTCCACATGCAGCCTCTCCCCGAGGAGTACGAGGCGCTCGCCGAGCGGTTCGGGTTCGAGATCGTGACCGTCGCCTTCGCCCAGACAGAAACCGGCTCGCCGATCGTCGGCGTCGTTCGGACGGACGACGCGGGCGGGACGCCCAGGTCGTACCGACGCGGTCTCGAGCCCGAAACCGTCGAAGAACGCGCTCGCGAGATGAACCTGCCCGTGGTCGACGGCGTCGACGAGGAACGCTACATGGGCCGCGTCCGCGACGATATCGTCGAGGTCGCCGTCCTCGACGAACACGACCAGGAGGTCGAGACGGGCGAGGTCGGCGAACTCTGCGTCAGACCCAGACAGCCGGGACTGCTGCTCGAGCGCTACCACGCCAAACCCGGACGGACGGCAGAGGCGACGACGAACCTGTGGTTTCACACCGGCGATGCGGCCTACCGCGACGAGGACGGGGACTTTTACTTCGTCGACCGACTCGGCGACGTAATCCGCCGGCGCGGCGAGAACATCTCCTCGATGCAGATTCAGGACGCCGTCGCGAGCCACGAGTCCGTCGACGCGGCGGCCGTGTTTCCGGTTCCGGCCCCGGAGGGCGGCGAGGATCGGATCGCCCTCGCGGTCGAACCCCGCGGCGACGAATCGGTGACCGAGGCGACGCTCCGCTCGCACCTCGAGGGACGGATTCCCTCGTTCATGCACCCCGACGAGACGGTCGTCGTCGACGAGATCCCGACGACGGAAACGAATAAAATGCGGAAGGTCGAACTGAGAGACCAACTCTTCGATGACTGACGATGATCCATTTGCGGCCGTCGACGCCGCGAAAGACGAACTGGCGGACGAGACTCGCGAGGACGCCGTCGCGTACCAACACGACCTCGGGAAACTCACCGCTCGAGAGCGAATCGACTACCTGCTTGATGAGGACTCGTTCGACGAGATCGGACGGCTCGCCGCGCCGATGCCGACGACGCCCGAGACGACCGACTGGGAACGCGAGGACGCCCCTGCTGACGGCGTCGTCACTGGATTCGGTCGGATCGACGGCCGGCCGATCGCCATCTTCGCGACGGACTTTACGGTCAAGGGCGGGTCGATCGGCCACGCCGGCGGCCGGAAGATCAAGCGCGTCACCGAACGAGCCCTCGAGCGCGGCACGCCGCTGATCATGCTCCACGACGGCGGCGGCCACCGGATCCAGGAGGGACTCGACGCGGCGCCGTTCGCGCGCGGTGACAACGGGTTCTCGAACCTCCAGACGACGCTCTCGGGCTGGGTCCCCGTCGTCTCCGCGATGATGGGCCCGGCGTTTGCCGCGCCGACGAACTTCGCCGCGTTGTCGGATTTCGTCCCCATCGTCGAGGGGACCGGAACGATGGGCGTCGCCGGCCCGTCGCTCGTCAAGTCCGCCCTCGGCGTCGACGAGACGAAAGAGGAACTCGGCAGCGCGCGGTTCCAGACGACCGAAACCGGGATGGCCGACCTCGCCTGCGAGGACGACGAGGCGTGTCTCGACGCGATCCGGACGTACCTCTCGTACCTGCCGCGAAACGCGGAGTGCGAACCGCCGACCGTCGAGGCGAAACCGCCGGACGAGGACGCTCGAGAGCGACTGCGCGACATCATCCCCTCGAGTCCGCGCAAGGGATACGACATCGACGCGATCATCGAGGGAATCGTCGACCGGGGATCGACGTTCGAACTCAAGCCGACCTACGGCCGAAACATCGTGACCGCCTTCGCTCGCCTCGAGGGCGAACCGATCGGCGTCATCGCGAACAATCCGCGGTTCAAAGCGGGGACGATCGACACCGCCGCCTCGGAGAAGGCGTCTCACTTCGCCGCCGTCTGCGACGCGTTCGGGCTGCCGATCGTCACGTTGACCGACGTCCCCGGGATCCTGCCGGGGCCGGACTCCGAACGCGAAGGAATCGCGCGCCACTCCGCGAAGCTGCCGTTCGAACTGGCTCGCGCGACGGTGCCGATCGCCAACGTCGTGTTGCGCCGCGGCTACGGGTTCGGCTACGTCGCGATGGGCGGGGGCCGCTCGCTCGACTCCGAACTCACAGTGCTGTGGCCCACGGCCGAACTCGCAGCGATGGGGATCGAGGGCGCCGTCGACATCGCGTACAAGCGCGAGATCGAGTCGGCGGACGACCCCGAGGCCCGCCGGCGGGAACTGATCGACACCTTCGAGGACCGAACCGACGCCGTTCGCGCGGCTGAACGCGTCGGCGTCGACGGCGTGATTCAGCCGGCGGAGACTCGAGGGAGAATTCGCCGTGCGTTCGACCGGGCCGCCGACGACCGCGACCGCGACTGGCCGCCGAAAAAGCGATCGATCAACCCCATCTAGGCGGTCGGGATCGATCGTCGTTCGTCGTACGTCACTCCGTCTGCCGGGCCGACCGCCGCGGTCGACTGAACTTTTACGTACCCGTTCGTCCTACTCGAGTGCGTATGCGAGAGATAGGCGACGGTAACGTACTGCTGCGTATCGACGACCACCGCGCGGACGTCGTTCTCAACCGACCCGAACGGCGGAACGCGATGAATCAGGCGCTCCTCCGTGACCTCCGTACCGCACTCGAGGAGGTCGACGACCGCGACGACGTCCGGGCGATGGTCCTGAGCGGAAAAGGTGACGTCTTCTGTGCCGGGATGGACCTCGAGATGATGAAACGCCGTGGCGAGGACGACGCGCCCGACCTCGAGATGGGGTTAGACGACGTCACGCACTTCATCGACGACATGACCGTCCCCTCGGTCGCGAGCATCAAGGGCGCCGCCATCGCGGGCGCGTTCGAACTCGTGTTGCCGGTCGACTTCCGGATCATCAGCGAGGACGCGAAGTACGGCGTGATCGAGGTCGAACTGGGGCTGTTCCCCTCCGGCGGGGCGACCCAGCGGTTGCCGCGACTGATCGGGCTCTCGAAGGCGAAGGAACTCGTCCTCACCGGCGACTACATCGATCCGCGGGAGGCCGAACGGTGCGGGCTCGTCCACGAGGTCGTCGACGATCGATCGGCCACCGACGACCGCGCCCGCGAGTGGGCGGACTCGCTGGCCGAGAACGCGCCGCTCGGCATGGAACACGCCCGGCGGATGCTAAACGCCGCGCTCGAGACGCCGCTCGAGCAAGGACTCGAACTCGAGGGCGAACTCGGCGAGAAACTGACCGAAACCGACGACTACACGGAGGGATTCACGGCCCGCCTCGAGGGCCGCGAACCGGAGTTCGAAGGGCAGTAAGCGGATCGGGATAGCGAGCCGGATGCCGTTCCCCGTTGTGGTGATCGGTCTCTCCCGGGCGAGCGCTGTCCGATAGCATCGGATAGCTTTATTGTCCGCACGTTGTGTCATGTGGTATGGCACGCCAAGACCCGGCCACGACACAGCTCAAGTCGGTTCGCACGACGTTCAAGATCGTCGAGTTCCTCAAACGAGAGACGGCCGGGAGCGTTTCGGAGATTTCGGCTCACCTCGAACTCCCCAAGAGCACGGTCCACTCGCATCTGGCGACGCTCAACCAGCTGGGCTATCTGGTCAACGACGACGGCACGTACCGCCTCGGCTATCGGTTCGTCCACCTGGGTCGGACGATCGAGCAGTCACACGAACTGCGCCAGATCGTCTCGCCGACGATCGAGACGCTGGCCGAGGAGACGGGCGAACAGGCCTACTTCGCCGTCGAGGAGAACGGCCTGGCGACGAACGTCGCCGTCGCGGAGGGCGAGAACTCCATCCGTCGACGGTTCCTCCCGGGCGGCCAGGCTCGGATGACGAGTACGGCCACGGGAAAGGCCATTCTGGCGCACCTGTCTCCCGAACGGGTCGACGAGATCGTCCGACGATGGGGGATGCCGCCGGAGGCGCCGAACACGATTACCGACGAGGACGAACTCTACACCGAACTCGAGTCGATCCGGACGGCGGGGATCGCGTACGGCCGTGGGGAGAGCATCAAGGGGGTACTCGAGATCGCGATGCCGATACTCGGCGATGACGGTCGGCCCCACGGAGCTGTCGAAATCGCGGGGCCGATCAAGCGACTCGACGACGAGGCCTATCGCGAGACGCTCGTCGACGAAATCGAAACTGCCGTCAACGAGATCGAGGTCAACCTATCGCTTCGCTGAGTGACACGATATCGTCCGGTCCGGCCGTCCTCGTTTTGCCGCGTTCGACTCCATCGGACGCAGTCGACTAATACAGCCATATGTCTGTAAACGACCGGCGCCGTGGGTGGGCGAGTCTCGTCGTTTCCGCCGTACTTCGAAACGACTTTGGCTCCCGCTGGCGTCGCTATCGCATGGCGAAAGGAGACGGTCCGGATCGGCGGGTCAAAACAACCGACACCCTCTTCGAGATTATCGAGGCGCTCCAGTCGCTGAACGGCGCCACCTTGGCGGAGCTGGCCGACGAACTCGAGTTCGCCAAGAGCACGATTCACAGCCACCTCGCGACGCTCGAACACAACGAGTACGTGGTTCGAACCGGCGACGAGTACGAACTCGGCCTCAAGTTCCTCGAGCACGGCATGTTCGTCAAGAACAACCGAGAACTGGCGCGGCTCGCGAAGCCGGTCCTCGAGGACCTCGCGGACGCGACGGGCGAGGTGGCGTGGCTCATCGTCGAGGAACACGGGACGGCCGTCTACCTCGAGAAGGCCATGGGCGAGCGGGCCGTCCAGACGCACGCGAGCGTTGGCGGACGGGCCCGACTGCACCACCTGGCGACGGGAAAGCTCATTCTGGCGTATCTGCCCGAGGAGCGCGTCGACGAGATCATCGATCGGCACGGGCTCCCCGAGCGCACGCCGCACACGATCACCGACCCCGAGGAGTTACGGGCCGAACTCGAGGCGATCCGCGAGGACGGCATCGCGATCAACGACAAGGAGACGGTGGCCGGGCTGCGCGCCATTGGCGCGCCGGTGATCGACGACGAAACGATTCACGGCGCGATCTGCGTTTCAGGGCCAGCTAACCGACTCACCGTCGAGCGCTGTCACGAGGAAATCGAGCCCCTGTTGCTCGAGGCGACGAACGAACTCGAGTTGAAGCTGCAGTCCCCGCCGAACTGAGCCGCACCGTCGGGTTCGAGATGGGCTGGGCTGGACTGCATTGGGCTGGTTCGAGCTTTCGGTCGTACCGATTTGGAACCGTCTCACCAGTTGTTTTGCGACTCCGAACGCAGCGTTCGGTGACGCCGAACGTACCGCCGGATTTCTGACACTCATATGGCTGTAAACTAGTGCGACAATAATCCACAAACGCGACGCGGTAACTCGAGTATGCGATTGTTTCTCGAGCTTCGTTCGGGAATTCCGAACGCAACTCGGTGAACCATTCGTCTACTCGCCGCAAAACGCGCCCGTACGCCGACCAGAAGCTTGAATACGACCGATTCACTATAACGACTCGTATGGAGTCATCAGTCAAGCGGCTGGACAGTGATGCGGAAGTACCGCCGGAGGCGTTCGACGACTACATCGTCGACCTCGACTTCCACGTCAACCCGCTCGAGGACGAACTCCTCGAGTACGTCGACGACGAGCGCGCCTACGACAAGCTGACCACGGAGTTCGGCGCGACGCCGGTCATGGGCAAGTGGGACGCGGCCTACGGGATCAAGGAGGGCCAGGAGGGCCTGTTCACGCAGGGCCGCGCGAAGTACGCCGAGGACGTCGAGGAGGCCTGCGAGCCACTCGCCATCGACGAACCGATCGTCAATCCGGGAATCAACAACCTCAACCTGCAACACCACCCCGTTTTGAAAAACGCCGTCTGCCAGGCGGCCAACGACTACATGCTCGATCACTTCGCGGACGAGGGCATGTACACCTCGATGATGATCCCGAAGTGGGATCCCGACTACGCCGTCGCGGAGATCGAACGGGTGGCAAACGAGAACAACATCGTCGCGGCGTACTCGTGGTTCGATCCGAAGGTTCCGTGGGGGAACGAACGATTCGACCAGGTCTTCGAAGCGCTGGTCGAGAACGACATGCCGCTGTTGCTCCACGGCTCGCTGGCCTACTGGCCACAGCACTCCTACATCGGCGACGACATGCTGACCTGGACGGAAGTGCTCGGCTTCGACTGGCCGATCCACGCGATGGTCACGGTCGTCAACATGATCATGCGCGGCGTCTTCGACAAGTACCCCGACCTGGACGTCGTCATCCAGGAGGGTGGCCACTGGTGGGTGCCGTTCCTGCGCTACCGGATGGACGAGTTCTACGAGATGCACCCCGAGGACGTCCAGATCACGCCCCGGAAGATGGAATCCGGCGACCGGTACCTCGAGAAAGCCCCGAGCGAGTACCTGCGGGAGAACATCTACCTGTGCACCCAGCCGTTTGCACTGCCGCGTAACGCCGGCGACGCCGAGAACCTCCTCGACCTCTCGATGGCCGAGGATATGTTCATCTACTCGAGCGACTGGCCCCACCAGACGCTCGACCCGGCGACGTGGTTCTACACGTCTCGAGCGTTCGACGACAACACGCGCGAACAGATCCTCAACGGGAACGCCACGGAGATCCTCGACATCTAACAATGGTCGACACGGACAACTTCACGAAAGTCGCAGAGGTCGGGGACATCCCCGAGGGCGAAGGCGAAGGCTACGACGTCAACGGTATCGAGATCGCCGTCTTCAACACGGGCGACGACTACTACGCGATCAGCAACCGCTGTTCGCACCAGCGGGCCCCGCTGTGCAAGGCCGGCGACGAGAAGATCAACGCCGAGGACACCTGGACCGGCGAACGCGGCGGCCTCAACGCGGAGGCGTGTACGGTTTCCTGCCCCTGGCACCTCTGGGAGTGGGACCTCGAGACCGGCGAGCACGAGGCCTCCGGTCAGCGCATCGGGACGTTTGACTGCGTCGTCGACGGCGACGATATCCTCGTTCGCATCTGACGTTCGGTCGACGCTTGCCACCGCTATTATTCAGCGCACCTACAAACAGCGGACGAGTTTCCATACGTCGTGCCCTGGTGCCGACGCGACGTGCCGTAGCAGTTTGATTTGCCAGTCCTCGGCGGTTCAATGCAGTGTAAAATTGTTCGGAGCGAATCCTCGCGATGCTTGCCGAACCAGCCATCGCGTTTGCACAACACATCGAGACACCACGTCATCTCGGGTGGAACAGCGCGTACAGTCTACTGGACTTAGTATACGAATTGAGAACTCAGTTAACGTTTATCGTGGACTCGAGTCGGCGCTCACCGTGTCGATTCGACGACCGTCCCTCGTTTCCTCACACGAAACGCTAGGCGGCGCCCGATCGAGGAGAATCGAAAACGCAGTCAGAACAGCGTCGATTCGAGTCGAGGGTTCGGCGGATACCGTCGCGAATTCGGACCCGGCGACGCGATTACAGCGCGTACGCCAGCAGTTCGATCGGCGTCGGCGGGTCGTCGCGGTCGAGGTCGCTGCCGGCGAGCGAACTGCCCGTCGGGACGGGCTCGAGGCGCTTGTCGCCGAGCTGGGTCCGACAGGAGTTGCCGGGTGCGGTGACGACGGTCGCGGCGCTGTCTTCGATCTGGTCGACGAGGATGTCGCCGATCGACTGGCTCAGCGAGTAGTGTTCGGCTTCGTAGCCGAAACTGCCGGCCATCCCACAGCAGCCGGAGTCGAGCGGGTCGACGGCGTAGCCGGCCCGCCGGAGGACGCCGACGGCGTGGTGGTCTTTCTTCGTGGCCTTCTGGTGGCAGTGGCCGTGGTAGGCGACCGAGTCCTCGGGAGCGGCCCAGTCGACGTTCTCGTCGAGGCGGAACGTATCGAGGTACTCGCAGACGCCGTAGGAGTTGGCGGCGACGGATTCGACGCCGACCCCGCCCAGCAGGTCGAGCGAGTCCGACTGGAACATCACCGCGTCGGAGGGTTCGGCGACGACGACGTCCCAGCCGTCGTCGACGCGGGGCGCGAGTTCGGCGACGTTCGCGCGCATCGCGTCACGGGCCTTGTCGATGAAGCCCTTCGAGAGCGGCGGCCGACCGCTGTCGGTCCGCCGCGAGACGTCGACGTGGACGCCGGCGGCCTCGAGGACGCGGACCGCGGCCTTCCCGACCTCGGGGTGGCTGTAGTTGGTGTAGGTGTCCGCGAAGACGACGGCCTTTCGCTCGGCCTCGGTCTCGAGGATTCGGGAGCCGCCGCGAGCCTCGAACCAGTCCTGGAACGTCTCGCGGTGGAACTCCGGTAGCGAGCGCTCGCGGGCGACGCCGACGGTCTTTTCGGCGATGGTGCCGGCGCCGGGCAGCGAGGTCGCGATGTTCGAGAGCGGGGCGAACGCGCTGCCGATCGGCGCGAGCCGGTCGAAGTTCGCGAAGAGTTTGTCCCGGAGGCTCGAGCCGTGTTGCTGGTGGCGCTCGTGCATGACCTCGGTTTTGAGCTTGGCCATGTCGACCTCGCTCGGGCAGTCTCGAGCGCAGCCCTTACAGCCGATACAGAGGTCGAGCACCTCGTCGACGAACTCGTCGTCGGTGGGATCGTCGGGGAGGTCGCCGCTCATCGCGTTTCGCAGCAGGTTCGCGCGGCCGCGGGTGCTCGTGATCTCCTCCTCGGCGGCGCGGTAGGTCGGACACATCACGCCGCCGGTGGTCTCCTGTTCGCCGCGACAGCCGCCGCAGCCGTGACAGAGTTCGACCATCCCCTGCATGCCGTTCTCGTTGCGCCAGTTGAGCTCGGAGTCGAAGCCGGCGTCGTGGTCGTACAGTTCGTCGTACCGGAGGTGCTCCGTCATGTCGTGGTCGCCACAGACGTTCCCCGGGTTGAGCAGCCAGTCCGGGTCGAACGCCGTCTTCAGGTCGCGGAACGTCTGCCAGAGATCCTCGCCGTAGAGCTTGCGGTTCCACTGGGTTCGGGCGCGGCCGTCGCCGTGCTCGCCGGAGACGCTGCCGCCGAACTCGACGACCATGTCGGTCACCTCGTCGGCGATCGTGACCATGTCGTCGCGGTCCTCGGCCGCCTTCGTGTTCACGAGCGGGCGGACGTGGAGCACGCCGGGGCCCGCGTGGGCGTAGAAGGCCGCGTCGACGTCCCGGTCGAGGTCGGCGAGCAGTTCCTGGAACCGATCGACGAACTCCGGCAGGTGCTCCGGCGGGATCGCACAGTCCTCGATGAAGGAGATGTGCTTCTCGTTCGAGGTCCGCGAGAGGAGGATCGGCAGCCCCGCCTTGCGCAGCTTCCAGAACTGCTCGCGGTCTGCCTCGGCGTGGGCCTCGAGTCCCTCGAAGCCGAGCGTTTCGTCGATTTCGGGGTGATCGTCGGGAGCCTCGACTGCGCTCTCGCTTTTTGGAATGCGGTCGGCGAGCAGTCCGGCGGTCTGTTCGCGGCCGTGGTCGTCGTCCTCGGCGTAGAACTCGACCAGCAGCGCCGCCTGGGCGTCGTCGGGGACGAGCGCGGCGATCTCCTCGAACTCGGCGGTCTCACGCGCGAGGCCGATCAGGACGTCGTCGATGAGCTCGACCGCCGCGGGGTCGTGCTCGAGGACGTGCTGGACGTCGGTGACGGCCTCGAGGACGCTCTCGTAGAACAGCAGGGAGACGGCTTTCGTCTCGGGAACCGGCTCGAGGGAGACTTCGGCCTCCGTGATCGTCGCCAGCGTCCCCTCGCTGCCGGCGAGCAGGCGCGCGAGGTTGACGGAGCCGCTCTCCGCTTCCTCGATCAGCACGTCGAGGTTGTACCCCGAGACGTTGCGCTTCAGGTTCGGGAACCGGTCGCGAACCGCGCCGTCTTTCTCGTCGATGATGTGGACGACCGCGGCGGCGATGCGGGCCTCGAGGTCGCCGTCGGGATCGGCCCGTTCGCGCAGGTCGTCGACGTCGGTCTCGCCGAACGTCGTGACTGTGCCGTCGGCGAGGACGACTTCACACTCCTCGACGTAGGCGTCGGTCTTCCCGTAGACAAGGGAGTGGGCTCCCGTCGAGTTGTTGCCGATCGCGCCGCCCATGACGCTGCGGTTGCCCGCTGCCGGGTCGGGGGCGAACTTCAGCCCGTGGGGGGCGAGCGAATCGTTGAGTTCCTCCAGGATGACGCCGGACTGGACGCGGACGCGCTGGTCGTCCGCGTCGATCGAGCGTATCTCGTCCATGTACCGCGTGAAATCGAGGACGACGGCCTCGTTGACCGCCTGCCCGGCGAGGCTCGTCCCGCCGCCGCGTGGCAGGACCGGAATCTCGCGGTCGGCACAGTAGGAGACGACGCTCGCGACGTCCTCGGTCGACGTCGGAAAGACGACGCCGATCGGCGTCGCCTTGTAGGCGCTCGCGTCGGTCGCGTACAGCTCGCGGGAGTAGGTGTCGAACCGGACGTCGCCGTCGATCCGGTCGCGGAGGTCGGCGACCAGATCGGGACGTTCGACGTCGTCGGACACGTAGTCGTAGTCGGCGCGTTCGTCGGCCGTTGGCTCGGCGTCGGTGTCGTCGAGCGAAGTGGTGGGGCTCGCAGTCATAACTCGGTTAGTTGGGGGTGACGGACGGATTCCCGCGGTCGTCGCGGCGGGCGCGCGGTCGGTCGCGTGTCGATCCGATCCGTCGGTGTCGTGTCACAGGTACGCTTTCACGCACGGCGCAGGTAACGTTGACGTTTTTGATTGTGGTGCGGCGCCGGTCGGAGACACTGCCCCGACCGCCTTCCGCGTCGGTCGCGTTCGTGACGTTCCGCTTGTACGGCCGGCGGTATAACTCTCCCTACTGTCACCGTACGGTTCGCATATAGTAGTCGTCGAAACAAGTTACACGCTGATCGCAACACCCTCTGGCGATCAGGTCTGCGACACGTCTCGCCGTCGACTCGGCAGTAGCTTTATTACACCTGCGGACACCCTTTCGGATACCAACGTATGAGTTTCACACGCACTTGGAGCGTCAGATTCTCGGATACGGACCCGTTCGGCATCGCCCACTACCCGCGGATGATCGACGCGGTTCACGAAACCTCCGACATGTTCATGGAGGAGATCGGCTGGCCCTACTGGGAACTCAACGAAGAACACGGGCTCGGCCTGCCGCTCGTCTCGATGGACTTCGATTTCACGGGGCAGGTCAACGGCGGGGACGAGGTCGAGATCGAACTGGACGCCACCGTCGGCGGCTCGAGCGTCCAGTTCGAGTACCACGCGACTCACGACGGCGAAACGGTTTTCGAGGGCACCGAGTTTCGAGTCTGCGTTCCCCTCGACGGCGACAGCGGCGTCGAAGTGCCCGAAGACCTCCGAGCGGCCCTCGAGAGCGCCTGAGACGGATTCCGACGAGTAGATCCGTTATAAACCGACCACGACGTCGTCGTACTGCGACCTGAACGCGAAGAAGAGTCCGTGGCGACCGGAGCGCCGCGGGAGTTCTCGAGTACCGTCTTCGCTGACCAGTCCGTCGTGAGTGATCTCCCAGCGAGTGTCATCGTCGTCGACGAGCGAGTCGCCGTCGCGGTCGATCGGCGTCGACGGGGCCTCGTAGACCGCGATATCGTCCGTCGCGTCACGAAGCACGACCACGGTCTGGCCGTCGATTTCGTCGGTTTCGACGCTCTCCGACTCGAGTTCGTCGGTCGGGTAGACGTGGATGGTCGATCCGTCGGCCGCCGTGACGCCGTAGACATCCGTCTTCTCCGGAAGCGCCCCCTCGTCGGTCTCGAGTCCCGGTTGTATCGCGCTCTCGTCGTTCCAGTAGTGGCGGAAGAAACCGATGTTGTCCTCGTAGAACTCGTAGTCGAAGTCGTAGCCGGTCTCGATATCGAGCGCGAGGCTCTCGGGGTGGGAGTCGCGCCACTCGCCCCACGTCGTCTGCGTGACCGGCCGAATCTCGAGTCGCAGGTCGGGATCGGACTCGAGGTAGTCGCCGGCGATCGGGACGCCCCGGTGTTGGCTCCAGAGGCTCTCGGTTTCCTCGTCGAACATGATCTTGTTCCCCTCGAGGAGCATCCCGGTGTTGTTGAACGTCAACGTGCGGTCGTCGACGCGCCGGTCGTACATGATCGGCGCGTTACAGAGCGTACAGTACGACAGCGTCAGCGGCGTCCCTTCGACGGTGAGGTTCGCGAGTTCGTGGGGGAACAGTACCCACCGCGGGACGGCGTAGGCGGTTCCGTCGATCGTGAAACCGAAGACGGTGTCGCCGTCGGCGAGGTAGCGTTCGTACTCGTCGTCGCTGTCGGATCCGTCGGATCCACCGCTCTCACCGCCTTTCGCGACGGCGTCGCCCGGCACGAAGTCCGGTTCGTTACACGCCGCGAGAAACGACGGATCGCAGTTGCCCCAGCGGACGTCCTGGAGGTCGAACGCCCGGGGCTCGGCGTCGAGCAGCCGACCGACGGGCGGCAGGTACGATCGGTAGAGCTGGAGCTTCCACTCGTCGAATCCCTCGAGCGGTTCGAGATCCTGCTGGGAGTACCAGCTCTCCCACTCGACCCAGGCGTACTCTGAGTCGTAGTCCGGTTCGGCGACCGTCTGGAGCGCCTCGCGGACGCCCGGCCAACGTGCCTCGGGGAGCTCGAGATACCGCGGCGGACTGTGTTCGCGGAGCACCTCGGGAAAGCCGAACTTCGACCAGTTCGAGCCGATTTCGTGGATCATCAGGGCCTCGATCAGGTGTGGAATCGCGCGCGGATCGTCCGCGTCTGCAATCGCCTCGAGCGCGTCGGCGTGGCTCTCCGCGTCTCGAACGAGGAGGTCGTCGACCAGTTGCTCGAGCGAGTCGCCGTCGTCGTCGCCGGCTGTGTCTGTCATACACACCCGTGGGACGTCATCGTACAAAAATCCACGTCTACCGGCTTTTGACCTGCTCGGTGTAACGGAGTAACTTTCAGGCCGGCGTACTCACTCGAGTGTCCGACCGCTGTCCGCCCGATGTACGATCAGTCACTGTTGTTACTATAAAAAGGCATATATAAGCGGGAGCGAATAGTGTACCACACCACCTGTGGACAGGGGCCATGACAGCCGATCGTTCGGTTCGGTGTCGTGATCCCGTCTACACGACAACCTATGACAACGATACTACTCAGCGTCGACACGAAGGTCGATCGGGCGAACGAACAGGTCGAGTCGATCACTACGCTTCCACTCGATGCGAGCAAAACGACGGTCGTCCTCTACCACGTCTTCCGCGGCGACGACGGGGAGGCCGACGCGAACGACCTCAAGTCGGTTTCCGCAGCGGCGGAGCGCCTCGAGGAAGCCGGCTACGACGTCGTGGTCGATCAGTCACACGGCGACGCGGTCCGCAGCATTCTCAGCAAAGCTGAGGAAATCGACGCCGACATCATCAGCCTCGCCGGACGGAAGCGGTCGCCGACCGGAAAGGCGCTGTTCGGAAGCGTCACGCAGGACGTCGTCCTGAAGTCCGAGCGAACGGTCCTGCTCGAGACGACCGAAAGTTAGGGCTCGAACTTTCGCGTTTCCGATCGAGCCGAACGACTACGATCGATTTTGCGGCGGTTATCTTTCGCAAAGTGGGTGCTCGAGCAGTTCGGACGCCGTGAATACGAAGACGTCTCACGAGAGGAGCGGGCGATCTGCGATGAATCGAATTCGGCGATCGACGGTGGGTACTGCCTATAGCAGGCCAAGCGCCGCGGCGCCGTGGACGAGTACCGCGGCGACGGGGACGAGAAGCGCGGTTCGCATCACCAACAGGAGGAGGAGGTCACGGAACCGCATCGGAACGTCGTCGAACATGTCGACCATCATCGGGGCCGATGCGGCGATGAAGATCGCCTGTCCGCTCGTGACGACCACGACGAACACCTTCGTGAGGAGGCTGGCCTCGACGACGTACGCGGCACCGATAAAGTACTCCGCACCGCCGAGGATGATCCCGATCGCGGCGAGTTCGGGATCCGGAATGCCGAGGATGGTCATGAGCGGAACGAACGGCATCGCGATGTACTCGAAGAACGCGCTCTGTTCTTCGATGACGAGGACCAGCGTCGCGACCGCCAGAACGGTGCCGACGATCATCCCCGCGAGTTTGACGCCGTCGACGAAGCCGATGACGGCCGAACGGACGATCGAATCGCCTTCCTTTGCAGTTCGCACACCTTCGTTGAACGCGAAGCGGAGGTAGTCGCCGACGGTGCCGGTGAACTGCGGCTCCGGGTCGGGTTCCGCGATGTACTCCTGGGGAATCGTCGAGAGCGGCGGGATGCGAACCAGAATCGCCGCGACGACGACCGTTGCGATGACGTACAGCAAGACGATTACGGGAAAGAGGTGGAGGATATCCAGTACGGCTGCGACTGCTCCAACGGTCCCGAGGTTCGCCGTCGCGAAGCAGGTACAGATCACGAACACCTCGCGCTTGTTGTAGCCACCGCGGTCGAAGACGTTGCGCGTGAGGTAGTAGCCGATGCTGAACGAGCCGAGCCACGACGCCGCGCCGTCGAGTGCCGACCGTCCGGGGAGGTTGAACGCCGGTCGCATGAGCGGCTGTGCTAACGTCCCGACGAACTGAAGGCCGCCGAGTTCCGCGAGTAAGTTGACGAAGATTGCTCCGAGCGGGATCACCAGCGCGACCGTAACGACGAGCGCACCCCACGCGGTGTTGGTCACCGGCTCTGCGAGCATCCAGCCGGGACCGACCTCGAGGAGCATCCCCGCTGCGATGAAAATCGCCACCACGCGGAGCACCCAGAAGGCGATCGAGGTCTGCCAGTAATCCAGTTGCAACAGCTTTTCGGTCCGGTCGCTAACGGTGATCACGTCTCGATAGTGCAACTCCGAGATCGTCGTGAGGATGCCACCCCCTGCGATGATTCCGAACGCGAACAGGTTCACGGCGGTCATCGACCAGTCCTGAATCAGCGTCATCATCACGTCGAGCGGAATCGTCGTTTGCCCCTCCCACTGAACAGGAAGTAAGAAGACGAACCCCCCGACCAGGAAGGCGACGATGAATTTCAGCGTCGGCCGCACCTCCTTGTCGACGAAATCCACCTCGTCGATGGACTTCTTCTCGGGTGAAACCGACTCACCTGATATGTGATCGTCATCTTCCCAACTCTCACTGCCGAACATAATTCGACAGATCGTTCCGTGAGTCATAAAAACACCGATCATATGTCGGACTACATACTATTATAACTATCACTACACACTTAGCATTTCTTCACGAAGGTCAGAATATATACGGTACGGCTGACCGGCTGGCTTGGTTGAGACCACCGGTGTCGTCGCCTCGCTGGCGGTACAAGCGATCTCGGTCAGTACATTGACTCTCTCGGGGGCCTCGAATCTGGCATTCGCCCTCGTTGTAACGAACTGCCGAACCGTTGCCGACTTCGACGAGGAATCCCGTCGAGTAGCCGGTAACTTGCTATCGTAGCTACTGAACCGAGTGCCACACTGCTCGCGACGCCAACCTGTGCAGGTGGGCCGTGACGGTCAGTGGCTACTATAGCCCCGGACACACAGCTTCTCTACAGAAAAGACAGGCCGAGTGCCTCGGGGTCGTACGGAAATCGAAGATATCTGTGACTGAGCGAATCGGAGCTAAGCGGGAGCGAAGCTCCCGCGAACTCAACGGGACGTCGTCCCGCCAGAATTCGCGAAGTCTGCGAGACCTTCGGTTTCGCTCGATGGCGAGACGCCGAAGGCGTCTCGAACCACTTGATCCCGAGGTGATTCACCGGGCAAGCGTTTCGCTCGATACGTGATATCGTGACGCTGTTGTTCCGATCGGTTCGGTCGAATCGGTTTCGGTCGGGAAGCGAACTCCGGTTAGATGAGTCCCAGGTATGCCACAGCGTGGGTCAGAACCGCGGCGATAGGGATGAGGAGTGCGGTCCGGAGGATCAACAGGAGCAGCAGGTCACGGAATCGCATCGGGATGTCGTCGAACATGTCGACCATCATCGGTGCGGACGCGGCGAAGAAAATCGCCTGCGCACTGGTGACGATCACGACGAAGACCTTCGTCATGAGGTCGGCTTCCACGACGTAGATTGCTCCGATGAAGTACTCCGCGCCGCCGAGGATGATACCGACTGCGGCCGCTTCTGGGTCAGGAATCCCGAGAATGGTCATCAGTGGAACGAACGGTGCGGCGAGGTACTCGAAGGCTGCGGAGTTCTCTTCGATGATGAGAACGGCCATCGCGATCGTGAGCACCGTACCGATGATCATTCCGGACAGCTTGACGCCGTCGATGAAGCCGACGACGGCTGATCGGAGGATCGAATCGCCTTCCTTTGCCGTACGCACGCCTTCGTTGAACGCGAAGCGGAAGTAGTCGCCGACGGTGCCGGTGAACTGCGGCTCCGGGCTTGGCTCAGCGATGTACTCCTCGGGGATGGTCGAAAGCGGCGGGATGCGAACGAGGATCGCGGCGACGGTGAGTGTCGCGATAACGTACAGCAAGACGACGAGCGGGAAGATGTGAAGGATGTCGAGGATGGCTGCGACCGCCCCCACAGTCCCCAGGTTCGCCGTCGCGAAGCACGTACAGATTACGAACACTTCCCGCTTGTTGTAGCCACCGCGGTCGAAGACGTTGCGCGTGAGGTAGTACCCGATACTGAACGAACCGAGCCAGGACGCTGCACTGTCGAGTGCCGATCGTCCGGGAAGGTTAAACAGCGGGCGCATGATCGGCTGGGCGAGCGTCCCGACGAACTGGAGACCGCCCAGTTCGGCGAGCAGGTTCACGAAAATCGCGCCGAGCGGAATCACGAGCGCGACGGTGATCACGAGCGCGCTCCAGGCAGTATTGGTGACCGCATCACCGATCAACCACTCCGGTCCGGCGCCGAGAAGGATCGCCGAGGCGAGGAAGAGCCCCGCGACTCGAAAGAGCCAGAACGGCGCCGTAGTCTGCCAGTAATCGAGCTGAAGCGTTTGCTCGGTGTTCTCGCTGACGTTGATGACGCCGCGGTAATGCAGTTCCGAGACCGTCGTCAGGACTGCACCGCCGGCGATCAGCGCGAACGCGAAGATCTCGACGGCGGTCATCGAGAACGCCTGAATTTCGTTCATCATTACGTCCAGCGGAATCGTCGTCTGCCCCTCGTACTGAACGGGAAGCAGGAAGACGAACGCGCCGATTGTGAACGCGGCGATGAACTTTAGCGTCGGTTTCCACCCCTTCTCGACGAAATCGACGTCATCGATTTCTTTCTCGTCCGGTGTGACTGACTCACCGGATATGTGATCGTCATCCTCCCAGCTCTGACTGCCGAACATAGCTCGACAAATCGTCCCATGGGTCATAAAAACACCGATCATATGTCGGAGTTTATATTATGCTAACTATCACATCATACTTATTATATTGGTTAAAAAGTCAGAATATAGATTAATAGTCCAATCGGGGATCCATTGGATTACTACTGATTTCTCAGAGAGAGTCGTTTATACGGCGTAAAGCGGCGAAACTGATAACGGAGATCCGGGACGTACTCACGTGACGCCGGGAAGGTGTAATCTCATGAATGCTTCGTCACATCGCAGCGAGTAGTACGACAGAACTCTTACACTCGTGGTTTGTAACGTATATAGCACATAATATCTGCCAAAGAAATCTCTCCATGTATGTTCATCCAACAGAGGACGGGAAATAATAACTCGTCTATATTTGCACAACCCTATGCTCTTGTGCTGGACACTGGTCTTTGTAAGCTTTTACTCCACAATGGCTTCTACCTATCGTTCTTTGACCTCCATCTCGATGAACACATCGCAATTTTAGATAGTGGTTGTCTTCTTGCTGAAAATTTTAATATATTTCCCCTGTCGTCGCATGTCGGTTATCTCGTTGCCACAACCACTCGAATACCGATGGATTGGGGAAGACGCGGTTCGGAGCGAGCGCGGTTCGGAGCGAGCGCGGTTCGGAGCGAGCGCGGTTCGGAGCGAGCGCGGTTCGGAGCGAACGAAGTGAGTGAGAACCGCGAGGCGAGCGGGGAACGGAGTGACCCGTGAGTGGGAAGTGAGTGAGAACCGCGAGGCGAGCGGGGAACGGAGTGACCCGCGAGTGGGAAGTGAGTGAGAACCGCGAGGCGAGCGGGGAACGGAGTGACCCGCGAGTGGGAAGTGAGTGAGAACCGCGAGGCAAGCGGGGAACGGAGTGACCCGCGAGTGGGAAGTGAGTGAGAACCGCGAGGCGAGCGGGGAATGGAGTGATCCGCGAGTAGGAAGTGAGTGGGAACTACACGGTGACCGTAAATGCTGTAACGCGTGCGCGCTACAGCGCCGCGAACGCAGTTCGACAGTCGGAGTGGGCCGGTGAGTTACTCGTTTGCGACGTAGACGATCCCGTCTTCGACGACGACGTCGTAGGTTGGGAGGACGATGTCGTCGTCCGCGAGCTGTTCACCGGTCTCGAGGTCGTAGGACCAGCCGTGCCACGGACAGGAGATGATCGGTTGGTCGCCGTCGTAGTCCTTCTCGACGCGTTTCCCGGGTTCGACGAATTCGCCGACGAGTTTCTTGCCGACGGCGCCCTCGGCGACGGGACCGCAGTCGTGGAGACACCGGTTTCGCACGGCGTGGTATTCTCCGTCGACGCGGAGAACGCCGACTTCCGCACCGTTGACCTCGACGATCTCTCGTTCGCCGTCGTCGAACGCGTCGGCGGCTTTCACTTCGATGAGTTCCTCGGCGCTCATAGGTCGAACACCTCTTTGGCGTTTTCGGAGAGGATCTGTTTCTTTTCGTCCTCCGAGAGGAACGGGAGGTCGGTGACAGTCGTCGGACGGTCGTAGTCCCAGTGCGGGTAGTCCGAGGCGTACATGAGGCTATCGGTGCCGACCATGTCGAAACACTTCTCGAGGTACTCCGTGTCGGCCGAAATCTCGAGGGGCTGGGTGCCGTAGTAGAAGTCAGTGATGTACTCACCGGGCTTTTTCTCGAGCAGCGGTGCCTCTTCGGGTCGCTTGAGGTACTCCTCGTCGAGGCGCGTCATCAGGCCCGGGATGTAGGTGATGCCCGACTCCATGAAGACGATGTCGAGGTCGGGGAACTTCTCCGGCACGCCCTGGATGACGAGACTGACGATCTGGGACATGTTCGACTCGAGGAAGCCGAGCGTGTGCGTCTCGATCATCTCCTGGTAGCCCGCGCGGACGTACTCGTCGAGGCCGGCGCCGCCGGTGTGGAAGACGGCGGGGAGGCCGAGTTCCTCACACCGCTCGTAGAGCGGATCGTACTTTCGGTTGCCGAGTGGCGGCGTCGCGCCGGCGGTGACGAAACAGGCGCCGACGTAGGCGTCCTCGTCCTCGACGCGGTCGAGGATCTCCATCGAGGCTTCGACGTCGCCGTAGGGGATGGGGGCGAGCCCGTGAATGCCGTCGTCGGGGTCGAGGACCTCTTCGAGCATGTACTCGATATACGCCTTGGCGAACGCGCTCTGGCGGTCGTCGTCGGCGGTCGTCCCCGCGCCGGCGAGAATCAGGTGCGAAATCAGGAGCGTCTCGTCGACGCCGATCGCTTCCATGCCCTCGCGGATGCGCTCGGGCGTTTCGGGGTCGTCGGGGTACGAGGAGTGTTCGCGGGTGACCTTGCCGTGGGCCTGTCGGTCGCCGGTCGAGAACGGGAAGAACGAACTGAGGTTCTGCTTGGCGCCCTTCTCGTCGAAGTTGCTCCCTTCGAACTTCGTCTTCCAGGGCTCTTCCATGTACTCGGCGACGTCGTGGAACGACTCCATGTAGTGACAGTCGCCGTCGATGACGTGGTATTTGTCCAGGGTCTCCTCTCGTCGTCGACTCTCGTCTGACTCGAGCATGACCCAACATCGGGTGGGGGTATACATAGGCCTGTGGTCTCGGGAACCGATTTCCCGTACCACCAGCTAAATATACGTGCTTCAGGTTCTCTCGACGTTGATTTGATCACTTCAAACCACGATAATCGTCACGTCCGTTGACTAATTTACAGCTGTACTGTCGTCATATCTACGCGTGAAATCGGTCTCGAGCGCTCGTCGTTTGTGTCGTCAGTGCCGATTTCGGTGGAATCAGCCGCGTTCGGCGCTTCAAATGGATTTGATGTGATCAAACGAACGGCCGTTCCGTCCCGCTTAGCTCCGAGTGAAGATTCACTTCGATAGCGTTGGCGGCACGCATGACTTTTTCGGGGAGTTCCTGCCGGAAGCGTTCGCCGCTCCAGTTGCTCGCTCCGCCCGAGAGACTGACGGCGCCGACGACGTGCTCGCCGTCGTAGCGAATCGGCGCGCCGACTGCCCGGAGTCCGCGCATCTGCTCCTGGTCGTTCAGCGCGAACCCCCGTTCTCGGATCTGCTCGAGTTCGGCGGCGAGTTCGGCTTCGTCGGTGACCGTCGAGGAGGTGTAGGAAGCGAGGCCGTGCGTTTCGATGATCTGGGCGACGCGGTAGTCCGGCATGTGCGCGAGAATCGCCTTCCCGGCGGCGGTGCAGTGGAGCATCGACTGGGGTCGTTCGCGCTTTCGGGGGTGAAAGTCCATCCCGATCGCGTTCTCGCCGAACGACTCCTGGAAGATGAGCAGCCGCCCGTCGTACTCGGTCATCAGGTGGGCGCAGGCGTCGCTGTCGTGGGCCAGTCGATGGATCTCTTCGGTGGCCGCTCGGTAGAGGTCGTTTTGTAACCGGACCTGATCGCCGTAGGGCAGCAACTCGAGGCCGAGGCGATAGACGTCGTCGTGTTTCCGGACGAACCCGCGTGACTCGAGCGTCGAGAGGTACGTGTGTGCGGTCCCCGGCGACAGGCCGACGGCGTCGGCCACTTCGGAAACCGTCGCGGACTCCGTCTCGCGTAAGTGCTCGAGGATGTCACAGACTCTGTCGGCCGACTGAATCCGTCGCGGCTCGTTATCCGTACCCATGTGTCGAGGGACGGCCTCGAATCTGAATACTCTTTTGCTCACATCAAATCGACGGGCGAACCGATCCGTTCAGCGACGGACGAGATGGCAACCGATTCCGTCTACGCAGTCGCTTTCGAGCCCGCGTCCGGCCGGCTGAGGTTCGATTTTCGACGGGACGGAACTGATGCGCCCGGTTTCTCGTGGTAACAACGTATTGGACCCTCATTTAGTTGGTAACTGAACGCTACACGGCACAGTTTCTGAACTCTCGTCGAGACCATACGTGTGTATGACTGTAAAAATTGGACGTTCATCGGCGACTTGGTCGATGGGGACCAGGGATAGTCACCCGTATGCCGGCTAATTATTACAATAATAAATTAACTATGGGTTTGGGTGGGTGGATGTAACTTATAATGGGAAAATAACGTCTGTTGTAATCCGCTATACGGGTTGTAACCGATTATCGGTCCGGACCGGCGTGCGTTTCGCCCTCACTGTTTCGCCGTCAGTCGAGTCCCCCGTCGAGGAGCCGTCCCGCGCTCGGAACCTGCGTGCTGAGGCCGAGCTCGTCGAATATTTCGTAGGTCGTTGCGGTCGCCGCCGAGAAGACGGGCAGGCCGAAGCGGTCCTCGGCGGCCTGAATCGAGACCAGCGACGGCATCTGGACGCACGAGGAGAGCACTAGCGCGTCGGCGTCGTCGGTGTCGAGTCCGTCGGCGATCTCGACGAGGTTTCGCTGATCGAGCTGTGCCACCTCGAGGTTGTCGGGACACTCGAGCGTCTCGTAGTCGACGACGTCGACGCCCGCGCTCTCGAAGTACTCGATCACCGTCTGCGTGAGCTCTTCGACGTAAGGGGCGATCAGGGCGACCTCCTCGACGTCCAGTCGCTCGAGCGCGCGGACGAGCGCGCCGGCGCTGGTGACGACGGGTGCCTCGGCGTCGTTCTCGGCGGTCCGTTGGCGGAGTTTCGCTTCGCTCTCTTCGTGGTAGCCCGGCCCCTGGGCCATGATGCCGATCAGACACGCGTACGCGAGCACGTCACAGTGTGCGTCCGAGAGCAGGGTCGCACACTCTTCGGACTGGGCGTCCATGCGCTCGAGTTCCTCCTGCGTGACGCTTTGCATCCGCATCCGACTCGAGTGGAACGTGAACGATTCGCCGAGGTGGTCGGGCCGCGCGTCGATCATCGCCGGAATCTCCGTCTCCATGGTGACGTTCGAACTCGGGACGATCAGGCCGACCCGGAAGCTATCGGTCATGGTCTGACCAGAGACACGGGATCGATCGGGTAAACCGTTCCGTCGGTTGCGACGCGTAAAACCGTCTTACCTGGGCTCTCGCCGAACGTGACCGTCCTCGCACCTCGAATCTGACCGCTGCGGTTTCCCGTGAACGAACCGGATCTCTCCGATCGTGACTGACAACTGTCGACGGTCTTCCCAGCGACTGGGCATTCTCGCCGGACTATTTTGCGGGAGACGCGAGGGACTAGCTACTATGGCATCGAACGCGTGTCGCGGCTGGGACAACTCCAACTGCGAGGGGACGAAGCACTGTCCGCCGCGCTGTCCCCGATATATCGACAAGACGGGTACCCCTGTCCTGATCCGTCCCTACGAAGACGATTCACTGGAGTCGCTGCTCGCGATGTACGACGCCGTCGAGACGTCGACGATGGCGCTCCCGCCCTCCGATCCCGACGCTCGCGAGACGTGGCTTCGACAGCTCACGGCCGACGGCTGGAATCTAGTCGCGATCTGTGACGACCGAATCGTGGGTCACGTCGCCGTCGCCCCCGCGAGCGCGTCGGAACCGGAGTTCGTGATTTTCGTCCACCCCGACTACCAGAACCGCGGCATCGGGACGGAACTGTTAGAGCACGTCGTCGCTCACGCTGCCGACCGAAATCACGAGGAACTCCACCTCAACGTCGCCCGAGAGCGCAAACAGGCGATCACCGTCTACGAGAAGGTCGGATTCGACGTCACCAGCACGAACGTCATGGACCTCGAGATGGCGCTCCCACTGGAGGAACCGCTCGTTACGCTCGTCCAGCGGCCGCCAGCGGACAGGGACTGACCGACCGTTGGCTTCCCCGTGTTGGCGCTCGTCACTACCTGTTCGCTGTGGGGAAACGCCCCGCGCGTCTGTCGGTCGCAGTCGACTATCTTCGAACTGTCAGGGGGGCTGTCGCTGTCTCCCTGGACGTGCACTGTAATACTACGAGAAATCTAGTCGAACAACGTCACATATAGAACGCCCATCGGTGGACGACCACAACTACTATGACACCGTGGTCCGTCACTGCCCACCATGAGCGGAAACACGACAGACAAGCCGGCTCTGGTCGCGGGCGCAGGACCAGTCGGCATGACCGCAGCACTGGCACTGAACGCGCGCGGAATCGACACGGCGATCCTCGAGGCGGAACCGGAAGACCGGGACCGAGACGGGAGCCGCGCGATTTACGTCCACGGTGCGACGCTGCGGACGTTCGAGCGCATCCACCCCGGCCTCGGCACGGACCTCGTCGAGGAAGGACTCGTCTGGCCGACCCGACGGACGCTGTACAAGGGCAAGGAAGTGTTCAACCGGACGTACGATTCCCCCGGCGGCTCCGGTGACATTCCGCACTTTACCAGCGTCCCGCAGGTCGTCACCGAACAGTACATGCTCGAGGCCCTCGAGGAGGCCGGCATCGAGATCCACTGGGAGTCCGAGGTCGTCTCCGTCGACTCCTCGCCGGACGGCGTCACTGTCGAGACCGGCGACGGTCGCGAGTGGGAGACGGAGTACCTGATCGGCGCGGACGGCGGCGGCTCGCAGGTTCGCAAGGAGATCGGCGCGAACTTCGAGGGCGACCAGTCCGAGAACGCCTTCATCATCGCTGACGTCGAGGACGAGGAGATCGACGACGACCACCCGGACCTCGAGCGCATGTTTCACTACGACGCGCCCGAGGCCGACGGTCGAAACGTGCTGCTGGTTCCGTTCACCGGCGGCTGGCGCCTCGACATCCAGTGTATCGGCGACGACGACCCCGAGGAACTCAGCGGCGAGGAGCAGATGCGAGAGTTCGTCCGCGACATCATGGGCGAGGAGTACGAGGACAAGCTGAAGTGGGTCTCGACGTACCACTTCCTGCAGGTTCAGGCCGACACGTTCATCGACGAACACCGGCGCGTCCTGCTCGCCGGCGAGGCCGCCCACCTGCTCGCGCCGTTTGGCGCCCGCGGGATGAACTCCGGCGTCCCCGACGCCGACGAGGCCGCATCGGCCATCTCGGTGGCGCTCGACGCGCAGACTGAAGCCGTCGCTCACGACGAAGTGGAACTGTTCGCCGCCCGCCGCGAGACGGCTGCCGAGTACAACATCGGCGCCGCCGGGCAGGCGCTCGAGTACCTCCAGGGCGACGACCCGGTGACGGTGCTCCGCAAGGAAGTCGCAGCGGAGATGTCCGACCACTTCGAGGTCGCCGGCGAGTGGCTCGACGACGCGCCGTACGGTCCCCACCAGGGCCCGCCGATCGTCTCGACCGGAAACTACTGAACCGGGCGGATCGCCGTTCGAACGCGCTTTTTCGATTCGGCTATCGACGGCCAGCCGTCGCTATCGCTCGCGGAACGGCGCTCACTCGAGCGCCGGCGAGACGACGCGCCGACGCGTTCGCTTCTCGTCGCAGCACACTTCGACGAATTCCGAAGGAAAAGCGGCTGTTCAGGCCAGGTCCAGTTGCTTGGCGACCCAGTGGTCGCGGCCGGCGAACACGAACTCCCGCTCGCTATCGAACTCGCTGTTCTCGGCGATGAACTCGTTCCACTCGCGGTGGGGGACCTTCTCGAGGTCCGCGGCCGAGTCGGCCTCGCTCGGGCTGGCTGCGACCAGTTCGTCGAAGCTCTCGAAGTCGGTCTTCGCCGCGACGAAGGCGTCGTCGAAGACCTCCTCGATGGGGATCGCTTCGTCTTCGTCGTAGACGTCATCTGCTGCCGGCAGATCGTCGTGTTTCGCTGCGACGTCCTCTAAGTCCGTCTCGAGTACCATACCCGTAGTTCGTACCAGGTCTATGTAAATCCATTCCATTTGTTGCCGGTCGTTGTAATCCGAATCGATGCGTCGCTCGACGTCGATCCGACGACGCGTAGCCAAATCGTGATTAGTCACGCGCTCGTACGGTGGCGCATGGTCGCACATCCCGACGCGGAAACGCACGACGAACGGACGACCGCCGACTGCAATCGCTCGAGTACGGACGGAGGTGAGCCATGACGGCGCCGGCGTACCTCGTCGTCGGCGGCGCACACGGCCTCGGCGAGGCGACTGCGCGCGAACTCGCGCAAGACGGCGCCAACGTCGTCGTCTCCGATCTGGGAACGACGGTCGACGGCTCGGGATCGGACCCGGATGCGGCCGAGGAAACCGCCGCAGCGATCGACGCTGAGGTCGACGACGCTACCGCGGTCGCCCACTTCGGCGACGCGGCCGACGCCGACGACGCCGCGGCGGCGATCGAGACCGCACTCGAGTCGTTCGACCGACTCGACGGGATCGCGAACTTCGCGGGCATCCTGCGCGACGGCATGTCGTGGTCGCTCTCCGACGAGGAGTGGGACGACGTCGTTCGAACGCACCTTCGGAGTAATTTCACACTGCTTCGCAGCGCCGTAACGCACTGGCGCGACGTGGACGACGACTCCGAACGGTCGTTTCTGGCGGTTAGCTCGAGGGGCGCGCTCGGCAACGTCGGCCAGCTCGCCTACGCGAGCGCGAACGCCGGGATTCTGGGGTTCGTCCGCGCGGCTTCGTCGGAACTGGACCGGCAGAATGTTCGCGTCAACGCGCTCGTTCCCAACGGCTACACGCGCATGACCGAGTCGGTACCGGAGGAACACCGCCCGTACACGCGCGAGGAGATGCCTCCCGAGAAGGTCGCGCCCGCCGCGGCGTATCTGCTGAGCGAGGCGGCAGACGACGTCACCGGCGTCACCGTGACGGCGCGAGGCGACGAGATCGGGATCCTCTCGGAGCCACGGCAGATCCGAACCGCCGTCGCCGAAGACGGGTGGGACGTCGACGCGGTCGACGAGGCCTTCGACGCGATGACGGACGGCTACGAGACGACGCGGACTGAGACGTTCCTGTAGCGGCCCTCGCTTCCCGCGGCAGATCTCGACGCGGGCTCCTTCGCTGCGGGACTCTCCAACACACTTATGATGATTCTTGCCGAAAATACCACTATGGCTCAGCAGGACCCCGAAGAGCGTATAGAACTGACTTCGGAGACTCGAGACCTTCTCGAGGAGAACGACCTTCGGCCGCTGTGGGAAGTCGAGAAGACGATGGGGAACGTCTACGACGACCTGCAGCCGGACATCTGGAAGTGGGCGGACATCAAGGAGACGATCGACAACGTCGAGGAGGACATGCCGATCGAGGAGCTCCCGCCGGGATTCCAGCGCCGGGTCGCCGTCCCGATCAACACCGGGATGGAGAACGCGATCTCGAACACGATCTACCTCGGCGTCCAGACCGTCTCGCCCGGTGAGACGGCCCCCTCGCACCGCCACGGGGCCAACGCCCTGCGCTTTACCATCGACGGCCACGAGGACATGAAAACCGTCGTCGCGGGCGAGGAGTTCCCGATGGAGAACAACGACCTGATCACGACGCCACAGTGGGAGTGGCACGACCACGTCAACGACTCCGACGAGACGGCGATGTGGCTCGACGTCCTCGACCTGCCGCTCGTGCTCGACTCGCTGAACTCCTCGAACGTCTTCGAGAACCACGAACTCGAGCGCCAGCCCGTCACCAAGACCCAGGGCTACTGGGACTCCCAGTTCGGCCAGGCCCGTCCGGCCGACGAGTCGAAAGACGACGGCATTCCGGGGCCGTTCGAGGGCATCCGTGACCCGACGCCGCCACACCGCTTCAGCTGGGAGGAGACCGTCCGGACGCTGCGCCAGCGCGCGGACAACAACACGCCGGACCCCTACGACGGCTACAGCATGGCCTACGTCAACCCGACCAACGGCCAGCCGCCGCTGTTCCCGACGATGTCGTTTCGCGCCCAGTTGCTCCAGGAGGCCACCGAGACCCACTTCCACAACGCCACCGAGGTCTACTTCGTCATCGAGGGCGAGGGCGCGACCCACGTCGGCGACGAAACGCTCGAGTGGAGCCAGTGGGACATCTTCGTGGTCCCGCCGAACGAACTCCACAGCCACGAGCCCGACGGCGAGGAAGCGATCCTGCTCGGCATGACCGACCGACCGGTGTTCGAGGCGTTCAATTTCTACGCCGAATCGGCGCCCAGCGAGTAACGCCGACCGTCGCCGCCCGCTTCGCGGTCGACCGCGCCGTCGCCGTTTTTGGTGTTCGGGTTCGACCTCGAGTCGCCACGCCGAACCGGCGAGAACGGCGACATGGGGAATACTTTATTGATCGGAAGCCGTATCGTACGCGTATGGCAGAGTTCGAGAACCCCTACGCCGAGCACAGTCCGTTCGTCCGGGCACACTTCGACTGTCTGGACTGTGGCGGCAAACTCTGGGAGTACGCGATCGACAAACAGATGGTGTGTGAAGACTGTCGCAGCGTCTTCGACTCGGCGGACGTCTTCGATGATCAGATCGCTGCCGGCGACTGAGACGGGCTGCTGTACCGATACCTTACACGGCCCAGGGTGGTCGCGGTCGTGTCGGAACGGAGGTCAGTCGTCCGTCCGTCTGAACGCGGCCGCCGTGTCGCTTCTCGGGCGCTCGTTGCCGGCCCGGCGAGACGTCTCCGCGCACGAAACCTTCACTATTTTTTCGACACCCGCGACCGAGAGAGGATGATTTATGTGGTCGGATCGCGGTGTTGCTATCATGCGACTCGTCAGATTCAACGACGATCGACTCGGGCTCTTGACCGACGACGACGGCATCGTCGACGTCACCGACGACCTCGGTCTCGAGACGAACGACCCGCTCAAGGAGTACGCTCGCAAGGACCTCGACGCGAGCGAGTACGCGGACGACGACCCCGACTACGACCGCGAGGAGGTCACCATCGAGTCCCCCGTCCGCCGGCCCGGTAAGGTCATCGCCGCGCCGCTGAACTACGAGAACCACGTCGAAGAGGCCCTCGCCGACAAGGACATCGTCACCGAGGAGTGGTTCACCATCGAGGACAAGGGTTACTTCCTCAAGGCCCCCTCGAGCGTCGCCGGTCCCGAGGACGGCATCGAACTGCCCTTCAACGACCGCCGCGTCGACCACGAGATCGAACTCGCCTTCGTCATGGGCGAAGACGTCAAAGACATCGACGCCGACGACGTCTGGGACGCCGTGCTCGGCTACACGATCCTGCTCGACGTCTCCGTCCGCGGCGACCAGGACCGCTCGAACCGCAAGTCCTACGACACGTTCACCATTATCGGCCCCTGCGTCACGACGGCCGACGAGTTCGAGGACCCCCACGACCTCGAGATGGAACTCCAGCTCAACGGCGAGACCAAACAGCAACAGAACACCGGCGGCATGATCTACAGCTGCGCCGACATCGTCGAGTACGCCTCCATCGGCGCGACGATCGAGGCCGGCGACGTCATCACTACCGGGACGCCCGAGGGCGTCAGCCCGCTTTCCGACGGCGACACCATCGAGGCCGAGATCGAAGACGTCGGCGCCATGACCGTCGAGGTCTCCGAGCGCGACGTCGCCTTCGAGGACGTCGACGTCGAGAAGAGCCAGAAGGACGAGTAAGGCTCCACGCTTCGTTCACGCCGAATTTTCTTCGCAGTACGGTCACCAACTGAGCGACACAGCAGTGCGAACCGTCCCGCGCGTCTCGTTTTTCACGTCTCTCTCGTCTCTTTGCTTTCCGATAGGTCTCGAGAACTCGAGGGCAGTCGCTCTCTTTTCCTCCGCTCCGCTCTCGAGCGAGTCTCGTAGTAAACAAGCGGTCGCTCCGCGGAAACGGACTCGATGGTAGCAGTGTTCGTCAGTCGTCGTCGAGCGAGACGAGCGCGTCGAGCGCTACCGCTCGATCCGACTCTGCCAGCAGCGGATTGATCTCGATCTCGCGGATCGACTCGTGCTCGTCGAGGACGTCGCCGACGGCGACGATCGCCTCGGCGACCGCCTCGCGATCGACCGCCGGGGAGCCGCGGTAGCCGTCGAACAGCGGCGACGCCTCGAGTTCGCGGGTCATCTCGACGGCTTCCGCGGTCGAGACCGGCGCGATTCGGTGGCTCGTATCCTGGAGCACCTCGACGGTGATCCCACCGAGGCCGACGAGGACGGTCGGGCCGAACGACGGATCGCGCGTTCCGCCGACGATGACCTCGAGGCCGGCCTCGAGGTCGGCCCCTTCCTCGACGAGCACCGAGGCGTCGATCCCCGCACCGTTGGCGGCGTCGAAGATGTCCGCCGCGGCCGTCCGTACTGATTCGGGGTTCTCGAGGCCGACGGCGACGCCGACGCCGCCGCCCCACTCGCTTTTGTGCTGGACCGACGGGGCGGAGACCTTTGCGACCACGGGGTAGCCGATCTCCTCTGCGGCCTCGACGGCCGCCTCCGGCGAGTCGACCGTCTCGTGGTCGGGAACCGACAGGCCCCGCTCGGCGAGCAGCCCCTTCGCTTCGGCTTCGGTCAGCGCGGTTCGTTGCTCGTCGCGGGCGGTCTCGAGGACGCTGCGTCCGATTCCTGATATGTCAGTCATCGGCGCTCACCTCCTCGCCGGCGACGACCGCGTCTGGCTCGGCGTTTCGCTTCGCGTATTGGACGAGCGCACTGACGGCGTCGGCCGCACGCTCGGGGGCCGTGAACGTCGGAATCCCGATCGCCTCGAGTTCGGCCAACTCCTCGGTGATGATCTCTCGAGGGCCGCCGCTGGCGAAGACGATCGGTTTGTCGACGTCGTCGACGAGTCCCTCGAGGTCGTCGGTCGGATAGCCGAGGCCGCCTTCGTAGAGTTCGTAGACGAGGACGATGTCGACGTTCTCGTCGCGGGCGACGGCGTCGACGACTTCCCCGAACTCCGGCATGGGACGGCCGGTGTCGACCGGGTTCGCCGAGAACGTGATGCCGGGGAGGATCTCCTCGACGATCTCCTGGGTCTCTTCGGTGAGCGACGGAAGGGTCGCGCCCGCGGCCTTGAGGCGGTCGGTGATGGCGATCCCCGGGCCGGCCTGTGCGGTGACGACGCCGACGTTGGGGCCGTCGGGTCGCGGACTCGAGGCCAGTGCGGTGCCGGCGTCGAGGAGTTCGGTCGACGAGCGGACCGTCGGAACGCCGTACTGGGCGAAGCCGGCCTCGTACAGTTCGTACTCGCCCGTCAGCGCGCCCGTGTGCGATTCGGCGAAGTCGCCGACGTCCTGCTCGCCGACGTTGTAGGCGACGACCGGGGTCTCGACGCGCTGGCAGGTCTCGAGGAGGCCGCGACCGTCGTCGGTCCCCTCGACGTGGAGGATGATCGAATCCGTCTTCGGATCGGTGTCGAAGTACTCGATGGCCTCCTCGAAGCCGACGTTGGCGCGATTGCCGAGGCCGACCATCGCGGAGACGCCGACGCCCTCGTTTTCCGCCTGGAAGGCGATCGCGTAAGCGAGGCCGCCGCTCTGGGCGACGACCGCGACGTTGCCGGACGGAATGGTGTCGATGTCGGTTGCGAACGTCGCGTACAGTTGCTCCTCGGGGACGAGAAAGCCGCTCGTGTTCGGCCCGAGCAAGGCGACGTCGCCCTCGGTCGCGGCGTCGACGAGTCGGTCCTGCAGTTCTTGCCCTTCGGGTCCGGCCTCGCCGAAGCCGCCGGCGAAGATGACTGCGCCGCCAATATCCGCCTCGCCGCACTCTTCGATCACGTCCGGGACGACCGGCGCCGGAACGCAACACAGCGCCAGATCGACGTCACCGTCGATTTCGGTCACGGCGGAGACGAACTCGCGGTCGAAGACCGACCCCGATGCGGACGGGTTGACCGGGTACACCGGCCCGTCGAACTCGATTACGTTCTGCATGGCTTCGTAGCCGATTTTCCCCGGGGTCGCGGAGGCGCCAACGACCGCGATACCGTCGGGGTTGAACAAGTCACTCACTGACATACCGAGGGTATTGTTCGAACTCGGTGAAAGCGTTTTCCCAACTGATCGATTCTCCGACGTGGCAACTGATTCATCGTCCGACCTTTCCGCGGCGATCGTTCCCTACGGCTTGCCCGCGAAGTCGACGAAGTCGGCCAGCTTGTCGAACGCACCCGAGCGCACCGACGAGCCGTGAAAGACCAGGCCGGCGTCGAACTCGTACTCGAGGAGTCGCTCGAGATTCTCGTCGGCGGCGGCGACGTCCTCGGAGAAGAACGCCGTCGGGAGCACGAAGTACCCCGCCGGCAGTCCGCGGGCGTCCGACCCGAAGACGGCGTCGCCCAGCACGGCATAGCCGGCATCCTCGTCGATCAACACGTGGTGTTCGGAGGCGTGGCCCGGGACGTGGGCGGCCGTGTACGGCCCGATCCCGTCGCCGTCGCCGAAGTACTCGTCGACGAGGGCGTCGTCGACGTCGTCCGTCCCCTCCGGAACGAACGTTTCGACGTCGTATCGCTCCGTAACCGCCTCGAGGCCGCCGACGTGGTCGACGTCACCGTGGGTGATGATCACGCGTTCGGGCTCGAGGCCGATCGCCTCGATCGCCTCGAACAGCGCGTCCGTCGTGTCCGGCAGTCCCGTGTCGACCAGCGTCGGCACGTCGGCGTCGACGAAGAAGGCGCGATACCGGGCATCCCCGTCGTCCTGTACCGTAATGTCGTACACGCTCGGTAGGATCTCGGTGTACATCGGTACCACACTACCAGCAGCGAGAAGATAAAGATGCTGACCGCGACGGTGGACGGTCTCGATCCTACTCGGCGAAGTACTCGAGGTGGACGGTCTCTCGTTCGATGGTCCCCGTATCGGTTCGTGGCAGCGAGCCCTCGATCACGACCACGTACTCGCGCGGCCGCTTGAAGTCCGCGAGTTCGTCGTGGTCCTTGCAGAACTGATCCAGGTCGTCCTCGCAGAGCCCGTCGTCTTCGGTACAGACGACGCAGGCGACGCGGTGGCCCCACTCCTCGTCCTCGAGGCCGAGCACGACGGCTTCGTCGACGCCGTCGTGGGTCTCGATCGCCTCCTCGACTTCCTCGGGATAGATGTTCTCGCCGCCGCTGACGATCATATTGTCGACGCGGCCGGTGATGTAGAGGAAGCCGTCCTCGTCGACCTCGGCGACGTCGCCGGTTCGGACCCACTCGTCTTCGACGAGCAACCAGTCGGTCTCCTCGGGGCGGTCCATGTAGCCGTTGCAGGTTCCGGGTCCGCGGACGAGTATTTCGCCCGATTCCCCCGGATCGACGGTCGCGTTCGGATCCGGATCTTCGTCCGGCTCGGCGGCCTCGACGACGCGCACCTCCGAGACGAACGATTCCTTGCCGATCGAACCCGTGTGCTCGTCCTGTACCCACGGGTGGGCGAAGGTCAGGTTCGGACCGCCTTCGGTCAGCCCGTAGGTGTTGTAGACGCCGCGGGTCAGGTGCTCGGCGGCCTTTTCGACGAGCGCTTCCGTGACGATCGAACCGCCGGTCCGGATATACGAGAGCGTCTCGATGTCGTACTCGTTTTCGCGCTGGCAGTCGGCGAGCGCGTGGAGCTGGGTCGGGACGGCGAGCGCGCCCGTCGCGTCGTGTTCGTCGACGAGCTGGAGCGCCTCGTCGGGGTCGAAATCGGACTGGACGACCAGCGTCGCGCCGGCCTGAATGTGGGGCAGGATCCAGGCGTCACACGTCACCATGTGATACCACGGCGTCGTGACCAGCGCCGTATCCGTCTCGTCGATCCCCATCTCCATGATGACCTGGGTGCTCCCGTGCCAGAGCTGTTCCTGATCGAAGAGCACGGCCTTCGGCGTACTCGTCGTGCCGCTGGTGTAGAAGACGCCGTGTTCGTGGTCGGGATGAGTCTCGACGGCGTCTGTCGAGGCGTCCGAGAGAACGACGTCGTAGGGTTCGACGGCGTCGTGTTCGATCGACCGCTCCCCAGCGTGGATCCCCACGTCGATCTCCGTTCGATCGAGGACCTCGAGGGCCTTCTCCGCGTTCGCGTCGTCGAAGACGAGGAGGGACGCATCGGTCGGCTCGAGCATCGCGACCAGCCCGCCCGGACTGTCGCGGAACGGAAGCTGTACGTTGCCGATCCCGCGTTTCTGACTCGCGATCATCGTCTCGATCGCGGCCGGCCCGTTGATAGCGAGCGTGGCCACCCGCTGCTCCGGCACGCGCTCGTCTATGGCATTCGCGAGTCGAGTAGTGCGATCGTCAAGATCCTCGTATGTCATCGACCGTCCGTCGTCGGAGACGATCGCCGTGTCCGACCCGTGCCGTCGAACGGTTCGAGTGAAGGTATCGACGAAATTCATACAGACTATGTGTGGTGGCCGTTAGCGAGGGTAATAACGATTGTGGAACACACCCTCATTCGGCGGGCGTTTACGAGTCACATCAGCCGTGGGTCGGTCCCGAGTCCCGACGCTCTTCGGGCATCGATACTCGAGACTCGAGCGTCGTCGACGGGCACATTGATATGCCGCGGGACGGTACGAACCCGCGTGCACGAACGGTCGTTGTCGCCTCGAGCGCGGACTGAACGGCGGGTCCGCGGACTCTGGACCCACGTTCAGCCCGTCTTTTTACTCCCGGGGGCGGCGATGTCCGTATTCGGGGCCGGACTCGCCGCGGCGTTCGCGCTCGGGCCGGCGGCCGTCCACGCGTTCGCGGTCTGTCTCGCGGTCTACGTCGCGCACCTGAAAGACGGCTACGTCGACTACTACGTCCGCGGCGAAGACGAGACGAATCCGCTCGAGCCGGCGGAGATCCGGACTGCGATGGGCGTCTCGGCGGCGGTGTTCGGTCTCTGTCTTCTGGCGCTGTGGTTCGTCTCCGGGCCGATAGCCGTCGCCCTCACGGCACCGCTGCTCGCGTTCGGCTACTTTCACGCACCGCAACTGGATACCCACCCCGTCACCGGAACCGCCGACTATCCGATCGGAATCGCTCTCGCGACGGCCGGCGGCTACGCCGCACAGACGGGAACCGTCGGTGCCACGATCGTCGCCGTCTGCCTCGTGTTCGGGTTCCTCCTCGCTGCGATCAACGTCATGCTCGATCGGACCGATTACGACCACGACCGTCGCGTCCCAAAGCGGACGCTCCCGGTCGCGCTCGGCCCCGCTCGAGCCCTTCGCGTCGCCTGGACACTCGTCTCGATCAGTCTCGGTCTTCTGGTGTTCTCGAGTGCGATCGGCGTCCTCCCCTCGAGTGCGGTGCTCGCGGGAGTCGTCCCCGCCGCGGTTTCGATCGGTAGTCTCGTTCGGCCGCCGGATCCCGAGCGCCTCGTGGGGCTGTTCATCGGCGCGACGTACCTCTTCGGCGCGATTTTGTTTCTCTCGATTCGCATCGTCGGCTGATGGGCCTGCTGTACCGACCTGCCGGCGTCACCGCAGATCGGTCGGCCGTCGCGCCGAATCGAGCGCCGACGATTCGGTTGCTGCTCGCGGGCCCCGGGTTATCCTCGCCGTCGACGCGATCGGTTCATCTCGAGCAGTGAGGTATCGTCTACCTCGAACAGCAGCATGCCGTTCTCCATTGGCGAACGCAGTTCGTACGAATCCAGTATCTCTGCGACAACTTTCACACAAATCAGTAATACCGAATACCGATATTTAGATAGCTCTCTCGAGACGAGTTCCATTCGAATGTTGATTCGGATCTGCGATTAAAATCCAACACAGTCTGGAACATACAATCTCTTGTTTCGCCCTGGCGAACCAATCCTTTCTCCGAAACTAACTCCGACTGTTCGTCCGGTATTCGTCTCCTGTCGACAGCGCGGCCGCGGTCGGATACGGTTGTCGGCGCCTCGTGTCCTGTCGCCGTACTCACGGCGGGTTCGCCGCTGTAGTACGATCGGATCCCGTTTTCACGTCCCGTACCGATACTTGATCGTGATCGAATCGATCGTCCCTCGCAGTTCCTGTAAGAGTTCGGTCTGATAGGCCTCGTCCTGGATGCGCCCCGTCGGCCCCGCGATACCGACTGCTCCCTCGAGTCGCCCGTCGATTTCGATCGGTGCGCCGATCAGGCCCATTCCCTGAACCTGCTGGTCCCAGTCGACGGCGTAGCCGCGCTCGCGGACGACCTCGAGTTCCGCGCGCAGTTGTGCTTCGTCGGTGATCGTCGCCGACGTCAGCGCGGTGAGCCCCTGAGTTTCGAGAATCTCGTCCACCCGCTCCGGCGGGAGGTTGGCGAGGATCGCTTTCCCGGTCGCGTTCGAGTGAAGCGGGGTGATCATCCCGGAGTAGATCCCGAGCTCGAGGGAGCGGTCGCCGGTATCCTTGTGGAGGATGACCGACTGCCCGGCTTCTTCAATGACCAGGGTCACGAGCTCGCCGGTCTCCATCGCGAGGTCTCGAAGCTTCGCCTCGGAGGCTTGAAAGAGACTATTCCGGTGTTTGATCCGCGAGCCGGTCGAGAGAAACTGGTGGCTGAGTCGGTACTCCCCGTCCTCGTTGACGACGTAGCCCGTCTCCTCGAGCGTCCGGAGGTAAACGTGTGCCGTGCTCTTTGGCATATCCATCCGTCTCGCGACGGCGGAGGGGCCGGCGCCGTTTACTTCCCAGAGGACGGTCAACACGTCGAAGGCGTTGAGAACGGAGGACATCGGTGGCGTGGCATCGCTCATACTCGATGATCGACGCCCGTGGTCTTAAATCGTCCGATTATATCAGACGTCGATATCGGTGAGGATTGCTAGTACTCGATAATCGCGTCTGCCAACAGAACACGATTAGGCCGTCACTTCTGCGCCCTTGGTGTTTACAACCGTATTCATGTAATGGATGGTTATCGATCGGTGAAACCTCCTCGCTGATCGCTTTCCGTCTATTACTCTTGGATGATTATTTGGAGCCAGCCGAATCAGCCTCTGTGATCAGTATTGGATGTGACAGTGGACGCTGTCATCTGACTGTCTTATCGAATAGTGTAGTCGCTGACCGTCACTGCAGACCTGATCACTGGAGGTCGTTTCGGTGACCATTATAGTGCTACACACGCCCGAGAATACCGTAGTGAGTGTTACAGACATTTTCTCTCTGTCTTTTGCTCGAATCGTCTATCATGTTTAGACGGGTGCAGTTGGCATACGAGTTCACGACGACGTTCTTCTGGCGTACCCTGCGACGCTGACCGCCGGTTCGCTGCAGTCTATCGTGAACCGCCTCAGAGTCAAATGGTTCGAGACTCCTGTCATCACGGAATTCGAAGATTTCCGTACGATCTCGAGGCACTTGGCTTGCTCCTTCCGTCGGTCGGCCGACTCGTTTGTATCTAGAAACACCGATAGCCAAAAACGAGACGCGTCAAGCTAGCCTCGTTGTCGGTACCGCTACTCGTCGACCGGCAGGATTCCGTGTTCGGACTTGAACTCGTCGCGAAGCACCTTCTTGTCGAACTTGCCGGTCGTCGTCTTCGGAATCGACTCGACGAAGACGATTTCGTCCGGGAGCCACCACTTCGGGAACCGCTCGAGGAGGAGGGCTTTCAGTTCGTCCTCGGTCGTGTCGCCGCGTTTGACGACGTAGGCGACCGGCCGTTCGTCCCACTTCTCGTGTTCCATGTTGATCACCGTCGCCTCCTCGACGGCGTCGTGGGACATCAGTTCGTTTTCGAGTTCGAGCGAGGAGATCCACTCCCCGCCGCTTTTGATCACGTCGTCCAGCCGGTCGACGACCTCGAGGTAGCCGTACTCGTCGATGACGCCGACGTCGCCGGTCTTGAACCAGTTGTCCTCGGTAAAGGAGGCCTCGGTCTCCTCGGGGCGGGCGAAGTACTCGTCGATGAGCCACGGGGACCGGGCCTGGATCTCGCCGGTCGACTCGCCGTCGTGAGGGACCGGCTCGCCGTCGGGGGTCCGCAGTCGAATCTGCACGCCGGGAGCGGGGATCCCGGGTTTCATCTGCTGTTGGTAGCGCTCGCTCTCGGGGAGTTCCGCGACCTCCGTGGTCGTCATCGTGTTGACGAGGTGGGGCGCCGCCTCGGTCATCCCGTAGCCCTGGTGGATCGGCGCGTCGATTTCCTTGTCGAACTTCTCCATGAGCCACTCCGGCGGCGAGGTGCCGCCGATGAGGACGCGGTCGAGCGACTCGAGTTCGATCTCCTCGTTCTCGTCGTAGTACTGGGCCATGTCCAGCCAGACCGTCGTCACGGCGGCGGTGACGGTCACCTCCTCGCGGTCGATGAGGTGGGCGATCCCCTCGGCGTGGGTGTTCTCGCCGGGCAGGACGAGCTTCGACCCCGAGAGCGTCGCCGAGTAGGGGAGTCCCCAGCCGTTGACGTGGTACATCGGCACGACGGGCATCACGGCGTCGTTCTCGCCGATCTCGAAGACGTCGACGTGGCCGTGGGTGAGGGTGTGGAGGTAGAGATCCCGGTGGGTGTAGGCGGCCCCTTTCGGCAGCCCGGTCGTCCCGGAGGTGTAACAGATCCCCGCCTCGTCGTCCTCGTCGAGCGTCGGCCAGTCGTAGTCGGTGTCCTGGCCCTCGAGGAGGTCCTCGTAGGCGACGACCGGCTCGAGGTCCGTCTCGGGCACCTCGTCGTCGAGGACGACGTAGTGTTCGACCGTCTCGAACTCGTCGGCGACGCTCTCGACGGTGTCGACGAACTGCGGATCGACGAAGACGACCTCGTCCTCGGCCTCGTTGACGATCTCGATGAGGTGCTCCTCGGGGAGCATGTGGTTCGTCATGTGGATGCTCCGGCCGCTGCACGAGGGGCCGAAGTACAGCTCGTAGTGGCGGTAGTGGTTGATCGCCATCACCGACACGCGCGAGCCGTCGTCGACGCCGAGCTCGTCTAAGGCGTTGGCCAGCTGGCAGATGCGGTCGTACGCCTCGTCGTAGGTGTACCGGTGGGTCGTTCCGTCGGGCAGTTCCGAGACGATCTCCTTGTGTCCGAACAGATCAGTGGCCCGCTCGAGCATGATCTGTAGCGTGAGTTCGTAATCTTTCATTGGGAATCACCGTCGGTCGTAGTGTCGGTCGCTTCGAATCGGTAGAAGACGCGTTCCTCGTCGGTCGGGCCGTCGATCTCGACGATCTTCAGCGAGACGGAATCGCCGATCTCGAGGTCGCTGTAGGCCGCACCGTCGACCCGGCCCGACAGTCGCACGGGGCCGAGGTCGACGACGGCGACGACGTACGGTACTTCGTGTTCGCTGAGGCCGATGGGCAGTCCGCCCCGGACTTCAGAGAAGGCGAACAGTTCGCCCTCGTGGGGGAGGTCGACGTACTCGAGGTCGTCGCCGGTACACTCGGGACAGACGATCCGCGGCGGGAAGTGGATCTCGTCGCAGTCCCGACACTGTGTCGTCGTCAACTGTCCGTCCCGAAGGTTGTCGTAGAACTCGTGGATCTGGGTCTGGTCTTCGGTCTGGAGTTCGTAGAAGTCGAGCATTCGGGGGAACTCGACCTCGTTGGGCACCGAGACGCGCTCGCGTTCGGCGTCGCCGTCGTTAGTGTCTGAATCAGTCATTGTGGATCACGGTCTAAGACCATCACGCTGTGGACCGAGCCGCTGCCGCTCAAATTGTGGATGAGGCCGGTCGTGGGGTCGTCNGTGGATCACGGTCTAAGACCATCACGCTGTGGACCGAGCCGCTGCCGCTCAAATTGTGGATGAGGCCGGTCGTGGGGTCGTCTCCCTGCCGATCGCGCTCGACGTCGCCCTGGAACTGGCGGGTGACCTCGAGGGCCTGGGAGACGCCGGTGGCGCCGAGCGGGTGGCCACAGCCCAACAGACCGCCGCGGGTGTTGACGGCGACGTCGCCGTCGATGTGGCTGCGACCGTCCTCGATGAACTGACCGCCTTCGCCGCGTTCGCAGAATCCGAGCTCTTCGTACTCGATGATCTCGCTGATCGAGAAACAGTCGTGGGTCTCGGCGATATCGATCTCCTCGAGGGGGTCCTCGATGCCGGCCTGCTCGTAGGCGTTCTGTGATGCTTTCCGCGCCTGCGGCCAGCCCGAGAACGACGGCAGGTTGTTGATCGAGTTGCCCGCCATCGAGGACTGGCCGCTGCCGGTGATCCAGGCGGCGGTGTCGGTGACCTCGCGGGCTTTCTCCTCGCTCATGAGGATCACGCCCGTCGCGCCGTCGGTGATCCCGCTGCAGTCGTAGAGATGGAGCGGCGGGGCGATCTTCGGCGACTCCGTGACGTCCTCGGGGTCGATCTCCGAGCGGTACTGCGCGAAGTCGGTTTTCGCGGCGTGACTCTTGTTTTTGGCGGCGACCAGCGAGAGCTGTTCGCGGGTCGTACCGTGTTCGTGCATGTGTCGCTGGGCGTACCACGCGAAGAAGGGTGGCGCGGAGAGGCCGTTGACACCGTCGAACTCGCGGTCCAAGACGTTCGCCATCGAGGACTGCATCTCGGGCATGTGTTCGCGCCCGAGGTTCATCTTCTCGACACCGAGGACGAGCGCGGTGTCGAGCTGTCCGGCGGCGATGGCCAGCCAGGCGTATCGCAGCGCGGCCTGGCCGCTGGCGCAGGCCAGTTCGGTCCGGGCGGTCATTTCGGTGACTTCGATACCGAGTAGCTCCGCGACCATCGGGGCGACGTGTGACTGGTAGGAGAAGCGTTCCGGCTGAACTGCGCCGACGAACAGCCCTTCGATATCGTCGGGCCCGACGCCGGGGACGGCGTCGAACGTTGCCTTCCCGCCCTCTTGTGCAAGGTCCTTCCAGGTTGCATCCCGCTCGCCCCACTCCGAGGTGCCGCCGCCGACGATGGCGACGTTACGCGTCGTAGCTGGCACGATTACTCACCCTGAAAGTCGGGTTCGCGGTTCTGTCTGAACGCCGTGACGCCCTCGAGCATGTCGTCGGTGGTCGCGAGCACGGCGAAAGCCTGTTTCTCCATCCCGAGAGCGGCCTCGAGGCTGGCTTCCTGGCCGTCCTGGATGACCTGTTTGGCGGCCTTGAGTGCGACCGGCGGGCCGGAGACGAGGTCGTCGACGATGTCGCCGACGAGGTCNTCCTGGCCGTCCTGGATGACCTGTTTGGCGGCCTTGAGTGCGACCGGCGGGCCGGAGACGAGGTCGTCGACGATGTCGCCGACGAGGTCCTCGAACTCGTCGTCGGGGACGGCGTGGTTGACGATGCCCCACTCCTCAGCCTTGTTCGCGTCGAACTGGAGGCCGCGGTAGACCATCTCCTTGGTCTTGGCCTCGCCGACGAGACGGACGAGACGCTGGGTGGCGCCGCCGCCGGGGATCACGCCGAGGTTGGTCTCGGGGGTGCCGATCGTGGAGTTCTCGGTGGCGACGCGGATGTCGCAGGCCAGGGCGAGTTCGATGCCGGCGCCGAGACAGAAGCCGTCGATCTTCGCGACCGTCGGTCGTGGGAACTCGTAGACGGTCTGGAACATCTCGTCGACGTCCGCGATCTCGGCGGGATCGTTGGCGGTGAAGCCGGTGATGTCCGCGCCGGAACTGAACGCTTTGTCGCCGGCGCCGGTGAAGACGACGCAGGCGACCTCGTCGACGTCGACGTCCGTCAGGAGTCGGTCGATCTCCATGAACATATCGTCGGACATCGAGTTCATCCGCTCCTGTCGGTCGAGTTCGATCTCGAGGACGCTGTCGTCGTCGATCTCCCAGTTGATGTAATGGTAGGGCGGGTCGACGCGGTAGTCGTAGAACCCCTTGCCGGCGTCTTCGCCGGTCCAGCCCTCCTCGACGAGTTCGACGAGGTAGTCGGCTGGCTCGTATCGTTCCGCGTCGTACTCCTCGTACAGCGACTCGAGTTTCTCGAGGACGATATCGAGGCCGAGGCGGTCGCCGCGCCGGCACATCCCTTCGGGGAAGCTGCCGCCGAGACGGAGTCCGATGTCGATCTCCTCGGGCGTGGCGACGTCGTTGCCGACGAGCCAGGCGGCCTTGTTGATCATCACCGCTTCCGTACGGAGGGCATCGTAGTTGCCGGCGTCTTCGGGTTCGTAGTCGACGCCGTCTCCGTCCTCGTAGTCGTAGAAGCCCTTGCCGCTTTTCTTGCCGAGGTTGTCGTTTTCGACCTTCTCCTCGACGACCGGTGGGACCGGCTGGTTGGACTCGGCACGGAAGTGATAGCCGATGTCGATGCCGCCGAAGTCGTTGAGTTCGAACGGCCCCATCGGGTAGCCTCGTTCGTAGACCATCGACGCGTCGGCTTCCTGAACGGTGGTCTCGTCGTTCGAGAGCATCCACGCCGCTTCCTCCATGAACGGAACGAGGACGGTGTTGACGACGAAGCCGTGAACGTCCTTGCGGACGTAGATCGGCGTTTTATCGACGGACTGGACCCACTCGTAGGCGGTTTCGGCCGTCTCGTCACTCGTCGCCTCGCCGTAGGTGACCTCGACGAGGTCCATCTTCACCGGCGGGTTGAAAAAGTGCAGGCCGACGACCTGGTCCGGTCGATCGGTCGCCGACGCGATGTCCGAAATCGAGAGACTCGAGGTGTTCGACGCCAAAATGGCGTGGTCGGGGGCGTGCTCGTCGACCGTGCTGAAGGTGTCTTCCTTGATCTCGATCTGTTCCGGGACGGCCTCGATAACCAGGTCCGCGTCGGAGACGGCCTCGGCGAGATCCGTCGTCGTCTCGACTCGCTCGAGAACGGCTTCCGCGGACTCGTCGATCTGGCCTTTTTCAGCGAGTTTTTCGACGCTCCATTCGATGTCGTCGTAGCCGTCCTGGACGAACTCCTCCTCGATGTCGCGCATCGTCACGTCGTAGCCACCGATCGCGGCGACCTCCGCGATACCGTGGCCCATACTTCCGGCTCCGAGGACTGCTACACGCTGTACGCTGTCGACTGTCATCACGAAGTTCTCTGTGATTCCATCACATATATCTTTGGACGTTCTATGGCGAACGGGCGTTACCACTGGCCGTTTGCGGAGCCGATCCACTCGTCGAGGGTCCAGTGGTTAGCCTTCATCCTCGATCAGGTAACCATCTCGAGCAGGCCCTGGCCCAGCAGCGCGATACACACACGCAATGATCATATATTACAATACAGAACTCCAATATTATAACGATCTATACCAACACAGTTATGGTGGGTTGTGAGTACATAACGTGATATGCTTCGACAAGACGAGTGGCGCAGCGACGAGGAGACGTGGGAAGGGGTCGAACCCGAGAGGAAAACGATCGCCGACGAAACGTTGACCGAGACCGAGCGGATTCCGTTCGCACGGTTCGCCGCCGTGTTCATCATCGGGGTCGCCTTCTTCGTGCTTCCGGTCCCGTGGGAAGGTGCTCTGACGGTCCCGTTCGATATCTTCGTTACGTTCATCGAGAACAACGCCGCGCAGTACGTGCTGGGCATGGCGTGGCTCATGATCCTCGGCGCAGCCGTGATGACGACGCTCGCGGAGGTCCACCGTCGCGATATCGTCCGCCTCGACGAGAAGACCGCGGACCGGTTTACCTTCCAGGTCTGGGAGACGAACGCGGCGTTCTGGGTCCTCCGTCTCGTCGGGACGGTGCTCGCGACCGCCTACCTGTTCGACGTCGGCCCGACGCTGATCCAGAACCCCGGCGTCTCCGGCGTGATCTGGGAGACGCTGATCCTCAGCGTCGTCATCATCATTCCCCTCGGCTCGGTCTTCGTCAACATGCTCATCGAGTGCGGCGCCCTCGAGTTCGTCGGGACGCTCGCTCGGCCCGTCATGCAGCCGCTGTTCGGGCTTCCCGGACGCTCCGCGCTCGACAGCGCCGCATCGTGGGCTGGTTCGTTCGCGATCGGTTTCTACGTCACGCGAACGGTGTTCGATCGAGGCGGCTACAACAAACGCGAGGTCTTCATCATCTGCTCGTGCTTCGGGACGGCGAGTATCGGGACGATCGGCGTCTTCGCCGCCGCGTTCGAACTGCTCTATCTCTTCCCCGTCATCTTGCTCGCCTACCTCGTCGCGATCGTCGCCACGGCGATCGTGACGATCCGGATCCCGCCGCTCTCTCGAGTGCCCGAAGAGTACATCGCCGAACCGAACGTCGAGCCGAAGCTCACCGGCTCGGTCGGCGACTACGTTCGACTCGGACTCAGCGAAGCGATGGAGGAGTCGAAAGGAACGTCGTCCGTGCGCGCGGGCTGGAAGGGGCTCGTCGACGGCATCGTCCTCACCGCGAGTCTCATCGGGACCGTCGTCGCTATCGGGACGCTCGTGCTCGTCACCTACGAGAACACGCAACTGTTCCAGCTCATCTCCGCCCCGCTCGTTCCGGTGATCGAACTGCTCGGGATCCCGGACGCCGACGTCGTGGCGGCGGCGCTGATCCTCGGCTTCGCCGACGTGTTCATCGGCGCCCTCGCGGCGGTCGGCATCGCGCCCGCGGCGCAGTTCTTCGTGATCCTGGTCGTGAGCGGCCAGATTCTGTTCCTCGCCGCCTCCGGTCCGATGATGATGGACATGTTCGACGACATTCCGGTGCGGCTCCGGGATATCACGGCGATCTTCGTCGTTCGAACGCTCGTGTTGATCCCCATCGGCGCGGCGCTGACGCATCTCGTGTCGTTCGCGGGCCTCCTGTGAACGGCGCCCGGAGCTTCGACCGCGAGTCGCTTTGGGGCGACGCTGCCCGTCGCTTCGGCGTTCGGTCGTCCGGGAACCGATCGAACGCGGCCACCGGCTCTCGCTGCGGCGCCTCCCGCCCACGGCGCTGAGAGATCACCGGCCGAGACGTCGCTCTTCCGCCGACGCCTCGAGAGCCGACCGCCCGTCTCCCGTCGGCGTCAACGGAGCGACGGTCACCCGTAGACGAGTCGCAGTTCGATGTCGTCGACGGCCTCGAGCAGCGATTCGTACACGTCCGATTCGATGCGCTCTTCGGTGAGTCGGTTCGCGGCGCCGGCGACCGTGACGGCCGCGACGGGCCGGCCGTCCCTGATAATCGGCGTCGCGATGGCGTGGAGACCGCGCAGGTCCTCCTGAAAGTTCATCGCGTACCCGCGCTCGCGCGTCGCCTCGAGTTCGTCGAACAGTTCGTCCTCGTCGGTGATCGTGTTCTCCGTCTGTGCCGGCAGTCCGTGGCGGTCCAGGACGGCGGCGACCTCCTCGTCGGGGAGGTGGGCCAGGATCGCCTTTCCGGCGGAGTTCGCGTGCAGGTAGACCCAGGTCCCGATCGTCGAGTCGAACGAGAACGACTCGTTTCGCGGGACGCCGTAGACGAACATTCCGAGTCCGTTTTCGTGGACGATGAGCCACGCCGCCTCGTCGGTTTCTCTGGCCAGCCTGTCGATGCGCTCTTTCGCGGCGTGGTAGACCTCGTACTGGTTGCGGACGTGAATGCCCGTGTTGAAGAACTCGAGGCCGAGTCGGTACTGCCCTCCCTCGTTGACGACGTATCGGTGTTGCTCGAGGCTTACGAGGTGTTTGTGGACGGTGCTCTTGGCCAGTCCGAGTTGATCCGCGAGTTCGGTGACGCCCGCGACGTCCCGCTCTTTCAGTGATTCGATGATAGAGAACAGCGTCTCGTTCGACTTGACCGATCGTCCGCCGTTACCTTCTGTTTCCATACTCCGTACGTTTGTGGCGGCGGTATAAAGTATTCCGTCGCATTACCTGCCTATCGGACGAGAAATTTACCGGTCAGTTTCGCTCTTGGGAAACGGCGAGGATCGCCCGCTGGTGGCTACACGATGAGGTAGAACCCCGTCGGAATCAGGAGCAGCCCCAACAGCATCTCCAGTCGCGTCGGATCGATTCGGTGGGCGATAGCCCACCCGCCAGCGGCGCCGAGAACGAGCGGGAGACCGATAATCGACGCGAACTCGAGCGAAATCGCGTCCTGGTACGCGTAGCTGCCGGCCGCGAACCCGGAGATGAAGATCGCCTGGACCTGCGCGACGCCCAGCGAGAGCAACATCGGGACGCCGAGCATGACCAGCGCCGGAACGCCGATGACGGGGCCGCCGATCCCGACCAGCCCGGAAGTCGCGCCGAGGGCGAACCCGACGACCGCGAACGCGACCCGTCCGCCGGTCGTCTCAGCGTCGAGCGTCACGTACGACGAGAGCCCGCGCAACTGGCCGTACAGGAGCAACACGCCGGTCAGTGCGACCAGCACGCCGAGCAGGATGCTGAACAGTTCGCGCGACACGAACGCGTTCAGGTACGCTCCGACGACCGCACCGACGATACTCGTCGCGCTCAAGATGACCGCCAGCGTCCGTCCCGCGGTGTCGAGTAACTCTCCCGAACGCGCGTAGCCGACGGCGCCGATCGCGCCGACGAGGATGAAGATGACGTGTGCGGTGCCGGCGACCTCGGCGGACGAGAGCGGCGTCAACGCGTAGAGCGCGATGGTGACGAAGATTCCGCCGGCGCCGATAGCCGTACAGCCGACGCCGGAAACGAACGAGATCACGATCAGGACGACCAGCAACTCGAGGGAGACCGAAAGCATCGTTTCGATAAGTCCCACCGCTCGTGGTAAAGCGATCGATGTACCGGCGACTCGAGGATTCCAATCCGTGAATACTATCGCTTTCACTGTCTCCGTTGCAGTTGATCTTATGTATCCAATATACAATATTGCAGAAATTCATGGGAATGTAGCTATTGGGTAGTTTTGGCACACATCCACCTATAATTCCCAACTCTAACTCTGAAGCCTAAATAACAAAAACACCAGTGGAAATAACTCTGGAATGTGTGGCTTCTCACCTCTAAAACTGCCATTTTCTACCAGGTATTGTGTGACTGGTGCAAAACAACCTGGTTCAGATTTTCGAGAGTACCCAGTTCGATTCGTACCAATTGTTCAGTTATCGGAACTATCGAACAGCCGGAATCTATCTGCTGTCGACGATGCTCGTATGATCTGCCGTACCGCTTTCCCGTTCGATTGGAGCTACTGAAATGAGTTACACACTGATCACGACGTCATCCCGCGACCATGTGTGCAGTGACATTTTGTAGTTATATCGCTCAGTCGAACACTCGCTGCAGATCAGTTGCGACGTCGTCGATGAGGTCACGCCCTCGAGTCAGATCCATCGGTTCGACCAGCATCTGGGCGATCCCGTGAATCGCGTCGTCGTAGTGGTGGTGAGTGACGTCGACGCCGGCGTCTTCGAGGCGGGCGGCGTAGGCGGCGCCTTCGTCACAGAGGGGATCGAACCCGCAGGTGGCGACGGTCGCGGAGGGAAGTCCCTCGAGGCGCTCGGCTTTCAGGGGCGACGCGTACGGGCTCATCGCGTCGAGGTCGTCCCTGAGGTAGTGGTCCCAGAACCACTCCATGTCGGCTTTCGTGAGGAGGTATCCCTCCGCGTTCTCCTCGTAGGACGTGGTATCGAACTCGTGGTCGGTAACGGGGTAGAGGAGCACCTGGTGGTCGAACGTCGGTCCGTCGCGCTCGCGGGCGAGCAGCGTGACGGCCGTCGCCAGATTTCCGCCGGCGCTATCGCCGCCGATCGCGACGTTATCCGTGTCGATCTGCATCGCGTCGGCGGTATCGAACACCCACTCGGCGGCGGTGTAACAGTCTTCCAGCGGCGTCGGGAACTCGTATTCGGGGGCGAGTCGGTAGCCGACCGAGACGACCATGCAGTCGGCCTCGTTGGTGATCGCCCGACAGGTCGCATCGTACAGGTCGATATCGCCGACGACCCAGCCGCCGCCGTGGAGATACAGCAGCGTCGGGTAGGGGCCCTCGCCCTCCGGAACGTATACGCGGATCGGAATTCCGTCGTCGCCGATCGACAGATCCATCGTCTCCGCGACTGGTTCTGGTTCCTCCGGCGTCGGGAACATGGCGTTGATCATCTCTCTCGCTCCTTCCGGCGAAAGCGAGTGGAACGTCGGCGCCGGAGCGGCGCCCATCTGCTCGAGGAGGCCCGAAATCTCCTGATGCGGTTCGTCGGCAGCCGTCACGTCTGTCGGTGTCTTCGAGGACATCACTGTCGAGTGTCAACGTCCCACACAATAAACGTGATGATCTATCAACTAGGATCGGTATTCGTTTCCTCTCGTCGATCGACGCTGGTGCCGACTACGAGCGTGTGGGTGGTGCGGGGCGGTGTGGCGGCTACGATGGTCGTTCGGACGCCGACTGCCTCGCGGGTCGGGACAAGGTATATGTGGAGCGACGATGATGTCAATGTATGGCAGTATCGTGCCACCTCTGTAGCAGTACCGTTCTCAAAAACGGTGGTTCGGTTACGGAGACCACCGACGGCTTCGAATGCGCGGATTGTGGTGAAGTAACTTGCGCCGGGTGTAAGTCCCTCGGCATCGCGAGGAGTTCCGACCACTGTCGACGCTGCCGTGGCTAGGTGTTCGGTTCACAGTCACGCGAATGGCCTCATTGACGCCGGTGATCGGTGCCAGTACCAGCTACAGCGCCGGCGATCAGGGGTCGAACCGGTACGTCGGTCGAGATCCGCTCACGGAAACGGAGAAGGGACGGGTATCGGCTAGTCGCCTTCCATCACGCTCAACCGCGGTTGTTCGCCCTGCCGACCGAGGTTCTGAACGGACTCGGTCAGCTCGAAGCCCTCGTAGTCCTTCTCGGCGGCCTCGAGGATCGTCTCGTGATAGACGTCGACACCACCGACGTACGGGGTGAAGACGCGCGGCTTACCGGGAACGTTGTCGCCCATGTACCACGAATCGGCTTCGGTGTACAACGTCGCTTCGCCGACCTGTCGGTTGTGTTCGGTCCAGGCGTCTTCTGCGCGTTTCGTCGGCTCGATGAGCTGGACGTCCCGGTCGACGAGCGATTTGATCGTCTCGGAGACCCACTCGACGTGGTGTTCGATCGAGACCGGCATGTTGCTCAGCACCGACGGACTCTGCGGGCCGGTGATCGTGAACATGTTGGGAAAGCCGTGCACCGACAGTCCGAGGTAGGTTTTCGGTCCGTCATCCCACTTCTCTTCTAGGGTCAATCCGTCCCGGCCACGGATATCCATCTGTAGCAGCGTTCCGGTCATCGCGTCGAACCCGGTCGCGTAGATGATCAGATCGAACTCGTAGTCGGCGTCGGTCGTTCGGACGCCGTCCGGCGTGATCCGTTCGATCGGGGTTTCGCGGACGTCGACCAGGGTTACGTTGTCGCGGTTGAACGTCTCGTAGTAGTTCGTATGCAGCGGCGGGCGTTTGGTCGCGTAGTAGTGGTCCGTCGGGACCAGCTTCTCGGCGACCGCCGGATCGTCGACCGTCTCGCGGATCTTGTCGCGAATGAACTCGGAAACGTACTCGTTGGTCTCCGGATTCTCGATGAGATCTTCGAACGTGAGCATGTACCGGAAGCCGCCCTCTGCCCAGCGCGGCTGCAACACTTCTTCGACCTCCTCCCTCGAGAGTCCGTCCGCCGTTTCGTGTGCGGCCTCGAAGGGGTGTCCGAAGCCGGAGTTGTGGGCTCGCTCGAGGATTTCGTCGTAGTTTCGCTTGATCTCCGCGCGGTCGTCGTCGTCGAGCGGCCGATTCCGTGCCGGAACGGCGTAGTTCGGCGTTCGCTGGAACACCGTCAATTCGCCCGCCTCCGGCGCGACCTCGGGGATGACCTGGATTCCGGTTGCACCCGTTCCGATCACCGCGACCCGCTTGTCGCTGAAGTCGACCGGCTCGTGGGGCCACTTCCCGGTGTGATACCAGTCGCCCTCGAAGGAATCGACGCCGTCGAAGTTGGGGATGAACGGCTTGGAGAGACAGCCGACCGCGGACACGAAGTACCGGGCGGTCTCCTGCGTTCCGTCGTCGGTCGTGATCTCCCAGCGCCCGCCGGCTTCGTCGAAGACCGCCGACGTCACCTCTCGCTCGAAGTCGATATCCCGCCGCAGGTCGAGGTGGTCCGCGACGAAGCGGAGATACTCGAGCACCTCGGGCTGTTCGGGATAGCGCTCGCTCCAGTCCCACTCCTCCAGAATCTCGTCGTTGAAGGAGTAACAGTAGACGTGGCTCTCGCTGTCACAACGCGCGCCGGGATACCGGTTCCAGTACCAGGTGCCGCCGACGTCGTCCGCCTTCTCGATCACCTTCACCGAGAGGTCGAACTCGTCTCGTAAGCGGTGGAGCAGGTACAGTCCGGAGAAGCCGGCGCCGACGACGATCGCGTCGTAATCCGCCGTCGCTGACTCCGTCGTTACTGTCGAATCATGCGTGTTTTTCTCACTCATGGGTGTCCAAGAGCATCTGTCAACGTACTGTGCGATAAAACTACTGGTGGGATCGAATCTTCGCGTCGGCGGGAAACGGCCGCTCCGACGCCCCGACTACCACGTCGAGTAGAGGTCGTCGAAGTCGTACTTCGCCAGTCGGTGTTCGACCTCCTGGACGGTCCGATCGAGCAGGTCCGGAAGTTCCGTCCGCGCTCGCCGGTCGTCCAGCCGATGCCGGATCGTACTGATCATCAGCGAACCGTACAGTTCGTCGCCGGTCCGGACGGGTGCCGCAATCGCCCAGATGTTCTCGTGTGTCTGTCCGTCGTCGACGAGGTGGCGCTGATTCGCGATCGTCTCGAGTTCCGCCTCGAGTTCGTCTCGCCGCCGGGAACCCAACTCCTCCGCCTCGAAGACGTCCCGCCGAAATTCGTCCGGCATATGGGCTAGGATGACTTTCCCCTGTGGCGACCTCGTCAGGTGAAACGGTTCGCCGAGAAACCGCGTCGGCACCTCCACGGCGAAGCGGCTGTTCGCCTCGTGAATCATGACGGCGCTGTAATTCTCCCTGACGAAGAGGGAGAGATACTCGTCGATCGCTTTCGCCAGCAGGTCGATCGGTTTGATCGCCGCGTGCATGAGCGGATACGAGTTCCGGATCATCCGCCCGTACTTGAGGAATTTCAAACTGAGGCGATATCTACCATCGTTTTCGACGACATATCCTTCCTCTTTCAGCGTTTTGAGGTAGTTGTAAACGGAGCTAACGGACAGGTCGACTTCCTCGGAAAGTTCCGTACAGGTTGGCTGATCCCCCTCCACGATCGCTTCGACAATAGCGAAACTGTTCTGTGCCGTTTTGATTCCCTTGTTTTGTGTCACCATGGCACGATTGACGATATTATTCCTTATATAATTTATGCACATGGGTACACGTTCTGTGGACCGGCGTTTGTACCATACTAAAATCGAATGCTCCACCCGACATTCGACGAGAACGGTGGAGAGACCGAAATTATACACAGTGATTATCACGGTCCGGTTGTCGGCATATACGATAGTATGCATGTAAAGCACCAGTGACTGGACCGTCGTTCACACAGGTCACTAGTATCTGGTGTCTCACTCGAGACATTCCCTCGACGATCAATTGATAGGCGACTCCGTACCATCTGTATAAGTATCTAAAATCCGTCATACAGCTAAAAATTATGGTTTTTGAGTGACCACTGTTGCCGTTATGCCGTTGATACCATCTGTATAGCGAGTGTTCGATCCGTACAGCTCTAATTCCGATTCGATTCTCCAGTTGTGTGTATCTGACTCGAGTCCCACATACGGCCGCAACGATGTCTTTCAGCGGTAACTGACGACGGTATCGAGTGGCACTCTTCGCTGCTAGATAGTACTGAAATTTGGTTACTTCGAAAAGCAGTCGCTAATCCGAGAGTACCGTTCGCCCTCGCTCATCACTGCTGCGACGACTCGTCCCGAAACCCTGCGAACGGTCGAAACGGCCCGTATCGATCGATGAACGCCCCCTTCGTCGGTGTGTGGGCCAGTAGCTATATGACGGTCGTCTTAAAACTGAACAGCTAATGTCTAACGGGCTGTTCGAGGGTGCGACTACTCCTGCTGACGGCGACGGCCGCGCCGAGAACGACGAGGTAGCACAGCTGCGAGCCGAACGCGACTTCTGGAAACACCTCTTCGGGCAACTCGTCGCGGAGTTCCCCGAACCCGCGCTGGTCGTCAACGACGGCGGGACGATCACGCACTGGAACGACCCACACGTCGATCTCTCCGGCATCTCTCACGACGAGGCGATCGGCAACCAGGCGATCGACGTGATCGGAACCGAGGGCGTCGACGAGACGCTCGCCGAGGAAATCGCCAGAACCGGGACCGCCATGCGTGAAGACCAGATTCGATCCGGTGGCAGCGACGACGACGCATGGCACATCCGGGCGGGCGGGACGCCGCTGCGCGCCCCCGACGGCGAAGTCGTCGGCGCGTTCGAGTACATCACTATCGTTACGGAACTCGTCGAGCAGCGCCAGGAACTCCAGCGCGTACAGGCGGAGATCAGCGAGACCGTCAACGGCGCCGTCGAGGACCTCCTCGAGGCGACCGAGACGAACGCTGAAGCGAACGCCGAACTCGAGGCGCTGACGGACGAGCAGGTCGAAAACCTCCAGTCAGTCGGCAACGAGATGGAATCGCTGTCTGCGACCGTCGAAGAAGTGGCCGCCAGCGCCGAGGAGGTAAGCAGCCAGAGCGACGCCGCCGCCGAGTTGGCCGTCGAGTCAAAAGACGCCACCGAGCAGATCGTCTCCCTGGCCGTGGACGTCCGCGAATCGGCCGAAGCGGTCGCCGAGAACAGTCGCCTCCTCGAGGAGCGCATCGAGGAGATCAACCGTATCGTCGACGTGATCGACAACATCGCCGACCAGACGAACATCCTCGCGGTCAACGCGAACATCCAGGCCGCCGAATTCGGCGCCGAGGCTGACGGGTTCAACGTCGTCGCCAACGAGGTGAAAGAGCTCGCCGACGAGTCGAAAGCCGAGGTCGAGACGATCGAAGAAATCGTCGACGAGGTCAAGACGAACACGAGCGAAACGGTCGACAGCATCGAAACGACGCTCGACCACGTCGACGACACGATCGAGCAAGCACACCTCGTCGACGAGAACCAGTCCGACATCGAGGAGGCCGTCGACGAGGCGTCGACCGGGATCAACCAGATCGCGGCCGCGACGGACGATCAGGCTGCGACGGCCGAAGAGGTGGCCGCGACGCTCAACTCCGCGATCGATCAAATGCACAATGTCGTCGACGAGATCGATACGCTCGCGGAAACGAACGAGGCGCAGGCGGAAAGCGTTCGTTCGGTCCGTGACGACGTTCGCGAACTGAGCTCGCGACTCGACGATAGCGGCCGCTGAGCGGGAGTAGCCGGTCGGGTCGTAGCCTTCGACGCGAACCGCCTGTCGACCGGAGTCACGCGCCGTCCTGAATCGTCTCCGCTTCCTGCCAGCGCTCGTCGAATTCGTCTTCTAACGCTTCGATAAGGTTGCTTTCGGTTATTCGAACCGTTCCTAGCGGCCCTCGCTGCGTAAACGGATCAGTGACGTACAGATACAACTCGTCCCGATCGATCAGATCGAAGTTCGCCGCGACGGATGGATGCACTCGCGTTTCGATCGGCGTCGGTTTTTCGTCGCCGTGTACCAACTCGACCAGCCGGTCTCTCCCGCCCGAGAGCTCGTCCGACAGGAGGATCCGAACGCGTACCGTACTCTCGCGGATCGATTCGATCCAGTTTCGGACTGCGGGTGCCGCGTTTCGGAACTGATTCGCCAGTGCCGTATCGCCGACGATCAACACTTCGTCAGTCGCGCCGGCGAATCGCTCGATCTGGCCGTGGATGAACGCCGTCTCAGTATCGCGCGTTCTGGTCTCCCAGAACCGTCCGTCGACCGGTTGTTGGCCGCCGACCTGCGATCGAAGTTCTGCCGCGGCGTTTTCGTACCGAGTTCGTTCGACCTCGAGATCCCGCTTTCGCTCGCGCAGCAGGCGATCGATCGCCGTCTCGGAATCGATCGGCGCGTAGACGCGCGGGTGACTTTCCCGGTTACACCGGACGAGATCGCGCGACTCGAGTCCGTTCAGTACGTCGTATATCCGGCCCATCGGGACGTCGCTCTCCGCGGAGAGTTCTTCGGCCGTCGCCGCCCCTCGCTCGAGTAGCGTCCGATAGACCTTCTCCTCGTAACTCGATAAGCCGAGATCTCGAAACGACGCCATGTCGACTGACGGAACGGTGGCCGAATAAATATAGATCTCGTTTTCCACCCGTTTCATGGCCGACGTAGAAACCGCTTTGTTAGCCTACACCGCTTCAAAGATGTGGGATAAGTATAGTAAATAAACAAAGGATAAGTTGGACCGTATTTGGCTGAAGACATATGCGTAGGCCGTGTTCTATCAGACGAGAGTATGGTTCGAAAGGAACGCACCGCTCTTTGGGAGCGGCTCGTCGCGCTGTTGGTGTCTCCCCGTGGACTCGCGACTTTGATCGGTCTGCTCGTCGGTCTCGGTATCGCCGTACACACGGATCTGTTTGCCCTTCTCTCTGCGCTCGAGATCGGTGATGCGAACGAACTCGTTCGCCAAGCCGACGGGATCGTACAGTACGCCGTAATCCTCGTACTGGCGGCGATTCCGGTGGTCGAGATCCTCGTCGTCGTTCCGATCGGGGTCGGGATCGGACTGAACCCCGTTGCCGTAGCGGCGTTCGCGTTTATCGGGAACGTCCTCCCGATCTACGGGATCATCCTCTTTTACGACCGACTGAAGACGTGGTGGCAGAACCGGACCGAGACGACGACCGAGCCCTCGAAGCGAAAAGAGCGCGCACGGGCGATCTGGAACCGCTACGGTCTGCCCGGGTTAGCGCTCGTTTCGCCGGTCGCGACGGGCGTCCATCTGGCCGCCGCGCTCGCCCTCGCTATCGGATCAGAGAAACGTTCCGTCGCGGTCTGGATGACCGGCGCGATCGCCCTGTGGACGGTCCTGCTTACCGCGGGCGTCTACTACGGCGTCGGATTCGTCACCGGCCTGTAGCGCAGTTGCCGTATTTCCGTGTCCGTTGCGACCGTCTCCGGTCCGGGCGCTCTGGCGTCTCGTTTTTGGCCGGACCGTGGGATTCGCTTTCTCGAGACGCGTCTGTCGATCAACCGTCTCTCCGTTCTGTATTCGCGCCTCGAGACCGGCCACGTTCCGCTCGCGGCCGATCAGTCGTCCACCTCGAGATCGTTCCGATTCGCGAGGTATCCTCGCCCCTCTTCGCTCTCGACGAGCATGTCGTCGAAGATCTCGGCGTCGGTATTGAACTTGTGGAGGTTGTGGACGGACGTCGTCTCGAACTCGTCGATCATCTCGCCGTGTTCTTCGAAAAACGCCGTCACCCACTCGTCCATCTGGTCGTTCGTCCGGAACTGCGCGATCAGCTGCCAGCGGTACTTGCTGTCGGCGTTGAAGAACATGAGCACGTGTGGGTCCTCGATCAGCATCTCGCGACACTCTTCCCAGTTGTCCTTGAAATTCGGGTAGTGAAAGCCGATGCGGAAGATGTAGTGGTTGAAGAGCGTTCGACGCGGGAGGACCGTCTTCCGGAACAGGTCCTCGGACTGCATCTCCCGGAGGAGCGTGTTGACGTGGTTGTGAGAGAGGTGAATGTCGTACTCCTCGTTGAGGAGCGTACTGAGTTCTCGGCTGGACGCCGTGGGGTTCGCAACGCGAGCCTGCAAGAGCGCGATATCGCGCGGTTTGATGTCGTCGGAGTTCTCGGCCATACTTATTCTCGATGTAGTTGCCCGGAAGGTAAAAACGTCGCTAGTATACCGTCCCCTCTTGACGGGAATCTAATCGTCTCGGGACCGAGGACTTTTGTTCGGTTTCGACGTACGCTCGCGGTGAACGGACACACGATATGAGCGACGAGATTTCACCCCCGGAACGCCAGGAGACGGAGATCGCGTACGCGGGGGCGCAGTTCGACGTCCGCCGAGACACCGTCTCCGGAGATCACGAACGACACGAGGTCGAGTACCTCGAGACCGCCGATGCCGTCGTCGTCGTCGCGACGACGCCGGACGATCGCATCCTCGTCGTCGAGGAGTGGCGCCAGAGCGTCGGTCGATTCGATATCGGCCTCCCGGGTGGCCAACTCGAGCCGACCGACGAGTCGTCGGCGGCGGCCGCTCGTCGCGAACTCCGCGAGGAGACGGGGTACGAGGCGGATCGACTGGTTCCGATGCAGTCGTTCGATCCGCTCACCAGCCTTCTCGATTCGACGATTCACTTCTTCGTCGCACCGGACTGTCGGCGGGCCGGCGAGCCGGAACCCGACGCGGACGAACGCATTCGCATCCGAACGGCGTCGCTCGAGTCGCTTCGCTCGCAGGTGCGCGACGGGACGATCACCGATATGAAGACGGCGGTCGCGGTGCTGTATTACGCGGCGTTCGTCGACGAGCGGTGACCGCCGTTCTCGGCCGACTACTGTTCCCTACTGTCCCGCTAGCAGGTCACGGCCCGGGATCGAATCGGACGACGCTTCGAATGCCCTCGCCCGTCTCGAGCGCGTCGAACGCCTCGTCGAGTTCCTCGAGTTCGTATCGGCCGGTGAGTATCGTGTCGAGGTCCAGATCGCCGTTCTGGTACATCGTCACGTATCGCGGAATATCGACGTGGGGCCGGGTGAAGCCGACGATGTTTCCGACCACCTCGATACCGCTGGTGAACAGGCCGAGATCGAGGTCGACCGGGTCGGAGTCGCTCGTTCCGGTGATGACGGCCGTGCCGCCGGGGCCGAGTACTTCGATCGCTTGCGTCACGGTCGGCGGGGCGCCGATACACTCGAACGCGTAGTCGACGGCGCCGACGGAGTCGTCGATCGCGGCGACGGGATCGGTCGCGGAGGCGTCGATCGTCTTCGTCGCGCCGATCGCGTCCATCGTCGCCAGCGTTTCGGCGTCCAGGTCGACGGCGATAATCTCGCCCGCGCTCACCGCGTTCGCCGCGAGGATCGCGCCGGCGCCGACGCCGCCGCAGCCGAAGACGGCGACGGTTTCGCCGTGTTCGACGTCCGCGATGTTCGTGACCGCGCCGAGCCCCGTCGGGACGCCACAGCCGAGCAGGGCGCCGATCTCGAACGGGAGCTTCTCGTCGACCGGGACGACCTGTCGCTCGGGGACGACGGACATGCTCGCGAACGACGACTGCGCGTAGAAGTGGTCGATCGGTTCGTCCGCCCGGCTCAGTCGACGGCTGCCGTCCGGCATTCGGCCGCGAGTCTCCTTGCGCGCCTGGCAGAGGTACGGTTCGCCGCGCCGGCAGTACTGACAGTCGCCACACGACGGGAGCACCCAGAGCACGACGTGGTCGCCCGGCTCGACCGTCGTCACGGCGTCTCCGACGGCTTCGACGACGCCGGCGCCTTCGTGGCCGAGGACGACGGGGAACGACGTCCGCTCGCTCGTGTACGCGTGATAGTCAGTGTGACAGACGCCGGTCGCGCGGACGTCGACCAGGACTTCGTCCGGCTCCGGATCCTCGAGCGTAACGCGTTCGACTGCGTGTGACTCCGGTTCGCGGGCCACTGCGGCGGTTATCTCGCGCATATACTACCACCCGTTGCGCCGGCGTTCGTGAGCGATCGATTTCGGACTGGTACCGTGCTTCATGATCGTTGGTTGCAGGCCTGGTGTAATATATCTTGGCTATAGATAGTACACCGGACTAAATTCTGATGGAATAGATTACAAATGTGTTTAGAACCCCCTACAGTTAAATAGCTCCCCCCCGAATAACGGGGTATATGGTGACAGACAACACGACGACGGGGACGGAGCAGGTCCTCCAGGAGGCCAGAGAGGCGCTGGACGAGGGCCTCTTCCCGCTACAGTTGTTCCAGGACGACGACCTCCACGAGCTCGAAGTGCAGCGACTCTTCGGCCAGTCGTGGGTGTTCATCGGTCACGAATCCGAAATCCCGGAGCCGGGTGACTACGCTCGCCGGTACATCGGCGACGATCCGTTCATCTTCGTTCGCGATGAGAGCGGCGAGATCAACCTCCTGTTCGACAGCTGTCGCCACCGCGGGACGCAGGTCTGTCGAGCCGAACAGGGGAACACGTCACACTTCAGGTGTCCGTACCACGGCTGGACCTACAAGAACGACGGCGAGGCCGCCGGCATCCCACAGAAGACGAAAGCCTTCCAGGAACTCGACCGTGAGGAATACGGGCTGGCCCACGTCCCGCGACTCGAGTCCTACGAGGGGCTCGTGTTCGCGTCGATCAACGAGGACGTCCCGTCGCTCGAGGAGTGGCTGGGCGAGTACAAGTGGTACCTCGACATCCAGTTGAAGCTTCCAGATGGCGGCATGGAGGTCGTCGGCGAACCCCACCGCTGGGTCATCGACGCCAACTGGAAGACCATCGCGGACAACTTCAACGGCGACAGCTACCACACCGCGTGGGCCCACGGCTCGGTCGTCGACCTCGAACTCGGCGGCGAAGAGACCGTCGGCCACGCCGGAACCGGGGAGAGCATCGACCACCACATCCACTGCGACGGCCACACGACGAGCATTCGGGGCTTCGAAGACGAGGACGTCTTCCTGACGTACCCGGACGAAATCGTCGACGAACTGTTCTCCGGCGACGACCTCTCCGAGGAGCAGTGGCAGGTCGCCCGACAGGCGCTCTCGTTCACCGGCGCGATCTTCCCCAACTTCGGGTTCCTGCACTTCGGAGACACGACCGACGACCCGAACAAGGACGTTGCGCCGTTTTTCACGATCCGCAAGTGGCGGCCGATCAGCCCCGACCAGATGGAGCTCTGGAGCTGGGGGCTGGTGCCGAAAAACGCGCCGGAGTCGTTCAAAGAGCGCATGTACAAGATGTACACGTCGAACTTCGGCCCGACCGGGAACTTCGAACAGGACGACGTCCCGATCTGGAAGAGCATCACCGAGGCGGCCGGCGGCGAGTTCGCCAGGACCCAGGATCTCCAGTTGAACTACCAGATGGGTATGGAGTGGATGAGCGAGATGGAACTCGACGAGGAGTGGGCGGGCCCCGGCTTCGCCTACTCGGAGAATCTGGAGGAAGGCGGCATGCGCCTGTTCCACGAGCAGTGGTACGAGATGGTTGCCGGTAACGACCGGGAGGACGCACTCGGGACACCGATGAACGTGGACCTGGAGGTGAACCAATGAAACTCAGCGATCGGGAGGACGAACTCGAGGAACTCCTCGTCGAACGTGAGGTGCGCCAGTTCCTGAACCACGAGGCGGAGCTCCTCGACGCCAGGGAGCTCCACGACTGGTTCGACCTCATCGCCGAGGACATCTCCTACTACATGCCGCGCCGGCTGATGCGCGAGAACACGGCGGGGGTCTTCAGCGACGAGAGCTACTACTTCGACGAGAGCTACGGCTCGCTGAAGGCCCGCGTCATGCGGTTCGACTCGGAGTACGCCTGGGCGGAGCGCCCGCCGACGCGGACCGAGCGCTACGTGACGAACGTCGTCGTCACGGAGTACGACGACGAGGAAGTCGACGTCGAAAGCAACCTCCTCGTCTACCTGAGTCGCGCCGACAGCGAGGACCACGACTTCTACTCGGCCAAACGCGAGGACACGCTTCGGCGCGACGGCGACTCTTTCGAGATCGCCGACAGAACGATCCTGCTCAACCAGACGATCCTCAGCACGGACAACGTCTCGATCTTCCTATGAGCGACCCCACCGAAGACAGCCAGTACGTCGAGATCGCCGACGAGACGACGCTGAGCGACGGCGAAACGGACGTCCTCGTTCGACACGTCAAAACGCCGAAAGGCGAACGGCTCGAGGTCCGTTCGGCGACCGACGCCATCCGAATCGACGCGATGGGACTCGAGAGCCTCTCCTGGCAGGACCAGGACGTGTTCGGCGAGTTCCTCGATCGCGAGTACGAGTTTCCGATCGCTTCCGAGAGCGACGCGGCGACCGAGACCATCACCGAGTTCGTCATCAGCAACGAGTACGCCGACGTCGCCGTCCGCGTTCTCGAGACGGCCGAGGGCGATCGACTCGTCCTCGAGGCGCCCAAGAAACAGTACAGTCTCCAGGCGGACCCGACGTGTCTCGACGCGCTGGCCGAGCAAGACAGCACCATCTTCTCGGCGTTTCTGGAGACGCCACACGGTCCGGACGGACACGCACACTGAACACGAACAGCGCGACGAGAGACCCACGTTTCCCACGATCAACACAGATCAGACGACAGCACACATGAGTCTAGAACACGACCCTGACACCGACGCCCGTACCGAATCGGAGCCCGAGTTCACGATCGACGCGGACTGGAACGGCCTGTACATCGACGGCGACTGGCGCGCCTCGAGCGACAGCGAGACCATCGAGGTGACGAATCCGGCCACTCGAGACGTCGTCAGCGAGGTGCCGGCCGCGACCGTCGACGACGTCGACGACGCGTACGCGGCGGCGGTCGCCGCCCAGGAGAACTGGCAGGAGGAACTGCCACAGGAACGCGGCGACGTCATCGAGACCGTCCAGCGACTCATCGAGGACAACCACGAGGAGCTAACGGAGTTGCTGGCGATCGAGTCCGGCAGCGCCCGTCCGAAGGCGTCCCGCGAGTTCACGTCGACGGGCGAGATGATGCGCGACGTCGTGACCTACCCGTTTCGGATGACGGGCGATCACAGTCAGTCGAAGATCGCGCACAAAGAAAACATCGTCAAGCGCGAGCCGATCGGCGTGGTGACCGTCATCTCGCCGTGGAACTTCCCGTTCCAGCTCTCCCTGCGCGCGGTCGCGCCGGCGATCGCGCTCGGTAACGCGGTCGTGCTCAAGCCCGCGAGCGAGACGCCGATCAGCGGCGGCCTGCTCATCGCGCGCCTGTTCGAGAAGGCCGGCCTGCCCGACGGCGTTCTGAACGTCGTCACCGGCCACGGGTCGGAGATCGGCGATCACGTCGCCTCGCATTCCGACCTGTCGGCCGTCGCGTTCACCGGGTCGACGCACGTCGGACAGCGCGTCGCGAAGAACGCGGCCGAACAACTCGCGTTGCCGGCGATGGAACTCGGCGGCAACAACCCCCACGTCGTCCTGGACGACGCCGACGTCGAGGCGGCCGTCGACGCCGGCATCTTCGGCTCGTTCATGCACCAGGGCCAAATCTGCATCTCGATCAACCGCCACCTCGTCCACGAGTCGATCTACGACGAGTACGTCGACCGATTCGTCGAGCGAGCCGCGCAACTCCCGGTCGGCGATCCGCTCGAGGAGGAGACGGTCGTCGGACCGATCATCAGCGAATCGGAGCGGGATACGATCCTCGAGTACGTCGACCAGTCGGTCGCGGAGGGCGCCACGCTCGAGCACGGCGGCACCGCCGAGGGCCTGCTCGTCGAGCCGACCGTACTCTCGGACATGCGAAACGACATGGCCGCGGCGTGTAACGAGCACTTCGGCCCGGTCGCGCCGATCATCCCGTTCGAAACCGACGCCGAAGCCGTCGAACTGGCGAATGCGACCGAGTACGGGCTGGCGGGCTCGGTCCACTCGAGCGACGTCGCGCGAGCGCGGGACGTCGCCGACGAGATCGAAGCCGGCATGGTCCACATCAACGATCAGCCGATCAACAACGAGCCCCACGTTCCGTTCGGCGGGACCAAAGCCTCCGGCATGGGGCGGTACAACGGCGAGTGGATCATCGACGAGTTCACCGAACCGAAGTGGACTTCGATCCAGCACGAGCCCAGAGAGTACTCGTTCTGACGCCGCCGACGGAACGATTCGACGGTCGATCGTTCCGCTTCGACCGTCCTCCCTGACGGCCGAGATCGAGAATTCGCGACCGACGGTGCAGTAATCGACGTCTGGGAGTACGAAAAGCGGCCGCTCGAGTGTCGCTCGTTACTCGACCGAGTCCTGCATGGACCGTTTCGTTCGGCCGAAGACCAGTTCCCCGTGCTCGAGCCCGCCGACGAGTTCTGATGGAAGACCGTACTCCTCGATGCGAGCCTGTACCTCCGCTCTGGGATACTCGACGCGGTGACAGTCGACGCGCTCGGCGTCCAGATCGAGGACGGCGTAGCCGGCCCGCCAGTCGCCGTCCCGCGGGAGGCCGACGCTGCCCGGATTGACGACGACGCCGTCGTCGAACTTCGACTTCGCCTGCATGTGTGTGTGGCCGAGCACCAGGATCGATTCGTCCGAGAGGAGCGATTCCGAGAAGTCCTCCGGGTACGTGTACGTATTCGGTTTCTCCGGGGCGCCGTGTGCGACGCGGACGCGTCCGTCGTACAACTCGAGTTCGACCGGCAACTCCTCGAGGTAGGCCAGGTCCTCGTCGTCGAGTCGCTCGGTCGTCCACTGCGCGGCGCTCTTCGGAATGTCGTGGAAGTTCTCGTGGAAGTCGCCGAGGACCGCTCGATCGTGATTCCCCTGGATCGACGTAATATCGCGGTCGCGGAAGGTCTCGATGACCGCTTCGGGGTCCGGCCCGTAACCGACGAGGTCCCCCGCGTGGACGTACTCGTCGACGTCTGGTATCTCCTCGAGAACGGCCGCGAGCGCTGGCATGTTACCGTGTACGTCACTGATGAGTCCGACTCTCATACGCTTCGTTCGACGTGTACCGTTTTCAAGGTTACTCTCGACATAGTATTTTGTACTATGGATTGCTGACTCGAGGCTACACTATACTATGAAGTGGCTGCAAATTCTTACGAATAACTCTACACACCGGTAGTTATAATAACCCGTAGTACGAAGGGTGTTACCATGGGCACGGATGATAGCGCCTCGTCAACAGACGACACTGGTCAGCTAACCGGTTCACGCAGCACGCGCGAGCGATTTCCACACGCGGGCGAACTCGAGTTACCGGCCGCACTGGACGGCTGGGAGGAGATGTACCCGGAGTACTTCCGCTTCGAACTGACCGACGACCGGACGGACTACGAGCGCGGTCGGTTCTGGTTCTGGGACAAGAAGGACTCGACGGAGCCGATACGGCCGTGGGACATGACGATCAGCGCGCAGGCGTGGCAGATCGCGATGGCACAGAACACGAGTCGCGTGTTCGCGATTCCGCCGTCGATGGCGGTCGACATCCGCGTGGTCGCCGGCTACGTCTACTTCACGGGCCTGCAGGTCGACGACGAGGAACTCCTGCAGGAACGGGCCGAAGTCTTCGCGGAACGAAGCGAGTACTACTACGAGAACTACGAGGCGCTCTACAACGGGACGTGGCTCCCGGCGGTCAAAGACATCGGGAACGGAATCCAGTCGCTCGAGGTGCCCGAAACGCTGCCCGAGTACGTCCCCGAGGACGTGATCACCGAGGCGAAAGGACAGAGCACCCAGACCCTGCAGGTCCTCCAGAACTACAACCGACTCACCGAGCTCGCACTCGAAGGCTGGCAGCGACACTTCGAGTTCCTCTACCTCGCGTACCTGGCGTACATGCAGTTTACGGAGACGAGCCGGGAACTCTTCCCCGACATCTCCGACGACGCCATCGGGAAGATGGTTTCTGCGGTCGAGGCCGACGTCTTCCGCCCCGATCAGGAACTCGACGATCTCGCCCGAACGGCGGTCGACCTCGGCGGCGAGGTTCCCGAAATCCTCAAATCGAGCGGCGATCCCGACGAGAAGATCGAACGCCTCCGGGAGAGCGAGGCGGGACGGACGTTCATGGACCACTTCGAGGACGCCAAAGACCCCTGGTTCTACATGACCTACGGCGACGGCTTCCACAGCTACAAGGGCTCCTGGATCGACGACCTCGAGGCGCCGTTTAACCACCTCGAGACGAAGGTCGACCGCCTCGAGTCCGGGGAGTCGCTCGGCCGCGACTTCGACAAACTGCAGGCGGAGCGCGACGAGATCGTCGACGAGTACCGCCGGTACCTCGACGAAGGCGAACGCGAGCAGTTCGACCACGCCTACGAGACCTGCATGGAGATCTACGAGTACGCCGAGAACCACCAGTTCTGGATCGAAAACTGGCTCCACACGATCGTCTTCAACAAGATGCGCGAGTTCGGCCAGCTCGTCGTCAACCACGGCCTGCTCGACGATCCCGAAGACATCTTCCTCTTCGACCGCTTCGAAGTCGCACAGCTCCTCGAGGAGACGTGTAACACGTGGGCGCTCGGCCGCGACGCCTTCGTTACGGAACGGTGGCACGACAAGGCTGACGAGCGCCGCGCGATGTTCGAAGCGGCTCGCGACTGGGATCCGTCACCCGCGCTCGGGGAGCCGCCCGAGACCGTGACCGATCCGCTCATGCAGATGCTGTGGGGCATCACGACCGAAAAGGTCAACAACTGGCTCGATGTCGAATCCGAGGACGGATCGAGCGACCAACTCGACGGCTTCGGCTCCTCGTCCGGACAGGTCGAAGGTAGAGCCCGCGTCGTTACCGACTCGAAAGACATCAGCGAGTTACAGGAAGACGAGATCCTCGTCGCTCCGCTG
>NZ_AOHZ01000083.1 GCF_000337215.1 Natronolimnohabitans innermongolicus JCM 12255 | reverse complement strand
GAAAGCGGCGACGTCGAAATACTCGAGAAAGCATCGTAGACACGATCCGCGAACGCGACACCACTACCTATTCCCATGACCGATTCACCGTACACCCTGCGCTTCGACGAACCGGCGTGTAACAAGGACAACGTCCAGCTCGTCGGCGGCAAGAACGCATCGCTCGGCGAACTGATGGCGGTCGACGACTCCGTCCAGGTCCCGCCCGGCTTCGCCGTGACGACGACCTTCTACGAGGCCTTCATCGACGACCAGGACCTCGTCGCGTCCATCGAGGATCGCCTCGCGGACGCCGACGTCGACGACGACACGTCCGTCGCCGCGGCGAGCGAGGACATCCGCGAACGCATCGAGGAGGCGTCGTTTCCGAGCGAACTCGAGGACGAACTGGCGTCCGCCTGGACCGAGCTTCGGGACCGAAACCCCTCGGACGAGCTCGAAGTCGCCGTCCGGTCGTCGGCGACGGCGGAGGACCTCCCGGACGCCTCCTTCGCCGGCCAGCAGGATACGTACCTCAACGTTCGCGACCTCGAGCAGGTCAAACAGCGCACGAAGGAGTGCATGGCGAGTCTGTTCACCGCGCGGGCGATTTCCTACCGCGAGGAGAACGGCTTCGACCACGACGAGGTCCTGATCAGCGTCGGGATCCAGAAGATGGTCGAAGCGCGCTCGTCGGGCGTGATGTTCACGGTCAACCCCGCGAACGGCGACCGCTCGAAGGTCCGCATCGAATCCAACTGGGGGCTCGGCGAGTCGGTCGTCAGCGGGAGCGTGACCCCGGACAGCTTCCTCGTCGACAAGCCGGTGTACAAGATCGTCGACCGGAACATCACCGAGAAACGCGTGATGACGGTCCCGACCGATGCCGGTATCGAGGAAATCTCCGTCGACGACGAGCGAACGGACGTCCCCTCGCTCACCGCCAACGAAATCATCGACCTGACGGACGTCGCGAAAGCGATCGAGCAACACTACGGCGAGCCACAGGACATCGAGTGGGCGATCGCCGAGAACGGCGACGAGACGCAGCTGTACATCCTTCAGAGCCGACCCGAAACGACCTGGAACGACGCCGCGGACGACGAGTCCACGTCAGCGGATACGAAACAGCCGGGTGAAAAGAGCACGGCAGAGAGCATCCTCGAGCGGCTCTGATCCGCTGACGGTCTCACTCGTCTTCTTCTGGCGATCGGCGTTTCGTAATCGTTCCGTTCGTGCAGTTCGTGTCGGTTCGCGCTCGAGGGCCCACTGTAAGAGTAACGAGAGTCGCTGCTGTCGTCCCCGTATGGGCGAGGGTCTTTCGGAGCACGATTTACTCGTCGTCGGCTCGGGACTGGACTCGACGTCGCAAGCGCCGCGACCGTCCGAAAGCAGTCGGTTGCGGTCGTCGAGAAGGGACCGCTCGGCGGCACCTGTCTCAATCGCGGCTGCCTCCCCTCGAAACAGTTGCTGTACCGCGCCGAGGTGATGGCGACCGTCGAGCGCGCCGACGAGTTCGGCATTCGGGCCGACGTCGATTTCGTCAGGATCGTTCGCGAGGTCACCGACGACGGTTCCGAGAGCACCGAGTCGATCCACCACGGGTTGCAGTCCTCGAGTCAGCATACCCTCCTCGAGGGCGAGGGCCGGTTCGTCGACGACCGAACGATCGAGATCGGCGACGGTCCCGACGCCGGCAAGCGCACACGGGCGGACACCGTACACATCGCGGCCGGAACGCGACCGGCGATACTGCCGATCGACGGCCTCGAGGACGTCGACTTCCGCCCCAGCACGGACGCCTTGCAACTCGAAACGCCGCCGGACGACCTCGTGATCGTCGTCGGCGGCTACATCGCGGCCGAACTCGCAGACTTTTTCGGAACGTTCGGGAGCGACGTGTCTGGCTGTATTGAAATACTTAGCAGACAACAAGGGTTGACTGCTGAACAGAGAGAATAGATGCAGCAAAGTGCCTTTCTTTGTTACGACCTATCTGCGGTGAATCAGCCACGTGTGCCTGCGACTGAGCGACTGATAGTAAACGTATTCGCTCTTGTGTAGCACTTTGTTGATATCACAGCGTCGCTTTGACAGCGTGTTTGAGCGCTTCTCTTCCTGGTTTCCGCAGTAACTTTCG
>NZ_AOHZ01000082.1 GCF_000337215.1 Natronolimnohabitans innermongolicus JCM 12255 | reverse complement strand
CTAACGGACACCGCTGACGCGGTGTCCTTGCTCTCTTCGATTCCACAGCGACAGCTGAGCAGTATCAACAATCTCCTACAGAAGAGCGTAGACTAAATTTTGCGAGGAGCGGTTGTCGAGCACAGCGAGGCAACCCGACGACGTAAAATTTAGCCGTGTGACGGTGCGGGGCGACCAGATCCGCGTGCTGGATAGCGACGAACGGTAGTTCGTCGGACCGTGCGAACGGGCGCGAAGTGCCCGTGAGCAGACAGTGACGAGCGCTAGCGAGTCGGCGTTTTGTACTACATTTTGTAAGGTGAAGTGAGCGGGCGGTGCAAAGGCTGTGTGGCAAACGGGGCGAAACGACCCGTGAGCGACGCGCGCAGCGTTCGCTACGGACTCGAGGCCGGGCGGCGATTCGTCCGCCGACTGTCGAAGCGACGTCCTGTCGCCTATCAGAACGGTAATCACTCTCGACGGCGAACGGCCGTTATGGACGAGGCATCGTCCGGTGACTCGACGCCCGCTCGTTCGTTGCGTGACCGACTCGAGTGGGCGGTCGCCACCTACCGGGCGCACCCCGAACTCCTCCTTCCGTTTTCGGTCGTCGCAGTGCTCGGCGTCGTCCTCGAGGTGAGCCTCGAGTTGCTCGAGGAACTCGTCGACGTCGGGGCCGATCTGACGGTCCGCATCGCCACCGACGTCTACGACGTGGTGCTCTCGGAGTCCGTGCCGAACGAACTGCTCTCGGTCCTCGAGGAGGTGCTGTGGCTGTTCGTCGTCGGCGTCGCGGGGAACGCCTTCCTGACGGCGGTCCTCGCCTCGCTGGCGTTCGGTATCGCCGCCCTCGTCGCAGCGGACGCGACCGCGAATCGGACGCGATCCCTGACGGAACGAACGGGCGTCGCTGCACGACGCCTCCCTGCCCTGATCGCTGCTGGAGTCGTCGCGGCGGGACTCGTCGGCGTCGGTCTCGCGTTGCTCGTGGTGCCCGGGCTCTACCTCGCGATGCGGGTCGCGCTGGCGGCGCCGGCGATCGTCCTCGACGATCTCGGACCGATCGAAGGCTTGCGCGCCGGGTGGAAGGCCTCCGACGGACGGTTCTTCGAGGTCGGGGCGCTGATCGCGTTCGTCGCGATCGGCGGCGTCCTCGCGGCACTGATTCCGTACGTTGGCGTCCTCGTCGTCGCCGTCGGGGTGGTGCCGCTGTACGCACTGGCGGTAACTCGGTGCTACGTGAGCGAGCGCGATTCGAGGACGGCGGTCGAGTGAGTCGCGCGAAACGGTCGGCCGCAGACGCCGACGCTACCGCTTCAATTCCCGTGCGATCGTCTGCATGTCCGCGACGTCTTCGACCTCCTCTAAAAGCTCCTCGCGGTTGCGAACGTCCTCGGAGCTCGCGCCGTAGGCGCGGACGTACTCGGCGCGGCTGTGTTCGGTAAAGGCGTGGCGGATCGCGAGGTAGCCGTCCGGAACGACGGTTCCGCAGACCTTACACTCGCGTCGTTCGTGTTCCGTCGCCTGATGGACGACGGTCGACTCGACGTCCTCGAACACCGCCCCGCAGCCGTCGATTCCGCATTCCCAGGCCATTCACTATCACTGAGGTATCGAGCGGCCGGCCTCATTATCCTTTCGCAGACAGGTCTGTTGACTCGAGCGCGCTCGAACTGTCGATCCCGGATCGCTGAAAGCGGCCGTTCGGTCCGCAAGCGGATACAGCCGACCGGTACGCCGAGTCACCCGCTATCGATTCGTCGTCTCGATTGCACAGTCCGAAAATCAGAATTCATAACTCGACCGTCTCGAAAGGGGCAGTCGTGAGCGAGAGCGAGGGGACAGCCGTGAAGACCCGAATCGACTGCCACGTGAAGGTGCTCGACGACCGCGTCGTCGAACGGGCGATCGACGCCGGACTCGACGCGATCGTCTACGCCCCCCATTTCACGCGCATTCCCGAGATCCGTCGGGAGGCAGCCGACTACTCGAGTGAGTCCCTGACTGTTATTCCCGCCCGCGAAGTGTTTGCGGGCTCCTGGCGCAACCGAAAGCACGTCCTCGCGATCGGTTTAGACGAGCCGGTTCCGGACTTTATCCCGCTCGAGACGGCGATGGCGGAGTTCGAACGCCAGGACGCCGCCGTACTGGTCCCCCATCCCGAATTTGCGACGGTGAGCGTCGACGAAACGGATCTCCGCCGGTACCGTGACGTCGTCGACGCCGTCGAGATTTTCAACCCGAAACACCTGCCCTCGCACAATCGTCGCGCTCGCGACCTCGCCGACGCGCTCGAGGTCGCTCCGTTTACGTCATCGTACGCTCACCTGCCGCGGACGATCGGCGTCGCCCACACGGTCTTCGACGGTGGAATCGAAGGTGAGGACGACCTCGTCGATGCGCTGCAGGCGAACGCCGCGCGTCGCGTCGTCTACCAGAACGGCCGTCGGCGCTGGTCGGTGACCGCGGGCGAACTCGCCCATCTGTGCTACGAAAACACCTGGAAGAAGGCCGATCGACTGTTCCTCTCGGGGACCGAGCCGACCCACCCCGACCACATCGCGTACGACGGCCGATTCGACGACGTCTCAGTCTACTGATCGCCGACCGTGAGCCGATCGATTCGTGCGGCGATGATCACTCCGTTCGTTTCGCCGCGTCCGCGCCGTTGTCCTCGAGTGCGTCGGCGATCCGCTCGAGTTGCAATCCGACGTAACAGAGCGCCTGCGTCTGCATGATCGCCGGATCGGTGCTCCACTCGTCGGTGATGTAAGCGGCCTGGCGTCCCGCTCGATCGAGCTGTTCGGTATCGTTTGACATGGACGGCGTATCGTACACGGCCGATCGGCGAAACGATTCCGGTGGCGACGGTCACTTGAACCTCGAGCGGGAGTCCATCTCGAGTGGGTGGCATTCTCACGCCCAATCTCTACTCCGCTCCGAGACGTGGACCCAGTGGACTATGGGAGAAACAGTCAAAGTCATCACGCTGACCGGGAACTCGACGGAATCGTGGGAAGACGCCGCAGAGAACGCGCTCGACGACGCCGACGAGACGCTCGAAAATATCACCGGCATCGAAGTGGAGTCACAGACCGCGGAGGTCGACGACGGCACGATCGAGGAGTATCGCACAACGCTCGACGTCGCGTTCGTACTAAACAGGTAGGTTACGGTCTACCGCATCCCCAGCGAATCCGAGCGAAGGCGGTTGGCCACACCGGTTGCCGACCGCTTTCAACCGTCCGCATCGATTCTCGAGAGCGTTCGTTCGACGCGCTCCCAGTGGCTCCCGCGCCAGAAGAACTGTCCGCACGCTCGACAGCGCCAGACGTCGGTCTCGTCCGCCGCGGGCGCGTACTCGGGCGTCTCAACCGCGCCCGACGACGCCGCCCGATCGACGGCCTCGAGTCGACCGTTACAGCGACCGCAAAACCGCGGCTCGTCGGCGAGCGTGAGGTCGACGCCCGCGTTCGATAGCTCCGCCAACTGGTCGTCGACCTCGAGCGACTCGAGGAGGATCGATCCCGATTCGTCGGCGCGAGCCGCGAGGTCGACGTCGCGGGTGACGAGCGTTCGGTCCTCGGCTGTGGCACACGCGAGGAGGGCGTCGTCGGCCTCGAGGTCGCGATCGCCGGCGTAGACGGTGTCGTGGCCGCACATCCGAAGGTAAGCGACCAGCCCGCCGCACATAACGTCGAGGAGGAATCGCATGAGTGCAGAGACGAACGAACGGGATCAGTGCAGGAACTCGCGCAGGTCCTCGAGTTCCCAGGTGTTGATCACGTCCGCGGGCTCGGCCCAGCCGCGGCGGGCGGTGTGGACGCCCCAGCGCATGTACTCGAGCGTCGAGGGCTGGTGGGCGTCGGTGTTGATCGAGATCGGCGCGCCTTCCTCGAGAGCGGCCTGAACGGCGCTGCCCCAGAGGTCGAGTCGGCGGGGGTTGGAGTTGACCTCGAGGGCGGTGCCGTGTTCGGCGGCGGCGCTCCCGAGCGCGGTCGCGTCGAAGTCGAGTCCGGAGCGCTCGTTGAGCATCCGGCCGCTTGGGTGGCCGAGCACGTCGACCGCGGGGTTCTCGACCGCCGTAATCAGTCGCTCGGTGGCCGTCTCGGCGTCCTGATCGAGCGCGCTGTGGGTCGAGGCGACGATCACGTCCAGCGCGTCGATCACCTCCTTGGAGAGGCCGATCTCCCCCTCGGCGTCGACGTTGGCCTCGATGCCCGCAAAGACCTCGATATCGGCCGCGGCGGCGACCTCGCGGATCGCCTCGACCTGCTCGAGAATTTCGGTGTCGGGAAGGCCCATCCCGCCGACGATTCCTGGCCCCTCGGCGTGGTCGGCGACGCCGTAGAACTCGTAGCCCATCTCGGCGGCGGCGTCGATCATCGCCTCGATGCTCGTGTTGCCGTCGGACCACTCGGTGTGGCTGTGGAGGTCGCCGCGGATGTCCTCGCGCGCGACGAGCTCGGGGAGGTCGCCGTTCGCGGCGGCCTCGATTTCGCCGCGGTCCTCGCGCAGTTCCGGCGGGATCCACGGCAGCCCCAGAGCGTCGTACATCCCCGCCTCGGTCTCGCCGGCGACGCGGTCGCCGACGCGTTGTCCGGTTTCTGCGTCCTCGAGGTCGGAGACGTCGAACGCTCCGTACTCGTTTAACTTCATCTCGCGGTCGATCGCGTAGTTGCGCAGGGCGACGTTGTGGTCCTTGCTGCCCGTAAAGTACTGCAGGGCGGAGCCGAACTCCCCGGGGACGACCACGCGAAGGTCGACGCGGATCTCGCCGACCCGGATGCTCGCCTTCTCGGGGCCGGACTCGATCTCGGCGTCGACGGAATCCCAGTCGACGAACGACTCGATTACCTCCTCGCCCGCGTCGGTCGCGACCAGCGCGTCCACGTCGCCGATGGTCGCGCGCCACCGGCGGATCGATCCCGCGACCTCGCAGCGTTCGACCGCCTCGAGGCCCTCCAGAAACGCGAGCACGTCGTCGGCGAGCGGACGCGCCTCACCCAGTAGCTGGCGCTGACCGACCTCGCGGGCGAACTCGATCCCGTCGCGGATGTTTTCCTCCGTCTTCGGGCCGAACCCCTTCACCGCCTGAATCTCGCTCGCTTCGGCCGCCGCCTCGAGGTCGTCTAACGTCTCGATCCCGAGTTCGCGGTAGAGTTTCCCCGCCGTCTTCGGGCCGACGCCCTCGATGCGCGTGATGTCGGCGATGTCGATCGGCAACTCGGCGCGCAGTTCCTCGAGTTCCTCGATCGAGCCGGTTTCGACGTACTCGACGACCTTCGAAGAGATGGCGTCGCCGACGCCGTCGATCTCGTCGAGAATTTCCTCGTCGCCGTCCTCGATGCGGTCGGCGATCGGGACGGGGTGGGCCTGGATATTCTCCGCTGCGCGGCGGTAGGCCCGGGGTTTGTACTCGACGTCGTCGGCCTCGAGCAGGTCGGCGAACTCCTCGAAGCGCCCGGCGATTTCGGCGTTCGTGGCCATCTACCGACCCCTCCGCGAACTGCCGTCGTCGTTTTCGCCAAGCGCCTTCTTAAGGAACGACATCCAGCGCTTTGTATCGGCGGCCTGCTTGGCCTGCTGTTCTCGCTCGAGATCCGTCGGGCCGAGGCTCTCTAAGGCGTTCAGCGCGCGGTCGATCCCGATGATGCTCTGAGCGAGTTCCTCGCCCTCCTCGCGGGAGATGTCGCCCTCCTCGATGGCCTCGAGGCGTTCGACGCGCTCGCGGCGGAGGTTCCGTTTGGCCTGCTCGACGCGGTCGCGCTCGCCGGGCGGGACCGTCTCGCGGCGCTTGATCTCGAAGACGAACGTCCGGAGGTCGATCGCCTCGCCCTGGACGGTGATCGTCTCCGGGATGTCCGCGCCGACGGTCGCGCCCTCTCGCTCGACGCGCTCGAGCAGCTGCTTGCGCTCGTATCCTTGCACGCCTCGGTATGGGGCCTCGGCGGGCAAAAATGTACAGTCCGCGACCGGCAGCCCGGCGGTCGATCGACGTCGGGACTCGAGCGAGTCGGCCCGAAACAGTAATTTAAATGACTCCATACGGCGAGTTAGTGTCGCCCAAGTAACTGGTTCGGCCGGGTAAACCCAGCCATACGAAGCCGTGACGGCGAGGGTGGCGGCCGCTACTCAGCAGACGGAACGAACCCCAAATCCCTTAGCGGTGCTCCCCTTAGCCCCGGTCAATGGCGAAGTGCGACGCGTGTGGGAAAGACGAAAGCATGCCCTACAACTGTCGTCACTGCGGGGGGACCTACTGCGGCGAACACCGCCTGCCGGAGAATCACAACTGCACCGGGATCCAGGACTGGAACGACCCGGGCGGCGTCTTCGACAGCGGGTTCGACGACAGCCTCGACAGTGGCGGTAGCGGGGGAACCACCTCGAGGGCCTCGAGTCTGAGCGACAAGTTACCCATCGATACCGGGGCGGGCGGGCCGCTCGCGTACTTCCGCGGGAACATGACGTACACGTTCCTGCTGTTGATCTGGCTCACCTGGGTCGCCCAGGGCCTCGTGGCGTTCCTCGGCGGACCGACGCTCTACCAGTCGCTGTTCGTGCTCTCTCCGGAACATCCCGAATACGTCTGGACGTGGGTGACGTCGGTCTTCGCTCACGCACTGCCGCCGAATTTCTTCCACATCGTGTTCAATAGCATCGTGATATTCTTCTTCGGACCGCTCGTCGAGCGGTACGTCGGATCGAAGGAGTTCGCGATTCTGTTCGTCGTGAGCGGTGCGGTCGCCGGTCTCGCACAGATCAGTATCACCGCTTTGCAGGGTGGAACGACGGGGGTTCTCGGCGCGAGCGGAGCCGCGCTCGCAGTTCTCGGGGTGATTACGATCCTCAATCCCGACCTCCGCGTCTACCTCTTCTTCATGATCCCGATGCCGTTGTGGATCCTCACAGCCGGGACGGCGCTCATCAGCATCTTTTTCATCGGGAGTGGCGGTAGCGGTGGCGGCGGAATCGCCCACATGGCCCACCTGGTCGGTCTCCTGATCGGCCTCGCCTACGGCGAATACGTCAAGCGGACGCAAAACGTTCGTACGCCGAGTCAAATACAACTCGGCGGTGGCGGTCCCGGCGGACCCGGCGGACCGGGTGGACCCGGCGGCCGTCGCCGGTTCTGAGGATCGGTTCGCCCCGTCCGTCCATTCACTCCCACACTGCTTCGCAACCCCGACACTGATTTTCGACCGCCGTCAACGTCCCCACAGTAATGGCACCCCCACGGCCCGATCTCGCACCAGATCCCGCCCTCGAGCGCGACGACATGGAAACCCTCCAGCGCGACATCGCCGACGTGGCGGTCTTCGAAGACGACTTCGAGTTCGACCCGTCGACGCTCGGTGACCCCCTCGCGGCGGCCTCGAGCGGCGCCGACCCGCTCACCGTCGTCGGCGTCGACCAGTCGTTTCTGACGAACGAGGCGGGCGACCAGGACCGCGCGCTCTCGGCCGTCGTCGCCATGCGCGGCGGCGAGGTCGTCGAGCGCGTCCACGCGGTGACGTCGCTCGAGATCCCCTACATTCCCGGCTTGCTCTCCTTTCGCGAGGGACGGCCGATCCTCGAGGCGCTCGAGACGCTGTCCGTCGAGCCGGATCTCGCGCTGTTCGACGGCAGCGGCCGCATCCACTTCCGGCAGGCCGGCATCGCGACCCACATGGGCGTCGTTCGGGACGTTCCCAGTATCGGCATCGCGAAGAGTTTGCTCTGTGGTGAGCCGCAGGGGTCGACGGAGCACCTCGAGGTCGGCACTCGAGTCCCCATTGAGGCCACCGAGCGCGTCGACGCGCCCGCGGGGACGCTGCTCGGCTACGCGGTCCAGACGCGACAGTACGAGTCGCCCGACCGCTACATCAACCCGCTCTACGTGAGTCCGGGCCACCGCGTCGGCCCCGAGACAGCGGCCGACGCCGCGCTCGCGCTCGCCTCGTCGTACAAACTCCCCGAACCCGTCCGTCGGGCCGACAGCTACGCGACCGAAGCGAAGCGGGAGTTCCTCGAGGGCGAGGAGCCGTGAGCGAGCAGCGATACTAGGAAACCGGCCAGAACTGTCGAACCCGCTCGAGCGGCGACCGGCCGACCGACTCGCCGTCGCGAGCTAGCAACACCGTTCGATCGGCCCGTCGCGTCACCGTCTGTGGAATCGAGCCGACGAGTCGCCGCTGTAACGCACCCTGACGGGTCGTTCCGAAGACGAGCACGTCGTGTTCGTCTGCCCGCTCGAGCAGCGTTTCGACGACGTTCTCGCCCTGGAGAACCGACGATTCCGTCCGGACGGGCGGCCCCGGCGCCGATTCCAGAAGCGCCAACGCGTCGTCGACGTACCCGCGGGCCGCCGCCGGCGTCGTTTCGTCGTCGACCGAGCAGAGCCCGACGGTCGCGTCGTTTCGGGCGGCGATCGCTTTCGCGACCTCGACCGCGGGCCTGACGTGGGGGCCGCCGCCGACCGGCACCAGAATCGAGTCGACGCCGTTTGCTTCGTGGCCGATACGTTCGACGTAGACGTCACACGGCGCGCGCTCGAGGACGCGGTCGACGGCGGTACCGAGGAGCGCGTCGGTGCGGCTGTCCCGCTGGTGCCAGCCGATGACGAGCGCCCGCGCGTCGGTTTCGTCGACCGCCGCGAGCAGTCCGTCCGCCACCGAGTGGCTGACGACCAGGGAGGCCTCGACCGTCACGTCCGCGGGCGCGACCGCGACGGCGTCGTCGATCAGTTGCTGGCTTCGGCCGGCGTACTGTTCGAGGATCGTTTCGTCCGAGTAGACCGAAAACGGCGATTCGTACGGCTTGACGACGACCGACACGATCTCGACGGCGCCGTCGTTCGCGCGGGCGAGATCACCGGCCGTTCGGACGAGCTGTTCGGTGTGGGCCGGATTCCCGACCGCGGCCAACACGGGTCGGTTCGTCGTCTCGGAACTCATGTGTGGTACTAAGTACCACCATAGTGAATAGCTCACGGACGGAAATCAGGACAGTCACCGAAACTGACCAAGTGCGTAGTTCGAATTCGAGCACGCACCGTCGGCGGGTGCCCACTGGCGCCGGCGCCTGCCGATTCGAACGGTACGGTGAGCGCGACAAACCGTCGATACTTAGGTATCGTCGCTCGAACCGGTCACGTATGACTAACGTCGACGACGCCGAGGGGTCCGGCGAGGAGGAACACGACGAGGTGCTCGAGGACGAGCAGGGAGTCGAAACGACCGTGGACGGACCGACGATCGAGGAGCGAGACGACACCGAGAAACGGGAGACCGCCGCGAGCGCGAGCGCGTCGACCCGTTCCGCCTCGAGCGACGCCGACTCCGACTCCGAACCCAAATCCGACTCGCAGACCGCGACCGTCGGCGACGAGGACGACCGCTACACGCGCAAGAAGTCGGTGCTGATCACGGGCTGTTCGTCGGGGATCGGCCGCGCGACCGCGACGGCGTTTCTCCACGACGACTGGCAGGTGTTCGCGACCGCGCGCGACACCGACGATATCGAGGCGCTCGCGGAGGCCGGCTGTACGACGTTCGAACTGGACGTGACCGACCCGGATCAGGTCTCGCGAGCCGTCGAACGCGTCGTCGACGAAGCGGACGCGATCGACTGCGTGGTCAACAACGCCGGCTACGCGCAGATGGGGCCGATGGAGGACATCTCCACGTCGGACCTACACCGTCAGTTCGACGTCAACGTCTACGGACCACACCGGCTCGTCCGCGCCGCACTGCCTCACATGCGCGCACAGGGCGCCGGCCGAATCATCAACGTCTCGAGCGTCTTCGGCCGCGTCTCGTTCGCCGGCTCGGGCGCCTACTCGGGTTCGAAACACGCCCTCGAGGCGATGAGCGACTCGCTGCGCGCCGAGGTCGAAGAGTTCGACATCGACGTGGTCGTCATCGAGCCTGGCCCGGTCGAGACGAACTTCGCCGATCGGGTCGGCGAGGAGCTCCCCGAAACCGAGCGATCACCGGCTTACGAGACGCTGTACGAACTCTACGAAGAGATGCGACTCATCGGCGGCGGCAGCGGCGGCCCCTTCGCTTCCGAACCCGACGACGTCGCCGAGGCGATCCTCGAGAGTGCACGGGCGCCGGAGCCGCCGGCTCGGTATCCGGTCGGTCCGCTCGCTCAGTACGGCGTCTACGCCAGATTCCTGCCCGATACGCTGCGCGACACTGGCTACCGACTGTTGCGTAAGCTGGTCTGAACTGGATCGGCGTCGCGAAGTGACGATCTGGTACCGAGCTGAGACCGCGGTGAGAACGAACAGTCGTCGGCAGTCGACGACGCCGCTGAGATACTGTTGAGACGGACGACGGCCAGCCGTGCCGAACGGTCGACGCGCCCTCGAGCGAAACGGTAGACGAAGTGCTGTGCTATGGGACGGGGCTGGGTGGTGTGTCGCGGTCCCCGAGCGAAACGGTGCTATGGGACGTTCGCTCGAGTCACGGTGGCCCTCGCTCGAGGTGGCGGCGATCAGTCGGCCGGATTCGTCGTGTGCTGGTCGGCGGGAGCGTCCGGCGTCGCCGTCGGCCGAGCGCTCAGGTCGGACTCGACGAGCGTGTAGACGCCGCCCGTGCTCTGACGGATCTCCCCAGCGCGCTGCAGGGCGCGACAGCGCCGCTCGACGGTCACGGGGTGGTCATCGAGAGCGGCCGCCAGTTCGGCGATCGTCGCCGGACTGGCCTCCTCGAGGGTCTCGAGGATCGCGTCGGCCTGCGTCTGGTCTGGGTAGTCATGGTCTGGCATACCGTCTCAAATACTACTTATTCGGTCGAGAGTATGAAGCGCGCAGTCGGTTCCCAGCGGCTTGGAAAGCGGTAACCATTGGTAATATTCTGGTGGAGAATGGACGCATTCAGCAGATCGCATCGGGTTCCGTCGACCGCTGGGTGAAGCGGGCTGGAACGGTTGCCAGCCGCTACGAATCCCAGGCCGCCGCGAACGCGTCCGGCAGCGTCGTGATGTCGATCCCCCAGGCCATCGGGAGCCAGAGGATCGCAACCAGCGTGATCAGTATCACGCCGAGGATGTTGAGTCCGGAACCGATCCGAGCCATCTGGGGCAGCGTGATGTAGCCGCTGCCGAAGACGATCGCGTTCGGCGGCGTCGCCACCGGGAGCATGAACGCGAACGACGCCGCGGTCGCGCCCGCGATCATCAGCCCGAAGGGATGGACGCTGATGCCGATCGCGACGCTTGCGAGAATCGGCATCAACATCGCGGTCGTCGCCGTGTTCGAGGTGACCTCCGTCAGGAAGATCGTCATGACGACGACCGCGAGCAGGATGAAGATCATGTTGACTCCCTCGAGCGCCTGCAGCTGTTCGCCGATCCAGACCGCGAGCCCGGTTTCGCCGAAGCCGCCGGCGATGGCAAGGCCGCCCCCGAACAGAAGGATGACGCCCCACGGGATGTCGACGGCGTTCGTCCAGTCGAGCAAGAACGTGTGGTCGCCGTCCTCGGTTTTCGTCGGGAGCGTAAAGAGGACCATCGCTCCGCCGATCGCGACGACAGTGTCGGCGTCGTCGGGGACTGGAATGCCGAGGAGTAACTCGAGTCCGGTCGCGAGCGGCCCGGGAAGGAACGCCGGCGCAGCGTCGAACTGATCGACCAGGCTCGCGCCGATCCAGGCGACGGCCATCCCGACGAAGACGATGAGCACCAGTCGCTCCTGTTTGGTCATCGAACCGAGTTCGGAGAGTTGTCGATCGATCGTGTCCGCGCCGATCGGAAGTTCGTCGAACTGCGGCGAGATCGCGACGCGGGTGACGTAGAGGTAGACGGTCGCGAGGCCCACGATCGAGATCGGGACGCCGTAGAGCATCCACTGTGCGAAGGAGATCGACTCGCCGAAGAGCTCGTTGGCCTGTCCGGCAAAGAGGATGTTCGGCGGCGTCCCGATCAGCGTCGCGACGCCACCGACGGACGCGCCGTAGGCGATACAGAGCATGAGCGCGACCCCGAACGAGAAGTTTCCTTCGCTGGTGTCGATGTCGAGTCCGCTGTCCTCGACCAGATCGGCGGTCTTGTAGATAACCGCCAGCGCGATAGGGACCATCATCATGACGGTCGCGCTGTTGGAGACCCACATCGAGAGGAACGCGGTCGCCAGCATGAACCCGAGGATAAGTCTCGAGGGCTCGGTGCCGACGGCCTTGATCGTCCGCAGTGCGATGCGCCGGTGGAGCCCCCACCGCTGCATCGCCATCGCGAGGAAGAAGCCGCCCATAAAGAGGAATATCAACGGATCAGCGTAGGACGGCGTCGTCGCTTCGGCCGGAAGCGCACCGGTCAGCGGAAACAGTGGGATCGGCAACAGTGAGGTCGCCGGGATCGGAATCGCCTCGGACATCCACCAGGCGGCGACCCAGGCGGTGACCGCCGCGACGGCCTGCCCTTCGGGAGTGAGTCCCTCAGGCGTCGGGGAGAAATAGATGAGCGCGAACAGCAACGGGCCGAGAACGAATCCGACTTTCTGTCGAAGTCCGTACGACCCGCCGACGTCGAACGGGTTTCCATCGGAACCCGAACTCCCGTCGTCACCGTCGCCGGGACCACCACCATCGGCGCCGCGCAGTTCGCCGTCGTCGGCCTGCTCTCGGCCACCGTCGGCGAACGCGTGCTCGGCGAGACGCCGTTCCTCCTCGGAAAGATCGTTCATATCCCGCGCGATTGCGGGCGCGTCGAGTCTGAGGTAGGCCTTCGTCTGGTCGTTGAGACGCCAGAGATACGCCCAGAACGGGAGAACATATCTCTTATATGCTCGCGTAGGATCAGACACCATTTTTCTGCCCTTCCAGTCTGTAGGTATAAACAATGGCGATTTAGTTCGATAGAACTGTTGTGGATTTATTATGGCCGCTGTGACATACAACAGCAGTGACCGTCTCGGTGGGCTTCGACCGAGCGGTAAGGACGCCCATTCCCGCTGGTCGGTCGAATCGCACAGTCCGAACACACAACTCCGCTGGCTCCCTCTCTCGAGCCATGCCGCTCCTTCAGTTCGATACCACGCTGTCGCTGTCGGCCGACGAGAAAGCCGCGTTGGCCGAGTTCGTCACCGACGTCTACACGGAGCAAATGGCGACGACTGCGGGGCACGTCGCAGTGTCGATCCGCGCCCGCGAGCCTGCCGATCTCCACCTCGGGCGTGCAGTCGACGGCCCTATCGTCTTTCTCGACGCCGACATTCGACGCGGTCGGTCCGTCGACCGGAAACGACGCTTCGCACTCGACGTCATGGCGTATTTCGCCGAGACGTTCGACGTTCCGGACGCGAACATGAAAGTCGTCTTCACCGAACATCAGGGCGAGCAGATGATGGGCGTCGATCGCGTCGGCGGTGAGTGGGACGGCGAGTAGCGGCGACTGGTCCCAGGGCGTTCCTCGAGTCGCCCCGATGGCTGCCGACACGAGACGGCCAGCCACCGCACTGGTGAACAGCCCGTTCGACCACATCGACCCGGAACGTGTCTCCGCCACCGAGGCACACAAGCGCGTCCTCGAGAAAGGAGGCGACGTCGAATGGATCGGTCGTACTGGCGAACGGTGTCGCTCGTGACGATGTGGCAGGTGTCCGCGAGCATCTGTTACTACACGGTGTTCGCGGCGACGCCGCTCTTTCGCGACGAGTTCGGACTCTCCCGCTTTACGGTCGGCTTCGTCGTGACGGCGCTCACGCTCGGCTACGCGACCTGGCTCCTCCCGGTCGGTGCACTGATCGATCGCTTCGGCGAGAAGCGAACGCTGACGCTCGGACTCCTTGGACTGGCTGCGGGCGCCGTGATGGTCGCCGGCGCGCCGACGTACGGACTGTTGCTAGCGGCTGCGTTCTTCCTCGGGTCGCTGTACTCGACGGCGATTCCGGGGACGAACAAGGCCGTCTACGACACTATCGAAGCGGGCCGGCAGAACCTCGCGATGGGGATCAAACAGGTCGGCGTCACCGCGGGTAGCGGGATCAGTTCGCTGCTCGTCACCGGACTGGCGGGCGTGTTCTTCTGGCAGGCTGGGTTTCTGATCGCCGCCGGGTTCGGGCTGATCGTCGCCGGCGTCTTCGCGTTCGCCTACGGCGGTGCGAACGCGGACGGCGCGGCGGAGTATCCCGATTTCCGGGCGCTCTCGCACAACCGACCGTATCGCATTCTCGTTGCTGCCGGTTTCTTCCTCGGGGCCGCGCTGTTCACGACGACCGGGTACACCGTCCTCTACGTCGAGGAGTCGATCGGTGCCTCGGTCGTCGTCGGCGGAATCGTCCTCGCGCTCGTCCAGCTGTTCGGCAGCGTCGGCCGCATCGCCGGCGGCTGGCTGAGCGACACGCTGCCCGGCGATCCGCAGCGTCGAATCGGCGCCATCTTGATCGTTCAGGCCGCCGCGGGCGCCGGACTGTTCGTCGTCGTCGCCGCAACTGACACCGCAATCGGCGCCGCCGTCGCCTTCTCGGTGCTCGGCTTCTTCGTCATGGGTAACACCGGCGTCTACTACTCGTACATGGCGACGCTGGTCGCCAGCGACGAGATGGGCGGCGCGACGGCCGGCGGACAGCTTTCGCTGGTCGCCGGCTCCGTCGTCGCACCACCCGCGTTCGGCTATCTCGCCGACACCGTCGGCTACCGCGGCTCGTGGTGGCTGCTCGCCGCCGGCTCCGTCGTCGCCGCCTGCCTGCTCGTCTACGCCGTCCGCCTCGAGTCGCCGATCGACGAGCCGGCGATGCGAGAGTGACGCTCGACCGAGCAGCCGTCGAATCGCCGCCATCCACGCAAGCGTGTGAAAGCTTTTGGACCCCACCGACGAAGAACGATCATGTACCGCCTTCTCCTGCCGGTCGACGAGAACGCACCGCGCGCTCGAGCCCAGGCCGAGGCCGTCCTCGAGATTCCGGCCGACGACGGCATCGCCGTCGATCTGTTACACGTCCACGACGACCTGTCGGCGTCCGACGCCGAATGGGCCGCCGGCGGCGGATTCGCCGAGACGTTCGCCGAAGAGATGGAGGCCGTTCGAGGTGCTGACCGACTTCCGGCTTCGATCGAAGCGGCCGTCGACGTCCTCGAAGGAAGCGACGTCGAGTTCGCGGTTCACGAGACGTCCGGTGAACCCGCAGTGAAGATCCTCGAGGCCGCGACCGAGTTCGACAGCAACGCGATCGTCCTCGGCGTCGGACGGCGCTCGCCGGTCGGGAAGGTGCTGTTTGGCAGCGTCGTCCAGGCGGTGATCCTCGACAGCGACCGGCCGGTGACGGTGGTCCCCGTGGGCGAAGAGAGCGAGTAGTCGTTCGAGCGACGAAGCGCTGGTAACCCGACGCGGGCAGAGGTTTCACGGCAACGCTCGAGCAGCACCGCGATTCTCGTGATTACCGACTGTACGAGGGACTGAAACGTCAGGTTCGGTCGCCGTCAGTCCCGTCCGGTTGTTCAGCCAGAGAGAACGACCACAATGACGAACTATCGGTGGGTACCGATCACCGAATAGAATGCGCGATGGACGAGGCCTCGAGCAGTTGTTGGGCCAATCCTCCGATGATTCTCCGACGGTGCCGCGACACTATCCACTGCTCGCCGTCTTCGCCATCGTCGCGAGCGTCGCACCCTCGACGTGGTACTTTTCGACGGACCAGGGCTATCTGCTATCGGGTGCGGTCCTCGCCGCTATCATCGTATACGGGGTGTTGTTTACGAGCGTGCGGCTGTCGGCGGATCCCGCCTTTCTCGTCCTCTTCGGCGGGTACTGGCTCGGACTGGTGGCACAGTACCGGTTCCACGATCCGCACACGGAACTCTTCTACGTCGCGCTCAGCGCTCCGCTCGCCGTGTTCGCGACCGTGGTCGTCCTCCCTCGATTCGTCGCGGGACGACGCCAGACGTTCGCGATGGCCCTCACGCTCGCGGCCGTCGCCGCCGCTCTGATCGGACTCTTGGTGCTCTGGTGGGCCGGAACGGCCGACACCGACCTTCCCGATTTCGTCGGCGAGGAGGTCATGGGTCTCTATGCGATCCGAACTGTCTCGGTGTTCGGCAACCCCAACCCGTACGGCTTTTTCATGATGGTCGGCTGTCTGGCCGCGCTGTATACCGTCCTCGTCCGCGGCGGGTTCGTCTGGGTGGCCGCGCTCGGACTCTGCGTGCTCGGGCTGGTCATGAGCGAGGGGGACGCCGCGCTCGCCGGGGTGAGCGTCGGCTCGGTTATCGTGCTGGCCGGACGCCACCGGCTGCTCTCGTTTCTGGGAATCGGCGTCGGGATCGTCGGGCTGTACGGGATGATCCGAACCGGTCACGTCCCCGAAGTGATGCAGACGACGCTGCTGAACCGAATCGAACGGTGGGTGCGCTCCGTCGAACTCCTCGCTGACGAGCCGCTGTGGGGGATCGGATTCGCGGACGTCGGATCGCAGCTCGGAATCGGACGGGAGTTCGACCACTCGTCGATCTATCCGCCGCTCAGTTCGGATACCGGCACCAGCAGCGGTCCGCACAACTCCTACGTCTACCCGCTGCTCAGCACGGGAGTGATCGCCGGCTCGCTGTACCTCGGCTCGCTGGTCTACGCGCTCGGCCGCGGAATCAGGGGTCACTGGACGACCTGGAAGGCCTACGTCGTCGGCACCGCAGCCGGCATCTACGTTTTCATGGCCTTCGAATCGCACTTTCTCGGCGGGTTGAGCGTCTCGTCGATCGTCTTCGGGCTGTTCGTCGGCCTCATGCTGCTACCGGAGCACGAGGGCGCTAACGCGCAGACGCAGCCGGTTGGCACGCGGGCGGCGCTCGCGACCAGCCGGTTCGCCCGCGCGCTCACTCGCGTTCGAACGTGGATCGCCGAGCGCGACGCGACGGATTCACGTCGCGACTCGAGAGGAAAAGCGTAATCGACCAGGTTCCACAGCCCCGAGCGTCACCGCAGACAGGCGGCGACGACCTCGAGCATCCCCTCGCCGCGGACCTCGTCGGCGAACAGCGGTACCCGTTTGACGTCGGTGCCGCGAAAGAGGTTCTGGGCCTCCGCGAGCGCCGACTGCTGGACGTCCCAGCGCCGCTGGCAGAACTCGCAGTCCTCGAGGTTCGGCTGGAGGAACTCGCCGCGGACGTCGTCGGTGACGTCCGACAGCGGCTCCATGACGCGGTTGACGACGACCGTCCCGACGGGGATGGCAAACTCGTCGAGTTGCTGGCGCAGTCGCTTCGATTCGAAGACGCTCATCTCTTCGGGGACCATCACGATCCGGAAATCCGTCCGCGCGGGGTCCTGCAGCGCCGCGCGCAGTCGTTCGATCCGTTCGCGCAGTTCGTCGAGGTCGTCGAGGTCGCCCTCCTGGGGAGCCTCCTGGCCGGGAAACATCCCCTTCATTCCCTCGAAGAGCCCGCTCAGCCGCTGGCGCATCTTCATGATCCGGCCCATCATCGAGTCCATCAGTTCGGGCAGTTTCAGCAGTCGAAGGGTGTGGCCAGTCGGCGCGGTGTCGACGACGACGCGCTCGAAGCGCGGATCGTCCATGTACTCGAGCAGCAGTTGCATCGCGGCGGCCTCGTCGGCACCGGGCATCGCGCCGCCGAAGAGGGCGTCCATCGGCGAGTCGCCGCCGAGCATCTCGCCGAGACCGCCCATGCCGCCCATCGCGTCCGGGCCGCCGGCGTCGGCGCCGCCGAACGGCCCGCCGGCGCCAGCACCACTGCTCTCGCCGGTATCGTCGAAAGGACTGTCAGCCACGTCGTCGCCGAATCCGTCACCGCCGCCCTCGCCGCCGAAGACCGCCTCGCCCTGCTCCATCGCGGCTTCGGGGTCGATCTCGGCCGCGTAGAGGGGGACGTCCTCGCGGATCCGGGTCGGATCGGCGGGAACGTCGGTCTCGTAGGTGTCGGACAGCGAGTGTGCGGGATCGGTCGAGACGACGAGCGTGCTGGTTCCGCCGCGGGCGCTGTCGAGGGCCGTCGCGGCGGCCATCGTCGTCTTTCCGACGCCGCCTTTCCCGCCGTACAGGACGTAGTCGGGCCCCTCGATCGGCTCGTCCGAGGGCTCCACGTCGATCGTCTCTCGCTCCTCACCGACGGACTCCGTCGGCGTCACCTCGATGGTGTGTGCGCCGCCGTCGCTGTCGCCGTCGGCCGCTGCCCCATCGTCTTCCGCTTCGACGCGTTCGGCGTCGGCTCCACTCATACCGATCGCTTCGCCGTCCCGTCACGAGTATTCGTCGGTCTCGAGCGGTCCGGTCGCGCTGACGACCGCGGCGGTCCCTCGCGACGGCACCGACGCGGGACTGGCCGCCGCCGAATCGGACGGTCAGAGGACGGTCAGAGTGCGAGGAGCACGACTGCGTAGACGCCCGATCCGGCGGCGAACGCCCAGAATCGACTCTTTTCAGTCCGCGGCAGTTCGTCCTTGATCGCGTTGAAGACGACGCCGCCCGTCAGGAGTCCGAGCAGCGCCGTGAACGCGACGTCGCTCAACGCGTATACGACGCCGACGGCGGCGCCGACGAAAACCGCGGCCGCGAGAACCCACCGCCCGAGTCGCTGATACGACTCGCGGTGGTGTTGGCTCATCGCTTCGTCGTTGCCGAGCAGGTGAAACGCCATCGCGACCGCGAACAGCGCCGTCGATTCGGTGCCGGTCTCCCCCGCGACCAGCACGTACCCGATGAAGGCGTTGTAGACCGCGAACGAGCTGACATGAATCCAGAAGACGGGCTCGTCGGCGAGCGAGCCCAGTTCGTGGTCGAACTCGTGGGACCGGGATATTGTCGCGACTCGCTCGAGGCCGTAGAATAACGCCAGTCCGAGGAAGACGAGCGCGTATCCGTGCTGGACGAGCGTCGATCCGAGCGCGGGCTCGGTCGTCTCGAGTGCGCCCCGGCGCGTCTCGAGTTCCGGAAACAGGTGGAGGAACGCGTACACGGTCGAGATACCGCCCGCGAGGGACAGCAGGCTGCGACGCGAGACGCCGCTCGAAATCGGGAGCGTCTCGGGAAGGAGGTGGACGAGCGCGACGACGCAGACGAGGAGCGCCGTGGCGACCGCCCCGCCGTCGAACGGCTGGGTGAGCGCGACCCACATCGGTAGCCAACACTATCTCCGGCGCAACGGACGCCGCTTTCGGTGCGCCTGCCGGGTCAGGAGCTCTCGACTCCGCGACGGCGTCCGAACTCGAGCTATCCCCGCCCGCCGCTCCCGTCGGTCGATTCGGGCGACGCAGTTGGTTCGGTCGGCTCAGTCGGACTCGAGTCGCCTCCCGTCGCGAGATCGACGGCAGCGAGCGCGATCGGCGCCGCAGACGCCATCGCGTACAGCGCCTGCGTGAACGGGTTCGAGAGAAGCGAGTACGCGAGCCGGTGCAGCCGATTCCGGAACGGGTACGCCCGCCACGCGGCCCGGTACGCCCGCACGCTGTAGTACCCCCAGAGCACGACGTTGAAGCCGACGAGCAACTGCAGGGAGAGCGGGACCGACCACGATTCGGCTCCGCTCCCCGTGAGTGTCGGCCACGCGACGAGCGCCGCGGCCGGCACCCCGACGACGCTGACGAGCGCGATCGACTGCAACAACAGCCGTCCCGACCAGCACCGAACGTCGTCGATCGCCGTCCAGCCGTGAGCGGCGACGCGTCGGTACAGTTCCCGCGACGACGATCGCTTTCGCTCGAACCACGCCTCGAGCCCCGGCGGACAGCCTTCGAGAACGAACCGATCGAGGACGCCGAGGTCGTACCCTCGCCGCGAGGCCGCCAGCCCGAGCGGCAGCGCCCCACCCTCGTCTCGCTCGCGGTGCCACCGTGCGACGTCCTCGAGGACGCGCGCTTCGGTCACGTAGCCCGTCTCCTGAATGGCGTAGGGGCCCGAACTCGAGGTCGGCAACAGGTCCGAACGGACTGCGGCCGCCGTCGACTCGAGCAGCGGGAGGATCCCGAAGTCGACGTTGCGAACGGAGCGTTTGGCCTGGACGATATCGTACTCCTCGAGACCGGCGACGGCGAGTTCGAGGGCGTCGACGGGAAGCCACGTGTCGGCGTCGATAACGGTGACGAGGTCGTCGCCAGCGACGCCGCGACCGTCGTCTTCGTAGGCGGCTGCCAGCATCGCCGCCGTCGCGGGCGGGACGCCGGTCGGCGCGAGCCACGAGCCTCGGTCCTGTCCGTCGCGTTCGTCTCGGCTGCTGTCATCGCCAGCCATCGCCCCGACCGCGTTCGTCTCGCCGTCGACCGCGACGGTTTCGATCTCGAGGCCCGGCGGACGGCGCGGTTCGATCGCCCCCTCGAGTTCGAGCGCCGTCCGGTCTCGCGGCTCGTAGACCACGTGGACGGTGAGCGACGACGCGGGGTAGCTCTGGGCGGCGAGGCTCGCAAGCGTCGACTCGAGGGCGTCCCACTGCTCGCCGACCAGCGGGACGAAGACGTGGACCCGCCGCCGGAGGTCGGCGGGGAGCCGACAGTCGGGGCCGGGTCCGCGTTCGATCTCTGTCCTCGTTTCGCCATCGCGCCGTTTCTCCGCGCGCTCGAGGACGGTCCCGAGCGTTCGCTCGTCGACGCGGTTCATCGGTCGGCGGAGAAACAGCGCGAGCAGCCCGCAGTTGGCAACGAAATAACACAGCTGCGTCGCGACGAACGCGACGAGCACGACCTCGAGGACCATCTTCACTCAACCACTCGTCTCGCGGCGTATCTGTATTGCGGCCGTCCCGTCGTCTCCCGTTCGATTCGGATCGGCGTCCCTTGCAGCACCAACTGAAGCCGACCGTGCGCTAATCGGACAGCAGTAGCGGTCGGACGCCGATCACACGGTCATCGTACGCGGAAGCGTACAGATTTTAATCACCGGCCGTTGACCGTCGTGTTCCCCGAGGACAATGACAGAACTCTGACGCTGCTATCGTGCCCGTCAGAGGTGGCCTCGCCCTCCCCAGCCGATTCGCTCGGTCACTTCGTTCCGTCGCTCATCCCTCGCACGATGTCGTCGACTGTCCTCACCGTCGTTCGGCCAGCCGACAGCACGCGCCACCGCACGACAGCTGCACGGGGACGGACGATACCGCCGCGTATCGACGTAGCCGACCGTCGCTCGAGAGTCGCTCACCCGAAGTACGTCGCCAGCCGCTCGGCGGCCTCCTCGACGCGGGGCGTTACGAGCGCGAACCGCAGCCACGCCGACCGCGAGTCGCCGAAGGCCTCGCCGGGCATTCCCGCGACGCCGGCCTCGTCGATCAGCCGCTCGACGTTCTCGAGCGTGCCTGGATAGTCCTCGAAGCGAGCCATGACGTAGAACGAGCCCCGGGGCGTGGTGTACTCTGCGCCCGCGGCGTCCAGGGCGTCGGTGAAGGTGTCGACGCGCTCGCGGAGCAGGGCGCGGTTTTCCTCGTAGTACTCCGGCGGCGTCTCCCGCAGCGCCCGCAACACCGCGTACTGTGGGGGCCGCGTCGTCGCCACGTTGACCAGCATATGACGGCTCTTTGCGTTCTCGACCAGTTCGGGTGGGAAGATCGCGTAGCCGACACGAAAGCCCGTGATCGCCATCGACTTCGAGAACGCGTTGGTGACGATCCGGTGGGCCGAATCGGACTCGAGCGCGCTCGCGAACTCGCCCGAGAGGTCGTAGTGGTCGTAGACCTCGTCGCTGACGAGGATCGCGTCGTACGCCTCGGCGATCTCGACGAGCGCTTCCATCGTCTCCGCGGGGTAGACCGCGCCCGTGGGGTTGTTCGGCGAGTTGACGACGATCGCGGCCGTCTCCTCGCTCGCCGCGTCGCGAACGTCGGCGGGATCGAGCTGGCCCGTCTCGTCGGTCGCGACGAACCGCTGCGTGCCGCCGAGCATCGTCGTCTTTCCGGGATAGTAGGGGTAGACGGGATCGGTCAGGAGAATCTCGTCGCCGCTATCGCGCTCGAGGGCGCGAGCCATCGCGAGGTAGTTCGCCTCGCCCGCGCCGTTGGTGACGATCACCTGCTCGGCGTCGACGCCCCGACGAGCCGCGATCTCCTCGCGAAGCTCGAGGAGGCCCTCGCTGGGGCCGTACTGGAACCGATCGGGCTCGAGTGAGGCGTAGTCGCGCAGTCCCTCCCGGAGTGCCTCGGGGGGCTCCCAGTCGGGGTTTCCGCTGACCATGTCGACGACGTCGCGGTCGGCCCGGTCGGCGTACTGCATGACGTGGAAGAACAACGGCGTCTCGTACTCCATACCGGATCCAGCGGGCGCGCGGACCGTCGTTCTTTCCGTTCGCGCTCGCGACGGTGACTCGATCGGCCGCCCGAGGAGCCGCTGTCGGCGCCCGGCAGAAAGCCGCGCTTTGACGTACCGACGGTTCGTTGCCTCCGGTATGAACGACGACATCGATCGCGAACTGCCGATGGACGTCGCCGACGCGCTCCGGGACCGCGAGGAGACGCTCGCCGTCGCCGAATCCTGTACCGGCGGCCTGATCGGCGCCGCGATAACGGCCGTACCCGGCGCCAGCGACTACTTCGATTCGGGGCTGACGACCTACGCCTACGACGCCAAGCGCCGCCACCTCGGCGTCAGCCGCGAGGCGCTCGACGAACACGGCGCCGTCTCCGAACCCGTCGCCCGCCAGATGGCCCAGGGGGTCCGCGACGTGACGGACACGACGTGGGGAATCGCGACGACTGGCGTCGCGGGACCCACAGGCGGGACCGAAGAGAACCCGGTCGGAACCGTCTACATCGGCGTCGCCTACGCCGGACCGTGGGGCAGCGAGACCTCCTTCGCCACCGTCTCGCGGTACGTTTTCGACGGCGACCGTGCCGACGTCCGCGCACGGACCGTCGATCAGGCCCTCGAGGACCTGCTCGAGGCGATCGACGAACTGCAGTAAGTCACACGCCGCCGTCGTCGTCGCCGTCGCTGCCACCCTCGTTATCGCTGCCGGCCGCCGTCGTCCGTTTCGGCTCGCCGTCTCCTACAGTCCATTCGCCCGCGCCGAACGGTTCCGAATCGATGACACTCTCGAGAGAAAGCTATTCGGTGCCGGCCTCACCAGTACCGAGTGAATGAACAAGAAGGGACACGTTCTCAATGCGGTGCTCTTGAGCATCGGGCTCGGCTATCTCCTCGAGCCCGCGGGCGACCTCGAGACGTTCGAGACGATCGTCGCGATCACCGTCCCGGTCACCCTCGGCGCGCTGTTTCCGGACGTCGACACGGCGTTTGGCAAACACCGCAAGACGCTGCACAATCTCCCGGTTCTGGCCCTGTTTATCGTCTTTCCCTACGTTTTCGGCAACCTCGAGTACGTCTGGATCGGCGTGTTGACCCACTACGTGTTAGACGTCGCGGGCAGCAAGCGCGGCATCGCGCTGTTTTACCCGCTCTGGAAGAAGGAGTACGGCCTTCCGATCGGCGTCACGGTCAGCAGCAAGTACGCGGACGCGGTGACGGTCGTCGTCACCGGCCTCGAACTGGTACTCGTGGCGCTGATCGTCTACGAGGTCCCGCAGTGGGGCTTCGAGATGGGCCAGCAGATGGTCGGGTTCTAGTAGTCAGTGAAACGATTCACACACTGATCGTAACGCCGTACTGCGATCAGGTGTGCAGTGACGTTCACTGACCACTATCTTTCTGCGAGGAGAGAATCCCGCCGTTCACGGCGGGCGTAAATCCGACAACTCTTACACCGACCACGTTAAGCAACAACACGGATATTTAAGTGACATCGTACCGCAGCATGACGAACACCGAGGCGGTCACACCGCCCACTCAAATGCACAATATCGGGACTCCGAGAACCAGAACGTTCGAGACACACTCTCGAACCGCTGTGGTGTCTCGGTCACAAGATAACTCCGAGTCCCCTGCCGGGATAGGAGTAACGGCAGTGTGGCCCTGCCATCGGCCTGTCATACCGACGGGTTGTAAACCAGCAAATATCCCAACCCAGCGGTGCAGTGCCGTGGGAAGCCTCGCCGTTTACGGCGAGGAGGAGGTCTCCGCTACTCTTCCCAGTCGATTTCTCCCGTCCGTTCCGAGTGGCGGAGAATGAACGGCCCGAGCGATCCGGTTCGCTTCGAAACGGTCGCGATTCGCGCGACGTAGGTCGCGAGCAAGAAGAACGGAACCAGCGAAACCGTCGCACTCATGCTGACTATCCACACCAGATCGTCGACGCCGAAGGTCGTCCCAGCCGCCATTCCCGGCTCGAGATAGAGCACCGTCGCCGTCGCGATGACGACGCCCGGCAGACCGGAGTACAGCATCGACCGAGTGAGGTGGACGAGCTCCCACTGAAAGTACAGCGACTTGAAGTGCTCGAGCGCCGGGCCGAACAACGTCAGGCTGTCGATCAGGTCGTCGAAGGCCGCCCGCTGGTCGTTGTCAAGCGTCTCCTCGTGTTCGTGGCACAGCCGACGGACCGCGTAGATCTTCCACGAATAGTTGTAGTTCAGGCCCGACCGCAGGACGCCGAATTCGCCGAACTCGGCGGTTTCGAGCTGCGAGTAAATCTCGTCGGAGTTTCGACAGATGTTGTCGACGAGCCGATCGGTACGCCGTCGCAGCGCCTCTTCGTCGCTGTCGGTGACGGCCGTCCGAAGCGCCTCGGCGGTCTCGCTGCTCGTCTGTACGAGCGCCTGCAGAAATCGCGCGGGATCGGGCGGCCCCGTCGTGCCGAACAGTTCCTCGGCGTTTCGACGGTAGTCCATCGCCTCGTTCATCCAGGTCTGTTGATCGCCCAGCCGGCCGAGCTCCTGTGAGAGGACGAGCTGGTTGATCGCGACGACGAGCGTAACGCCGGTGATAACTGCGGCGATCAGCGCCTGAAACGCGGTCTCGACGGGCGAGCCGGAAGCCATGGCGTCTTGCAGCGAGATCGACAGCGACCCGGCGGCGACGAACGATGCGAACGTCGCGAGCGAGAGGAGGCCGGCCAGAAGCCAGCGGTTCGCATCGAGCAGAATCCAGTGAGCCACCGGGTTCTCGCCGGTTCGACCCCGGAGCGTATCGGTCGACGGCAAGTCGTCGACGTCCATACCGCCCGTTCACTCGGCGGGCGAAAAGCAGTTGAGCCTGAATCGAACGGCCCGCGGCGACGGTTCGGCGTTCGACTCAGCGGTTCGGCGCCCACTCCTCGCAGGCGTCCATGTCGTCCATCGCCCGCTCGTGGCGAGCGCAGTAGGGGACCATCCCCTCCGACGAGCGGACGTACTCGAAGTGCTGGCAGTTGCCGCAGTATCGGTCCGTCGGCGCTGCCGGCTCCTGCGGCGTGGTCTGTGGCGTGGTGTCGCCGTCGACGATCTCGGCGTCGCGGCCGTCTCCGGCGTCGAGCGGCGACGTGATGTCCGACGCGGCCGTCCCGCCGTCGCTGGTCGCGACGCCGGGCGTCGGTCGCCGCTTGCGGCCCCCGCTTCCGGAACCGCCCGTCGAACTCGAGGCCGCCGTACCAGCGGTCGAACGGGGGCTCGAGTTTCCACTTTCGGTCGATCCGGAGACGGTCGACGACTCGTCATAGGAGAGCGTCTCGCCGTTGGAATCGTCCGCGTTGGTCTGGGTTTCGACCTCGCCGTCGGGGGTGCTGCCGAGGAAGCCGATTCCGCCGAGTCCGCCGGATCGGTCGGATTCGGTGACCTCGACGACGGTCTTGTTCTGGCGCGTGACGTTCATCTCGAGGGCGCCGCCGGGGTCGTTTCGCGTCTTGAAGTTGACGACGGCGGTAAACAGGCTCCAGAGGGCCATGAACAGTCCGAGCAGGTAGACCGCCGACACCCGGAGCGTGTGATCGGCGCCGTAGCTGCGCCAGTCGTGGGGGTAGGCGTCCCAGAAGAGGACGACCCCGAGCAGACACAGGCTCACGCTGATCGCCGCGGCGGCGTGGACGCGGCGACCGGCGGGCAACACGAGAAAGACGCCGACCAGTGCGATCGGAACGCCGAGGCCGGCGAGTACGCCGGCGACGCGAATCGAGGCGTAGTGGGCGTCCATCCCCGGCGACACCGCCGCCGCGGCGCCACTGAAGAGGTCGGTCGTCGCCACGACCACGGCGACCACCGCCAGGAGCGCGCCAAGCAGGACGAGCGCCGTCCCCCCGTACAGCCGCCAGGGGCTCGCCACCTCCCGTGCGGTCCCGTCGTAGACCTCCGTCAGACTTGTCATGAACAGGGATTTGAGCGCCTATCACAAAACGCTACGTCAGACACATCTCGGCAGTCGGAGAGTTTCGCCGTCGAGTCGCACCCGCGGCGACCCCCGGAAACGAAAGCTTGAATCGACGCGCTCGCAAACGACCGCGCATGAGCGACGAGGAAGACGAGGAGCCGGCCGTCGCGCTCGGTGAACGAACGCCCGTCGAGGGCGCCCCGCTCGCCCGCGTCACCTCCCGGCTGGTCTGGCCGAAGGAGAAAAGCGAGATCGAGCGCCTCGAGGGCGACAGCGTCATCCGGACGCCGGACGGTCCCCGCGAACTCGCGAGCGTGCTCGAGGAGATCGACGAGACCTACTTCCAGCGCCGCCAGGAGTTCAGGTCACACGTCGAAGCGGTCATCGGCACCGGACCGATCCCGACGGCAGACGAGTAATCAGCCGTGGCGACCGAGCGGGCCGACGGCGGCGACCGCTGGATTCGAAAGCAGTTCGACCGCCTCTCGTGGGTCCAGAAGTCACTGCTGACGGGGGCGATTCTGACTGTGCTGTGGATGCAGTTCGTTCCGCCCGAACTCGACAGACGGGTCTACGTCGACGGCGCCTTGCTGATCGGCGGGCCGCTCGCGCTGGGGCTCACTCACGGTCGCCATATCGGCTGGAACGTCAACCGCGTCGCCGTCCGAAACGCCGTGTTGCTCTCGCTGTTCGTGCTCCCGTTTTACCTCGTGGGTTCGACGCTGCCGACGATCCGGGAGTACTACCCGATGTGGCCGACCTCGGCCGCGTTAGGCGAGTTCCTACCACACGCCGTCCAGCTATTCATCCTCGCGCTGGCCGCAGAGACCTACTACCGCGGCCTGCTCTGTGTGGGCGTCAAGGACATCGGCTTCAAGGCGGTGCTCATCAGCCCCGTCGTCTACATGCTCCACCACTACGGAAAGCCGCCGATCGAGTTCCTCCTGTCGGGGCCGACGGATATCCTCTTCGGCGCCGTCGATTACAAGTCGAACTCGATCCTGCCCTCCGTGATCGCCCACGGCGCGGGGCTGGTCCTCCTCGACTGGCTCGTCGTCCACGACCCGCTGTTCGATCCGACAACCGTACTCGAGTACCTCGAGTGGCTACCGGTACCGCTGTAGCTGTCGGACGCGGTTCCGGTCGTCGACCACTCCGATCCCCACGTATTTTACCGCCGAGCGCCAACCTCCGGTATGTCACTGCCAATCGATCCGGCGGCACTCGACCCGGAGGAGTACGGCGAGAAACAGGCCATCCTCGAGATGGAACACGAGGAAGCGATCGAGCACGTTCGGGAGGTCTGTACGGACGTCGGCTTCGGGATCCCCGTCGAGTTCTCGCCCTCGGACCTACTGAACGAGAAGGTCGACGCCGACCGCGACCCCTACTACGTCCTCGGCGCCTGTAACCCCGAGGTCGCGAACGAAGCGCTCGGCGAAACGCTGCGAATCGGCGGCCTCTTCCCCTGTAACGTGATCATCTGGGAGGAAGAGCCCGGTCGCCAGCGCGTCTATCACGTCTCGATCATGAAGATCGCGCGGCTGCTCGGCATGGCGCCCGACAACGACGAGTGGGCGGACATCATCGATCGGACCGGCGACATCACGGAGGAAGCGTTCGAACGACTCGACAGCGTCGAAACCGAAGTCACCGACTGACCGGTCGGCCCCCGGCATCCGTTTGCCCGTCGTCTCCCGTTTTCGTCGCCGTTCGATCGACGGTGCGTCGTCTCTCGAGCGTGCGTCCGGCTGCCCGATGGCGGTTTTTCCGGAGCTATTCTTGCCGTCTCTATCCGCACCCACAACTCAGCAAATAATAATGTTAAGATTTACTTACACGACGCGCCACGAGTACGTATGGACGTCCGCACCGCGTTCTTCGCCCTCCTGCTCGTCCTCCTCGGCGCGATTGCGACGCTGATGATCGCGCCGCTACTGCAGTACGTCCTGGCGGCCGCCCTCCTCGCGTTCGTTCTCTACCCCGCTTACGAACGACTCGAGCCGATACTCGGTCCCAGACTCTCGGCGCTCTCGCTGACCGGATTCGCGATCGTCGCCGCCGTCGTCCCGCTGCTGATTATTTCCGTCGTCGTCCTCCAGACCGTCGTCTCGTTTCTCAACGGCTTCGACGAGACAGCCGTCCTCGAGACCGCGCGGACGCTCGCCGAAGACGACCTCGGCCTCGAGGCCGAACACGTCGACGCCGTCGAGGCCACGGTCGTAACCGAGGTCGAATCGTCGCTGTCGGAGGCGGTCGAACTCGTCCTGTACGAACTGATCGGGCTGTTGAACACGAGCGTCGAGATGGGGCTCGGATTGATCGTCTTCGTCTTCTTGCTGTACTATCTGCTGCTCGACGGAGCGACGTTGGTCACCTGGCTCGGCGACGTCGCACCGATCGACCCACACGTCCGCGACGAACTCGTCGAGGAGGTCAGCGTCGTCACCTGGGCGGTGATGTACAGTCACGTTCTCGTCGCGCTCGTCGAGGGGCTGCTCGGCGGTCTCGGACTCTACCTGCTCGGCGTCCCGAACGTCGCCTTCTGGACGGTGATCATGATCGTCGTCTCCTTCCTGCCGGCGATCGGCGTCTGGCTCGTCTGGGGACCCGCGGTCGGCTACCTCGCGATGACCGACGGCGTGGTCGCCGCCGCCTTCCTCCTAATCTACGGCGTGACGGTCCTCGCGGTCATCGACAACTACCTGCGGGCGATCTTCGTCGATCGGGGCTCCGGACTCCACCCCGCGGTCGTCGTCGTCGGCGTTATCGGCGGCATCTACCTGCTCGGGATCATGGGGCTGTTCCTCGGCCCCGTGTTGCTCGCGGTGTTCAAAGCCGGAGTGAACGTCTTCAGTCGAGTCGTCGACGACGCCGGCGCTACTGACGATTCGACGACCGGTTTTGAGCCCGATCCCGACTCTGAACCGAATCCCGAATCCGGGTCCGAGTCAGAGCCACCGGCTCCACCCGGCTCGGAGGGACCGGTCGCCGAATCGGATTAACCGCAGCCGCAACCGAACCGTCTTCGGGTACAGCGCGTTATCGTGGACCGTCCTCGTCGGCCGGCGCCTCGCCCGTTTCCCCCTTGGCCTCCAGTTCTTCGAGGTACTGCTCGGCGTCGTACTGCAGGTACGCCGACACGACCGCGATGACGGCGACGACGAACAGCGGCACGCCGATGAGAAGCGCGAGCATCGCTATCACGGTAAGGAGCTCGGCGCTGACCAGCGCGAGTGTCATAGGTCGACGTGGGGCTCGAGCGAGTTAGGGGCTCGGATTCGTCGGGTCACTCCTGGCCGGTGAAGGAACTGAGGTTGGCCTGCAGCCCCGCGGCCAGTTCGGACTTCCGGCGCAGACGCGCGTGCGAAACCGGCAGCTGCGTCGAAATCTCGGCGACGGCGTCGTGGAACGTCTCGGCCTCGCCGTAGGTGCCGTCGAAGGCGTTGCGGACGCTCTCGCGAACCTGCCAGACGCCGACGGGCGCCCAGTAGTCGTCGCTGACCTCCCGGAGGACGAGACACTTCGCCTGCCGACCGATCGACTCGAGGTACTCGAGCACGCCGAGTCGGGCGGCGTAGTAGGCCCCGGCGGTTTCCTCGACGTAGCTCGAGCGCCCCTCGTAGCCCTCGCTGGCGCTCTGGAGCCAGACGTCGTCGCCGGGATTCGGATTCCAGATGCTGCCGGGCGCCTTCATCTCGACGAGTTCGAACTCCCAGTTGCCCGGCGCGAGGACGACCCAGTAGCGGTTGCCCATGTACTCGTTGGCCCACACCTGCACCTCGTCGACGCTGGGTTCGTTGCGGATGCGTCCGCGGAGGTACTGGCCGACGGTGTCGTCGACCGCCGTGATCGACCAGCGCGTCGGGACGAGACGGCGCTGTTTCGCCTCGCCGAGAGCGCCCGCCGAGAGGATCGAGTTGATGTCGTAGACGTCGAAGCCGCGCCGGTAGAGGAAGGTCATGGCCCCCTGGGCCTGCCAGTCGTCGTCCTCGAGGGTCTTCTTGACCGGTTTCGGCACGTAAGGGTTCTCCCGCAGTTCGGCGTTACGGGCGTTGGCCCGCGGCCCGCGGGGCGTCGCGACGTCCGTGCCCGCGTCGAGGCCGAGATCCGGCGTGTCGTCGAGGCCGATCTCGAGGTCGACCGGCCGGCCGGCGATGGCGACCTCTCGCTGGACGCCGACGAACCCGTCCCAGGCGTCGTGGACGTTCGGCGTCAGTCGGCTCGCGATGCTCGGCGAGTCGACGTTCGCGCGCTTGTTGGAGTTTAGCAGGCCGGTCCGACGCTGGAGGACGTCGGGGATGTCGTAGCCCTGCTGGTACCAGTTGCCGTCGGTGACGTACTCTTCGGCGGCGTCCTCGTCGCCGACCGGCGAGAGCAACCCGACGGGGATGTCCGGATAGTTCGACCGCCCGACGAAAATCGATGGCGCCGTCGAGCCCACGAGGGAGTCGCCCGACAGCGATTGCTCGAAGTTGCGCTCGAACTCTTCCAGGTGGTCCGTGATCGCGTAGGACTTCTCCTTGGCGAGGCGGCGTCGCTCGGCCTCCTCGTCGGGCTCTAACTCCTCGATGTAGTCGTCGAGGCGCATTCAGCGAGTGTAAGGGGCCAACCCGTTTGAATGTTGCATTTCGGTCGGTCGACCGAACCGTCTCTGGTCTACACGGAGCTGTGCGTGACGAAGAGCGACGACAACGTCGACGGAGAACGGCGGTCGCGACGGATTCCACCAGTCGTCCGAACGCGACGAACGCCAGGAATGTCAGAGGCAGAGGTCCGGCCTGGCGTCGACCCACCGAACCTCGATCAACCCTTTCGGGAGCAACGTTATGTATATAGTCGCGCGTTTTCTGAACCTGAAAACACGCGGGGACGGGCGCCTCGGTCGGCGTGCAACTCGTTTCAGTGGGTACTCTAACAACGATTTACGCACCGATCGCAACGCAGTCCTGCGATCGGGTGTGCAGTGACGTACAAGAGCTACGGTGACATCCTCCCCGGCGTAAACGGCGGGATTCTCTCCTCGAAGAAAGATATAGTAGCCACTGAAAGTCAGTGCACACCCAATCGCACGAGCGCTGTGCGATTGGTGTGTGAACAGTTTCAGTTGTTACTATAGGTGCCACTGTCAGTCATCGACCGCGACGATTCGAGCGACCGCGTCCGTCGGCGTGAGTCGGCGCCCGGGAATCCGGTATCGAGTAGTTTAAAAACGCCGGGCGGAAAGGGAGGGGTATGAGTACGACGGACGATCAGCAGGCTCGATCCTGCGTCTCCTGTGGGATCAACATCGCGGGCACCAACGCCGCGGCGTTCAAGTGCCCCGACTGTGGCGCCCAGATTTACCGCTGTGCCAAGTGCCGCAAGCAGAGCAACCTCTACGAGTGCCCCGACTGCGAATTCACCGGACCCTGAGAGTACCATGGGAAAAGTAGCTGCCAAGATCAAGGTCATGCCGGACAGCCCCGAAATCGACCTGGACGCGCTCCAGGAGCGACTCGAGAGCAGCCTCCCCGAGGGCGCCAAGATCAACGGCGTCGAACGTGAGGAGGTCGCGTTCGGCCTCGTCGCGCTCTACCCGACCGTGATCGTCCCCGACGGCGCGGGCGGCACGGAAGCCGTCGAGGAGAACTTCACCGAGGTCGACGGCGTCGAAAGCGTCGGCGTCGAGAACGTCGGCCGTATCTGAGCGGCCGCTCGCACGGCGAGCCGTTTCTCCGTACGACCACAACCACTCCTGCGAGCAGCGGCTTCCTCGCTCGAACCGTTTACATGCTCGCCAGCGGTTGCGCGTTCTCACGCTCGGAACGCTTACACGTCCGCTCGTGAAACGGTTTCCGCGTGAACGTGCTGTCGGACCCGACGAAACGGCGGTGGCTCGCGTGGGGAGCGCTAGCGACCGTCTTCTTGCTGGTGAACCTCCACCGGCTCTCGACGGCCGTCCTCTCGGAGCGCCTGACCGTCGACTTTGAGACGACCGCGGCCCAGCTGGGGACGCTGCACGCCTCGTTCTTCCTCATCTACGCGGCGATCCAGATCCCCACCGGCGTCCTCGCCGACCGCGTGGGTCCGCGTTACGTCGGCTCGATCGGCGGCGTCGTTCTGAGTCTGGGCGCGGTCGGCTTCGCGCTCAGTGAGAGCTACCTCGCGGCGTTCGCCTCGAGAGCGCTCATCGGGCTCGGCAGCGGCGTGATCTTCGTCTCCATCCTCCGATTCTGCGCGAACTGGTACCGCGACGACGAGTTCGCGACGATGACCGGCCTCACCGGCAGCATCGCGGGTCTCGGTGCGATCCTCGCGACGACGCCGCTTGCGGTCACCGTCGACGCGTTCGGCTGGCGGCCGACGATCGCCGGACTGGGCGCCGTCGGCGTCGTCGCCGCGGGTTCGGTCTTCGTCCTCGCGCGCCAGTCGCCGGCCGCCGCCGGCCTCGAGCCGATCGAGGGCGTCCCGGAGCAGCCATCGGTTACCCTCTCGGAGCTGGGCGGTCACCTGCGAACGCTCGCGACGGACCTCGATCAGTGGCTGCTGTCGGTCGTCTTCTTCGCCGGCAACGGCGCGATGTTGACCCTCGTCGGCATGTGGGGCGTCCCATACGTGGTCGTCGTCTACGACCTCGACGTGACGACGGCCTCCTACTTCACGCTGCTCGCCTCGGTCGGCGTCCTCTTCGGCCCGACGACCATCGGCTGGCTCTCGGACCGACTCGAGCGGCGCCTGCTTCCGATGGCAGTTGGTATCGGCGTGTACGCGGCCGCGCTCGCGACGATTCCCGTCTTCGGACGGCCGCCGCTGCCCGTCGTCGCGCTGGCCTACCTGGCCAGCGGGTTTCTCTTCGGCGCCGCGATGCTCTCGCTGTCGGTCGTCAAAGAACGCTACCCCGCCGGCGCGAGCGGCGTCGCGACGGCGACCGTAAACACCGCCGGCTTCGTCGGCGGCACGATCCTGCCGACGATCATGGGTGTCGCTCTCGACGCCTACCAGACGGGCGAGACCGTCGGCGGCACCGTCGCCTACACCGAGTTCGGCTACCGGATCGCGTTCGGCATCCTCGCCGGCACCGTCGCCGTCGGCTTCCTCTGTGCGTGCTGGCTCGTCGTTCGCGACCGGCGCGACCGGGCCGACGCGGCGACCGCGGCGAGTTCGACGCGGTCCGGTCCGCGGTGACTCCGTCCGGAATCGGGCAGGAACGGGCGAGAAGCTTTTTCGTCCCCGACTACGGACTCGAGGGCGTGCGTTTGGTACACGAACCGGTTGCGGGCGGCGAGTCGGGTAACGGCGATCGCGGCGACGTGAGTGACCGACGGCTACTGGCGACGACCGTCGACGTCGCCGACACGCTGCTCAGTCAGACTCGCGGGTTGATGTTTCGTCGCTCGATTCCCGACGACTACGCGCTGGCGTTTCGGTTCGAGACGACCTCGGTTCGCGACGTTCACATGCTGTTCGTCTTCTTCCCGATTGACGCGATCTGGGTCGCCGACGGCGTCGTCCAGCGCGTCGAACGACTACGGCCGTGGCGGAGTTTCGCCCGCGAGGAGTGCGATCTCATGCTCGAGTTGCCCGCCGGCGCCGCCGAGGGCGTCGAGGCCGGCGATCGGGTGGTTCTCGAGGACGGCTGACGGTCGCTATCGGCGGGCGAATCGGTTAGGGGTCGGTAGTAACCGAGATGTTTCTCCCATCGAGAGTAATATACTATTCCGCAGATTAATTATTGGAGCTATTGTAGCCACTGGTATGGGAGGGTCACCCGACGACATCAACGAAGCGTCCAGGGCCGCGTGGAAAGCCGAGACGACGACACAACAGCGCGTCCGGGCGGTCGTGAGTACCGAGTACGACGGACTGACAGCCGGCGAGACGGCCACCGAGGCGCTGGTTTCGGAAACCACCGCTCGGAGACACCTTGAAGCGCTCGCCGACCAGGGATTCGTCGAGAAAACGGCGGCACCCGATAGCGGGGCGACGCGCTATCGTCGCTCGTGGGAGTCGTTGGTGTTCGAACAGGCGCGGGATATGCTCCGCAACACGGATTCGTCGACGCTGTTCGCGAAAGTAAACGAGATGCAAGACGAACTCGAGGCCTATCGGGAGGAGACGGGACTCGAGAGTCCGGAAGACGTCGCGTGGAACGAGGGCGATATCGATCGCGAATTGCTGTGGGATTGGCGGTCGACGCGGCGGAACCTGAGCTTTGCGAAAGTTGCGCTCGCATTGGATCAGGCCGGAGACGTCGTCGGAGAGCCGAATCAGGGGTCGGCGTGAGCGATGTCTGGTGGTGACGACGGGACCGAATCCCACTCGCTTCGCGGGGCCTCGGACCGGCGTTCCCTCCTCGAGTTTCGCGACGTCGTCGAAGGGATGGAACCGCTGGCGACCGCCGCGCTGGACGATCCGCTGAACCCGGACGAACTGCGAATTTCGCTCGCCGATGGAATCGGTCCTGCGAGTCGCGGACGGTTCGACGTGCGATGGTCGACGACGAACGATTACAACATCCACTACACGGACGATCGCGGTCGAAACCTCCGCTGGGACGTTCATCCACACGAGTATCCGGCGCCCGACGATGAGTCACACTTCCATCCACCGCCGGACGCGTCGAGCGACGACGGCGCCGTCGAAGCGTCGTGTATCGACGTTCGGCAGGTTCAACTCGTCGCGCGAGCAACGGTCACGCTCTGGCGAACGCTGTACGACGCGGAATCGCTCGAAGAGCCGAACGGAGTCGTCGATCCGCCGTAACGCGGTGCGTATTCGACGTGCTCGAGGACGACCCCATCTAGACCACCGGCTCGTTCACTCGGAATCCAGAACCTCGAGCGCGCCGTCTCGAACCCGAACGTCGAGCAGGTTCGTTACCTCGCGCGAGACGTCCTCGTGATCCGCATCGACGCGTCTGAGAACGACGACGATATCGGATACCTCGGCTTCGGCTGCCTCGAGGGCCTCACAGACGGCCTCGATCGTGCCGCCCGAAGAGAGCACGTCGTCGACCAGCACGACGCGGTCGCCGGGGTCGACGCCGTTGAGGTAGAGTTCGTCCTCGCCGTAGCTGGTCGTCTGGTGGACGGCGACCTCCTCGGGGAAGCCGTACTCGCGCTTGCGGACGACGACCAGCGGGATCCCCGTCGCGATCGAGAGCGCCGTTCCGTGGTGGATACCCATCGCCTCGGGCGCGACGAGTTTGTCGACGCCCTCGAGGTCGATTCGGTCGCGGATGCCGTCGGCGACCGCCTCGAGGACGGCCGGCTCGAGGGGCGGGATGCCGTCGGTGACGCCGTGGACGAAGTACTCGTAGCCGTCGCGGTCGACGACCGGCGCGTCGCGGAGCGAGCGGGCGAGCGGCTCCAGGTTCGAATCCATGCTCGCGGGACGATACAACGGGGGGGTGGAAGGGTGTTCGGGTGGGCTCTCACTCGTGGGGAAACGGATCGGAGGACGCGACTACTGCTGGCGGCGAGATTCCCACTCTCCGACCGATTCGGTCGGTCGCGGCGCTCCCTCGCTTATCCACTGGCAGACGCGTGCGTCTTCCGAGCCGTCACTCCCAAGCCGTCACTCGCTAGCGCTTGTAACAGCCCCACACGACGCCGAAGCGCAGTTTGCCAGTGGCTCATTTGCCAGTGGCTCACCTCGTTTCAGCGTGCGCTACCGCACATGGTTTGAACAGCCTGGAGAGCCCAGTGAAACCAGTGAAACGTTCGTTTCGTCGATCTCGACGGCCACCGACGATCTGGGACCGGCGGATTTAAGAGCACATGATGCAATAGCATCGCATACCATGTCCGAGGATAGAGGAAGTCGGGGCAACCCGGCTGGGCGTGAAATTCTCCGATGAACAGCCTGCTACACCAACCGATTCGCTTCTACCTGTGACTCACTCCGCCGCCGACACGATCGCACCAGACCGTACAGTCCGCCTTCTCGATACCACCCTTCGCGACGGCGAGCAAGCCCCCGGCGTCTCGCTGTCGCCCGACGAAAAGGTCGAGATCGCTCGCGGCCTCGAGCGCGCGGGCGTCGCCGTCATCGAGGCGGGCAGCGCCTGTACCGGCGCCGGCGAGCGCCAGGCCATCTCGAGGGTGACCGACCTCGATCTCGACGCCCTCGTGACGAGTTTCTGTCGCGGGATGACGTCCGACGTCGACCTCGCACTCGAGTGTGACGTCGACGGCGTCCACATCGTCGTTCCCTCGAGCGACCGTCACGTCGAGGGGAAGGTCGGCACTTCCCGCGAGGACAACCTCGCGACGACGGCCGAACTCGTCGAGTACGCGACCGACCACGGCCTCTGGGTCGAGGTCATCGGCGAGGACGGCTCGCGCGCGGATCTGGACTACCTCGAAGAGCTGATGGCGACGGCCGCGGACGCCGGCGCCGATCGGCTCTGTTTCGCCGACACCGTCGGCCACACGGGCCCGGAGCGTACCGCCGAGGCGGTCTCCCGACTCGCGGAGATCGGGCCGGTCAGCGCACACACCCACGACGATCTGGGGCTGGGCGTCGCGAACGCCCTCTCCGCGGTCTCCGCGGGCGCCGACCTCGTCCACTGTACGGTAAACGGCTTAGGCGAGCGCGCCGGCAACGTCGCCCTGGAGGAGGTCGCAATCGCGCTCTCACACGTCTACGACGTCGAGACGCTCGAACTCGAGCAGCTCTACGACCTCGCACAGCTCGTTTCCCGGGCGACGGGAGTTCAGCTGGCGCCGAACAAAGCCGTCATCGGCGAGAACGCCTTCACCCACGAGAGCGGCATCCACACCGACGGGACGCTGAAGGACGACAAGATGTACGAGCCCTACGCGCCCGAGACGGTCGGCCGCGAGCGCCGACTCGCCCTCGGCAAGCACACGGGCCGCGCGGGCGTCAAGGCGACCCTCGAGGAGCACAACGTCGAGGCGTCCGACGAGGAAATCGCCGAGATCGCGACGCGCGTCACGGAACTGGGCGACCGCGGACGCCGCGTGACCGACGCCGACCTGCTGGCGATCGCGGAGGACGTCACCGGCGACGACCGCGAACGCGTCGTCGACCTGCTCGATCTCAACGCGACCAGCGGCGGGCCGGTTCCGACGGCGAGCATTCGCCTCGAGGTCGGCGGCGAGGAACGCGTCGCCAGCGGCACCGGCTCTGGTCCCGTCGACGCGGCGGTTTCGGCGGTCCGCGAGGCGCTCGGTTCGATGGCCGACGCCGAACTCGACTCCTACCACGTCGACGCCGTCACCGGCGGCACGGACGCCGTCGTCACGGTCGAGGTGACGATGGTCCGCAACGATCGCTCGGTCACCGTCGCGCGAAGCGAGGCCGACATCACCCGCGCCAGCGTCGAGGCGATGGTCGACGCCCTCGATCGACTGCTCGCGGCCGACCAGCAGCCGCTCGCGCCGGCCGACGACTGACGACACGACGGAACGCGCGCCATCGACTCTCCTGCTGTTTCTGATCCGAAAACTGCGTACTACTGTTTCTGATCCGAAAACTGCGTAACGACACCCTTCGGATCGAGCAGATAGACGCCGGCGAGAAAGAGCGCGACGACGACGACGAACAGCCGTGCGATTTCGCCCGCGTCCGACGGTACTCCCGGCTCGAGCGTGATAGCCATCAGTGCCGCGACGCCGATCCAGAGCGCGGCGACGATGACCCGCTGACGCATGTCCATACGTGGGTGTTCGTGGGGGTCGTAATGAAGACGGCGAGTCGAACCGAACCGAACCGAAACGAGCCGAAACGGTTCTGAACGTGGTCCGATCGGAGCCGAGTCGGCGGAACGGAAGGTGAAAGGAAGGGGAGCTAAAAGCGCGCGATCAGATGGAAGGGCCGTCCGGACCGACGGTGCCTTCGTCGAGAACGTCCTTGCGGTTGTCCGTCTGATCGACGCTGTCGTAGGCAACCGGTCCTTCGACCTGTTCGGCGTCCGGACCCGGTTCGTTACCGAGGTAGATGATGTTTGGATCCGTCCCGACGTCCTCGAGGAGCTTGAACCGAGACTCGACGTCGCCCGCGAAGTCGTCGAGGACTTCCTGAGCGAGGTCTTCGCTCGCACCGTCGAACTCCTCGTCGTCGTCCGGTTCTTCGGCGAGGTCGAACTCGAGGAGCAGATCCTCGTCCTCGAGGTCGATCCCGTGGTCGGCGAGCGCCTCGACGTACTCCATCGCCTCGGCTTCCTGCTCGGCGAGAGAACTGCTCTCGTCGCCCTCCGGTTCGCCGTCTTCGCCGACGATGTAGATGGCCAACAGCAGTCCAACCATCTCCTCGTCGAGGTCTTCGACGGCGTCGATGACGGCATCTATCTCTTCGTCTTCGCCGTCGATCGTTTCCTCGAACTCCTCGAGCGACGGGAGGTTGCCGGCCGTCCGAACGAGCGTCCGACTCTTGGCGGTGTTGTTATTGTACCGCTGCGGATCACTGTTCGGATCGTTCATATTACCGAACTGGATTACTTCGGGCGGACAAGCGTCCTCGCAGGCGGTCGTGCCGACCATTTCTTCGCCGAGACTGCCGTCGTTTCGCGTCGGACAGAACGTACACTTCTCCATGACTCCTCGCGGTCCGCGCGCGCTGACTGGCCGGTCTCGCACGTCGTACATGTGGTCTTCGTCGAGTTCGTCCTCCCCGACTTCCGGCTCTTCCCACTGGAAGTAGTTGACGCCGTAGGGACAGGCGACCTGACAGTACCGACAGCCGATACAGACGTCGTAGTCGGTCAACACGAGTCCGTCCGAGTCGCGCGTGTGCCGCGCCGTCGTCGGACAGACTTTCTCACAGGGCGCGTCGGTACAGTGTTGACACGGCCGGATCAGGTACTCGAAATCCTCCGTCGAGTCGAAATCGTCGGCAGGCGGGGAGCTAACGGTGTCGTCCTCGTAGGCAAGTACGTACATCCAGTTCGCTCCCTGATCCCAGTCGTGCTCTTCGGCACAGGCGACGACACAGGAGAGACAGCCGTCACAGTGCTCGAGGTCGAGGGTCATCCCGTACTGCGTCCCCTCGCCGTTCGCGTCGTCGGGTTCGTCGGCTTCCTGTTGGTCGTCCTGTGCGGGGACGGGACTCGAGGGACCATCGTTCCCGCCGGCCGCGCCCCAGGCGCCGAGGCCCACCGCACCGGCGCCACCCATCTTCTTCATGACGTCGCGGCGGGAATCCTCCCCAGCCCCGACCGCGGAAAGCGCCCCTTCCACGTAGCCGCCGTCTTTCGACTCCATCTCTTCGGCGAGCGCCTCTCCGTCCTCGCCGAACTCCTCGAGGACGTCGTCGCGGTAGCGCTCGTTGAACGTCTCCTCGGAGAGTTCGCCCTTGGTGACGCGCATGGCGTCTTTGGCCATCTCCATCCCGAGATCCGCGTCGTACTCCGTGTCCTCGAGCGCTTCCTCGAGGTCGTCTTGCCACTGCTCGCCGAGCGGATGGAACGTCTCGTCATCGTCCCGCCCGTCGTCGAAAGTCACCACGCCTCACCACCGGATACGGCCGACTGAGACTGATTGCGATCGGTATCCATCGTTACTCCGTAGTACTCGTGTTATCACAGGTATCTCGATAAACGGTATGCCTGCGAGTGGCATGGTGTTCGGTCGCTGCTAGCGTTCCAATCGTCTCAGTCGACCCGCCCGGTACGATTTCGCTGACGACGGACGTCGTGATCGTCGCCTCGAGTGCACCCTGTTGATTGCCTGGTCGCGACTGTGTTTGCAAGCGATGGCCCGCGTTCGCGTCCCAGCTCGGCGAGAACCTGTCTGTGACAGGCCGTCGCCGTGAGGGAACCGGAAGCGGGGGACACTGCGCGACGGGTCCCGACTGTTGTGCACTGTCGTCGGAGCAGACCGACGGCTGGCTGCAGACGTGTAACAATATATAGTGATTGTGGCCACTGTTCAGGAACAGTTCGGTGTAGACTTCGTAACACGGCTCAGCGCACTGAAACCGACCGCGAGAAGCATCCGAACCGAAGCTGTTAACTGTGGTTACTTTCCTTTGTAGCGTAATGTCTGGCGACTATAGCAGACGACAGTTTATTCGGAACGGTGGCGCGGGTGCACTTGCGATCGGAATGGGTGGTCTTGCCGGCTGTACGAGCAGCCTCCCCTTCGTCGGCAGCGGCGATTTCGAGGTCGATCAGTGGCTCACGACGGTCTCGTTCGAAGACGTTCTCGACGACGAGACGGTCGAGGAGCAGTACGACGACGCCGACCTCGAGGAGACCGAGGAGCTAGTTCGGATGTTCTCGTACGTCGAACCCGAGATGATCTTCGACAACGAGAGCGATATCGACACGTACGCGCCACTCGAGAGCGGCAGTGAACTCCGTGGCAAGGTGGGTGTGACGGCGTCCGAAATCGATTGGGCGCTTCAACAGAGCGCGAACTGGGAGTACGAGTTCGATCTCTCCTACGGTGGATCCGGGACGACCGAGGGGAGCACGACGGTGCTCGCCGGCGACTTCGACACGGACGACGTCGAAGACGCGCTCGAGCGGTGGGTCGACGACGAGTTCGATTTCGACGACGATGATGACGATGACGATGACGACGACGGCTTCGAGAGCGCCGGGAGCCAGGGCGACTTCGACCTCTACACGGTCGAGGACTACGCGTTCGGCGTCAGCGACGACTACGTGGTCGCCACCGACGCGCCCGCACTGATCGACGCGGTCTCGCTCGTCGAGTCGACGATCGACACCAAGGACGACGAGCAGAACCGCTGGACCGACGACGACGACGGCGAACTCCTGCTCTCGGAACTCGAGAGCGGGGGCGCCGCATTCGGAATTCTCACGCAGCCGCGGACGGTCGAGAACGAACTCGAGGATCAGTACGACGATCCGGACGACGCGAGCGAGGAGGAGCGCGAAGCGATCAGAGACAGGATCGAGGACTGGGAGTACGGCCTCGTCGGACAGGCGCGCTCACAGGACGTCGACGGGAGCACCACCGACATCTGCGAGGTCTTCGTCTACGAGAGCGAGGGCGAAGCCGACAGCGACGCCCTGCAAGAACACGTCGAGCGGAACCGCGACATCGGCGACGATTGGGCCACGCTCGAGGATTACTCGATCGACGCCGACGGCCGCGTGCTGATCCTCACCGGAGAGGTTCGGACGCGGGCGCTCTTCTAGCGTCGCGATCCGTTTTTTGGTCCATTCGTTTCGGACCGACCGCAAGTCCAGCGAGCGACGGCGTTTAAAGCAACTCGAGGTCCTCGAGTTCCGCACGAAACGTCGCCGTCGCGTCGTCGTCTTTCAGCCGGAGCGGGCTTCGAAGCGGCCCCGCGTCGAATCCGCGGAGGCGGAGCGCGGTCTTGACGCCGGACATGTAGGCGCCGCCCGACTTGAACGCGTCGCGGACGGCGAACACGTGGCTCTGGAGTTCGCGGACGCGAGCGTCGTCGCCGTCGTCGTAGCTCTCGTAGAGGTCGACGACGAGCGCCGGGAAGACGTTCGCGACGGCGCTGACCAGTCCCGAACAGCCGACCTCGAGGCCCGTCTCTAACAGCGAGTCCGAGCCGGCGAGGAAGGTCAGTTCGGGGTGGGCGTCGGCCGCCTGAGCGAGCCAGGGGACGTCCTTGCTCGAGTCCTTGACGCCGGCAATCGCGTCGATCTCGGCCAGTTCTGCGAGCGTCTCGAGGGAGAGTTCGGTGCCGGTCTTGCTCGGAATGTGGTAGACGTAGATGGGGAGATCGACGGCCGAGGCGATTCGCCGGTAGTGGAAGAGTGCAGCGTCGCGGTCGATCGGATAGTAGTAGGGCGTCACCACCACGACGCCGTCGGCACCGACGGAGTCGGCGTGTTCGGCGTGGGCGACAGTCTCACGGGTACTCGGTGCGCCGACGCCGGCGATGACGGGAACCTCGCCGCCGACTTCGTCGACGACGCACTCGACGACGCGCCGTCGCTCCTCGCCGGTGAGCAACGGGAACTCGCCGTTCGTACCCAGCGGAAACACCCCGTGAACGCCGCGGTCGACGACGAACCGAGCGTGGTCGGCGGTCGTCTCGTAGTCGACCGACTCGTCGTCGCGAAACGCGGTGATCGTCGGCGGGACGACGCCGCGGAGCGCGAGCGGATCGTCGGTCCCGGGATCGGAGTGAGCCATGCGGGTTCGTCCGCCGCGGATTCGCATAAAGGCCGCTTTTCGCACGGTCGGGCGCGATCGTTCACCTCGCCGTCGACCGCGTCAGTCGGTCGCCAGTTCCCCTGCCGGCTCGTCTAACTGCTCGCTGGCGAGCACCCGATTCGCTCGTCGCAGGCGCTCGGAGAGCGCCTGATGGGAGATGTCAAGTTCGCTCGCGAGTTCCTCGAGCGAGATTTCGCGGGGGACGTCGTAGTAACCCTGGCGATAGGCCTCGGCGATCGCCTCCTGCTGGGGGTCGGTCAGCGCCGCCGTCGTCTCGAGCCCCTCGTCCTGTCCGGCCTCGACCATTCGTCGGACGTCGACGCGAGTGCTGCTGTCTTCGATCGCCGAGACGGCGTCGGAGAGCTCCTCGCGTTCGGGAAAGAGCAACCGCAGCGTCCACTGGTCGTCGGCAACCTGCGCGTCGAGGAGCGTGCCGCCGTTCGCGTAGACGGCCTGGCAAACGGAGCTGACGTCTTCGTCGTACTCGAGTCGGTAGAACCACTCCATCTCTTCGTCGGTGTTCTCGAGGAGTCGCTGGTAGTCGGCGACCGTCGGATCCGCCTCGAGGGCTACCTCGATCGCGTCGTGGTCGGCGTGTGTAAACCAGACGAGCGGGACCGTCCGCGCCGGCCCTTCTGCGACGACGCTCTCGACGCGGACCTCGAGTTCCGGGAGGCGGTCGAACGTCTCCGCGAGGGCGAACTCGGCGGTGGACAGTGAGAGTTCCGCGATCGTGGTCACCGGACAGTCACCCCCGCGTGATCGCCCGACTCTGATCGGTGAACGATGCCAAGGGCGTTCGTGTCCGTGCCCATGTTAGGTTCAAGGTCTCGGTCTGTGGCTCGGAATTCACTCATAATTGTCTCACCGATCCACGCGCTGGGGTGGCGAAAGCGCCGCCAATACGCGGCGATACCGACGTGTCGGTGCGCCACACCCGCTCGGATCGTGCTACACCCGGCTACTGCTCGCGTGTGGTTGATGAGCAGGCTTTTGACTTCCAGTCGTTTAAGACAGTCTCTCACGCCCGATGACGGTCAGTTCAGGGTGTCTGTCGGGCCAGTCGAACGACCTCGAGAACGAACGTGAGTTCGTGCGGGCGATCCGCTCGAGTGGGGCCTGCCGTCCCGTACGGTTTACTGTCCGTCGTTTCCGGCACAACCGTGGCCCAGCCAGCGGTTGCGCCGGCAAATCGGTACAGCGATCCGTATCAGTCCAGCCGTGCCAGTCGGTTCATCGCGTACACTGTCCGCAATACGTCGACGCTTTTTCCCCGGTCGAAGATGAGTTCGTCCGTCTCGAGAACGTGCTCGAGGGTGTCCTGCGAGGCATGTTCGGGCGCGGCGGCGATTCCCGCGTCGATCTCGTCTACCCACTCCATGACGCGGAGGTCGCTCTTGGAGTCGCCCATCACGAGCGCGAACGGATCTTCGACGCCCAAGACGTCGAGCGCCCGCTCGACGCCGACGACTTTGTTCAGTTCGAGGCTACCGATCTCGGCCGCATCGGCCTCGTAGTAGGCGACGTCGATCCGCGCTAAGACGTCCGCGAGCGCCGACGGTACCGCCTCGGCCTCGAGGTTCGGATAGGCGCCTTCTCCCTCGAGGACGGCCCGAATCTCGGGATCCTGATCGGCGTAGAACGCTCGCGTCCAGTCGACGATCGATTCGGCCTCGAGTTCGCGAGTGCCGTTGCCCGTCGACTCGTCACCCTCCCGATCGGCCGCGGAGTCGTCCGCGAGCGTCGCGCCCACGGCGTCGGCCAGCAGGTCGATCAGGTAGACCAGCGCGGTATCGATGGTCTCGCGCGCCTTCGAAGAGCCCGTCTCGTAGTTCGGCTTCATCGTGACGTTGAACTCGTTGCCCTGGAGGTGACAGCCCCGGCGGAGTTCCTCGGGCGCCTCCGGAAGCACGCGGGAGCGAACGTCGTCGAACACGTCCCGGATCTCGGCGTCGAGTTCCTCGTAGAGCAACTGCTTCGTATCGGCGCCGTGGCCCGGCGTGAACACGCCCGTTCCGGCCTCGTAGACGATCGAGAGCGCCCCCGAGTGGACGATCTCGCTGCCCAGTCCCTGGATCGCGAATCCCTTGACGTTCTCCAGCGTCTGGCCCGTGCAGATGACGATCGGGATCCCTGCCTCGTGAAACTCCGTCAGGACGTGGAGCGTATCGCGCGGGATTTCGTTGTCGGTGTTGCCCGCCGACCGCAGCGTCTCGTCGACGTCGAGGACGAGCACGTTGACCGCGCGGCCGTACTTGGCCTCGAGGTCGAGCGCGGTAAAGGCCTGGTCGCGGTCGGCTCGTGCGGCGATTTCGGCGAACGTCTCGCCGGCCGCGAACGCCGACCGAATCTCGTCTTTCCGGCGCTCGAGTTCCTCGCTCGCGTCCTGCCAGTGTTCCAGCGCGACGCGGGAGTCGACGGCCGGAAAGACGTCGACGAACGCCTGATACTCCCGCAGCCGATCCGTATCGTACTCGTCGTAGAGGCGGTAGACGAGATCGTATCGCTCCATGTCCCATAGAGGCGGTGGAAGCGGGATAACCGTTTGTGGTACTCGCTCGTCGACGACGACACGCCTATAAAAACGGCGGTCGAATTCACGGATATATGAAAAACGTAGACGACCTCATCGAGAGCGCGGCAGAACTCGCCGCTCGCGGGCTCTCGAAGGGCGAGATCGCGGACGAACTGAACGTCTCCCGAGAGACGGCGAGCTGGCTCGTCGAGCGAAGCGGCGCGACGACGGAGCCGAGCGACCAGCAACAGGAACCCCGCGGTGGCACGGGCGGCCCGCAGGACATCCACGTCGACTGGTCCGCTATCGGTCGCGACAGCAAACGAATGAGCGCCATCGCCGAGGCGATGGCCGATCTGCTGGCCAAACACGGCGAAGACGTCGATCTGACGATCGGGATCGAGAAAGCCGGCGGCCCCATCGCGACGCTCGTCGCGCGCGAACTCGAGACCGACCTCGGCACGTACACACCGGCGAAACACCAGTGGGAAGAAGGCGACATCGAGGACCTCGGCGGCACGTTCAGCCGAAACTTCTCGGGCATTCGTGATCGCGAGTGTTACATCGTCGACGACACCATCACCAGCGGCACCACGATGCGCGAGACGATCGGCGCGATCCGCGCGGAAGGTGGCGATCCGCTCGCCTGCGTCGTCATCGCGGACAAACAGGGCGTCGAGGAACTCGAGGGCGTCCCGGTCTACTCGCTGTTGCAGGTGATCAGCGTCGGTAAAGACGACTGAGACGTCGACCGACGGCGGGTCAGCCGGCGGAAGCGGGGCGTCACAACTCGAGACAATGGCGACCGTTTCAGCGATCACCACCACGCCGACTCGAGTAACCGTCTGTTTTCCAAGCCTCGAGACCGTCGTTACTGCGGCGAGTTTCAGGTGAAACGGTCGCTCAGCTCACCCGTTCGGAAACCGACTGGATCGGCCGAATTCTCCTCAAACGCTCGGTTTTCGGATCGATTGGCATAAACGGCGAGTTGGCTCGAACCGCCGACGGCTAGGCTCCGAATTCTCTTGACCGTCTGTCTCCGGGACTCGATTGAGGTACTATGACGGAACGACTCACTCGACGACGGATGGTTGCACTGAGCGGTGCAGTCAGTCTCGCGGCGCTGGCTGGCTGTAACGACAACGGAAACGATGACGATGATGTCGAAGACGACGACGAGGAGAACGGGATGGACGACGACGTCGAAGACGACGAAGAAAACGGGATGGACGACGACGTCGAAGACGACGAAGAAAACGGGATGGACGACGACGAGGAGAACGGGATGGACGATGACGAAGACGACGAAGAAAACGGGATGGACGACGACGAAGACGACGAAGAAAACGGGATGGACGACGACGAAGACGACGAGTAACGCTGCGTAGTGGCGGACCAATCATTGGCGCACGTCCGACGACCGCCGCCCCGTTCTTTCGCACCAGTCGGTCCAGGCGACGGTCTCGCACGCCCATTCATACGGTTTACTGTCCGTCATTCCCGGCGCAACCGCGACTCGGGCGGCGGTTGCGCCGGTAAATCGGTACCGCAATCCGTATCAGACCCAGTTCTCGACGCCGTAGCGAGCACAGGGAGTGGACTTTTCGCCGCGACGGCACCAGATCGGAGCACTGAGCACTGCCAGCGGATGCGCCGCAACGCTCCCCCCGAATCGATCGTCGAACTATGATACCATGACACGAACACCGACGCGACGACAGTGGCTCTCTGGAGGGACAGTCGCCGCCCTCGCTACGATCGCCGGCTGTAGCGATATCGTCGAAGACTACGACGAAGACGAATCGCCGGACGACGGCGAGGAGGAGGTCCCGATCGACGACGTCGATCACGAGAATCACGACGGCGAGGTCGAGTTCGTCGGACCCGAAGACGGCGCCGAGGTGTCGAGCCCCGTCGACGTCGAACTCGAGGCGACGGAGTTCGAACTTCAGCCGGTCGAAGACGAGGGCGACCAGGATCCGACGCCCGAGGACGGCGCCGGCCACCACCACGTCATCGTCGACGAAGGCTGCGTCGATCCGGGGTACGTCATCCCGCACGAGGACGGCTACTACCACCTCGAGGACGGCGAGGAGGAGACCGAGGTCGAACTCGAGCCGGGCGAGTACGACCTCTGTGCGCAGACGGGCGACGCACAGCACAACGCCTACGACATGACCGACGAGATCACCATCGAAGTCGTCGAAGACGACGAGAACGGCGCTGACGACGAAGACGGTGATGAGGAGAACGGCACGGACGAGAACGGCGACGACGGAGACGACGAAACGTAACGTGCTGCGAGGCGTCTCAGCGTGCCGCGTCGCGTGCCGTCGATCGAGCGGCCGCTCTCGAGGATGAGAACGCGTCGAGAAACGGCAAAACGGTGCGAGACGGCTTAGCCGTGGATCCCCATCGCTTCGATCTGCTCCTGGTACCGATTCCGGATGGTGACCTCGGTCACCTGTGCGACGTCGGCGACTTCCCGCTGGGTCTTCTTCTCGTTACAGAGCAGCGACGCGGCGTAGATCGCGGCCGCGGCGTAGCCCGTCGGCGACTTCCCCGAGAGCAGTCCTTCCTCGGCCGTCTTCTCGATGATCTCGTTGGCCTTGGTCTGGACTTCTTCGGAGAGTTCGAGTTCGGAACAGAATCGGGGGACGTACTTTTTCGGGTCGACGGGGCGCATCTCGAGACCGAGTTCCTGCGAGATGTACCGATACGTACGACCGATCTCTTTGCGTTCGACGCGTGAGACTTCGGAAATCTCCTCTAGACTGCGCGGAATGCCTTCCTTTCGACAGGCGGCGTACAGCGCAGAGGTCGCGACGCCCTCGATCGAGCGCCCGCGGATGAGGTCTTCTTTGAGCGCGCGCCGGTAGATGACCGACGCAACCTCGCGGACCGACCGCGGGACACCCAGCGCGGAGGCCATTCGATCGATTTCGGACAGTGCGAACTGCAGGTTTCGCTCCCCGGCGTCTTTGGTCCGAATACGCTCTTGCCACTTGCGCAGTCGGTGCATCTGACTGCGCTTTTTCGAGGAAATTGACCGCCCGTAGGCGTCTTTGTCCTTCCAGTCGATCGTCGTGGTCAGTCCCTTGTCGTGCATCGTCTGGGTCGTCGGCGCGCCGACGCGGGACTTCTCTTGCCGCTCCTGGTGGTTGAACGCCCGCCACTCAGGACCGGGATCGATCTTCTCTTCTTCCACGACGAGCCCACAGTCTTCACAGATGAGCTCACCCCGGTCAGAGTCCTTTACGAGATTGTCCGATTCACACTCAGGGCAGGCACGTACCCCTTCCTGATCCTCGGTCTCGTCCGTCTCACGCGTTCGCTCCCGCTGGCGGGTGGACCGTGTCATCGCACTTTTATAGTAGTATCACCACACTATATAAGTCCTTGGGAAGTGTTTTGTCAGACTACACCGAAAGTGCCGAAATCGGCACACAGGCGCCTTCTCGAGCGAGGTTTACGATTTGGAACCGGAAAGACTTTATCCCGTTCTGGCCGACAACAGCTACGAATGCCGGTCATCGAGTGTGACGTCGAGACGGCTCGAGAACGACTCGAGGAAGCGGGCGTGTCGGTCGAACCCGGAAACACGGATCACGAGCGCTGGCGGGCTAGCCGCGGCTCAGCGACGGCTGTCGCCTACGACGGCAAAGTCGTGATTCAGGGCGGGAGTCCACAGGAGATCGAATCGCTGCTGCGCGAGGGCGGCGGGCGCGCACACGTCTACTTCGACGGCGGTTCCCGCGGCAACCCCGGGCCGGCCGCGATCGGCTGGGTGATCGTCACCGGCGACGGAATCGTCGCCGAGGACGGGGAGACGATCGGCACGGCGACGAACAATCAGGCCGAGTACGAGGCGTTGATCGCCGGTCTGGAGGCCGCCAGCGACTACGGCTACGATGAGATCCACATCCGCGGCGACTCCGAGCTGATCGTCAAACAGGTCCGCGGCGAGTACGACACCAACAACCCCGAACTGCGCGAAAAACGCGTCACCGTCCACGAACTGCTTCGCGAGTTCGAGGAGTGGACCCTCGAGTACGTTCCCCGCGAGGTCAACGAGCGCGCCGACGGGCTCGTCAACGAGGCGCTGGATCGAGCCTAGGCCGGCCAGGGCGACGACAGCGCGGCGAGAATCCGTCGAACTCGCTCGGCGAGCCCGATCAGCAAGGGAAAAGCCCTCGAGTGCGTACGACGAATATGGCCGATTCGACCGATCCTGCGAGCGGCGCCGACGCGAGCGACGATGCTCGAGACGACGCCGACGAACCGAACGACGAACTGCCCGCCGACGTCGTCGACGAGGCCGAACGCCTCACTCGGATCGCGCGTCAAACGCCCGATCCGAACGAGGCTGACGCCCGGCGCGAGCGGCGAGACGCGTTGCTCACCGACCACGAGTTCACCTCGCGTATTCGCGACGACGACGGCGACGACGTCCTCGTGCTTCACCCCGACGAGTGGCACGACGCCGACGCGGGCGTCATCCGGACCGACCGCATCGACGACATCTCGCGCGCGGTCGAAATCCGACTCGAGGGGACGGGCGATCCCGACGACTGGGACACCGTCGACGAACGGAACCGCGAACTGGTCGCCGAGGTTCGGGACGCCCACGGCGAGGTCCACGGGGACAACGCCGCCGCGCTCGCCGATTTCGTCGGCAACCACTACGCGAAGCGAATCGAGGACCTGACGGCGGCGGAGCTCCGGGAGTTTCGCGACGAGTACTTCGTGAGAAATGCCTGGCCGTCGAACGCACAGCGAGACGCGATCGAGGACTCGATCACGCTCGTTTACGAGACGGCCGACGAACCGGTTCCCGACGATCGGGAGCGGTAATCGCTCGGTGGTGCGACCGTGAGCGCAGTTGCGGCTCTGGTGGCTGCCGCAGTTGCGTCGTTCAGTAGCTGTTGTCGACGATTTCGGCGATCTCGTCGGCGCGGTCGTCGCCGGTGACGACTTTCGAGAGCGACCACTGGATGCCGTCGAGGACGGCGTCGTAGCCGTCGTCGGTCAGCGAGTACTGGTTCGTTCGCTTGTCGAGTTCGCTCTTCTCGACCAGGCCGAGCTCGACGAGCTCGTCGAGGTTCGGGTAGAGTCGACCGTGGTTTACTTCCGTCCCGTAGTAATCCTCGAGTTCGCGTTTGATCGCCAGACCGTACATCGGCTCTTTCGCGAGGATCGTGAGGATGTTTGTCTGGAACGCCGTGAGTTCACGCGCAATGCTCTGTTCGCCGGTGATTGATTGTGCCTCTGACATACTTGTGCAAATGTCACCAGACTATTTAAGACTTGTCAACTAATCCGTTGGGGTACCGATCGAGACCTCGTCGAACGGGGCCGACATCGCCGGACGCTGGTGGGTAATGCCCGGATAGCATCGTCAGGGTATCTGGTAACCGTCATTTAGCAATTGACACTCGATTACGAAAGTACTTTTTGATCCACCGTGGAGTTTCCGGTACATGGTCAATCTCTGGGAAGACCTCGAGACTGGACCGAATCCGCCAGAAGAGATCTACGCCGTCGTCGAGTGTCTCAAGGGCGAGCGAAACAAGTACGAGTACGAGAAGGACATTCCCGGCGTCGTCCTCGACCGCGTGCTCCACAGCAACGTCCACTATCCGAGCGACTACGGCTTCATCCCGCAGTCGTACTACGACGACGAGGACCCCTTCGACGTGCTCGTCCTCGTGGAGGATCAGACGTTCCCCGGCTGCGTCATCGAAGCCCGCCCCGTCGCCCTGATGAAGATGGACGACGACGGCGAGCAAGACGACAAGGTCATCGCGGTGCCGAGCGAGGACCCGCGCTACGATCACATCGAAGACCTCGACGACATCCCACAGCAGCAACTCGACGAGATCGACGAGTTCTTCGCGACCTACAAGAACTTAGAGGAAGGCAAAGAAGTCGAGACCCAGGGCTGGGAAGACAAGCAGGCCGCCTACGACGCGATCGAACACGCCCAGGAGCTCTACGAAGAGAACTTCCAGTAGTCACCGCCGACTGATCGACAACGGCTCGCCACACGCCGTTTTCTGTACGATATTACGCTCGCTTCCAGATACCGATCCGAGTTGCAACGAAATACCCACGGGTTATGGACACCCGTCCGCTGTATGCAGTATGAACATGGGTAATTTTATCCCCGTGGCAGCCAAAGACGTACTCGTTATGGCAGCATCCACTCCACCCCGTCCGTCGACCGAGGAGGACGACCGACCGAGCGTCGGTATGGCCCACCTGACGGTCGTCCCCGCGAACTTCGAGCCGGACGACGACGGAGACGACGAGTAAGGTTCTCGTCGGTAGCTGACCGTCGGATCGCTGTCGCGGTCCCCGTCCGTCGGCGCCACGTCCCACCATCCATTCTATCGCGCTCGAGTGCAGGCCAAGCGACTGATACGGACTGCTGTAAGTCGTTACCGGAGCGACCCCGAGTCGTCCTACGGTCGCTCCGGCAAAACGTTACAGCAGACCGTATGAACCACGCACTTCATCGGACTCGAGTGAGACTGGCGCGGTCCGAGATCCGACGCCGTCCGTGCGTGAGACGCTGTCATGCCCTTCTCAGTACAGTGTCTCGAAACGAACCTTCTTGTATGCGGTCGGACTACGGACGCCCATGGGTCTGTTCGATCGATTGCGGGGCGACGACACCCCCCGCGTCGCATTTATTGGGGTCGACGGCGTGCCGTACAGTCTCCTTTCGGAGAACGAAGAACTGTTTCCCAACTTCGCCGCGATCGCAGACGACGGGACGGCCGGCGAGATCTCGAGTATCGTGCCGCCCGAATCCAGCGCCTGCTGGCCGGCACTGACGACCGGAATGAACCCCGGCGAGACCGGCGTCTACGGCTTTCAGGACCGAGAGGTCGGCACCTACGACACCTACGTTCCGATGGGCCGTGAGGTCCAGGCTGATCGCGTCTGGGATCGCGTCCAAGAGGAGGGTCGCAAGGCGACCGTCATGAACGTCCCCGTCACCTTCCCGCCCCAGCGCAACGTCCAGCGGATGGTCTCGGGCTTTCTCTCGCCAGGGCTGGAGAAGGCGGCGTACCCGGACGACGTACGCGACTACCTGGAGACGCTCGACTACCGGATCGACGTCAATCCGAAACTCGGCCACGAGACGGACAAAGCCGAGTTCATCCAGGACGCCCACGAGACGATCGACGCGCGCTTCGAAGCCTTCCAGCACTACATCGAGGAGGACGACTGGGACCTCTTTTTCGGCGTCTTCATGACGACCGACCGGGTCAACCACTTCCTGTTCAAAGACTACGAGCGCGACGGCGAGTACAAAGACGAGTTTATCGAATTCTACCAGAAGGTCGACGACTACATCGGCCAGCTCCGGGACGCGCTGCCCGACGACGTCACCATGATCGTCGCCTCCGACCACGGCTTTACCAGCCTCGACTACGAGGTCCACTTCAACGAGTGGCTCCGAGAGGAGGGATGGCTCTCCTTCGACACCGACGACCCCGAGGAACTGGGCGACATCTCCGACGACACGAAGGCCTACTCGTTCATTCCGGGTCGATTCTACATCAATCTCGAGGGCCGCGAACCGCGCGGGTCGGTCCCCGAAGACGAGTACGATCGGGTTCGAGACGAACTCAAAGCCGACCTCGAGGCGCTCGAAGGCCCCGACGGGAACACGGTCGTCGAACGCGTCGTCGAGAAGGAAACGGCGTTCCGCGGCGACCACGACGATATCGCGCCCGACCTCGTTGCGATCCCGAACAAGGGCTTCGACCTCAAGTCGGGCTTCAAGGCCGACTCCGACATCTTCACGACCGGGCCGCGAAACGGCATGCACAGCTTCGACAACACCTCGCTGTACATCGACCACTCCGAGGCGACGATCGGCGACGCCGACCTCTTCGACATCGCGCCGACGATCCTCGACCTGCTCGACGTCGAGTACAGCCGCGGCGAGTTCGACGGCGCGAGCCTGGTCTAAGGAACTCGCGTCTTCCGACTCGAGCGAACCGTCTGTTTTCGACTGCGAAGCGCGCTCTGACTGCGTCCGATCAGTCGCCCGTTCCGGGTTCGTCGGATACAGCCGACAGCGTAAACGAGAACGTCGCACCCTCGTCGGGCTCGGAGTCGACCCAGATCTCGCCGCCGTGGCGCTCGACGATCCGTTCACAGACAGCCAGTCCGATCCCCGTCCCCGCGTACTCGCCGTCGACGGGGAGTCCCTCGAAGACCTCGAAGATCAGGTCCTGATCGCCGGGGTCGATCCCGATCCCCTCGTCGGCGACCGAGACCGTCCACGTCGATCCGTTCCGTTCGGCAGAGACGTGTACCCGCGGCGGCCCCTCGCCGCTGTATCGGATCGCGTTGGCGAGCAGGTTCTGGAACACCTGCCGCAACTGGTCGCTGTCGCCTCGAACGCGAGGGAGCGAGTCGGCGGTGATTTCGGCGTCGGTCTCGTCGATTCGCATCCGGAGGTCGTCGCGTGCGTCGTCGAGAACGTCCTCGAGATCGACCGGTTCGAACGCCTCGCCTTGCGTCTCGACGCGAGAGTACTGAAGCAGTCCCTCGATCATCTCGCGCATTCGGTCGGCGCCGTCGACCGCGAACTCGAGGAACTCTTCGCCGTCCTCGTCGAGCGCGTCGCCGTACCGGCGCTCGATCAACCGAAGGTAGCTCGAGACCATCCGCAACGGCTCCTGTAAGTCGTGGCTGGCCGCGTAGGCGAACTGCTCTAAGCGTCTGTTCGACTCCTCGAGGCGCGTGTTAGACTCCTCGAGATCGGCCACTAGTTCCTCGAGGTCGGCCCGGTACTGGTGGCGCTCGATCGCCTCGGCGAGGACGTTCGAGACGCTCTGGACGAACGTGACGTCCTCGTCCGTGTACTCTCGGGGCGCAGTGTCGTGCGTTCCGAGGATACCCCACGGCTCGTCGAACGGGCCGATAACGGTACTGATACCGGATCGAACGCCGTGATTTCGGAGCAGGTCGGGGCCGCCAAAACGCGTTTCGGACGAGAGGTCCTCGACGACGATCGGCTGATCGTTCGCCAGGGTGTAGGCGGCCTGCGAGTCTGCCTCGATTGCGGAAATCGTCGCTTCGCCGACGATACCGTCCCGCCAGCCGACCCCCTGTCGAAGCAAGAGCGTCTCGCCGTCGTCGTCGAGGTCGAGCACCTTGCAGTATTCGGTGTCGAGGACGTCGGCCACCTTCCGACACGCTTCGTCGATGAGTTCGTCCAGATCGTCGGTCTCGAGGGCGAACTGTCCGAGGTCGGCGACGATCTGCTGTTGGTGGGCCCGCCGCTCGAGTTCGCGCTCGCGTTCCTTGCGCTCGGTGACGTCGCGATCAGAGACGATGAGCGAGACGACGTCGCCATGCTCGTCGGTGACCGGCCTGAAGTAGCCGCTGAGCGTGTACTCCTCGCCGTCCGGACGCGTGAGGTCGGCCTCGAAGTCGACGTACTCGCCGGTCGCCGCCCGCTTGGTCCAGCGTTCGACGTCCGTGGCCACGCCGGCGCACTCGCCCGACTCGCTTCCGTCGGCCGCGTTCCACCACGGCGTCTCCCAGAACGGTTCGCCAACGACGTCCGCGAGGTCGGCGTCGACGTACTCCATCGCCGTCTGGTTGATGTCGAGGACGGTCCCGTCGGGTTCGAGCAGCCCCACCAGGATGTTCGGATCGTTGAAAATCGCCTCGAAGCGCCGCTCGGTTCGTTCGAGGGCGCGCTCGCGGATCTTGCGTTCGGTCACGTCCTGTGACATCGCCAGCACGGCGAAGACGTCGCCCTCGTCGTCCGTTAACGGAATCGTTCGGAACTCGAACGTGCGATCCTGTAACTCGAGTTCGAAGGCGGTCGCCTCCCCCTCGAGCGAGGTTCGGAACTGCGACTCGAGTTCGTCCTCGATCGGCGACGGATACACCTCTCCGATCCGTTTTCCCCTGAGTTCGTCGGCGTCGAAATCCAGCTTCTCGAAGCCCTGGCCCTCGACGAGCGTGTGTCGCAACTCGTCGTCGATCAGCGCGACGGCGCCGTTGGGGAAGTTCTCGGCGAGCGTGCGGTAGCGTTGCTCGGATTCCTCGAGGGCTCGTTCGCGGGCGTTCCTGTCGGAGACGTCGCGCCCGATTCCCGCCAGCACTGGCTCGCCGTCGGGCGTCTCGAGGCGCGAGGCAGTGAACTCGTAGGGGATTCGGTCGCCGCCGCTGGTCAGCAGTTTCGTTTCGACCTGAACGCGTCCCCGTTCGAACCCCGCATCGATCGTCGATTCGACGGTCTCACGGTCTGGACCGCCGATAAGCTCCGGAACGCTCATCGACGCGATCTCGGCGTCCGAATAGCCGGTCACCTCGTTGAGGCTTCGGTTCCAGCGCCGCAACGTTCCGTCGGCCGTGCACACGTAGAAGATGTCGCTGATGGCGTCTAACACGTCGTCGGTGTATCGTCTGTAGCGCTCGAGACGCTCGTTCGACGCCTCGAGTTCGGCCACCGTCTCCTCGAGTTCCGCCTGCGTCCGCTCGAGGTCGTTGTTTCGTTGCTCGAGTTCGTGCGTGCGCGTTTTGGCTCGCCCGTCGTGGAGGCCGACTGCGAAGCCGGCGAGGGTGCTAAGTGCCAGCAGTATGGGCGGGGCCGTCGTCGGCGAGGTGATGCTGGCGTCCGGCTGGAGGTGGTACAGGACCAACACGCCCGCCATGAGGCCGAATCCGGCGAGACACCACCGAAGTACGTCGGGATAGAACTGCTCGTCGACGTCGACCCTCGAGAGCCAGTAGCTCGCGGCGGCGAGCACGAACCCGGGCGCGGCGATCAGCAGCGTAATGACGAGGATGTCGCTGACGGTCGCCCCCTGGTCGAGTCGCAGATACGCCCGTCCGGCGGCGAGGACGACGAATAGCCACCCGAGAAGAGCGATAGACCGATTCGCCCCCCTCGGTGCGGAGAACGGATTCCAGTCGGCCACTACTACACGTATTCGAGGTGACGGTTATGGGCGTTACGGAGGGACGAGTTCGCGCTTCCCGAGGACCGGTACTCTCGCTCGACTTCGAGTTCGTTTTCCGCCCGGGGCCGAACCGGCAGGCATGGACGAAGTAATCCGCGCTCGCGGCCACGAGAACGTGACCGCCGAGCACGCGAGCACGTTCGAGGTGACGACCGACGACTATCTCACGCCGGCGGGCGACTGCATCCTCGCTATCGAGGCCGACCGCGCGCCCGCGGACTTCGATCCCGACTTCGTCGACGCGTGTCGGGACGCGGACGCGACGATCACGGTCGAAATCGAAGCCGGCGGCCACAGCGACTCGGTGACCGGACGGGGCGACCCCGACCTCGAGTTCACCAACGAGCGAAGCGCGGTCGGACGGACGAGCGACTACATCGACGACCGAACGATCCTCAACGGCGCCGCGTTCGCCGCCGAGGGGTTCGATCGGGACCTCGTCGCGGCGCTTGCCGACGGCGCCGAGGCGACCGTGACGATCAGCGTCGACGCGGAGTGAGGCGGACTGGGGCCGTACGAGACCCCGTCGTCCGCCGTCGTTTTGTCCCGCTGGCCCCAACGGTGCCGTATGAGCGACGATCGAGAGCCGTCGGTGAACATCAGCGGCGGCGTCGACGGCGGCGGCGTCGCGGCCGAGTTCGACCCCGCGACCGCCGACACGCGCGCGGAACGGGTCGTCGACCGACTCGGCGAACTGTACTGGGAGAAAACGTACGGCGGACAGGACGCCTTCACCTGCCTCGTTCGCACGATTCTGAGCCAGAACACGAGCGACAAGGCGAGCCAGCCGGCCCACGACGCGTTGATAGAACGCTACAACGCCGAAGGGGTCGACCTCGCGCGGGCGCTCGCCGAGGCCGAACGGTCCGCGCTCGCAGAGACGATCAGTTCCGCGGGCCTCTACAACCAGAAGTCCGAGGTTATCATCGCGACCGCCGAGTGGGTCATCGAGGAGTTCGGCTCCGCCGTCGCCTTCGACGAGTACGTCAAAGACGAGGCCCCTGAAACGGTCCGAGAAACCCTCCTCGACGTGCGCGGCGTCGGACCCAAAACCGCGGACTGCGTCCTGCTGTTCGCCGGCGGACGCGGCGGGGTTTTCCCCGTCGACACGCACGTCCACCGGATCTATCGCCGGCTGGGCATCGCACCCGCCGACGCCGACCACGAGGACGTTCGGGCCGTCCTCGAGCGAGAGGTCCCCGCCGCGAAGTGCGGCTTCGGACACACGGCGACAATCCAGTTCGGCCGCGAGTACTGCACCGCGCGCAAGCCGGCCTGCCTCGAGGATCCGGAGGCCTGTCCGATGGCCGATCGCTGCGAGCAGGTGGGCGTCTATCCCGAGACCGACGACGTCGTCGACCCGGCCGAGGCGCCCGAGGCGGACGGAACGGAGGGAACAGACGGACGGGACGACCACTCGAGCGCGTAGCGACGCGCACCGCACGGTGATCGAGCCCGTTTCGCCGGACGGCTGTCGCCGATCACCGACTTTATACAAATTCATTTTAACACAGACAATAATGGCTGCATTCAGCGATGCCGAGCGTGAGGCGGTGTACAAGACGATCTACGCTCGGCGCGACATTCGACGATTTCGTCGCGATCCGATCCCCGACGCCGTCCTCGAGCGCCTGTTCGAGGCCGCCCACCACGCCCCGAGCGTCGGCTTCTCGCAGCCGTGGGACCTCGTGGTGGTGCGCGACGAGGGGACGAAAGCCGACATCGCCGACATCGCCGACCGGGCGATCGCGGCCGCACGCGAGGGGTACCGAGAGCCTCGCCGAAGCGAGTTCGCCGCGTTGAAACTCGAGGGGATCCGCGAGTCGCCGGTCAACGTCTGCGTCACCTGCGATCCGACGCGGGGCGCTCCCCACGTCCTCGGACGGAGTTCGATGCGTCGGACGGACGTCTACTCGACCTGTCTCGCGGTCCAGAACCTCTGGCTGGCCGCCCGCGCCGAAGGGGTCGGCGTCGGCTGGGTGAGCGTGCTCTACCCCCACGAGGTTCGGGAGGTACTCGAGATTCCGCCCCACGTGAAGCCGGTCGCCTACCTCTGTCTTGGCTACCCCGAAGACGGCTTTCCCGACGAACCGGTCCTCCAGCGCGAGGGCTGGCGCGAGCGACTCGCGGTCGACTCGCTAGTCCACGAGGAGCGCTGGGAGGACGAGGCGGCCGACGGGAGTGAGTGACCGGTCGCGCCTACCCGCTGGTCGACGTCGCCGGGTGATCTGCGGTCGCCTCGAGAGCCCGCGCGTCTCAGTTACGCGCGTTTTCGCTGGTTCCGTGTTCGTCGACGACCGATCCGACGCCTGAGACGGAGTACCACCCCCCGAACTTACCAACACCACGGATCGACTGCGGTTTCGCCGAGAATCGAGGTGCGGGCGTACGAACCGCTCCGTTTCGACGAAACCCGAAACGACGACGGTGCGTCTAGCGCACCGTCCAGAAAGTGTCGACTGAGTAAGCTGTTGCCGAGAGTTCACAACCCATTTATGTCGCGATCAAAGAAGAACCGGAGCACCAATGGCTGCAGACCCAGATCGGGTTGCAGAGACGAGCGAGACAGGTTCCGAATCAGGCGCCGACTCGTCGGCGGTTTCGCGCCGAGGGTTATTGTCGGCGACGGCGGTCGGATCGGCGACCGCGCTGGCGGGATGTGCGGAACTCCTCGGCGGCGGGGACGGGCTCCGCGTGATGGTTTGGAGCGGCAACTACGCCGACCGGTTCGAGGAGGGCCTCGTGAGCCAGTGGGAAGAAGACCACGATACCGACATCCAGGTCGAGCGCGGCTGGGACGGCGTCTTAGAGCAGATTCGAAACGCGCCGGAGGACGACCCGCCGTTCGACGTTACCGTCGCGGAGGGGAACTTCTACTACTACGGTCGACAGGACGACCTCTTCGAGCCCATCGACCGGGACAACATCTCCAACGAGGACGAGATTATGGACTTCTTCACGGAGATTCGCGACCCCGAGTACGGGATGCCGGTCGACGGCGCACCCTGTACGATCATCCACCGCGAGGACGCCGACGTCGACCCCGAGACGTGGGCCGACCTCTCCGGTGACGCCGTCGCCAACAGCGAGGGCGTCGGCATCGACACCGGTTTCTGGTGGTACCCGATGTACGCCGCGGCGCTCGGGATGGGCGAAGAAGGCGACGCCGAGGTAATGTACGACGAGGACAACCACGAGGAGATCCTCGAGGCCGTCGATGACTGGGGCGTCGACGAGTGGGCCAGCTCCGGCGAGGACATCTGGCAGGCGTTCGACAACGAAACGATCGACGTCGCCCAGTGGTACTACGACCAGACGGCCTACGACATCGACGACGAGGAGGGGCTGACACACACGATGCCCGAGCAGACGACGGGCTGGATCAACAACTGGTGTGTCGTCCGCGGGACCGACAGACAGGACGAGGCCGAGGAGTTCATCGACTTCCTGCTCGACGCCGAGGTCCAGTCAACGTGGGCCGAAGACCATCCGATGATGTTCAGCAACGAGAACATCGACTACCCCGAGGAGCTCGAGGACGACCTCCCGACGACCGACGAGGAGGCCCGTGACGTCGCGTTCCCCGACTGGGAGTTCCTCTCGGAGCACGACGGTGATCTCTCCGAGGCGTTCGACAGTATGCAACACTCGTCCTAACCGAACCGACGTTCACTTCACGCTATTTCAACAGTTATGTCCGACATCACGCTACAGGGACTCGAGAAGCGATACGGTGAGACCACCGCAGTCGAAGACGTCTCGGTCGAGATCGACGACGGCGAACTGCTCTGTCTGCTCGGGCCGAGCGGCAGCGGCAAGTCCACGACGCTGCGGATGCTCGCCGGCCTCGAGACGCCCACCGAGGGCGCGATCCGACTCGACGGCGAGGACGTCACCGACCAGCCGGCCTACGACCGGAACACGTCGACGGTGTTTCAGGACTGGGCGCTGTTCCCGCACAAGACGGTGCTCGAAAACGTCGCCTTCGGGCTCAAGATGCGCGACGTACCGACGGACGAGCGCCGAGAGCGCGCGCAGGCGATGCTCGAGCGCGTCCAGATGGGCGGCTACGGCGACGAGGATCCGACGACGCTGAGCGGCGGCCAGAAACAGCGGGTCGCGCTCGCGCGGTCGCTCGCCGTCAACCCGGACGTCTTGCTCTTAGACGAGCCGCTGTCGAACCTCGACAAGCGGCTTCGGGAAGACATGCAGATCGAACTCCGCGAGATCCACGACGACCTCGAGGAGACGTTCGTCCACGTCACCCACGACCAGGACGAGGCGTTCACGCTCGCCGACCGCATCGGCATCATGAACGAGGGCGAACTGATTCAGGTCGGCGACCCCGACGAGGTATACGAAAATCCGAAGAACCGCTTCATCGAGGGCTTCCTCGGCGACACCAACTTCGTCGACGCGACGGTCGCGCGAACGAACGGGGAGGCGGTCTACGTCGAGACGGAACTCGGCGCCGAGTTGATCCTTCCGAGCGACGGCGCCCACGGCCTCGAGTCCGGCGACGAGCTAACGCTCTCGTTGCGACCGGAGATCCTCTCGATCGACCGGGGGGAGCCGGACGCGGCGGCGACCGCCACCGCCGACCAGCGCGCGGTCACCGACGGCAGCACGACCAACGCCGTCGCGGGAACGGTCGCGAACGTGATCTACCGCGGCTCGACCGTTCGCTACTCCGTGTCGATCGACGGCGCGTCGGTGTTCGCCGAGCGAACGGACGCGAGTTCGGGATCGCTGTCGGCCGGCGACGACGTGACCCTCGAGTGGGACGGCGAAGATGTCCTCGCGTTTCGCGCGGACGGGAGCCGCGTATCGCTTCGTGAGCCATGACGGAGGCGACGTCCACCTCGGCGTCAGCGCTCCCGAACCCGATCAGTGCCGTCCGGTCGCGGCTGGCGACCCAGTCGGGGTCGCGTCGGGCGCTGTTGCTCATGGCGCCGCTGATCGCGTTCGAGCTCCTGATCTTCGTGATCCCGTTTGCCATCCTGTTGCGGATCAGCTTCGCCGCTCCATCGAGCGACGGCGTCTACCACGAGGGAACGTGGTCGCTTGAAGCCTACCAGCAGGTCTTCGCCAGCGACCTGATCTGGAGCGTCCTCGGCTACTCGTTTTTCCTCGGCGTCGTCGTGACGGTGCTTTCCGTCGCGATCGGGCTGTTCTACGCGTACGCGATCTGGCGCTCGAGCGGGGTCGTCAAGTCGCTCCTGCTGTTCTCGGTCGTCCTGCCGTTGCTGACGACGCTCGTCATCCGGACCTACGCGTTCGATCCGTTGCTGGTTCCCGCCGGGCTCGTTCCCGGGACCGCCGGCGTCGTCGTCGCGCAGCTGTACATCGTCCTTCCGTACGCCGTGCTCGCGATCTACAGCGTCATGGCGACGACAGACTGGCACGTCGTCGAGGCCGCCCGCGACCTCGGGGCGAGTCGCCCGCGGTCGGTCCTCGAGGTCGTCGTCCCGCAGGTGATGCCGGGAATCATCGTCGCGGCGGTCGTCTCGTTCGCCTGGAGTGTCGGCGCCTACGCGGCGCCCGAACTGCTCTCGAACAGTATCACGTTCGCCATCTACGTCGAGGGACTGATGCTCTCGGACATGAGTTACCCCACCGCAGCCGCGCTGTCGGTCGTCATGCTCGGCCTGATGTCGGGCTGTATCGCCGCGATCTTCGGCGTCCTCAACCGATTCGGAGGTGACTTCGAACTTGCATAGAGAAACCGTCGAAACCGTCGCGTTCCGCGCCGGCTATCTGGCGCTGTTCGCGCTCATGGTCGTGCCGTTGTTAGTCGTCATCGCAACCTCGTTCTCGGACGGGGCTCGAATCGCGTTCCCGCCCGAGAACCTCTCGCTGACCTGGTACGTCGAGTTCTTCGATAGCATCCGCTGGCTCGAGGCGTTCACGAGCAGCATTATCGTCGGCGTCGGTACCGCCGCGCTCGCGACGTTGCTCGGCGTGCTCGGCGCGTTCGGCCAGGAGTTCGACGACAGTTCGCTCGGCAGCGTCGTGGCGCCGCTGGTACTCATCCCGCTGTTGATTCCGCCGGTCATCCTCGGAATCACGCTGTTGATGTACTTCAACGAGGGCGGATTGCGGGGCTCGTACGTGAGCATCATCCTCGCACACACCCTGTGGGCGACGCCGCTGGTCTACTTCGTGATGCGATCGGTGTTCAGCCGCTTCGACTGGCAACAGCTAGACGCCGCCCACGACCTCGGTGCGGGTCCCGTCCAGTCGTTCGTCCACGTCGTACTCCCGAACGTGAAACACGGCGTCTTCGTCGGCGCACTGCTCGCCTTTATCATCAGCCTCCAGGAGTTCGTGATGGCGCTGTTCCTCTCGACGTCCACCACGCAGACGATTCCCGTTCTGGCCTGGACCGAACTCCGACAGGCGATGGACCCGATGGTGAGCGTCGTCTCGACGTTCCTCATTCTCATCTCCCTCGGCGCGCTCGCACTCGCCGTGATCGCGACGAACCTCGAGTGGGTCTCGAAACAGCTGTCCTGACTCGAGTGTCTCCCGCCGTTTCCGTCGTTTTCGATCGCTACACGGTTCGAGAAGCTGGTGTGCGCACCCGTCAGTAGCTGAACTGGATCAACACGCAGCCGGCGAGGATGATCACCGACGCAGACGCTTTCTGTGCCAGCGTGAACGGATCGAACTGCTCCGTCAGCAGCGCCGGCGCGAGCTTCGACAGCGTCAGCGCGCCGACGAAGACCAGCAGCACGTCGAGTTTGGTGATCGCCGTCGCCAGCGAGACGGGGCCGTGCTCGAGCGCCCGCAGGAACGTAAAGAGCGCAACGGCGTTCAACAGGCCGCCGACGATCAGCAGCCGTTCGCCGCTCGTCAACTGACGCAGAGACGGCGGGCCGACCGAAGCGTCGCCGGTCCGAATCCGAAACGGCGCGATCGCGACGACGGAAAGGAGACCGCCGAGGCTGATCCAGAACAGCAGTTCGACCGTCCCGAAGCTGTCCGTCAGCGCCTTCATCCCCGTATTTAGTGCCGCGAAGGCGACGGCGGCGGCCATCGCGACGGCGACCGTCGGCAGCCCCAGCCGCTCGAGCAACGCGCCGTCGCCGCGCTCGTAGGCGATGAACAGCGCGCCGAAGACGACCAGCCCGACGCCGGCGTAGACCCCCGGCGGGAACGCCTCGCCGAGTAGTAAGTAGCCAAGCACGAGGACGAAGATCGTCTCGAGCGCCAGCGCCGGGACGAACCGGGAGACGTCGCCGTTGACCAGCCCCCAGTAGTACACGCCGTAGGCGACCGTCGAGACGACGCCGATGGCGAGCGCCGTCGCGGTCGGCGCCGACCAGAGAACCGACGTGACGCCGCGGTCACCGCCCGTGAGCGCCGGCCACTCCAGTGCGGCGCCCCCGACGACGTACACCGCGTAGAAGGGCACGCAGCTGTAGACCGTCAGCGCGATCGGATCGTCGATCTCGGTGCCGCTGACGACCTTCGAAAGGAGAGCGATGCCGGCGTAGACGACCGCGGTCAGGAGCGCGTAGCCGAACCAGAGCGACGTCACGACGCGCTCACCCGGCGTCGCCGACGAATCGTCGGCGGGCAGTGTTCGACGACGGCGGTCGCTCGAGCACGTAACTGCAACTCGTCGCGTACCATTCGTTCGAACCGTGCGACTCGAGGCGGAAACGCGTGTCGCTGCGCGGCGGAGCCGACGGCGATGAACGCTCGCTTGCGAGCGCAAGACCGGCACAAGCGGCTGAAGCGCCACGTCAAACGGCGTGGCAGACCCGACAGACACCAGCAGATACCGTACGTCGAGCCATGAACGAGCGTATTCTGGTCCCGCTCACCGACTCGGAACCCGCATGAAACGCCCTCGGGCCGACGTACTTGAGCGCGAACGTGACAGTCGCACAGACCGCGCTGAGGACGACGAAGAGGCCGATAGCATACCGCTGTGACTTCCCACGTGGCCGTCTCGAGGGTGCGCCGTTCGTTCGCGGCGCGCCCTCGAGTCACGGGGAAGGGCAGGCTGTCCGCGCGGCGCGCAGACTCGCGCGCCGCGCTGCGGTAGCGCCTGGCGTCCTGGCGAACGCAGTGAGCCAGGGCTCGGAAGTCCCAGCCCGCACAGCGCAGCGAGCAGGACCGCCTTCCGGTGGGCTGAAAGGGCGAGCGGTGCGGGGTCGCGAAGCGACCTCGAGGTGGAGCCGCGTGGAGCAACGCTCCACGGACCGTTCGAGCGGGCAGCGAGGCGGTGGAACCCCCTCGAACGAGCGGCTCCGCCGTCTCGCCGCCCGCGAGAAGACGGCGAAGCCGCGAAACGAGCCCGCCAAGTCGTGCTGAGAGAACTCAAAACCGTGGAGCGATTTTTCCTTCTCGAAAACGCGACGCGTTTTCGGAGAGTTACAGGAAGCGGAAGGTCTCGAGGTTCTTCGGCGCGAACGTCCGCATATCGAACTCGTGGTAGAGCGCGGAGGAGAGGTCCTGCGTGGAGCGTTCGTCGCCGTGGACACAGAGGACCTTCTCGGGGCGCGGGTTCATCGTGCGGACGAAGTTCTCGAGGCCGGCGCGGTCGGCGTGGCCGGAGAAGCCGTCGACGGTTTCGACGTCGACGTTGAGCTCTAAGGTGCCGCGGCCGCCGCCGTTGCCCATCGCGCCGACTTCGCTCGTCGGGATCTCGTCCCAGCCGGACTGGATGCGCCGGCCGAGGGTCCCCTGGGCCTGGTAGCCGACGAAGACCATCGTCGAGTCCGGATCGGGACCGATGTGGCTGAGCCAGGACATGATCGGACCGCCAGTGACCATCCCTGACGTCGAGAGGATGATGCAGGGTTCGCCGTCGGCGACGTCCTGGCGCTCCTCCTCGCCGCCGTCGATGTGGTTGAACTCCTCGGCGAGGAACGGGTTCTCGTCCTCGTGGAAGATCCGGTCGCGCAGGTCGTCACGGAGGTACTCGGGATAGGTGGTGTGAATCGCCGTCGCCTCCCAGATCATCCCGTCCAAGTGGACCGGCATCTCCGGAATGTCGCCGTTGCGCATCGCCTCTTCTAAGACGAGCATGATCTCCTGGGACCGACCGACCGCGAACGCCGGAATCAACACCTTCCCGCCCTTGTCGTAGGTCTCGTTGATGACCTCCTTTAGCTTCTCCTCGGAATCTTCCTGGTCGGTCTGGTAGTCGTTGCGACCGCCGTAGGTCGACTCGAGGACGAGCGTCTCGACGCGCGGGAAGTCGTTGACCGCGCCGTTGAACAGTCGCGTATCCTCGTAGTGAATGTCGCCGGAGAACGCGACGTTGTAGAGGCCGTCGCCGATGTGGAAGTGCGAGACGGCCGAGCCCAGAATGTGACCCGCGTTGTGGAAGGTGAGTTTGACGTCGGGGGCGATGTCGGTGACGTCGCCGTACTCGAGCGGGATGCAGTGTTTGATCGCCTCGCGGACCTGCTCGGAGTCGTAGGGGGGCGTGCGGCCTTCCTTGGCCGCGACGTCGAGGTAGTCGAGCGTCAGCAGCCCCATCAGGTCCCGCGTGGGCTCGGTACAGTAGATCGGGCCGTCGTAGCCGTACTTGAACAGGAGGGGTATCAGCGCGGAGTGGTCGAGGTGGGCGTGGGTGAGGACGACCGCGTCGATGGTCTGGGGACCCGCCCCGAGGGCTTCGGGCGCGTGGAGGTACGGCACCTCGCCCTCGGCGCCGGGCTTGTCGCCGCAGTCGACGAGAATTCGCGTCTCGGGCGTCGAGATGATAAAAGAGGCGCGCCCGACTTCGCGACAGCAGCCGAGCGTCGTGATGCGGACGTACTCGTCGTCGGACATCTCCTCGCGGTGGATCTGTCGGCCGACCTTCTCCAAGATGTCGCGGCGCTCGTCGCGCTCCTGTTTGAGGAAGCTCCGGACGTTCGAGACCGTCGAGGACTCGATCGGCGGCGTGCGGACGACTTCGGGCGTCCAGCCGACGCTCTTGGTAATCTCGCGGAGCGTCGACCCGTGGCGGCCGATAACCATGCCGGGTTTTTCGGCCTCGATGACGACCTCGCCGGTGTCGGCGTGGAAGTCCAGGTCCGTCACGCCCGCTTCCTCGGGGATGACGTTCATGATCTGCTCGCGGGCTTCGTCGGGCCGAGCGAGAACGCTCGGGTCGGGGCGGACGGTGATCCGCTTGCGAAGCTTGCTCGCGAGCTTTCGAATGAGGTCGCCCTGCTGGGCGAACTCCTTCGGATCGCGCGTGTAGACCACCACTTCGGGGCCTTCGTATTTCACCGAGGAGACCGAGATATCGCTCGGTAACTCGCTCGTGATCTCTGCTTTCAAGTCGTCGAGTTGCTGCTCTACAGTACTCATAGGTCGCCGATTGTGGCTTGCGTGTACTCGCCGCCGGGGTGCGTCCGTCTGGGACGGTAACTGGAGGGTCCAAAGGATGTCGACGTCGAATCGACGGCCGACGGAACTCGTCCGTCCCGACGATACCGGTTCGACGCGCCGTCTCGATGAGACGACGCAGTACGTCTCGTATCCCGGATCATCCTGTGTAACACCGTCTCGTGACGAATACGCTCCCAGGTCGGTCGTCCTGGTCTGCGGGAAGAGTCCAGGGAGAACCCGCTTATTCGAGGCTATTCTTTGCGGAGTATAAAAGCCTTCGCAAAAACCAGGGCCGCGCGGTCCGAACGGGAGGTATGGAGCTCACTCCCGAACGCGTCGCCACCGAGCGAAATTGGGTCGCTGACCGGTCCGAAACCGTCGTTCCGATCATCAACACCGTCCGCGACGACCTCGGCGAGATCTTCGACACCGACGTCGACCGCGTTACCGAAAGACAGTACGTCGCTGAAGTCGACGCCGTCTTCGCCGACGGCGATCTGGCCGTCAACGTCGCCGCGATGGTCGCGATCCTGCGCGAACTGGACGTCGAGGGCGATTATCCGGGCTTCGTCGTCGACGAAATTCTGGGCCGCGAACTGGCCGCGACGATCGGCGGCACGCAACCCCTGCGGACGCTCGGCGAGGCGACCTTCCACTACGCCGATCTGCAGGTCCACGGCGACGCCGACGAGAACGCTGGCGTCGACGACCTCGAGGCGGCGCTCGCGGCCGGCTTTCAGGAACGGCTCCCGGGCTGGGACTGGACCGAGCGCGAGAGTCCGTTCAGCGTCGACTAGTCGTCACTCGAGTCGTCGTCGGTACCGTCGTCGGCGTCTCCGTCCGTCTCATCGTCGTCCGCACCGTCGCCATCGTCGTCCGATCCGTTATTATCGTCCTCGTCCTCATCATCATCATCTCTCTCTTCGTCTCCGTCGTCCGGCTCGGGTTCGGGCTCAGGCTCGGGTTCGGCCTCCGGCGGCGCTTCCGCTCCTCCCTCGAGCGCGGCCGCGTACTCTTCGCCGGGCAGCAACGCGCTGACGTCGCCGTCGCGGAGCAACTCGACCAGCCGCTCGTCCGAGCCGGTGAGCAAGAACGCGCCCATCTCGCCCATCGCGGCTTCGACCGTGAGTTCGTCCGTCTCCGCCAGCCGGGATTCGAACTCGATCGAGCGCTCCAGAAACAGCTCGCTCTGGCGCTCGTACATCTCCATCTGGGCCGCTTGCTGGTCGAGTTCGCCCTCTTCGAGTTCGGTCTGGATCTCCTGTTGGAGTGCCGCCATCTCCTCGTCGGCCGGCTCGACCGCCGCGGTGATCCCCTCGGACGGATCGATATCGGGTTCCTCGTCGGCCTGGAGTTCGCCGTTATCGCCGAGGAGACCGGTACAGCCGGCCAGCGACGCGGTTGCGCCGGCACCGGCGAACTGAAGAACGCGGCGTCGAGTCGGATCGGACGTCATTGTGTCCGGCGTTCAGGGACGAACGTGGATAAAACCTCGTGACACGGTTGAGAAGGCGGTACACAGATCGAACAGGAGTCGAATATGTTCACAGTGCTGTACGATCAGGGCCAGCGGGCCGCGACGGTCGGACCGCCCGCGACGTTCGGGTCCCTTTTATTCGCCCGCAGACTACGTCGGAGCAGTGACCACCGGTACATCCCACTCCCAGTCCTCGAGAGCCGTTACCCTCGAGCACCCCGGCCTCGAATCGGCCTGCGAGGCGATCGTCGACGGCCTCGAGCGTGAGGCCCTTGTGACGGTCTTCGGGCGCTGTACCGTCGACTACGAGGGGCGGGCCTCGAGCACGCTCGAGGCGGGGGATCGCCACGTGATGCTCAAACCCGACGGCGCGGTGCTGGTCCACACCGACGAAGGCCAACAGCCGGTCAACTGGCAGCCGCCGGGCTGCGAGCACGACGCGTTCTGCGAGTCCGACGCGGAGGCGAACGCGGAGTCGGCCGACGAACCGGACGGCGACGTCGAGCCCCGGAGACTCGTCCTCGAGAGCGTTCGCTCGACGCCCGAGGAGCGCCTGCGAGTGCGGTTCGAGCGCGTGCTGCAGGTCTCGACGTTCTCCGGCACCGACGAGTCCGACCTCTCGCTGTCGGGCACCGAGGAGGACCTCCGCCAGCGGATCCTCGATGAGCCGGACCTGCTCGAGACGGGCTTTACGCCGCTGGCGACCGAGCGCGAGACGTCCGCGGGGGCCGTCGACGTCTACGGCGAGGACGCCGCGGGCCGGACCGTCGTCGTCGAACTCAAACGCCGCCGCGTCGGCCCGGACGCCGTGGGACAGTTGCGCCGGTACGTCGACGCGCTCGAGCGCGACCTCCACGCCGACGCCGACGTCCGCGGCATCCTCGTCGCGCCCTCCGTGACCGACCGCGCCGACCGCCTGCTCGTCGACCACGGTCTGGAGTTCGTCTCGCTCGAGCCAACGTAGTCGTACGCGCTGCACTTCTACCGCCGCGTATCGGCTCGGTCGTTCGGGACCCTGCAGTTGCCGTGGCGGATCCTAACCCGGATCGGTCCCGTAGTCGACGATAGATGAGTCTCCGTACACGAACGACGCAGCGACGGGACGACGGCACAGCGGCTGCCGGTGAATCGAAACTCGACGTGACCGAAACGCCGGCGTTTCGCTTTGGAACCGCCCTGTTCGGCGGGATCCTCGCGTTCAACGCACTCGAGAACCTGCGGAACCTCGAGGGGCGGATCGCCTACGCCGAGGCGAAGGGCGCGCCCGCGCCGAGCGTTTCGGTGCCCGCGATCAGCGGCGGACTGCTCGCCGGCGGGATCGGCCTCGTTCTCTGGCGGCTACCGGCCAGCGCCGCCGCGGCCATCGCGAGTTTCCTCATCGGCGTCACGCCGGTGATGCACGACTTCTGGAACGTCGACGACCCGGAGGAACGCCAGAACGAACTGATCCACTTCCTGAAGAATACCGCCCTGCTGGGGGCGGCGCTCGCGCTCCTGAAGGTCGGTCAACGGGACGACTGACCGGCCGCGGGTTGCGGAGTCGCGACGTTAAATGGTTCAAACGGTAGTCGGCGCTGTTTGCTTTCGGCTTCGATCAGTCCGCCTCCTCGAGCAACTGCTTTAGCCGATCGAGTTCCGTCAGGGCCTCGACGGGCGTGAGGTGCGCGAGGTCGAGCGACCGTAGTTCGGCGGCGATGTCGGTCGGAACGTCCCCGCCGTCGGCGGCAGCAGCGCTTGGCGCGTTGCGGGCGCGGGCGTGGTCGTGGTCGTGCTCGGTTTCGATGGACCGATGTCCGTCGGTCGCCTCGTCGGCTCCCTCGAGCGCCCGGTCCTCGTCGGCCGCCTCGGCGGCAAGTTCTCGAGAGCGCTCGACGACGTCGTCGGGTACCCCTGCGGCCGTCGCGACCTCGACGCCGTAGGAGCCGGTCGCCGCGCCGGGGGCGATCTCGTGGTGGAAGACCACTTCGCCGTCGACCTGCTCGACCTCGAAGTGGAGCGTGAACGCGGCCGCGAGGTCGTCTGCGATCTCGGTCAGGGGATGGTGGTGGGTCGCAAAGAGCGTCGTCGCGCCGACCTCATCGTGGACGTGCTCGGTGATGGCCTGCGCGATGGCGAGTCCGTCGGCGGTCGAGGTGCCGCGGCCGACCTCGTCGAGTAATACGAGCGATCGCTCGTCGGCCTCGCGCAGGATCGTCGCGAGCTCGTCCATCTCGACCATGAACGTCGAGCGACCGCCGGCGATGTCGTCGCTGGCGCCGACGCGGGTGAAGATTCGGTCGACGGGCGTCAGTCTGGCCGCGCGGGCGGGCACGAAGCTCCCGACCTGCGCGAGCAGGACGATCTGGGCGACCTGGCGCATGTACGTCGATTTCCCCGACATGTTCGGACCGGTGATAACCGCCAGCCGCCGGTCGTTCGCGAGCCGCGCGTCGTTCGGGACGAACGACTCCTGCGTGCGCTCGACGACGGGGTGGCGGCCGCCCTCGATCTCGATCTCGAGTCCCTCGCGGCCGCCTCCCGGTTCGCCTGCCGCGTTTCCGTCGGTCCCGTGCTCGAGGATCTCGGGCCGACAGTAGTCGTACTGCGCGGCGACGGTGGCGAGCGAGACGAGCGCGTCCAGGGTCGCGACCGCGTCGGCGAGAGCCTGGACGCGCTCGACGTCCTTGGCGATCTCGCGTCGGACTTCGCGGAACAGTTCGTACTCGCGTTCGTCCGCACGCTGCTTTGCACCGACGATCTCGTCTTCGCGCTCTTTCAACGCCGGCGTGACGAACCGCTCGGAGTTTTTCAGCGTCTGCCGGCGCTGGTAGTTCTCCGGGACCGCATCGAGGTTGGGGTTCGTCACCTCGATGTAGTAGCCGTGGACCGAGTTGTGGCCGACCTTCAGCGAGTCGACTCCGGTCCGTTCGCGCTCTCGCTGCTCGAGGTCGTCGATCCATTGCTCACCGTCGCGTGCGGTTCGTCGGAGTTCGTCGAGGTCGTCGTCGTACCCCTCGGCGATGATCCCACCCTCGGTGATCTCGATCGGTGGGTCGGTGACGATCGCGTCGTCGATCAGCTCGCGGACGTCAGCGAGCGGATCGAGTCGCTCGTGGAGTTCACACAGCCGGTCGCAGTCGGCGTCGGCGAGTTGCTCGCGGATATCAGGGACGACCGCCAGCGTGTCCCGCAGCGATCGCAGGTCTCGCGCGTTGGCGCGTTCGCGGGAGATCCGTCCGATCAGCCGCTCCAGATCGTAAACGTCCCGTAGCAGTTCGTGAAGTCGCTCTCGTTCCCGGACGCTTCGTTTCAGCTCCGCGACCGCGTCGTGGCGCGCCTCGATCCGGCTGGGATCGAGCAGCGGCCGGCGGAGCCAGTCCCTGAGTTTTCGGCCGCCGAGAGCGCTTGCCGTCTCGTCGAGGACGCCGACGAGCGTCGCCTCGTCACGGCCGTGGACCGACCGTGGCTCGAACAACTCGAGGCTCCGCAGGGCGACGGCGTCCAACAGCAGGTACTCGCGGGGGTCGTATCGGGTGAGTCGTGTGATGTACTCGAGACGTTCGGTCGGCCCCTCGAGGTCGACGCCGTCGTCCCCATCTCGGTCGCTCCCATCGCCGCGCTCGCCCTCGTGTTCGCCGCCACGGACGTACTCCGCGTAGGCGAGCAAGGCCCCACAGGCTCGGATTTCGGCATCGCTGGCGAGCAAGGTGTCGCGGTTTCGGAAGTACGCCGAGAGCTTCTCGCCGGCCCGCTCGCGATCGAACGCGCGGGCGTCGAACGGCGTGACCATACAGTCGTCGGGGACGGGATCGGTGGGCGCGTCGGGACCGACGACGGCCTCCGAGGGAGCGAAGCGACTCACTTCGTCCTCGATCGCCGATTCCGACGTCGAACTCGTCGCGAGGAAATCGCCGGTCGAGACGTCGAGTAGGGCAAGTCCCAGCGAGTCGCCGTTCCGGGCCAGCGCCGCGACGAAGTTGTTGTCGTCGCCGGCGAGCAGTTCGTCCTCGGTGAGCGTGCCGGGCGTGATCACCCGCGTGACCGCACGCTCGACGACGCCCGAGGTCTCGCCGGGCTCTTCGACCTGGTCGGCGACAGCAACCCGATAGCCGGCCTCGAGCAACTCTTCGATGTACGACTCGGCGTTGTCGATCGGAATCCCGGCCATCGGATACTCGCCGGTCGAATCCTCGCGGCTGGTCAGGG
>NZ_AOHZ01000081.1 GCF_000337215.1 Natronolimnohabitans innermongolicus JCM 12255 | reverse complement strand
TCGTGGTACTGCGCCATCATCGGCGTCAGCTCGTCGCGTTTCTCGGCCATCTCTGCGGGAGGGCCAAGCGCCGGATCCATACACGAACCGCGCCGTCGGATGCGGAAATAGCTTGCTGGATCGGCCGCGATCGGTCCGAATCGTCGACAGGTCTTGGCTCGTAACGTCGACTTCGAGAGGCGGAACACGCCTACTACAGCCGAGATCGAGGACTCGCTCGCGGAGCCCCTTTCGTACGGATCGAGAAGCCCAACTCGTTACTGTAGCCACTGAAAGTCAATACCGCTTTTCGCGCCCGCTGTTTCGTCGGTTGTCCGGAGATTGTCCGGGTTGCCGGCTCGTTCGGTTCCGGACTGCTGTCCGCCAGTGTACTGTCGTGTCCACTTGTCCCATTACCGCAATATATAGATATTTCACGCGACGGCCCTTCGTTCCAAGTATGGAGAAAGCCTCTGTTGACGATGTCGAACCGGGTGCGTTTGGACGAGACGTCGATGTTCGTGGGCTGTCGGATCAACTCGGGACGAGCGACTTCTCGATTAATTATTTCCGGCTCGAACCCGGCGAGAAGTTCTCGAAGATGGTTCACACCCACATGGATCAGGAAGAGGTATTCCTCATCGTCGAGGGGGAAGCGAAATTCGAAACGGTAGACGACGAGATCACCGTCGGCGAAGGTGAAGCGATCCGGTTCGCACCGGGTGAGTTCCAGACGGGCGAGAACGCATCGAACGGCGAATTAGTGGCGTATGCCATGGGTGCACCTCGCGACAGCGAGGACGTTCGCGTCGCCCAGGAATGCCCCGAGTGTGGACATGACAACATGAAAGTAGTTCCGGTCGACGATGACTTTACACTCGTTTGTCCGGAGTGCGGTACAGAACTATAGCGCCGACCCTCTCTGACGATCGTCGAATAGTGCTGTCCAACAGTATGACTACAGGAGATCGTATGAACGGTAATGCACACCGATCGCACAGTCATCGTGCGATCGAGTGCTATTCGAATGCCTGCGTGTCTCCGCGGCGGTAGCGGTCGAGCCGTCGGTAGCCGTGGACGGTCGCGTCCTCGTCGAGTTCGATCTCGTAGCGGCCGATGATGTCCTGGGTATCGGGAACGGCCCGCCGTTCGACGACCTCGACGACCGCGCGCCAGCCGTCGTCGGTCGGCGCGATCTCGCTGACGGCGTCGAACTCGCGACCGATGAGTTCGCCGGCCGTCGACTGGACGGTTCGCCGAACCGCGAGGACGCCCGCGATTTCGTCGTGGTCGGTGTCGGCTTCCGCGTCGACCGACTCGGGGTCGGTCTTCTCTTCGGCGGTCATATCGACCGTTCCGAGCTCTTCGCTTTGGGTCTGTGACTGGCTTCCGCCGGCTCCCTCGGTTTCCTGTTGTTCGTCCTGTTCGTCTTCGACTGTTTGACTGTCACTCACGGTTGGATCACTCTCGTCATGTTGGTAGCAGAAGTCGCCGTCCTGAGCCGGCCGCGAGCAGCGCTCTCCGTCCTCTGTCAGTGCCTTGCACTGCTCTTGGGCTTGCTCCGTCTCTTCCGTATCGGCTTCGGCCATTGGCTCGTGTCCTCGTCGGTTGTCGCTGCTTCTCCTGATCGTGGCGCCGCTTTGCACGGGGATCGAATCGAGTCAGAGCGACTCGGCGATCCGCGTTCGTAGCTGCGAGACGTCCTCCGGTCCCTCGCCGGCGATCTTCGGCACGAGGACGTCCATGAAGACGTCCGCGAGTAACTCGTCGCTGAACTCGCCGTTCTCGCCGTTGCCGGCGAAGACGGCCAGTCCCTTCGCCGCCGTGATGGCGGCCCGCGTGCCGACGACGAGATCGAGTTCGTCGCGCAGCGATCGCATCACCTCGACGATCCGCTCGACGTCCGCGTCGGCCAGATCGACGTGGGACTTGACGATCTCGCGTTCGGTCTCTGCGTCGTAGTAGTCGACGTGGACGCCGACGAACCGATCGAGCAGCGCGTCCTGCTGGCGGTGGACGCCAGCGTACTCGACGTCGTTCGAGGTCAGGATCGCCCGGAACTCCGGGTGAACGTCGATCGTGCGATCCGCGCCGCGTTTCCCCGGCCGCTCTAAGACGCCTTCCTCGAACACCGAGAGCAAGACGTTGTGGGCGGCGGGGTCGCTGCGCGAGAACTCGTTGTAGACGAGCGTCGCGCCCTCCCGGACGGCGACCGACAGCGGGTTGTCGACCCAGCGCTCGCGGACGATCTCGGTCTGCTTGCTGACGCCGCCGACGAACTGGTCGCTCTCCTTGTAGCGCTCGCCGCCGGCGTGATCGCCGACGAGCGCGGCCGTGTCGACGGCCTCGTCACCGTTCAGCCAGACGACCGGCCGATCTCGCTGAGCGGCCGCCGACAGCGCAAGCGCCGTCTTCCCACAGCCCGTCGGACCGATCAGGTGGACCGGCTGATCGGCCTCGAGCCAGCCGGTGATCCGCCGTCGCAGCGTGGTGACGGCGTCGGTCTCGACGAAGTTCTCGGGGACGACGTCGCTCGGGTCGGAGAGCGGACTGTCGCCGTTTCGCTCGCTCGCCGACGGCGTCTTGCGGGCCAGTTTCTTCTTCGCTTTCCGCCCTTCCTTCTTGGAGCGGTCGCTTCTAATCTTCCGACCTCTGACCTTGCGCTTGCGCGAAGAATCGTCGGCCATGAAGGGTTATTCGCTGGCGGATTTCGGTGACGATTCCGGACGTTGTTCGACCTCGAGCTCCTCCAGGTCCTCGAGGTCGCCCTCTGCCGTCGCTTGCTCAATTTTTGCGATCTCCTCCGCGTAGTGCAGGAAGGTGTCGACGGAGGCGACCACGACGCGGGCCTCGATCGTCAGGAGCTCGATCCCCACGACGGAGATCCGCGCCCAGACGTCGATAACGACACCCTTGTCGAGGATGCGGTCCAGTACCTCCGCGAGACTCGAGGAGTCGGGTCGTCGACCTGATGATGCTGCCATACACGATTCCGTTTGCCCCCGCTTCGTAACACGACTGGCGCTGCGTTTGCAAGCCGCCACCGTCTCGGGAGTGACGACCCCGGGCTGCGTCTGCAAGCACTACCATCACCCGCCGCGGTGTCGAATTTTCCACGAAGAGTTCCTCGAGTGCCCGCGAGCGGCCCCCGACGGGCCCGGGGCGCTCGATTATCCGTTCCCATGATATCTGTTCGACCGTCCGCTCTCGAGACCGGCAGTTCTGACGAGTCGCGCCCGCAGTCGCACGTCCGTGCACGTACACGCCGTCGACGTCACCATCGTCGACATCGACCACGGTGGCGTTCACACGCACGCGTTCGACGACGGGCTCGAGTAGCCGGCGAGACGACGTCAGCGGGGGTGAGCGCCCGATGACCAACCGGTACGTCTACGGCATCATGAACGACGATCCGGTCGAGTTCGAGACCGACGCCGTCGGCGGCGCCGACCGCGTCTACACGGTCTCCCACCGGCGGCTCAACGCCGTCGTCTCCGACATCGACACGACCGATCCGGAGGAGACCGACGAGGACGCACAACGTCACGACGACGTCCTCCGGGAGATCATGGACCGCGACGGCGGTCGCGCCATCGTCCCGATGCAGTTCGGAATGGCCTTCGAAAACGACCGCGCGCTGAAAAACGTCCTCCGGGGAGCCCGGCCGGCGTTTCGGCGCGCGCTGAACGACATCGAGGGTCGTGTCGAACTCGGCCTCAAGGTCGTTCGCGAGGAAGACGCCGAGGTCGACGACGACGCGATCGAAGAGGCCGTCGCGGAGACGCTCGAGCCGATCGCCGCCCAGTCGGTTCCAAACGACCTGTTCAGCGACCGACTCGTCCTGAATCGGTCGTACCTCGTCGACCGCGACGAGCGCGAGCGCTTCGACGACGCCGTCGCCGAACTCGAGGCGGAGTACGACGAAGACCTCATGTTCCGCTATACGGGACCGTTCGCGCCGTACAGCTTCGTCGACGTCAAAATCGGATCCCAACAATAACCATGTTCATCCTCGACGACCTGCTGATCCGACCGTTCGTCGGCATCGTGGACACGCTGCACACGATGGCGATAAACGAGATGTACGACCTCGAGGCCCTCGAGGAGGACCTGAAAGAAAACCAGTTGCTGTACGAACTGGGCGAACGCTCCGAAGCGGAGTATCGCGAGCGCAAAGCCGAGATCGAAGCGGAGATCGAAATCGCTCGCGACGTTCACGAGCGACTCGCCAGCGGCCGCGTAGAGGTGAAATCCTGATGTCTGATGATCACCCGACCGACGACCGAGAGGACGAGCCGGAGGAACCGACAGAACAGTCGAAAACGGGCGAGATGAATACCGGAGACGGCAATACCGGCGGCGATGGTAACAGCGGCGACATCGGCACCGGCGGTGACGACGGCGACGACAGCCACAACGCCGGCACCGACGACCACGACGATGTCGACGACAGCCACAACGCCGGCACCGACGACCACGACGATGTCGACGACAGCCACGACGCCGACGAGCGGCCGAACGAGGTCACGGACGTCCCGATCGAGCACCACTCCTCGAGCGACGATCCCGAAACCGAATCGCAGTCGGCCGAGAGCGCCGACGAAGCCGACGAAGCCGACGACGAGTCGGGGACCGACCGGGGCGAAACCGACGAGGAAGCGGACGCGTCGCCCTCCGGCCGAAGAACAGGGGCTGGCGGGGCCACGCCCGCCGGTGGAAACGGCGCTCACAGCGCCGACCCCAGCGACGACTCGAGGAGCGGCAACTGGCTTTCGAGTCTGCTGTCGGTCCTCGAGTCGCTCGAGCGCGGCGGGACGGCGTCGGGTCGCCGGCGAAGCGACCACACGGTCCTCGATTACGACGTGTCGGTTCGCTCGGGCGACGACGTCGACGGCCGTCGGAACGTCGACCGAAGTCCGGACCCCTTCGACGGCGAGCGCGCCGGTGGCGGTCGCGACCGCGGCTCTGGTCACGGCCCCTCCCGACCGCGCCGCCGCCGCTCGACGCCCTCGAGCGATCACCACGTCGCGGTCCGACGCGGTGACGACGAAGTGCTGGTCACGGCCGACGTCGCCGGCACCGACCCGGACGACGTCACCGTCGGCTTCGACGACAGGACGCTCGTCGTCGCCGTTTCGGGGAGCGAAGTCGACCGCGTCACCGTCCCGTGGCTCGAGCGGGAGGCGGACGCAACGATCAAAAACGGCGTCCTCACGGTTCGGGTCGAACCCGCGGACGGCGACGACCGAGGTGAGACCGATGAGTGAGACGGACGCAGACGAGCAGGGGTTCGACGCCCTCCTCGAGGAGGGCGAACGCTGCCTCAAAAACGTCGAGCACTGTCTCGAGGGCGTCGACGACCTCGATACCCTCGAGGACGACACGGTCGAGGAACTCCTCGGCGACGTCGAGACACTCGTTCGCGTCGTCCGCGAGACCGAGGAGCTACTCGAGACGATCGACTTCGGCAACCTCCCCGAAGCCGTCGAGGCCGACGAACTCCTCGAGGCGATCGACGCCGGAGAGATTCCCGAGGCACTGCTCGAGGACGACACCGGCGCGACCGACGTCGTCGACTTCACCCAGCTGTTCACGGCGATCGACCTGCTGAACGCCTGGAACGCGGCCGATCTGGGCGCGCTCTGGCAGGAAAAGCGGGAACTCGAGGGCGCCGTCGACGAACTGGGCGACGAGGACGGGGACGCGGGACTGGTCGAGGAAACCGTCGCGTCGGTCACGGACGACGACGATGGGCTGGTCGGCGACGGCGAACTGCTCGAGGGCGACCTTCGCGACGAACTCGACGACCTCGACGCCGACCCCAGCGAAATTCTCGGCGACATCGACGTCGCCGAGGATCCGGAGGCCTACCAGGTCGCCATCCAGCAGCAGGCGATGAAAGGCATCGACGCCTTCCGTTCGGCGCTGCTCGAGACCCACGAGAAGTTCGAGCGGCTCTACGAGATGAACCGCGAGAAGATGCGCCGCCAGGATACGAGCACCAACTCGCGGAACCCGACCGCGGCGGCGACGATTCCGACCGAGCGTCGCGACCTCGGCGGCAGCGCACGCTACTCGACGGTTCCGAAGCAGGTCAAGCTCTCGACGGCGCCGACGAGAAAGCGCATCTACGGCCGTCGATTCGAGATCGAACGCGAGCGAAACCGGAGAAACAACGATGACTGACCCACGACACCCACAGCTCCGACGGTTCGAGATGAGCCAGCCGAACGCGTCCGTTCCAACAGTCGGCGACACCGGCGGTGATCGCGATGGTCGATGATTTCCAGCCGAGCCGGCAGAAGGCGGATCTCGCCGAAGTCGTCGAGATGCTGCTGGACAAGGGGATCGTCATCAACGCCGACATCGCCGTCTCGATCGGCGACACCCAGCTGCTCGGCGTCCAGGTCCGGGCCGCTATCGCCTCCTTCGAGACCGCGGCGAAGTACGGCCTCGAGTTCCCCGAGGGGACCGACATGCGCCGCGTCGCCGCGGCGGTCGACGACCCCGAACTCGCCGAGATGGAGCGACCGAATCCGGCGATCGATCCGACCCGCAGCGTCAACGTGACGCCGGACGAGGCGTACGAAGACGACGGGGGATCGGACGGGACCGACGCCGACGCCGACGGCAGCAACGACAGCAACGACAGTGACGACCAGAGCTACCGAACGCCGGATCGTGGAACCGAGCACGTCGGCGCGCGGCCGGACCCGGAGCAGCCGACGAGCGGTGGGTTCGATCTGCTTTCCGACGACGATGACGGCGACGCCGACGCCGGTACCGGCGGCAACGGTGACGGCGACGACGATAGCGACGGCGGCGGTGACGACTCGCAAGCCTCCGCGAACGCGGAGGGTGAGAACGCATGAAGCAGATCGACGTCGGCGACGGCGAGGACGCCCGCCAGGGGCTCGTAACGCTCGTGATCACGGTCGTCGAGATCCTGATCGACGCCCTGGAGCGAGAGGCGGTTCGGCGCATGGAGTCGGGCAACCTCACCGACGAGGAGATCGAACGCCTCGGCGGCCAGCTCGCCTCGATAGAGGCCGAGATCGAACAGCTCAAAGAAGACGAGGAGATCGAGGACGGCGTCGAGAACCTGCGCGGCGACCTCGACGGGCTGGTCAACGACGCCATCGAACAACTGCACGGCGAGCCGTCCGCGATCGACGAGCCCGGCTACTCCGTCTTCGGAGGTGAGGACCGATGAGCTCCGAGGGCTCGAGCGACCGTCCCGACGCTATCGACGAGATCGAAGAGATCGACGACCTCGAGGACGCGGACGCCGACGCGCTCGAGGCGGCCATCGACGAGGCGGACCTCCCCGAAATCGAGGACGGTCGGTATCTCTACTGCCTGGTTCGCCTCGACGATGACGACCGTCAGCAGGGCGAGGGAACCGACGCGTCCCTCGAGACGACCGGCGTCGACGGCGAACCCGTTTCGGTGATCGTCGAGGACGGCCTCGGCGCGGTCGTCCACGCGACCGACGGAATCTACGACTCCGGCGATCTGGCCCAGATCAGACGGTGGCTCGTCCGCCACCAGACGGTCGTCGACGAGGCCGGTGAGGCCTTCGGAACGCCGATTCCGTTCCAGTTCGACACGATCCTCCGCGGGGGCGACGCGGGCGTTCGCCAGTGGCTTCGCGAGGAGTCGACGCTCTTAGAGCGGGCGCTCTCGGAACTGGCAAACCACTGGGAGTACCGGGTCGAGGTCGTCGAGATCGACCCGATCGACGACGATGCCCTCGTCGAGCGTGACGAGCGCCTCCGGGAACTGGCGGCCAAGATCGACGGCTCGGGCGAAGGCACCGCGTTCCTGCTCGAGAAGAAGTTCGATCAGCGCCTGACGGAGCTCCGTGCGGCCCGACGCGAGTCGATCACGGCCGACCTTCGGGACCGCCTCGACGAACACGCCCGAGAGGTCCACGCCCTCGAGCGCTCGCCGAGCGCGTCGCTCGCCGACGACGTAACCGACGCCGGAGACGACGACGGCGAAACGCTCTGTCGGTTGACGCTGCTCGCCCACGAGGACGCCGAGAGCGAGATCGGCTCGGTGCTGGACGACGTGGCGGCGAACGACGGCCTCGAGGTTCGTTTTACCGGGCCGTGGCCGCCGTACACGTTCGCGCCGGAACTCGGCGGCGACGGCTCGTCCGGGACCGGGGAAGGTGGTCCTGCACAGCTATGAGACCGCAGAAGAACGAGGAGACGCTCGTCGACGTGCTCGACGTGGTGCTCAGAGACGGCGCCGTCCTCCGCGCGGACGTGATCGTCTCGGTTGCGGGGATTCCGCTCGTCGGACTCAAACTCACAGCTGCCATCGCCGGCATGGAGACGATGACCGAGTACGGGCTCTTCGAGGAGTGGGACGTCGAACGGCGACAGACGGCGGTCACCCGCCGCCAGCACAAAGGCGAGCGAAATCGAGTAGACGAGGCGTCGAGCGACGACGAACTCGGCGTCGGAAGCGCACACGAGTACGACTGGGACGTCAGCGTCGACGGCGACGGATAGCCGCCGACGAAACGCTGTACCGAGGTGTCCGAGACCGCGAGCCACAGCACCAGCCGGACGCGGTGAAAACGCGGTGGAGAGACGGCACTACTGGGATCGAAACCACGCGATCGGTTGCGGTCACGCGAACTTCGGCCGTTCTTTCGTGAGTTCGACGTCCCCAGAGACGGTCTCGGTTTCGTGATCCTCGTCGTAGACGTACTGGCCGGTGGCCCCACAGAGGGTACACTCGTACGTCTCGGAGATCTCGTTGATCATTTCCCCGTCTTCGAAGTAGACGCGGCTCTGGGTGATCTGCAGGAATTGGGCGGTCTCGCAGTTACTGCAGGTGATCATACCTGATCGATAGCCGGGACCGGTTGTAGTTATCCGGCTTGTAACCGAAAGCGCGGGTAGGCTATGGATTTCTTACCCGTCAGTCGAGCGTACGGATCGGGCCGACTCGAGTCGTCCGTGACGGCGTGTCACACACGCCGCGTCGGAGCCGAGTAACGAGCAGCTAACCGACGGACTGCGCTGGGATGAGAGGGAGAAGGCACAGTCGCGGTAGTCGGTGCTAAACCGAATTCGCATCGATGTTTCCGAGCGTTATCCACCCACTTCCGGAGCCAATTTGCGACCGGGCCTCCAGCGATCGAAACGGAATCGAGCGGTCGACTGAACCGCGAGTTGATCGTCTGTTTCAACACCCTCACAGACCCCTTCGTCCGACGTTATGACTCGGAGCGCGCCTCGAACCGTCGCCGGCGACTCGAGCGATTCTTTGTTCACCCCCAGGAGTTGAAAATACATACATATATCTGAAAGTCTTCAGAATTTATAATTGTCTGACGCCGAATGGTACCACGAGTGATGGAGAGGCGTCAATTCATTCTGGGGACAGCCGGTGTCGTGTCGCTCACGACCGGCGTCGAGGGACGGATACGGGGAACCACGAACGGGACCGAGACGGGGTCGTACACGGAACTCGACTCGGATCGGTTTCCAGCCGCGACGACGATCGCGTGGATCGTCGATCGCTTCGTCCAGGTACACGCGGCCGATTCGCCGGTCGTCGGACACGAACTCGAGACGACTGGCGTCGCAATCGAAACGATCGGTTCGCGCGACGAGTACAGCGTGATCAGTGATCGATTCAACTGGGACGACTTCGACTATTCGGGTAAGAACGCCTTCTCGAGTCTCCTGAGCGCGGTTGCGTGGCCGCTCTCGGGATCGGCGTCGTTCCCGGACGGCTTCTTCGACGAGTACGAACTCGTGTGGCTGACCGGCGTCACCGCCGATGCGTATCGCACGTCGATCGATCAGGCCGAGACGGAGACGATGTCGATGCCCTCCGACCGACTGTTCTACAGTATCTACGGCCACGCGCCGTTCGTGTTCGCCGCCGTTCCGACCGACCAGAGTCCGGAGCCGGGAAGCGTCGTCGATCTCACGGCGACGGTCCGTCATACCGGCGAAGACGACAGCGAGCTGGCGGCCACCTCCGGTGGCGGCTATCTGGACGTCGAGGAAGTCACGACGAAAGGCGTCCGCAGAACGCCGAACGAAGAGTGGGATGTCGGAGATGCGGTTTCGTTTACCGGACTTCAACAGCATCCTCGACCGACGGTAACGACGGCGGCAACGGACGCCGAGTACGAGGACGATCTCCCCCGCCCGGTCGGCGGCTCGATCGTCACGAAACGCGGCACCGCCACCGAAGTCGGCGCCGACACCGGCGGCGACGGGGTCCGCCACGAACTCGAGAGCCGCGACCACGAGATTCTCGTCGGCGATACCATCCCGATCCAGTGGGACGAACACGACGCCGAAAACGAAACCGAGCTGACGAACGGCCCGGTCAACATCTCCCTCGTCGTCGACACCTCCGGGAGCATGCGTCAACGAGACGCCGGTCGAGCGGACGCCGACGGACCGTCCATGACGCGCCTCGAGGCGTTGAAAAAGGACCTCATTCAGGTGATCGATCTGATCGAAGAGGAGTACCGCGTCAGTCTCGTCGAGTTCAACTCGAATGCGTCCGTCGTCGAGCCGCACACCGAGTTCGACGATGCGACGCGCGAACAGTTCAAAGAGAGCGTTCGATCGCTGAGTGCGGGAGGGCAGACGACGATCGGCGGTGGCATGGCACGCGGGTTGGAGACGATCGTCGACGAACCGGGGCCGAAAACGATGCTGCTGCTCTCGGACGGCGCCGAAAACCAGCGGCCGTACGTCGACGACGTGTTGCCCGACTTTCGCAACCAGGGCGTTCCGGTCCACACGATCGGCATCGGCAGCGCTATCGACGCCGAACAACTCGAGTACATCGCCGACCAGACCGGCGGGCAGTCCGAGATCGATTTCGACGTCAACGACCTTCGAGAGTTCTACTTCGATCTGACGCCGACGGCACAGCTTCGATCGGAGCTCTCCCGGGTCGACGGGACCCTCGACGAGGACGACTTCCTGGAAGACAACTGCCAGGTCGACAGTAGCTGCGACGACGCACAGTTCGCGCTCTCCTACGAGGGCAGCGAGATGGTACTCACCGTGACCGACCCAGACGGGAACGAGATCACGGAGGGAGACGGCATCAGTCACCGCGTCGGCGACGCCCACGAAGTCTGGTCGATCGACGACCCGCCGACCGGCGAGTGGCACTACGAGGTCGACGTCCGGCAAGTCGACGCCCCCCAAAAGACGTTCGTCCAGTCGACCTCCGACTCGACGGTCGACGGCGAGCTGTACGTCACGTCCGATCTGTACGAGGCGACGGGATACGTGCGCCTCCAGCTCGTCGTCTCCGAGGGACTCGAGCGTTACACCGGCGCCCGCGCTCGGGCCGAGATCGTTCCGCCGGAGGGCGACGACGAGGACGCCGAGGTGCTCACGCTGTATGACGACGGTTCCGGACCCGACGACGTTTCCGGCGACGGGATTTACACCAACTACTACCATCCGACCGAGACGGGGACGTTCGACGTTCGGACGATCATCGAAGGCGGGAAATACGACGAACTACGGCGCGAATTCACTCATACGGCCGAGATAGCGACGGTGGTCGATGATCCGATCCAGCCGTGGGAGGACCGTTCGCCGGCAACCGACTCCGAAACGGACGAGTCGCTGCTCGAGAGGATCCCGCTAGCCGGAGTCGTCGGTGCGTCTGCACTCGGCGCCGGCTGGTGGTACTACCGGAACCACGCGGGAGACGACGCGGATGACGGGGTCGGTAATGACGGTGGCCCCGACGGTGCTGCTGGGGCGAGCCCACAGGTCGACGAGGACGCGGCAGCCGACGACGGGGAGGCGGAAGCGGAGACCGACGACGAGGACACGAACGAACTCGACGACTCCGTGGACGACGTCGACAATCAGTCGACGCCACCGGCGACCGCTGCGATCGGTGATGCTGACGCTAGCGACCGTGAGGCCGGCGACGGTGAGGACCGATGACTGCCGACGGCGACCCTCCCTCCCGCCGACGGCGACTGTTGCTCCGGAGCGTCGCCGGACTGGGTCTCTTCCCATCGATCGCGAAAGGACAGCCGGCCCAGTCGAGTGCCGTCCGGGCCGTCTCGAGCGGATCGGCGACGGCAACGTGGGAGTGGACCGACGATCACGCGGCGGGACACAGCGTCGTTCAGGGGCTCGCACAGGTCCAGTCTGACACCGTCGTCGCCGCCGGGTTCGAAACCGACGCCGATGGGACGCAGAATATTCTCCTCCGCGGGATCGACCACGGCGGCCAGGTCGACTGGCTCGAGACGGTTGGCGGTCCCGGCGGTGCGGACGCCGCACTCGACGTTACGACGAGCGCCGGCGGTGACGTCGTCTTCTGTGGGGGAATGGGATCGCGCGGGTCGCAGCATCTCGATACCGCCGTCGGAACGTTCGCGCCCCCGGATACGCTCGAGTGGCTCACCGCGTACGGAAAGACGGGAACAAACGACGCCGCTCACGCCATCGAACGAACGCCGACGAACGGCTACGTCGTCGCGGGCGGCACCCACTACCAGGGAGGGGCGTTCGGCGAGGGCGTCGGTCGATTGCTCTCGATCGACGAAGACGGGACGGAGCGATGGGATCGGACCTACGAGACCGGATACGCCGGCGAACTGTACGACGTGGTTCGAACTGCAGACGGCGAATACGTGTTCGCCGGCACTCGAGAATCGGGGTCCGGAGACGGTCACGCGTGGATCGGAACCGTCGACGCCGGCGGCAACCAACAGTGGAGCGAGACCTATGGCGGCGCCGGAAGCCGAATCGCGTACGCTGTCACCGAGGCCCACGACGGCGGCTTCGTCTTTGCCGGAACGACGACACCGCCGACTCGCTCGACCCCTTCAGCGTGGATCGGCAAGGTCGGCGCCACCGGCGGCCTCGAGTGGGAGGAAACGTACGGGACGCCGGACAGCGACGCCGCGGTTGCGATCGAGCGAACGGCGGACGGCTACGTCGCCGCGGGGTGGACCGGCGGTAACGGCTGGCTGCTCTCCGTCGACGCTACCGGTCGCATCCAGCGACAGGAGACGTACGGTGACGGCGACGGGAATCGATTCAACGCGCTCGCACGGGCCAACGACGGCTCCGTCGTCGGGGGCTACACGATCCCGTCGGGCGGCGATCCGACCGCCTGGGCAGTCGGGACCGACGGGACGGACCGATCTCGCGACCGGTTAGTGGTCGATGCGAGCGCCGACCCCGGCGATCCGGAGTACCGCGAGATTCAGGCTGCCGTCGACGACGCCGCTCCCGAGGCGACGATCGAAGTGCGTGCCGGAACGTACGAGGAGAGCGTCACGATCGACGAATCGGTCTCGATTATAGCCGACGACGGCGCCGTCCTCGCGGCACCCGGTGATGGACCGCTTCGACTCCCCGGGTTCGAGATCGATGCTGAGACGGCGCCGGACGCCGACTCCACGATCCGTGGAATTAGTATCGATCGGTTCAGTCCGGCGATCGATTTCTCCGGCACCGACGGCGACTGGCTGGTCGAAGACGTCACCGTCGAACCGGTAGTCGGGTACGATCGCTCCGAAACGCAACCGCGGGTTCTGGACGCGCGCAACTCCAGCGGCGACTGGACGCTCCGAAACGTCACGCTTCGCGGCGACGGCGACAACACCGTCGTCGACGCTCGAGACAGCACCGGCGACTGGCGTATCGAGGGTCCGTCGACGCTCGCTCGCGCACGATACGGCGTCCGGGCCGGCGGGACCGAAGGCGACTGGCGTATCCACCGGACGAATTTCGTCGATATCGAGCGCGAGGACGTCCGGGTTTTCGACGGGGACGGTGACGTCGGCCCGGTCGGCAACGCTCGCCGAAACTGGTACGACGGCGAGTCGCCCGACTGTCGAGGGAACGTACTGTGTGGCAACCCGCTCGGCGAACCGGCCAGCGAGGACGCGACCGGCGTCGAGATCGAGATCCTCGACGCGACCGGCGACGGCGACCCCGAACCGGTTCCGGAGGTAACGGTCTATCTCCTCGAGGACGCCGAGACGGATATCGAGGGCGTCGACGGCCGGTATTCCTCTCTCGGCCACTTCCTCTCCGACGTCGACGGCCAGGAGCTGCTGTTCAACGACGCCGTCGACGAGCAGGCCGTGCGGGCCCACGAAAGCGGGCCCGACGGCCTGGTCAGATATACGGGACTGGACGCAGCCAACGCCTACTCGCTCGTCGTCGTCCCGCCGGCACACCACACCGGAAATATCTGGACCGCGACGCTCGACCTCTGGGACCGGTCCGTACACGACGAGACGGTACGACTAACCAGCGAGACGCACTTCGATTACCTCGTCGACGGGACCGCGACGCGCGAGCCCGTTCTCGAGACGATTACACGAACGCTCGAATCCCACATCGACGAACGGCGGGAGGCCGTCCTCGAAACGGGATTCGAGGCGGCCGACGTTCTCGACGACGACCTTCTCGAGGTCGATGCCGGCGACGGAGCGACGGTATTCATGGGCGAACTCGCCTCCTACACTGCGGAGCAGGTAAGCGACGGTGCGGTCGAACACGACCTGCGAGACGGGATCCAGGACGTCGTCAAAGATCTCGCGATCGACGCCGGAGCGAACGCGCTTGCGAACGCGCAGGTCGCCTCCCTGTTGGGTCGGGTGAACGAGCAAGCCCCCGAAGAAGCCGCCGAGCGATACCAGCGGTACATCGACGACCTCGAGACGGTCGATCACGACTGGTTCAATCAACCCAACCGCTACGATTCGGACGATCAGCAGGTCGACTACACCGCCCTCGAAACGTACCGGGAATCCCTGGAGACGGCGCGAAACGCGACCGCCAGGCTCGACGAATTCCGCGACACCCAACCCCCGGAATCGCTCAATCACGAACACGTTCTCGAGGTGTTTTTGCAACTCGAGGAGACGCTCGACGATCCGGCCGAAATCGGAACGCTCGATCGAGAGAGCGCGTATCCGACGGACCTCGTTATCTTGCCGGACGGAACGGTTAGAGACACCCAGCGCGGTGTCGGTCATCTCACCAGTCTCAAGGCGGCCTCCGAGGAGTACGCCGACAGGAGCATCTTTGACAAAATCGGCCTCGGTGCTGACGTCGTCGGAATCGGTGCAACCATCGGGATCATCGCGGTTGGGACGGCGATGATACTCGTCCCCGAGCCCGGATCGACGGCGGCCGGAGCGGCGATCATGCTGAAGAAAACGGCCGCGGTGACGGGAACGGTCTCGACGATGTCCGACCTCGCCGCAGTGTACGACGACCTCTCCGACCGGGAGCTGCTCGTGTTGCGCTACATGGACCTTCATCTCGATTCACTCCACGATATCGATTCCCTGGGGCTGATCAGCGAGGATATCGTCGGCTGGCTCGAGGGACAGTACGACGACCCGACGACCGGCGTCGTCGACGGAACGGTTCGGTTCCAGTCCGGCGGCCTCGAGACGAGTACCGACGACCCGATCGTCCCGACGGACTCGCTCAGCGACGACGACGAGATGGAGTTGGCGCAGGGAGAGATCGACGTGGATTACGAGATCACCGGCGACGAGACGGTGCCCGGACGGATTCTCGGGTTCAGCTCTTATTTCTCAGATCGTTCTAACGAAGATTCACTGCCGCGTCTGCAGGGGTTCGTCACGACCGTTCCCTCGGCGAACGAGTCGCCCCGCCAGTTCGCGTCCGGATCCGCGGATACCGACCGGCTCGAGTACCAGTTCCACCATCCGGTCGAAGACGAGTTCCGGCTGCACTTCTACACCGTTCACCTGGTACTCGAGGGGCGGCACGTGGATACGGCGACGACGTCAGCCGTCGTCGGCGAGGAAGACTCGGGGTGGTTCGCCTCGCCGACCGTGAGTGCGGGCGCGAATAACTCGACCCGGCAGCAGCCGTATACGACCGCGGCGACGCCGGCGCAGCGACCGATGACGGCCGCGGAAGTCGACGAGTTGCGCGGCGAAACGACGACGCTGCTCGATGAGACGCTCGGTCCAGGCTCAACGGCGAGCCACTCGCTGTCGGTCGCCGGTCGTCTGAAATCAACCTCGTTCGTGCTATTTCACCCGCCGGGAACCGAGGTCGGGCTGCGAATCGAAGACGAAACCGGCGAGATCGTCGAAAGCGGGATCGAACAGACTGCCAGTGGCGAGTTCGGCGCCGAGGCCGAGGTCCGGACGGTTCCGGGCGGGACGCAGATCACGCTGTACCCCGACGCCGACGTGACGGTGACCGCGACGGCGTCGGTTCCGGCCGACCGATCACAGCCCGTTTCGATGACGCTGATGGCAATCGAGATTCCCGAACGTCCGCCCGTTCTCGGAACGAATCCAACCCGGCTCGCGGTGTTCGGCGCTCGGGGCCGGCGCCTTGCACAACGGTTCGTCGTGACCGAAGTCGGAAACCAGCGACCGATCGAGGGGATCGACGTCACGCCGGGGCCGCTCACGAACGCGACGGGGACGGCGCTTCCGCCCGAGTCGATCTCGGTCGAGTCGGCCCCACGGCGCATCGAGGCGAGTGACCGCGATTCCGCGAGGCTGTTCGTGGAGCCTCCGGCATCGCTCGAGTTGGCCGACGAGCCGACCCGGTTTACCGGAACCGTCGCGATCGACTCGGAAACCGCCGGAACGCGTCAGCTCCCGCTGTCGGTACTGCTGCTGGATACCGCGGTCGACGACGTCGACCTGATCGACGCAGACGCGTCCGTGAGTCGAGTCAGGCTCGCCACGGACAGTCTGCCCGAAGCGGCGCCGGAGCCGCCGGGCGACGTCCGCACCGTCTACGAAATCACCGTCGGCGAGTCGGGATCAGCGACGCTCAAATTGGACGAGCTACTGGCCGGCGACGAGTCAACGGACGTCGTTCCGATGCGGCTGGTCGACGAGTCGTACGAGGCCGTCGAATCCGTCGGCGGCGCCAGTACCGGACTCCTCGAGCTAGGGGCGGGCGAACACACGGTGGTCGTGACCGAACAGCGCGTTCCGGAGGTCACTGACCCCGACTCAGACTCCGACGACGAGGGCGGAGAGGGCGATCCTGACGAGAGCGGCTCCGACGACCCTCGAGACGGTGGGGCCGGTGACGAGGCCGCCTCGACGAGCGAGGGCGCTCGCGTCGAAGACGATGCGGGTCCGGCTGAGTTCCTTCGATCGCTCTCCGGCGCCGAGGTCGCTGGAATCGGCGCCGTTTCCGCCGGAATGCTCTACCTCGGCGTTCGAATGCTCTGGTCGGACGAGGAATGAGTCACCACAGCCGGCACGCTATCGGGACTCGAAGCGGAACGCCGACGCGGCCGGCCGGTTCCGAAGAGCCTCGTCTGGGCTACCGACACGCCGCGCGGCTTCACTCGGTGGATACCTCGACTCGCTCACCGGTTCTGGCGGCTTCGTAGGCCGCTTCCGTCAGCGCCGTCACCCGGAGGGCGTCTCGAGCCGTCGCCGGCGGCTCGGTGTCCGTCTGAACGCTCTCGAGGAAGGCCTCAGCGCGCGTTCGTTCGGCTCGAGCGTCGATGTAGGGCTCGTACTCACCGGCGTCGGCATCGATCTCCGTCAGCGACCGCGACCCCCACTGACGGCCCTCGAGGTAGACGGCGCCGTCGTCGTCCCAGCAGTGGACGTGCTCTCGCACCGCGGGCGCGTCGCCGTTGAACGAGAACGTCCCGGTGGCGCCGTTTGCGAATCGGACGTCGAGGTGGGCGCGCCGATCGATCCGGTCGTCCGCGTCGTGAAAGTCCATGCTCGCCGCGACCGATTCGGGCTCGAGCCCGGTCGTCCAGAGCACGCCGTCCAGAACGTGACTGCCGGTGTCGTAGAGGAATCCGCCACCGGACAGGTCGGGATCGAGCCGCCAGGTACCCCTCGAGTCGTCGATCCATCCCTGCGTCATCGAGGCGGTCAGCCAGGTCGGCGGCGAGTCGGCAAAGCGCTCTCTCGCCTCTCGAAACGCCGTCTGGAGGTGGCGCTGGTAGCCGACCATCAGCGTCTCCGCGCCGGCCTCGGCGCGTTCGGCGAGGTCGCGTGCGCGCTCGAGATCCGTCGTGAGCGGCTTGTCACAGTAGACGTGGCAGTCGCGTTCGAGGGCCGCAACGACCTGCTCGTAGTGAAGCGTGTGGGGCGTCCCGACGAGGACGGCCTCGAGGGGTTCGGTCTCGAGCATCGTCTCGTAGTCGGTGTACCGACTGTCGTCCGGAACGTCGAACGTCGGTCCGACCGTCGCCAGTCGGTCGGCGTCGAGGTCACAGAGCGCTTTCACAGTTGCGTCCGCGCGTCGGTGAAACTGTTCGCCAACGGTCGTCCCGATGTATCCTAATCCCACGATACCGATCCGAATCGGATCCGCGTCGACGTTGTCCATGGGCTGGTTGAGCGGCTATAGCGTCATTGTTCTGTGGTCGTTGTGCGCAGGTCATCAGCGCCGCCTTTCGTGCTACCGCCGATGCGCTGAGTAGCGGAACGCTGGGTCGAATCAGGCGGCACGTTAGCCCGCGAAATCCAACGCTGTGGCCGCGTTACCCGATGCCTGTCAACGGTTTGGTGTGACTACGGACGGCCAAGTGCCTGCATAACAATGGGGGCGACTCACGTCGAACCGAGTGCGGGGACGGAAGGCCCCGCCGGGTACACGCTCCACCGACACCATGACGCGCTGACCAGCCGATGCGTGCGTTCGTGCCCGGATCGCTCGGAAGTGGACTCGCCCCCGCTTCGAGTTAGCTCATGTCTCTCATCCAGGGCGGGATCCCGCCCCCGTCCGGATTTCACGAACTTACCCGTGAGCCGCGGCGCTCTGCGAACCGTGGCGACTCGAAAAAACCGCTCGAGTCCGATTTCAGAACTCGGTGACGACCGGAATACCGACGGTCTCGTAGTCGTCCATCGACGCGAGCGTCTCCGGCAGTTCCTCGAGCGTCAGCCGCTCGCCGATGATCTTGCTCGGCTCGAGGGTGCCCTGTGCGATCAGGTTGAACAGTTCCTCGTAGCGAACCAGCGGCATGCCGAAGGAGCCGTGGAAGTCCAGTTCCTGCATCGTCATCACGTCGACGGGAAGGTCGATCTGGCCCGCCTCCTCGCCGGTCGTCAGACCGACCTGGACGTGGGTGCCTCGCGTGCCGAGGCTGTTGACCGAGTTCTGGCAGGTGTCGGCGACGCCCAGCGCGTCGATGGAGACGTCGGCGCCGTTGCCGGTGATCGCCTGGACCTCCCGGGCTGCGCTGTCGACCTCGGTCACGTTGACGGTCTCGCGAGCGCCGAGTTCCCTGGCGCGCTCGAGTTTGTCGTCGACGAGGTCGATCGCGATCGGGTGGGCGCCGATCGCGTCCGCGATGTGGATCGCCGAGAGACCGACGCCGCCACAGCCGTGGACGGCCACCCAGTCGCCGGGTCGAAGGTTAGCGCGGTCGGCCAGCGCGTGGTAGGCGGTCATGAACCGACACCCCAGGCCGGCCATCTCCGTGAAGTCGACGCTGTCGGGGAGCTTGACGCAGTTGAAGTCGGCCTCGCGGACGGGGAAGGCCTCGGCGAACGCGCCCTGGGAGTACTCCGAGAGTCCGAGCGGAATCACCGTCTCGCAGTTGTTGGCCCGCCCCTCCTGGCAGTGCGGACAGCTGCCGTCGCCGAGGTGGAACGGCACGGCGACCCGGTCGCCTTCCTCGAGCGTCTCGACGTCGTCGCCGACCGCCGAAACGATGCCGGCGGGTTCGTGACCGAGAATCTGGCCCTCGGGGACCCCGGCCCCGATCCAGCTCCAGTCGCCCTGCCAGGCGTGCCAGTCGCTCCGGCAAACCCCACACGCCTCCGTCTCCACGATTACCTGATCGGGCTGTGGCTCCGGATACGCCACGTCCTCGATCTCGAGTGGTTCCCCATGTTCGTCGATTACGGCAGCTCGCATGGGACGGTGGTTCTTCCGGATACTACAAAAGTTTATGAGGTATAGATTCAGTACCGAAACAGCAACGTGTAACCCGTTTATTTTCGACTCGCGCGAGCGAGGCCGAGCGATCGGCGGCGGCGTCCTCTCGAGTCCGTTCGTCGATTCGATCGGGCGACGGTCGCGGGTACCACGTCCGGATCAACGGACGCGGGTTACGCGAGCGAGACCCACTCGCCGCGGTCGTCGCTGTCCTCGATCGCCGCGAGGACGCGCTGCGTGGCGAGTCCGTCCTCGAAACTCGGCGCGAACGGCTCGCCCGAGGCGACCGAACTGAGGAACTCGTAGTTCTCGTGGACGAAGGTGTGCTCCCAGCCCAGGACGTGGCCCGGCGGCCACCAGTGGTCGACGTAGGGATCGCTCTCGTCGGTCACCAGCACCGTCTCGTAGCCCCGATTCTCGTCGGCTCGCAACACCTCGAGTTCGTTCAGCCGCTCGAGTGAGAATCGCAGACTGCCGTCCGAGCCGTGGATCTCGATCGTGTGATCGTTCTTGTGGCCGGTGGCGTAGCGCGAGGCCTCGAGCGTGCCCATCGCGCCGTTTTCGAACTCGAGTTGTGCGGAGTAGGCGTCGTCGACGGTGACGGGGCGTGTCTCGGCGTCTCCGTCTCCACCCTCGCCGTCCACTGGCCGCTCGTCGACGAACGTCCGGCAGTGACCGCTGACGCGTTTCATCTCGCCCGCGAGGTCGTCGTCGCCGACCAGAAAGCGAAGCAGGTCGACCGTGTGGGCGCCCAGATCGCCGAGCACGCCCGATCCCGCCAACTCCTCGTCGAGACGCCACGACCACGGTTCGTCGGGATCGACCAGCCAGTCCTGCAGGTATCGACCTCGGACGTGGCGGATCTCGCCGAGTTCGCCGTCCTCGAGCAGCCGCTTTGCGTACTGGATCGCCGGCACGAACCGGTAGTTGAAGGCACAGCCGGCCGGTACGTCGTCGCCGGCCTCCCGGGCCGCCTCCGCCATCGCTTCGGCGTCCTCGAGCGTCGGCGCCAGCGGCTTCTCGCAGAACACCGGCGTCCCGGCCTCGAGGGCGGCGATCGAGGGCTCGGCGTGGACGTGGTTCGGTCCGAGGTTGTAGAAGACGTCGACGTCGTCGACGACGTCGGCCCAGTCGGTCGCGGTCGTCTCGAAGCCGAGCCGGTCGGCGGCGTCCGCGAGTTCGTCCTCGTCGCGGCCGACGAGAACGCGGCGGTTGACGTCCGGCGCGTCCGGGAAGAACATCGGGAGTCGCGCCATCGCGTTCGCGTGTGCCTGTCCCATGAATCGATAGCCGAGTACGCCAACCTCGAGCGTCATGACTCGAGGTTCGGCCACGCGACAGTTAGTCCTTGCCGCGGCGAGCGCCACGACAGCTCTCGCGACCGCGATCGCAACCGTGACCGCGGCCGGAGTCGCGGTCTCGGCGACTCCGGACGGCAGCGAGGTCAGAAGACGAGCAACAGCCCCACCACGACGACCGTCACGTAGGCGGTGACGACGGCCGCGTACGTCGCGAACTCCCGCCAGTCGAAGCCGCGAACCGAGAGGATGCTCGCGAAGAGAAACGCCAGCCAGAGGTTCGAGAGAACGGCGAGCCGCGCCATCAGCCCGTTCTCCGGTCCGAAGCAATCGCGGTCGCTACTCGAAACGGCCTCGATGCGTAATCTCGTCGATGGACTTACGTCCGCTCGGCTGCTCGCGCTCACGGAGGTCTTCGGGGAGCGTCTCGGCCGGCGCGCGCTCGCCGACGGCGAACATGGCCTCGACGGCGAACTCCTCGGGAACGTCGAGTTCGTCGGCCGCCCGCTCGTAGTCGAAGCCGGCCATCCCGTGGACGGCAAGGTCGCGGCGCGCGCCCTCGAGCGCGAGGTTCTGCCAGGCGGCGCCGGTGTCGAACGAGTGGGTGCCGGCGGGTTCGCCGTTGTGGTCGAACGTCGTCTTCGAGACGATCACGCCGAGCACCGCGGCGTCGGTCGCCCAGACCTGATTGCCTTCGGTGAGCAGGTCGACGAACGTGTCCCACTCCTCGTCCTCTCGCGTCGCGTAGACGAACCGCCAGTGCTGGTTGTTAAACGCCGACGGCGCCCAGCGGGCGGCCTCGAACAGCGGCAGGAACTCTTCCTCCTCGAGCGGTTCCCCGGTCATCGCGTACGGCGACCAGCGGGTGACGAACAGCGGATCGACGTCGTGGTCGGTCTCTCGGTGTTCGACGGCGTCTTCTTGCAGGTCGGCTCGGTCGGAGAGATACTGTTTCATCACTCGAGCGTTCGCCCCCGTACAACGTATAGTTTTTTAGACATTCGGGTCACCAGGTAACCGTCGTGTCATCGCTTCGTGTGGCCATTCCACAACCCGTATAATGATATCAGAATATTGGTCTGTGATGCATTCTAGTGGGAAGTCAGCCTCGAGTCCGCGGCACTAATCGACGGAACGCGCGACCGCGAGACGAACCGAAAACCGAGAACCAGAGAGTGAGATCGGCGAGCGGGCGAGTCCGGCGTCATACGGATTGCTATCCCGATGTCCCGGTGCAACCGCCGCCCGGGTCGCGGGTGCGCCGGACCTGACGGACAGTAACCCGTATCAGTCGTCGGCCGGCGTCGGCGCGCCGCGTTCGATATCGATGTTGCCCGCGTCGAGGTCGGCCTCGACGTTCCGGGCGGCCTCGACCATGTTTGCCATCTTGCCGTAGGCGACCTCGCGGGGCAGTAGCTTCACGCCGCAGTCCGGCGAGAGGACGAGCTGTTCCGGCGGGACGACCTCGAGCCCTTTCTTGATGTTCTCCTCGATCTGCTCGACGGACTCGGCCTCGGCGACGTGGACGTCGGTGACGCCCAGCGCCAGATCGGCGGTGAACTCGGGGTCCTTGAAGACGTCGAGCTGGTCGTAGTCGCCGTTGGCGAGCTCGAGGTCGAACTCGTCGACGGGGAACTCGAGGATTTCGGGGTAGATCCGGGAGTAGTCGCCGTAACAGACGTGCAGGCCGATGCGGACGTCCTCGGGGATGTCCTCGACGATGTGTTCTAAGGCTTCGCCGACGATGGCGTGGTCGTCGGGGGTGGTCGCGAGCGCGGGCTCGTCGATCTGGATGTACCGAGCGCCGGCGTCGACGAGCTTCTCGATCTCCTCGTTGACGAGGTCGGCGAGCGCGTAGGCGAGTTCCGCGTCGTCCTCGTAGGCCTCGTTGAACGACCAGCTCGCGAGGGTGTAGGGACCCGTGATGGGGACCTTGACGGGACGGTCGGTCGCGTCAGCCGTAAACTTGTACTCGTCGACGAGCCAGGAGTCGGTGTACTCGACGTCGCTGACGACGGAGGGCTTGTCGAAGTAGTTGTGCCCCCAGACCTTGACGGGACCGTTGAACTCGTAGCCCTCGATGCGGTGGGCGAAGAACTCGACCATCTCGTTGCGCCGCATCTCGCCGTCGACGACGACGTCCAGACCGGCGCGCTCGTGTTCGTTGGTGATGAGGCGCGCGGCATCGTCTTTCGCTTCCTGGTAGTCGTCCTCGTCGAAGCCGTGCTCGGGGTCCTCGTAGAGCTCCTTCGCGCGGTTGAGCCACTTGGGCTTCGGGTAGCTGCCGACGACGGTCGTCAGCAGGAAGTGGTCGTTCGCGTGATCCTCGGGTCGGAACTGATCTTTGTTCTCGTTGCTCATGCTGCTTTCACCTCCGCGAGCTCCGCCGCTTCGGCAAGAACGGCGAGTTTCTCCTCGAACTTGTTGTACGGCAGGTAGAACGTCTCCGTGTTCGTAGTCAGATACACCGTCTCGAACTCGGTAACCTGTAGCTGGTCTTCGACCCAGTCGACGCGGTCACGGATCGCTTCCGCGTCCTCGACGAGTGTGCTCTGCCCGTCCGCGAGACCGAGCGAGGCGGAATCGGTCGCACCGTACTCCTGGATGTTGTAGAGGTTGTCGTCCTGATTCGCGACGAAGTCGAAGCCGACCGCGTCGATATCCGCGTCGAGCAGGTGCGCGTAGACCTTCTCCTCGAGGGCGCCCCAGTAGGGCTGGACGACGACGTCGGCGTCCGTGGCGCGTGCAACCTGATCGATCGCCTCGCTGGCGCGCTCGTCCTCGCCGTCTTCGGGCGCCGACTCGACGAGCGACGGCTCGAGCAGGAACAGGGTCTCGACGTCCGGGAACGCGTCGACCTCGTCGGCGAGGAACTCCCCGATCGCCGCGAGGAATTCCGCGTCGTCGCCGTACTGTTCGTCGGTCGCGAGGTCGGCGAGCGAGTACGGACCGGGGAGGACGGCCTGCAGGTCGCCGTCGGTCAGGTCCGCCGTGGCCTCGAGTTCCGCTGCGACATCGCCGGAGGCCTCGAGCTCGTCCTGAACGACGGGCTCGCGGTAGAAGTTGTTGTTGTCGTAGTAGCGAACGATACCGCGGGTCTCGACGGCGTCGTTGACGGCCAGCGGGTGGGCGAGCATGTCGTCCCAGCGCAGCTGTCCCTCGACGATCCGGTCGAGTCCGGCGTCGTCCTGTACGTCGATCACTTCCTCGCGAGCCGTCTCGTAGGCTGCGGTGGTCTCCTCACCCTCGTCGCCGCTGATGAGGTCGTGTTTCTGATGGCCCTTGAGGTCCGAGAGGTCGTCTTTCGCCCAATCCGGGAGCGGAAACAGCCCCGGCGTGGTCGACACGTACTCAGTCATCGTACCGACGGCTAGGCTATACCGACGCTTAATATTTTCCATCCTCTGTAATACACTACAGTAATTCTTGCAGGTTTCTCCGGAGTACGAGATCGGGGTCGACAGCGTGTGTGTATAGTACTCACGGAGTTTTCGCTCGAGAACGTTTTCGGCTCGTCTCGAGACGATGTGAGCGCTCGCCGCGGCCCACGTCAGGCCCTTTCACAGAAGCGAGGTCAACAGCGACCCGATCCCGACGAGGATCGCGACCCCCATCGCGGAGCGCACGGGCACGTCGTTGGCCGCCGCGACGCCGTATCCGATAATGTAGACGCTCCAGATCGTGACGGCGAGCAACGGAATCAGTCCGATCGGAGCGACGCCGGTCGAGGAGAACGCCACGTGCCCGTCGCCGAGGTCGAGTACGGCGATGGCGCTGGCGTCGGATTCGCCGAGGTTTCCGGCGATCGTGAACGCGAGTTCGATCGGAACGGCGAGCAGGTTCGGCGCGTACGACCAGCCGACGACTGCGAGCGTCCAGCCGATCGTTCCGTCGAACGAACCGCCGCTAAAGCGGTGGACGACGATCGTGACCGCGGCGATCGCGATCCCGAGATCGATACCGGTGATAAAAACGACGTGGCCCACGGTCTCGAGCAGTTCGACGGTGGCCGGCGGATCGGCGGGCTGCGTCGCGAGCAACGCGACACTGACGACACCCAGTCCGACCGTTGCCAGCACGTAGAGGGCGAATACGGCCATCCCGACGGGAAGCGGATCATCGGCGCTGGCGAAGTACTCCGCGGGCCCCAAGAGCGGCGTCTTCGGCGACACGGCCGCGAGTTTCTCTCGAACAGTTATGTTTCTTCCCACTCATACGGTTTGCTGTAAGCCGGCGCAATCGCCGCCCGGGTCGCGGTTGCCCGGGACATCGGGACAGCAATCCGTATCAGGGGATGCGAGCGGGGTACAGCGCCAGCACTGTCAGCGTCTCGAAGGGGAACGACTCGTCGGCGAGCGCGACGGCGCTGAAGCCGTACTCGCCGGCTTCCTCGACGACCGCGTCGACGCCGGTGAGGCTACTGACGAGCAGGTAGACGACGCCGTCGGGAGCCAACACGCGCCCGACGTCCGCGAGGAAGGGGTCGATGACGGCCCGACCGTCCTCGCCGCCCGACAGCGCACGCTCCATCCAGTCGTCCCACTCGTTGTCCGGATCCGTCGGGAGATACGGCGGGTTGAAGACGACCGCGTCGAGGGCGTCGTCGGCGAAGGGAGCGACGAGGTCGGCTCTCACGGCCTCCAGCCCTTCGTCGCGAGCCTGTCTCACCGCGTGGGGGTTCAGGTCCGCGGCGACCACGTTCGCGTCCGTCTCCTCGTCGATTCGGTTCGCGACGTAGCCGGAGCCCGTGCCGACCTCGAGAACGAGCGGCTTCGCGTCGGCGTCGGTCGCCGTCTCCGAGAGCCGTTCGACGGCGGCGTCGGCCAAGAGATACGAGTCTTCGGCGGGCTGGTAGACGTCGTCGGTCGCCCCGCGGCGGTCCTCGAGTCCCATCTAATCGTCCTCCGAGGGCAGGCCTGGTGTGGGTTCCGATTCGGATTCGGATCCCGAGTCCGACTCGCCGTCGTCCGAGTCCGCATCCGACCGCTCCCCGCGCGACCTCGAGTTCCCTGCAGACGGCGCGTTCGGCCGACCGTCGTCGGCGATCCGGAAGCCGCCGGTTTCGGCTCGACCGGAGAGTTCGCGCTGCGGGTAGGGGATCTTGATTCCTGCTTCTTCGAACGCCGCTTTGATCTCGTTGATCGCCGTCGTCCGAGCGCGATTGTACCGCCTGGCGTTCGGGTTATCGATCCAGAACCGAACGCCGAGGACGACCGCCGAGTCGCCGAACTCCTTCGTGATGACTTGCGGCGACGGCGCCGTCAACGAGGCGTCCAGCTCCTCGACCCGCGATCTGGCGATTTCCGCCGCCCGCTCGGGATCGCTCTCGTAGTCCACGCCGACGTCGACCTCGATTCGCAGTCGGCCGCGCCGCGAGCGGTTCGTCACCATACTCGAGGAGATGACGTCGTTGGGGATCATGATATACTCCCCGTCGAACGACTGGAGCCGAGTGTTGACGATCGAGATGTCGGTGACGATCCCTTCCTCGTCGTCGACCTCGATCCAGTCACCGATCTCGAAGGGGCGGTCGAACATCAGGACGAACCCCGAGAGAACGGTTCCGAGCGTCTGCTGGGCGGCGATACCGATGACGATCCCGGCGAACCCGGCACCGACGAGCAGCCCGCCGAGGTCGTCGACCCAGACGCCCAGGATGACGACCAGCGACACCGACCAGATGATCACCTGCGTGACCCGGTGTGTAATCTCGCGCTGGTGGTCGGTGATGGCGGACGCCGACCCGAGGAGCTCTTCGAGGACCCGCTTGACGAAGCGCGTGACGATGACCGTCCCGACGACGAGGATGAACGTGACGGCCGCCTGGACGAGAACGCCCTGGCCGAAGTACTCCGAGTAAACGTCCCGTACGTCGTCGGTCAGCCCCCACGTACCCAGAACGACGGAAAGCGACAGTAGACAGGAGCCGATGAGGATCGTCGTCGACAGAATATCGCTGTACAGCGGCTTCGTTCGATCGTTGAGCCACCGCTGTAGCCGCCGGTAGGTCAGCAACACGACCAGCAGGAAGCCGATCGCTGCGACCGTGATCGCGATCCGGACGTCCAGCCCGAACGCGTCGAACAGCCCGCCGAGCGCCGCCTGTCGTGTTTCCATGAAATCGATCCTCGTCTCTCGAGCGAATGATCTGCGCAGCTATGAGTATTCGTCGGTCGACGCCGACCCTGCGAGCGCGTCTCGAACGGTGGTCGGGATCAGAATCGGGACCGGCTCCGGGCGGACGGTCCGTCGTCTCAAACTGCCGGACAGCACGAGTTGCCGATCGGTCGCGCTCTGCGGTCGTCGCCGTCGGAGCCGGCCGCGAATTCGCGACCGACGTCGCACTGACTGCTGTCCAACAGTATCACTGCCCCTCGCCGGGTTCGCCGACGTCGAGAGCCAACTGCGCGAGCGCGGCGAACGCCGCGGGCGACATCGCGTCCGCACGCTTTTGCAGGACGTCGTCGTCGGCCGCCTCGACGACCGCGTCGGGAGCCTCGAGTCCCGAGATGTGGGCCGTGTTCCGGATCGCGTTCCGAATCGTCTTCCGGCGCTGGGTGAACAGCGCCTTGACGAACCGCAGGAAGAACGCCTCGTCGTCGACCTCGTAGTCGGGCGCTCGAGGCTCGAGCCGTACCACCGCGCTCTGGACGGCCGGCGGCGGGGAAAACGCCTCCTTCGGGATCGACTCGACCAGTTCGGCGTCGGCGTAGTGCTGGGTCGACACCGAGAGCCGTCCGTACTCGCTGGTCCCCGGTTGGGCGACCATCCGTTCGGCGAACTCCTGTTGGAACATCAGGACGAGCGGGCGCTGTTCCGGCAGCAAGCGGAACGTGATCTCGCTCGAGACGCCGTAGGGCAGGTTCGAGACGGAGGCCGTGAAGTCGGGGAGGGCGACCTCGAGGGCGTCGCCCTCGATCACGGTCAGCCGACCCGCGTCGATCTCGTCGGCGAACTCCGCCTCTAAGAACGCGGCGAGTTTCCGGTCGCGCTCGACGACGGTCACTTCGTCTGCGATCGCCAGCAGTCGGTCCGTCAGTGCGCCCGTCCCGCCGCCGATCTCGAGCAGGTGGGAGGTGTCGGCGTCGATTTCGGTGAGATAGGTCGGCAGCCGATCGAGAACGCGGTCGTCGACCAGGAAGTGCTGGTCGCGGTCCGGATCGCCGCGGACGCCCGCCCGCGCGATCAGTCCGTCTGGGTCTCTCATTGCCCGGGTTTGGGTGGGCCCCGGTGTAAACGCACCGTCTCGCCTGCGAGACGCTCCAGACGGCGCGCGCTCGAGACCGCCGTACTCGTGCTCGAGGGACCGACCGCGCCCACCGGTCGAGCCGCCGTCTCGAGGATTCGGTTCCGGTTTCGTGTCGCGCTCGAGTCGCCGTTTGCGGTGGCGCGCGCCGGGATTCGGTGAGTGACGAACGAACTTCGTCCCGAAACCGTGCGCGGTCTTCGCGAGCATCGCGAGCGAAGGCGCGGGGGACGTCTCGCGTCTTCTATCGGTTGAGAGAACGGAGTGAACGAGCGAATCGGCTGGGGAGATCGATGCGATTTCCCGTAGCCAGGGAATCAGGGCCTTGGTTTCGACTGATTCCCCTCGAGTACTGATCCCTCTCGAGTACTGGATCAAAACGCCACGCGGTGTCCTACGACCGTGGCAACGAGGAACTGCCTCTCCCTCCCCAGCCGATTCGCTCACTGCGTTCGCTTCACCCCTCGCACGGTGTCGTCGATCGGTCTTCACTCTCGTTCAGACGCGATCGACAGCGCGCGCCACCGCCTGCCGGGTTCTCGGTCCAGTGTGGTATGTCCCTCGGTCCGGTGTGGTACGTACGTGTACGACCCGTACTCACCGACCGAGTGCACTCGGGATCGGTGCCCGAGACAGCGGTGTCAGCGGCCAGTCGACGCTTCTGGCGGTGTCGCCGCTGCACCTCGCCGCGCGAAAAGCAGCTACTGATTCTGTTCCTGTTCCTGCCGCCCGACGAACGTCTGGTACTTCAGATCGTCGTCGCGCAACTCCTCGATGATGCGTTCGACGAGGATTTCGTCGGGGTCGTGCAGCCCCGAGACGCGCTCGGAGAGTTCCTCGAAGCTCTCGAAGGGCTTGCGCTTGCGCTCGTCTAAGATGCTGTTGCGCAGTTTCTTTCCGATCCCCGGCAGGAGATTCAGCTGGTGGAGCCGCAGCGTGATCGGTTGGGCGTCGTTGTAGAAGTCGACGAACCGCTCTTCGTCCTCCTCGACGAGGTCCGCGACGACGTACTCGAGTTCCGACTGGGCGCCCGAGGAGAGGTCCTCGTACTCGACCTTGTGGGCCTCGGTGACGACGTCGCGCGCTTCCGGCGGTTCGATGCCGACCTCGCTCCCGATGGTCAGCCGTTCCTCTTCGTCGAAGGCAACCTGATAGAGCTCGAAATCTTCGGTCTCGAGGGCGTAGCCGGCCGGCGACTTCTCGTACTGCGGACGATTGTCGCCCGAGAGCCCGTGTGCGAGGTAATCCAGTACGACTGCACGACGGACGTTCGCCCCGCCGCTATCGGATTCGGTCATTGAGATAACCATACGGCGACGCCGTACTTAAAGAGTCGGCCCGCCGTCAGGCGTACTGCGCGATGACGTTGAGAATCTCGTCCAGTTCGTCACCGGACAGCGAGTAGCGTTGCTGTGCGAACACCGAACGGAGCTCGTCGCGGTTGCGCGGCATGAGGTTGGCGATCTTGTACGCCGTCGGCTCGTCGATCTTCTCCAGTTCCTGGAGGTCGTCGACGAGCTGCTGGGCCTCCTCGGGCTCGAGGACGGCAAAGCGGTTGGCGTGTTCGATCGCGCGGGCGAGCTCGTACGGTAGCTCGCGGTCTTCGTCTAACGCGCGTTCGGCTTCGATGTCGGCGAGCAGCTCCTTCGTCTCCGAGACCGTCAGGAACTCCTCGTCGACGATCTCTTTGAAGATCGTCATCCTGGCTCAGATCCGGGACTTTTCCTGGTTCTGGGCGCGCAGGTGCGCGGCGGTGACGATCAGCGTCTTCTCCTTTCCGCCGTCCGTGATCTGGACCTTGAACGCGGCGCCCTGTTTCCCGACGACTTCGCCGGTCTGGCCGTCGAAGCGCGGGTGGAAGCGACCCTTGTGAACGCTCGGGTCGATCTTCAGGTGGACCTTCTCGCCTTCTTCGTACTCCTGAATCGCTCGCTGTGGCGGCGAGGTGCCGCGTTCGCGCGGATCGTTCGATAGCTTGCCTCGCGTTCCCTGACGTGGGCCATTAGAGTGGGGCATAGTCGTACGACCCTCTTACGCGGTGACGGTTATAAAACGCACGTCTTCCGGCCACCGATTTCGTCGCGAGACCGGCGACCGCCCGGTCGTGACGAGCGCGGTCCACGTCTCTCGTATCGCGCCGTTTCGAGTCCGCGTCGTCATTGCGTCCGTCGATTTCGTTCGGTGGAAAGGGCGTGCTAACGATCCGTTTGCCGACGGATAATTATCAGCGTGCGCTCCAGTAACGGTGGTATGCGCCACTACGACGTTCGACTCTCTCCGCCGACGGGGTGGTTTCACCCGTTCGAGGAGCGACTCGAGCGGACGGAGGGAGTGCGTCGCGTCGCGATCCATCGCGTCCGCCGTCTCGACGACGATTGGGGAGTGGTGCTCTACGAACTCGCCGGCGATCGCGAGCGAGCCGAAACCGTCCTCGAGGCCGAACTCGACTCGCTCGGGTACTGGATCGAGGCGTTCGACGGCCGCATCTTCGTCTGTGCCGAATGCGAACTCACCGAGACCGTCGACGATCTGCTCGGTATCTCGCGAGCGCATCCCGTCTTCGTCGATCCGCCGATGACCTACACCCGCGACGGCGATCTACAGGTAACGGTCGTCGCCACCGAAGACGCGTTTCAGCAGGCGCTGGCGGCCGTTCCCGACGACGTTTCCGTCACGCTCGAGACGAAACAGCCCTTCGAGCCCGAAGAAAACGTGTTTCTCGCGAAGCTCACGCCGACACAGCGCCGGCTGTTCGAGACGGCGATCGATCTCGGCTACTACGGCTCCCCGCGCGAGACAACGTACGAGAAGATCGGCAGCGAGGTCGACCTCGCCGGCGGCACCGTCGGCGAGCACCTCCGGAAGATCGAGGCGAAACTCGTCAAGCACGTCGTCTCGGAGCCGGTCGTCGAGTCGAACCAACGGACGACGACGCAGTGACGAGCGTCGACCGGCGGCTCACGACGGCTCGCCGAATCCGATCGGACGACGATCGACGGCGATGAAGTGCCACCAGACGTAGCCCCCGACGCCGCCGGCGAAGAGGGCGACCTCCCAGAGTCCGAACGGCCCGACGAGCAGGTTCGCGAGCAGGCAGATCGACGCCGAACAGACGCCGAGCGAGAGCGCGATCGAGACGCGGTGGTCGGGCGCCCGCGCCGCGAGCCAGTGGGCCGACAGGAGCAGCGTGTTCCCGATCAGCGCGCCGGCGACGACGTCGACGAGGTAGTGGACGCCGAGCGTGATTCGCGTCAGGCCGACGAGCGAGACCATCGAGAACGCGCCCAGATACCGCTGGAGTCGGGTCCCAACGGAGAGATACCGCGCCAGCGAGAGGTAGATCACCGTCGTCGTCACGGCGTGGCCGCTCGGAAAGCCGGCGCCGCTGTCGACGACGGCCAGTTCGAACAGCGGCTGGAGGAGCGTCGGCAGCGACTCGAGGGCGACCAGCGGCTGTTCGGGACGGGGGACCGGTGCGACGATTTTGATCGTCCGCCAGATTCCGGTTCCGGCGACGAGCAATCCGCCGATCACGACGGCATCTTCGCGGTCGTGAAACCGGTAGACGCAGGCGATGATCACCAGTGCGAACCAGATCGCGCCGAGCTGGGTCGCCATCGCGACCGGGAACGCGAGCGCGTCCGGGACGAACTCTTGCAACAGGTCGACTTCACCGAATCCACGCGTCATCGGCCACCTCACGTCGCCAGGGACAGCATAACGAACAGTCCCAACAGGACGAGCACGACGTACGTCGACGGCTGTTGAACGATCGTCCGCCCGGAGAGCAGTCGGGCCTTGTTCGTCCACACGGTGACGGTGTTAAACAGCATCACCGGCCGGAACGTATCGCGATAGCGAAACGGCTCGCAGATCGAGAGGAGTCCTTCGGTCCACTCGAGGAACGGTTCGATCTCGGCCTCGTCGCCGTCGTCCGGTTCGACGAGGACGCTCAGTTCGATATTCTGCTCGAAGGCGACCCGCGTCAGGTTCACCGAGCCGACCATCGCCATCGGATGGTCGCCGGTTCGAACGTAGAGCTTCGCGTGGAGACAGCCGTGTGGATACTTGTACAGCTGAATCCGCTCGTCGCCGTCGTCGAGACGACGGAGGTCGCGGGCGATTTCGGGCGTGAACTGGTCGGCCGTCGGGCTCACGACGACGACAAGTTCGTTCTCCGGGGATCGCTCCAGAAAGTGCTCGATATCGGGACGAATGAGTCTGTAGGCACTGTTAGTAAAGTAGCCGGTCACGAGGTAGACCGTTCCGTCCTCGTCGAAAAGTTGGGTGATACCGTCCGTGACTCGCGTATCACCGCTCTGATTGCTAATTAATTCCATGGAGGGCACCGTCCGCAGCTGGGACGTTTCGTATCGGTGACCTCGATGCTGTTCCCATATAGACTTTTCTTTGTTGATCATTGGGGTGTGAAACAGGGGCATGGGACTGCGACCGGCCGCCGGTGCTCGTCCGCCGTGATCGCCCCGCTGTGACCGTCCCGCCGTTACACCCCGCGCGTCGCTCAGTCCGAGGGCCGACGTGCGAGCTGTGAGCGAAAGATCGGTTCGAAGCTCTCGACGTAGTCGCACACGTCGACGGAGTCGACGTCGTCGGCGTACGCCACGGCCGCGTCGTACTCCTGGCACCACCGGTCGACGAACGCGGCCTCGATCTCCGAGTCGCGGATCCGGTCGACGACCGGCTCGACGGTCGACTCGGTCGGAGACTGGTGAATCGCCCGGAGTTCGGTTTCCGAGACGAGCCCCGACTCGAGGGCGCGGACGACGACGCCGGAGCTGTAGTCGCCTTCGGCGAGTTCCCGTTCCCAGGTCCCGATCCAGTTGCCGATGCGGGCCATCCGCTGGGTTCGATCGACGACGGTTCGGATGGCGGCGAGTTCGCCTGCGTCGAAGGCAGGGCTGTTCGCGAGGTCGATGTCGGCGAAGACGAAGATCATCATATTGTGCGCGTCGTACGTCCAGAGTTCGCGTTCGCCGGCGAGGCCGGGGCGGTCAGCGATGAGTGATGAGTAATCGACCGACTGCAGGGCCTGTCGGACGTCGAACCGTAACAGATCTTCGAACGCCGGGGCCCGCGGACTCTGGTCGTAGAGCGCCAGTAGCCCGTCCCAGAGCTCCTGCTGGAACCGCACGTACTCGCCGTCGACGCCGTCGCGGGTCGGTTCCGCGGGGCGGCTCTCGAACGGAACCGTGAGGAGTTCCTCGAGGGTCTTCCGGTCGCCGTGGCGTTCGGCGACGTCGTCGACGACGGTGATGAACATCGTCGCGAGCACCTTGGCGTCACGGGCGCGTTGGGCGTGGGCTTCGTCGAGACAGGAGAGTCGGAACTCGGATTCGACGCGATCGAACCATCGCCAGGTCGTCCGGTCGCGGTCGCCGATGCGCTCGTCGTAGGCGTCAGCGAAGGGCTGGATCGTCTCCGAGAGGGTCCGCGTCGGCGCATCCGCGAACGGATCCGACTCGACCTCGAGTGTTGGGAACGTGACGTTTACGCTCATTGGACTACTGTACACGGCCGAAAATAAATATATCTTGTTTCTTATTATAATTGAGAATATAATCAATATTATGGCATGGCTCGGCGTGAACAGCCTTCGGTCGCCGCCGAGAACGGACACGATTTTCGTTCCGGACCGAAACAGGGCGCGTATGGAAGACGACCAGCGCGATGCGGGCGTCCACACGCTCCCGCTGACGATCGAGTACGGCGGTCGAGAACTCACGGTCACCCCGACGCTCGTCGAGACCGAGCGCGGGCCCGTTCTGATCGACGTCGGCCCGGCGAACGCGGTCGACGGGCTCCGAACGCACCTTCGTTCGCTCGGCTACGAACTCGAGGACGTCTGGCTCGTCCTCGCGACCCACCACGACGGCGACCACGTCGGCGGCCTCGCTGACCTGCTCGAGGCCGTCGACGCGGTCGTCGCGACCCACCCCGAGGAAGCGCCGTATCTCACGGGCGAGCGCGATCCGATCAAAGGCGACGGGGATCGGTACCCGCCGGTCGACGTCGACCTCGAGGTGGTCGGCGGCGTCCGCATTCCGACGCTCGCGGGGCCGATGGAGATCGTCGAGACGCCCGGCCACACGCCCGGACACGTGTCGCTGCACTTTCCGGAAGACGGGCTCTTAATCGCGGGCGACGCACTCGTCTCCGACGGTGACGAGCCGCTTTCGGGGCCGAAGCCGGAGTTCACGCCGGATATGGATCGCGCGTACGGCTCGCTCGAGGCGCTCTCGAGTCGCGGGATCGAACACGTCGTCTGTTATCACGGCGGCTACGTCGATAGCGGCGGCGATCGGATCGAAGAGATCGTCGCGGAGCGATCGTAGCCGCTCGCTTTGGGGGCGCCACTCGAATCAGGAGTTAGCTTCGTTGCTCCGGTTACTCCGGCACGAGCCTGACGATCGGCGCGTCGGCGTCGTCGACGGCGACGTAGATGTAGTCGGTATCGGGCGCGACGGCCACGTCGCGGATCCGCCAGCCGCGGGTTTCGAGTAACTGATCGGTCTCCTCGACGTCGGTGCCGTCGACGCTGAACCGTCCGAGGTACTCGCCGGCCAGGTTGCCGACGAACAGGTCGCCCTGCCAATCTTCGAAGGCGTCGCCGTCGTAGAAGGTCATTCCGGCGGGCGGAAACCCGCCGCTGTTGCACTCCCAGTAGTAGACCGGATCGACGATATCGTCGTCGTCGAAGGGGTCGTCGCCGACCGGCTCGTCGGTGCCGTACTCGCAGCCGGTGTGGGCGATCGGCCAGCCGTAGTTGCCGCCTTCCTCGAGGACGTTGAGTTCGTCGCCGTCCTCCTCGCCGTGCTCGCTCTGCCAGATCTCGTCGGTCTCCGGGTGGACGGTCATCCCCTGGACGTTCCGATGGCCGTAGCTGTAGATCGCGTCTTCTACGTCGTCCCCGTCGACGGCGTCGCCGTCTGCTCGAGGGAGTTCCGTCCCCTCGCTGTCGACGAACGGGTTGTCGTCCGGAACCGACCCGTCCGGCTCGAGGCGCAGCGTCGCGCCGAGTTCGTTCGTCGGGTCCTGGGAAACGTGCTCCGGGCCGAAATCCTTGAATTGCCGGTCGCCGGTCGTCACGTAGAGTGCGCCGTCGGGACCGAAAACCGCACGCGAGCCGAAGTGGCCGCTGTCCTCGACGAACGGCTCCGCGACGTGGAGTTCCTCGAACTCCTCGAGGGCACCGCCCTCGCCGTCGTCGTCGACCTCGAGTCGGCCGCGGCCGAGGTGCGTCGCCGACTCGCCGTCGTCGTTCGTCGCGGCGTAGGTCAGGTAGACCCAGGGCTCCTCGTCGAAATCGGGGTGGAGGGCGACGTCGAGCAGTCCGCCCTGACCCTCGGCGAAGACGTCCGGCGTGCCATCGATCGTTGCAGCCTCGTCTTCTTCCCTATCGATCAGGCGCAGCGCTCCCTCCCGTTCCGTCACGAGCAGCCACGGCTCGTCCGGCACGAATTCGAGGGCCCAGGGGTGGGCCAGCCCGTCGACGACGGTCTCGACCTCGCCGGGGAAATCGTCCTCGTCGTCGAGCAGACTCGTACAGCCCGCGACGGAGAGCGCGCCCGCCGTCGCGCCGGCCGCGAGCAGGGATCGTCGGGTGTACTCTGGCGTGGACATCGGTGGACTCCCGTCTCGACTATCGTCCGGAGACAGTTGAAGGGTATCCCAGCGACCGCCTTCCGACCGCGTTCGCTCGAGTCCCGACCTCGCGCTCGTACGGACGACCGTCCGTCAGTTCCGGCGCACCCGCGACACGTCCTGCGATTGCGCCGGTACAGTGGTACAGCAGACCGTCTCACTCCCGAACGATGTGCCCCTCGAGGTAGTTTCGCGTCTTGTCGGTGGTCGATTGCGTCCGCTTCAGGAACGTACAGACGCGGTCGCCGTCCTCGCGGCGATCGGCTTCGATCTCGAGGTCGAGTCCCTGATTGCAGAGGTGCTCGAGCAGGGCGTCGACGGCCTCCGGGGCGGCACGGACGGTGTGACGGTCGCCGGCGTCGGCGCCCTCGTCGACAGCGTCGATCGTCTCCCGCATCGAGAGCAAGATCGCCTCACCCAGATCGTGGGCGCGCTCGCGCGCGGCCGCGTCGGACTCGTCCCACTCGACGCTCTGGAACGCCTCGCGGACGAGCCGGCGGAACACGAACGATCGCCCGTAGTCGAACGGCAACGAGAAGGCGTACGCGAGGTCGCCGCGGTTCGCGGCCGCGGTCGTGTACTTGAGTTGCGTCCGACCGTCGGTCGACTTCATCACGACGCCTTCCCGCCCCTCGTCGTCGAGCGCGTCGACGATCGGTCTGACCCAGCTTGCGGCGTCCTCGACGGCGTACGTCCCGAACAGTCGAACCTGCGGAACGCCGAACCGATCGTAGCGCTCGCGGCGCATCTCGACCGGCAGGGGTTCGCCCGTCTCGCGGTCGCGCCAGTCGAACGCCCGAAACGCGAGCGAGTCGATTTCGGGGTAGTCGTGGGCCGTGTAGGGATTCTCCGGCCCGACCATCTCGCCGCAAACCATCGCCTCGGGGTGGGCGTCGAAGAGCGCCTCGAGGTCCAGCCGTCGCTCGACGAGTCGGGTCGTGAACGGGCAGATCATCCCGCTGCGGGTGAACGCGAGCACGTCGCCGTCGACCCGGGCCACTCGAACGTTGTAGCCGTTTAGCTTCTCCTCGACCGCGATTTCGGCGGTGTCGGCCGCGAACTGCGCCGGAATACCCGTCCCGAGGACGAGCGCCCGCGGGACCTTCGGGAAGCCGCGGACGACCGCGCCGTCGAGTAACGCGGTGCCGCGCTCGACGCCCTGTCGGTGGTCCGGAAGGTGGCGGTACGACCGACCCTCGTACTCGCGGCGCTCGAGGTTCGACTCGAGGGTTCGGAAGGCCCCCTCGCCGATCCCGAGCGTTCGGTGGTATTCGGTAACACTCATCACGAAGCGGTACGGCGCGGCGGGGCAAAAAACGCGCACCCGAAGCCGTCGGCCCGGCCGGTCGCGGCGGTTCCCGGAAACGGAATTCTCATCGGTCTCGAGGCACAACGACAGTTCAATGCGACTCGAACTTCGCGTCTGTCAGCACTGTCTCGAGGGCGACGACGGACACGGCGGCGAGCAGAAGTCCCAGCTCCTCCAGGATATGGTCAGCTGCGCCGAGGTGATCCAGGAGCACAAAGACGCACTGGACCTCGAGGCCGTCCACATCCGGCGGGTCCGCGACGACGAACAGGGCAAACCCGAGGCGCTGCCCGTCGTGGCGGCGACGATCCAGAACGACCAGATCGTTCTGAACGACACGCAACTGGTCGCGGAGGGCGAAGACGGTAACATGTTGCTGTACGCCAATCCGGACGACATCCTGACGGTGCTCGCGGGCAACGTCGACGAGATCAGCAAGGTCGCCCCCGGCGACGTCTCCGTCGAACTCTCCTCGATCGGTGCGGAGATCGTCTCCGAGGCCGGGCTGGGTGCGGATCCGGAGAAACAGCCCGACGTCTAGGCGCCGTTCCGGCGGTCGAAGCGTAGCCCGCGACGCGGATCCATTTCCGGCCCGCGACCCGGGTCCACTTATTTCCCCGTTCGCCACGAACACGCGGTATGGCCACCGAGGCGTTCAAACAGCGGTTCGTTCTCGACACCTCGCTGTTTATCACCGAGGAGATCCGCCGCGACGACGAGTCCCTCGAGGACGCCGTCCTCCGGTTGCTCGAGTTGATCGCGAACGCGCGCCTCAACCTCGGCATCTCCTGTTACGTGCCGCCGACGATCCACGACGAGTTGACGACGATGCTCGCGGCGCGAGATGTCGACGACGAAATCTACTCGAAGCTCAACACCTGGGTGATCCGAAAACACCCCGATCGGTACGCGGTTTCGGTGCCCGCGAACGTCGTCTACAGCTTCGTCGACGAGATGAGCGACCGCGTCGACCGCGGGCTGCGCGTCTCCGAGGAAGCCGTCCGCGAGGTCGAGGCGATCGACGACGGACCGCTCGCGGATCACGAGCACATGACCGAGACCGACGCCGTCATCTCGGATCTGCGCGAGAAGTACCGTCGGGCGATGCGCACCGGCGTCCTCGACTCCCGCGAGGACTTCGACCTCCTAATCTTGGCCCGCGAACTCGAGGCCGGCGTGGTCACCGAGGACAACGGGATCATCGACTGGACCGAGGACTTCGGGCTGCGCTTTATTCGCGGGCGGGAGTTTCCCGACCTCCTCGAGCAGTACCTGACCGCGGTCGATTCGGACTCGAAGCGGACGGTCGACTGAGGCGGGCCATCGTAAGAGGCCGACTCGAGCAGTCGCTCGTCGTTGTCGTCGATCGGTACCATATCGTTCGTTTCGTTCGTACCGTTCGCGTCGGTCACGATCACACCGGACGGTCGCTCGTCGAACGGCAGCCGTGAGGTTCAACTCCGCCGCGTTCGAACGGGTGCTAACAGACATGGAGAAGACGCCACGGGGAACGTCGGTCGGCGTCGACGATCCCTACGAGTTCGCCGGCGTCTGTGACTACCTCACCGGCGACGGAAACTGCCGGTACGCATTCGACCACTACGAACACGACCCCGAGTTCGCCCGCGAGCGCGCCGAAGACGACTACGAGTGCCCCGTCGTCGACCCCGAGTCGGACTGGTCGTGGGCCGACTGTCCGCAGTTCCGGTCTCGCAACCGCGACCGAGAGTGCGTCCGCTGCGGGCTTGAGGAAAAACGGATGGCCCACGACGACGAGCGCCCGTTGCTCGAGGAGCACCACCTCTCCTACGCTCGAGACGGCGAGCGGCTGACCCACGAGATCACGGTCTACCTCTGTCGGTGGTGTCACGCCAAGGTCCACAACTCGTGGGCGCGGATCACCGACGACGCGTCGCCGGAACCCGACGCCGTCGCGGAACTCGAGGGGCGCCGGAGTCGCGAGTACGACGAACTCGGCTTCGAGTCGGCCGCGGAGCGATACGGCGAGGACGAGTAGAGTCGGAGCCTCCCTCTACCCGGTGTTTTTCATCCCGGCGGCGATCCCCTTGACCGTCAGCCGCAGGGTCCGTTCCTCAAGGTCCGTGCGGTGATTCTGCCCGAGCAGGTGGACCTGCAGCAGGTTCAACGGATCGACGTAGGGGTTGCGCCGCTCGAGGTTCTCGCCGAGCCAGTCGCGGGTGTGGAGCGTCTCGCGCTGGGCGATGGTGGTGATCAGGTCGCTCGCGCGCTCGTACTCCGCGGAGACCCGCGGGAAGAACCGCTCGCGGAGCTCCTCGTCGGCGAGGTCGGCGTACTGGTCGGCGATCTCGAGTTCGCTACGCGACAGCGAGAGCGAGGCGTTGTCGAGCGTGGTCCGGAAGAAGGCCCACTCGTCGTACATCTCCTGGAGGGTTTCGACGGCTCCACCGTCGTCCAAGTAGGCGTCGATCCCCGATGCGATCGCGTACCAGCCGGGGAGGATACACCGCGACTGGGTCCAGGAGAACACCCACGGGATCGCTCGCAGGTCCTCGACGGTGCGCTCGCCGCTGCGCGAGGCCGGCCGCGATCCCAGGTCGAGGTTCTCGATGACGGTGATCGGCGTCGCCTGCTCGAAGTAGCGGACGAAGCCGTCGCTCTCGAGGAGGTCGCGATACTCCCGGCGGGCGGCGTCAGCCATGGTCTCCATGGCCTCGACCCACTCGTCGGGGACGTCTTCTTCGGGCTGGTCCATCGCGTCGAGGCGCGCGCGCAACTGGGCGTTGAGCATCTGTTCGATGTTGCGCTCGGCGATGCGGGGGTTGGCGTACTTCTCGGCGATGGCCTCGCCCTGCTCGGTGAACTTGACCTGCCCCGTCACGGTCGAGTTCGGCAGCGCGAGCAACGCTTCGTTCATCGGGCCGCCGCCGCGGGAGATCGAGCCGCCGCGGCCGTGGAACAGCCGCATCGTCACGTCGTGGTCGTCGCAGATCTCCCCGAGGCGGCGCTGGTTCTTGTACAGCGACCAGTTCGCGGCGAGAAAGCCGTTTTCCTTGTTCGAGTCGGAGTAGCCGAGCATGATCTCCTGGGTTCGGCCGCGGGCCTCGAGGGCCTGCGCGTAGGCCTCGTTCTCGAACAGCGTCCCCATGATCCGTCGGGCCCCAGAGAGGGCGTACTCGGTCTCGAGCAGCGGCACGATGTCGATCCCAGAGTGCTCGGGCAGGGAGACGACGCCGGCCTGATCGGCGAGGAACAGCACCTCGAGGACGTGACTGGGCTCTTCGGTCATCGAGATGGCGTAGGTGTCGATGGCCTCGACGCCGTATTCGGTTTGCCAGTCGCCGAGGCTGTCGAACAGCGTCAACACCCGTGCGGAGTCGTCGGAGAGATCCGCCGTGTCCGTGAGGTCGACAACGGGATCGTCCTGGAGGACGGCGTCGGTCAACAACTCGACGCGTTCGTCCTCGGAGAGCGCTCGGTAATCGATGCCCTCTCGCTCGAGGGCTTCGGCGATGGCGTCGGTATGTTTCTGCTGGTGTTCGCGCAGGTCGAGGCTGGCAAGCGAGAAGCCGAAGGTGGCGACCTGCCGGCGGATGGGGTCGACGTGGGCGTCGACGACGCTCTCGGCGCCGTTGTCCCGCAGGCTCTCGGCGATGATCTCGAGGTCCTCGAGGAGGTCGTCGACGTCGTTGTAACCGCCCGGGCGCACGTCGCCGACGCGTTCGAGGCGCTCGCGCATCAGCTTGAGCTTCTGGCGGTAGGGCTCGTCGGGGTAGCGCTCCTCGGCGGTGCGTGCGCTGCCGGGCAGGCGCTCGCGGTCGTCCTCGAGGGAGGCCGCGAACGACGAGCCGGGGTCGATGCGACTGCCGTCCTGGCTGAGGACGCCCGAGAGGCGTTTGAGTTCGTCGCGGTACTTCTCGAGGACGACCTCGCGCTGAGTCTCGAGGGTGTTGGCGGTGACCTCGGGGGTGACGTAGGGGTTGCCGTCGCGGTCGCTGCCGGCCCACGAGCGGAACTCGAACAGTTTGGGAATCTCGAGACCGCCGTCGATTTCGTCGTCGATGGCGTCAGCGAGTTCGTCGTAGACCTCGCCGACGACGTCGAACAGCGTGTTCTCCAGGTACCACTGGACGTTTCGGGCCTCGTCTTCGGGTTCGGGCTGGCGGTTGCGGACCTGGGGGGTCTGCCAGAGGCTCGTCACCTCGGCGTCGATATCGCGCCAGACCTGTCCCGCTTCCTTGTCGGTCAGTAGCCGTTCGTCCAGCGTCTCGATGTGCGTCGAAATCGTCCGCAGCTTCGACTTGACGGTCTTCCGACGCGCCTCCGTCGGGTGGGCCGTAAACGTCGGCTCGATCAGGACGTCGTCGAGCACCTGCGTTACCGTCTCCGTGTCGCTCTCGCCCAGTTCCGCGGCGGCGGTCTCGAGGCTGTCCTCGAGGGTCCCCTCCTGGGAGGCCGTTCGGATCGTGCGAACGCGCTCGCGTTCCTCCGCGAGGTTGATTAGCTCGAAGTAGGTGGTAAAGCCGCGAGCGACGATCCCCTGCTGGTGGGGGGAGAGTCCCTCGAGTTCCGAGATCAGCGGTTCCCGGGACTCGAGGTCACCGGAGCGATAGTCGATCGCTGACCGGCGACACGACTCGACCGTATCGAACGCCCGACGCGACGTCTGGTCCTCGAGGACGTCGCCGAGCAACGCACCCAGTTCGCGGACGTCCTGTCGAACCGCCCTGTTGTGTAGAACCATACCGAGACCGTACGACTACGACCCCAAAAATCCCCGTGTAGACGGCCTACACGGACGATAATAGAAGTAGATGATAGTTACTGGCGGTTATTATTTCCCCGGAAATTGAATAAATACCAATAGCGGGCGACGACAGTAGCTGTGGGCTGCTCACCGCCGTGAGCCGCCTACTGGCGACCGGTCACAACTCGACACCGAGTACTCATTTTCGAGTTGCCAACTCCGGCGCCATTAACTATCACGAACGTCCGTTGTGGTTTCGCGAGTTCGAACGCGCCGTACTCCGCCGGCGCGCGGTGTGACCGTCGCCAGCGACGTCCCCGGCAGCGGGCCGTCAGAGTGGCCATCGATTAGTACTGCCGGACAGACCTATTCGACGCTCGGTCGCTCGAATTCGGCCGTCGCTGTCGGAGACGGCTAGACGTTCGCGACCGACGGTGCACTGACTGCTGTCCGGCAGCATACCGGGCGCCGTCGATCACTCGCCCTCGAGGTCGTCGCCGAGCGATCCCTCGTACTTCTCCTGGTCCTCTTCGGGGAGGTACCGCTCCTCCCACTCGACGACCTCGGGGAAGCCCGAGAACTCGTGGAGGCTCCCCAGCGGCCGGTCGTTGAACGCGTCGTCGATGTCCCGCATCGCGTCGACGGGGTCCTCGGCGAACGCCGCCAGATCGGCGTGGACGTTCGCGATCGTCGACAGCGTCGACGCGATCGGAAAGAGCACGAGGTCGAAGCCGTACGACTCGAGCGCCTCCAGCTCGACGTACGGCGAGGAGCCGAGGTCCCCGACGAAGTTGTAGACGAGCCATCCATCGACCTCGCGCCCGATGCGCTCGAGTTCATCCTCGTCGGTCGGCCCCTCGACGAAGGCGACGTCGGCGCCGGCCTCGAGGAAGTCGTTGACGCGGCCGATCGCCTCGTCGAGCGAGCCGTCGCCGGTGCCGCGGGCGTCGGTTCTGGCGATGAGCACGAACTCCTCGCCGCGCTCGTCGCGGACGTCGGCGGCGGCGCGGATCTTGCCGACCGCCTCCTCCCGTGGAACGACCTGTCGGCCCTTCGTGTGGCCACAGCGCTTGGGGAAGGTCTGGTCTTCGATGTGGATCGCGCCCACGCCGGCTTTGATGTACTCGCGGACGGTTCGGACGACGTTCGTCGCGTTCCCGTAGCCGTTGTCGGAATCGGCGATCAGCGGCACGTCGATGCGCTCCTGGATGGTCGCCGCGTTGTCGATCATCTCCGGCATCGTGATGAGGCCGGCGTCGGGGTAGCCCGTCTTCGAGAGCGAGGTTCCGTACCCGGTCATGTAGATGGCGTCGAAGCCGACGGCGTCGGCGACGGCCGCGGTGAGCGGGTCGTGGACACCGGGACAGACCAGCAGTTCGTCGCGCTCGAGCAGTTCGCGGAGTTGGGCACCTGCGTCGGTCATGGCCGATCACTCGGGAGTAGCGGGGAAGTCGGTGTCGATGCGGTTCGCGGGTCGTCGGTGGAATCGGGCGTTGTCTCACTCGTCATTTGCAGGGAACGTCTCGAGTCGCTCGAGGAGGTGGTCGGTCGTCACGACGTCGCCGTACTTCGCGTCGATGTCGAAGAGGTTCGCGTGATGCGGGCCCTCGGCGCGGTCGCCGACGGCATCGGCGGGGACGATCGTTCGGTAGCCGTGCTGGAGGCTGTCGACCGCCGTCGCGCGGACGCAGCCGCTGGTCGTCACGCCCGTCAGCACGAGCGTGTCGACCCGATCCGTCGTCAGTTCCGTCTGCAGGTCGGTCCCGAAGAAGGCGCTCGCGTACTTCTTCAGAATCACGCGCTCGTCATCGACGGGCGCGACGCGGTCGTCGACATCGACCGCGTCGGTGCCCAGTCGCAGTTCGCGAAGCGCAGGCACCTTCTCGACGAATCGCCCGGCGTCGCCGTAGGACTCCTCGTAGGCGACCGTCGTGAAGTACCGCGGCAGGTCGCGCTTGCGGAAGGCCTCGAGCAGTCGGCTCGTCTCCGCGAGGACGTCCTCGACGTCCGAGCCGAGACTCCCCTCGGGATCGGTGAAGGCGTTGATCAGGTCGATCACGAGCAGTGCGGGACGGTCGCCGAGGCCGACGCTCGAGCCGAAGTCGGTCTCGTCGTAGCCGTCGAAGTCGTGTGGCCAGTCCATCGTGCGGTGGGTGGTGTGGCGTTCGTCTCCCACGAGTCAGTCGTGTCGATCCTCGAACTCGCGGCGTTCAGCGGCGATGCGTTCCTCGAGGTCGGCGTCGTCCGGCAGCGGCCCGTAGTCGAAGGCCGCGGGCTCGTCGCGTTCGGACCGGAGCTCCTCGCGGCGGTCCGCGGTCGCCGCCTCGTCCACGCCGCCGTCGTCGGCGAGGACGACGCCGTACTCGTCACTGGCAGCTGATTCCGTCACGAGGCCGCGCTCGACCTCTTTCGCGACGACCGCGGGGTCGCGCTCGAGCGGGTCGCCGAGTCCGCCGCCGCCGGCGGTGCTGAAGACGAGTTTGTCGCCGGCCGAGACGGGAACGTTTTCGACCTTCGAGGGGAGCTCCTCCTCGGTGCCGTCGGTTCGGAGTAATTTCTTCTCGCTCGTCTGGGCGTGCTTGCCGCCGTCGACGCCCCACGGGTACGTGTGGGCGCGGTCGTCCTGGAACGTGATCGCGCCCTCGGCCTCGAAGGTGTAGACCTTCGTGATGCCGTGGCCGCCGCGGAACTCGCCGGCGCCGCCGGTGTCGGCGCGGGTGCTGTACTCGTCGATGGTCAGGGGGTAGTAGGCCTCCTGGTACTCCGCGGGGACGGTCCGGAACAGCGGCCACCAGGAGTGGCCGTCGAGACCGTCGCCGCCCGGCCGCGCCGGAATGCCGCCGTAGAGGATCTCGAGCATCTGGAAGTCGTTGCCCTCGGAATCGGTGCCCGCGTAGACGAGGTTCGGCGAAGTCCCGTAGCTGCCGGCCACGGAGAAGCCGTCGATGAGCTTCGAGAACGTCGCCTGCAGGACGTCGAACTGGCGGGCCATCAGCGGCAGGCGGTTGCCGAGCGCCGCCGGGAACTCCGGCTGGACGACCGAGCCCTGGGGCAGCGTCACCTCGAAGAGGTCGTAGTAGCCGTCGTTGAAGGTGAGCAGGGGGTCGAAGGCCATGATGAGGAAGACCCCGGTGAACATCTTGAACATCTGCTCGTTCAGCAGGAAGTTCACCGTCCCCGGCACCTGCTCGTCGGTTCCGGTCCAGTCGAGGTAGACCGTATCGCCCTCCCGGTAGATCTCGAGGTGGAGCTTGATCGGCCCGTTGCCCATCCCGTCGTCGTCGACGTAGTCCTCGAAGGTGTAGCGCTCGCCCTCGGGGACGAACTCGTGGATGAGGTCGATCATCCCGGCGCGAGTCCGGTCGAGGATGGCGTCGCAGGCCTCGACGTACGTCTCCTTCCCGAACCGGTCACAGAGTTCGTGGACGCGCGTCTCGGCCGCTTTCGTCCCCGCGGCCAGCGCCTTGATGTCTGCCTCGGCGTGCTCGGGCAGGCGCGTGTTGTGCGCGAACGTCTCGAGCAGTTCGCTGTCGAACTCGCCTTCCTTGTAGAGTTTGACCGGCGGCAGCCGCATCCCCTCCTCGAAGATGGTCGTCGCCTGGACGGGCATGCTGCCCGGCGTCTTCCCGCCGACGTCCATCAGGTTCCCCCACTGGCTCGAGAAGCCCACGAGATCGCCCTCGTAGAAGATCGGACGCAACAGGAGCATGTCCGGCGTGTGCGAGACCGCGCCGGCGCAGGCGTAGGGATCGTTGGTCGCGATCACGTCGCCGTCGTTCAGGTCGTCCCGGTCGAACGGCGAGTTCTCGAGGATGGTGTCGATGGCGGAGCCGAACTGGCCCATCACCATCCGCCCCTGGGCGTCCGCGATGAGCGGGAACTGGTCGGACTGCTCGCGGATGACGGGGCTGATCGCGGTCGTTTCGACGACTCGGTCCATCTCGTGGCGGGTGTTCGAGAGCGTGCTCTCGATGATGTCGAGCGTGGTCTGGTCGACGTCGTGGTCGCCGACGAAGTCGGGGGTTGCGGTGTCGCTCACTGGTCTTCACCTCGGGTGATTTCGATGTTCGCGTAGCGGTCGATCGTCGCGACGTGGTCGGGCTGGACGACGACCGTCGAGTCGTCGTCGGTGACGATCGCCGGCCCGTCGAGTTCGTTGCCCGGCCGCAGTTCGGTTCGGTCGTAGATCGGCGTCTCGTCGGTGTCGCCGTCGAAGTAGACGTCGTCGACGTCGATCTCGGCGTCGCTCGGATCCGCATCGCCCAGTTCGCGCTCCTCGATCGTGACGCCCTGTAGCATCCCCTTCCCGATCACGCGAAGGTTGGCGATCTCGAGGGGCGCGTCGAGCGAGAAGCCGAACTGGCGGTCGTGGCGCGCTTCGAAGTCGTCTCGGATCTCGGCGAGCCCGGTCTCGCGGAGCTCGTCGATCGCGATCGGGATCGACATCCGGATGTCCTGGCGGAAGTACCGACACTCGGCGACGTAGTCGAACGCGTGGTCGTCCTCGGGAACGCCCTCCGAAGCGAGCCACTCGCCGGCCTCGGCCTCGAGTTCACGCAACTTCTCGTAGACGTCCTCGCCGTCGACGTCGTCCTCGGTCTCGAGGTAGGTCTCGGAGAACTCGTTCTGGACGTCCGAGGTGAGAAAGCCGAACGCCGACATGACGCCCGGTCCCGGCGGGACGATCAACGGATAGGCACCCATCACGTCCGCGAGCGCGTTGGCGTGCATCGGCCCCGCGCCGCCGAAAGCGACGAGCCCGAACTCTCGAGGGTCGTAACCGCGCTCGACGCTTACGACGCGCAAGGCGCCGTGCATGTTCTCGTTGACGATGTCGAGGATCGCTTGCGCGGCCTCCTCGACCGTGCTCCCGCGCTCGTCGGCGACCGTCGCGACGGCGTCGCGGGCGGCCTCCCGATCGAGTTCCATCCGGCCGCCGAGGCGAACCGACTCCGGAATCCGACCGAGAACGACGTTGGCGTCCGTGACGGTTGGCTCCTCGCCGCCCTGTCCGTAACATGCGGGCCCGGGATCCGCGCCGGAGCTCTCGGGGCCGACCTGCAGCGACCCGCTCAACTGGACGCGGGCGATCGATCCCCCGCCCGCGCCGACCGTGTTCACGTCGACGGAGCGGGATTTGAACTCGCGATAGCCCACCTTCGTCTGGCGCGTCGTCTCCGGACTGCCGCCCTCGACGAGCGAAACGTCCGTCGAGGTGCCGCCCATGTCGAGGGTGAGCACGTCCGGGACGCCCTTCTTCGAGGCGATCGTCGCCGCGCCGACGACGCCGCCGCTCGGCCCCGAGAGCGCGAGTTCGACCGGCCGCTCCGTGGCCGCGCCGGAACTCATCAAGCCGCCGTCGGAGCGGACGACGTTCATCGTCGCCGTCGAGCCGGCGTCGGCCAGCGAGTCGTCCAGCTCCTCGAGGTACTCGATGACCGTCGGGCGCGCGTAGTCGTTGATGACCGTCGTCAGCGTTCGCTCGTACTCGCCGTACTCCGGAACGATCTCCGAGGAGATCGACACCGGCAGCTCCGGGGCTTCCTCCGCGACGATCTCTCGAACCCGCTCCTCGTGGGCCGGGTTGAGATACGCGTTCAGCAGGGCGACCGTCAGCGACTCGACCCCGGCGGCCTCGAGGTCGCGGACGGCCTCCCTGACAGCGTCCTCGTCGAGGGGCGCCGTCTCCTCGCCGTCGGGCGAACTGATCGTCCCGTCGACGCCGCGGGTGTCGACCAGATCCGCGAGCGGCTCCGGCTTCTCCATGTCCATCCAGCCGTACAGCGGGCCGGGGGTCCACGCTCGAGCCAGGTGGAGGACGTCCTCGTGACCCGAGCTGGTGATGAGGCCGACTCGCGCTCCCGTCTCCTCTAAGAGCATGTTCGTCACGACCGTCGTGCCGTGAAAGAGGAGTTCGAGGTCGGCGACCGACGTGTCCGCCTTCGTCGTCGCTTCCTCGATGCCCCGAATGACGCCCCTGGAGGGGTTTTCGGGTGTCGAGAGCACCTTGTCTATCGTGAGTTCGTGTGTCGCTTCGTCGAAGACGATCACGTCCGTGAACGTCCCACCGACGTCGACGCCGAGGTTATGTGTCATATGGTATCGTACAGTGTGGGGTGTGGTCGCGTTGGGGAGTAAGGATTCCCCCAACAGCTGTTGGTCCGTTATATTCTCCGTTCGCTACTCGGCCGATTCCCGGTTCGACGCGCAGCTTTTTATCCTTGGGTTGTCTCCACACACCACGCTGAGATGTTCACCGCGACGCTTCATTTCACCCAGCACCGAGAGTGCATCCTCCGACGGCTCACGGCGGATCTCGAGTCGCCCATTCCGATCGAAATCGAGGAGATTCAGAACGGGTTCGTGACGTTCGTCCTCCGGGCGGGCCCGCACGCGGACCCGTTTCAGTCGGCACTCGAGGACGCGGACCACGTCGAACACGTCGACCGACTCGACGAGGAAAATCTGCTCGTGACGAAACCGTCCTGCGGGGCGTATTCGGCGATCTACCAGAACCACGGGACGCTGCGGCGGGCGAATACGGTCTCGGGGCGCCAGCGCGAGTACAACGTCCTCGTCTTCCGACGCGAGGATCTCAAAGCCATCATCGACGACTTCGAAACGTTCGGAACCGTCACGCTCGGCAAGCTCGAGGAGTTCCGGGCGACCGACTCGCCGCTGACCGAGCGCCAGCGCGAGGTCGTCACCGAAGCCCTCGCGCGCGGCTACTACGACTGGCCCCGCGAGATCACGAACGAAGGGCTCGCCGAGGAACTCGGAATCAGCCGCGCGACGCTGCACGAACACCTCCGCAAGGCCGAGCACACGCTGCTCTCGGCAGCGCTGGCAAACGGGTACCGGCAGACCGGTCGCGGCCAGTTCGAGCGCGTCGACCTCGCGCTCGAGGGTGACGATTGAGCGACTCGTGTGGACTCGAGTCGTAACAGTAGATAGTAGTACAGTTTCTTTATACAGAGTTCTGTGCGAAACTCGTGTTCAATATAGGTGGAGACGTTACCGTTAGCAGCCGCGAGCGAACGGAGTGAGCGAGCGGGCCAAGGAATCCCTCGAAGCCGCGCCAACGGCGCGGCTGAGGGGGTGACGCCGCGCTTTTCATCAACGTTTTGCCGAGTGCGGTCGCGAAGCGACCGCACGCAGAGCAAAAGGTTGGCACCTGTAGGTGACGAATCGACCAATTAAAATTCGCGGTTCTACCTGAATAAAGAAGCCGTATTACCAACTACTGGTAACGCAGCATTGACTGCACCTCTCGAATCCGACTCGAGCACGCCGCAGTTCCCGAGTCGTTTTGCCGGTAGGGAGCGTATAGCCGCCGATGTCGACGACGTGTGCGCTGTGTCGGCGCGTCGTTCCCGACGAGCGTATCGACGACCCCCAGGTCGTACAGGAACACCACCTCCGACCCGAAGAGCGCGCCTCGAGTCCGACGGTACTGCTCTGTCGCCCCTGTCACAAGCAGATCCACGCCGTCTTCTCGAACGACGAACTCCGCGACGAGTACGATACGATCGCTTCGCTCCGCGCTGCGAATCGGTTACAGGCGTACCTCGAGTGGATCCGCAACACGCGAAAACTCGATATTCAGGTCGAAAACGGCGACCGAACGCGGTCGGGCTGACGGCCGTTTCGCTCGCCGCTCGAGTTTCGGCCGACTTCCGCTCAGACGTCTCGAGCCGCCTCGACCGTCTCGCGAACCGCCTCGACACCCTCATCGTGGGCCAGGTCGCCGACGACGATCACGTCGGCGTACTGGGCCATCGTCGCCGCCGACTCGTAGTCGTGGATTCCGCCGCCGTAGAACAGCGTCGACTCGTCGGTCGCCCCGGCGGCCGCCTCGACGACGTCCTCGTCGCCGAACGTACCGGAGTACTCGAGGTAGACGATCTCCTGGCCGAACATCCGCTCCGCGGTCTCGGCGTAGGCCGCGACGTCGTCGGCGTCGAGATCGCAGTCGGCCTCGGTGTAGGTCGCGACGTCGGATTCGGGGTTCATCACGATGTAGGCCTCCGTCCAGGTGCGATCCCAGTCCATGTCGCCGTCGAGGCGGACCCACTCCTTGTGGGCGCCCGTGATCCAGAACGGCGAGCCGGCGTTGAAGACCGTCGGGATGAGATACCCCTCGAGCGCGCGGTTGTCGATGACGACGTCGGGGCTCGAGGGTTCCTGGTAGAGGGGGACGTTGTGTTCGGCGCAGGCGTCGACGACGGCTTCCATGTTCTCCTCGGTGATCCCCATCGTCCCCCCGACTTCGATCGCGTCGGTGCCGGTCGCACAGAGATCGCCGTAGGTGACGCCCTCGGGAAGCTCCTTGTCCGGATCGATCTTGAGAATATGGTTCCAGTCGTCCCAGGGGCGAGTAGAGGTAGTCATACCGCCCCGTTTCCCGACAACCGGCAAAAACGCTACGAATCGGTCGCCGGTCGAAAACACCCCGAAGAATCGCTCACGAGCCCCGTTCGGCGATGCGCGCGGAGAGATCGAGGAGGTCCCGGACGGCCGACAGCGCCTCGTCGACCGCCGACGGATCGACCTCGAGGCTCCCGCGACCATCGTCGCCGGAATCAGCCGCTGAATCGGCCTCGCTCGAGTCGGACGCGAGCGACGGGACGGACAGGCGTAACACGAGCGTCTCGCCGTCGGTCAGGAAGTTCGTCGTCGGCGGGAGTACGGTCGCGTACCGGGCGGCGAAGGGCTGGAGGTGCGCCGCGGCGCCGGGGATGCGGAGCTCGATGGTCCCCTCTCGTAGCGAGTGGAGGAGGCGATGGTCGTCGGCGAGCGACGGCCCGTCGATCGCCACCGTCGCGCTGTCGGTCTGCGCCGACGCGTCGGCCGCCTCGAGGTCGACCGACGGCTCGCGTTCGGCCAGGTGGGCGCGGTAGTCGTCGACGATCGTCGGCGCGTCAGATGTGCGTCCCCGATCACCGATCGCAGCCGCGAGCAGCGACGCCCGAAACGCGCCGCGTTCGGTGTCGCGGGCGGCGAACCGATCCCGAAGCGACTCGAGCGAGATCGTCGCGTCCATCGGTGACTCGGCGCCGGTCGTCCCGGTCTCGAGCGCGGCCGCCGGTGCGACCGCTACCGTCTGGCAGTCGTCCCACTCTCCGTCCAGCGCGCGGTCGCGTCGCGTCCGAATCGACTCGAGTGCGTCCGCGTCCGCGTCGGCTTCGAGTGCAGTGTCGATCGTCAGGACGAGGAGGACTCGTTCGTCCGCGATCTCGAGGCCAGCCTCGATCGCGGCCCGTTTCCGGTCGGCATCGAACTTGACGGTTTCAGTCCCGCCGAGGGAATCCCGCGCCTCGAGGACGGTCGTCGGTTCGGTCTCGCCCTCGAGACCGCTCGCCTCGAGCAGCCACGAGCGAAACGCGGCCGAACACGTCAGTTCCTCGAGGACGATCAGCGAGACGTCTCGAGCCGTAACCGACTCGAAGCGAACGGGGTCCGTGGGCATCTCTCTGTCTCGGTGCTGGCGGGCCGCCGACAAGAGCGTTCGGCTCTCGAGTCGATCGTCCGAACCTATCGTTCAGTACAGCGAAGTTTTTTTACCGGGGTCCTCCCTCATTCGCTTCGCTCACTCGGTCGAACCCCGGCAAAAAACGTCGATGAAAAAAGGCCGCCGTCGCGGAGTTTCACTCCGCTCCGGCGGTGAATCGCTCACTTCGTCCGCGAATGCTCGAGCGCAAGCGAGCGATACGGTTCCGAACGCTGATTCGAATACAAGTCAGCGGAGCGTCACTGCGCCCACGCGGCTCAGTTCAGACGTACTCGAACCACTCGTCGTACGCGTCGGTTTCGCGCTCGACGATCTCGAAGAATCGCTGCTGGATCTCCTCGGTGACGGGCCCGCGCGAGCCGTCGCCGATGACGACGTTGTCGACCTTCCGGATGGGCGTGACCTCGGCCGCGGAGCCGGTAAAGAACAGTTCGTCGGCCGTGTTGAGTTCGCCTCGAGAGATCGAGACGTTGTCGTGGACCGTGTAGCCGAGATCCTCGGCGATCTCGATGACCGTGTCGCGGGTGATGCCGTCGAGGATCGACTCCGAGAGGCCGGGCGTGTGAATCTCGCCGTCGCGGACGAGGAAGATGTTCTCGCCGGGCCCTTCGGCGACGTTGCCCTCCTTGTTGAGGACGATCGCTTCGGCGTAGCCGTTCCGTCGCGCCTCCTCGCCGGCGAGCATGCTGTTGACGTACAGGCCCGTCGTCTTCGCGTTCGTCGGAATCTGACTCGAAGCGTGCTTGCGCCACGAGGAGATCATGACCTCGATGCCCGCTTCCAGAGCCTCCTCGCCGAGGTAGGCTCCCCACGGCCAGACGGCGATCGCCGTTCGGGTCGGACAGTCCTCGGGGCTGACGCCGAGGGAGTTGTAGCCGTAGAAGGCGATCGGGCGGATGTAACAGGACTCGAGATCCTGGCGCTGGATGAGCTCTTTCGTCGCCTCGGTCAGTTCCGCTTTCGTGTGATCGATCTCCATCTCGTAGGGCTTTGCCGACTGGTAGAGCCGATCCAGGTGCTCCTCCCAGCGGAAGATCGCGGGGCCCTCCGCGGTGTCGTAACAGCGTGCGCCCTCGAAGACGCCGCTGCCGTAGTGCAAGCCATGTGTGAGGACGTGGACCTGCGCGTCGTCCCAGTCGACGAACTCGCCGTCCATCCAGATCGTGCTGACGTCCATCTCGTCGAATCCCATGATCGAGAGTGTTACGAGCCACTGTACTAAGTGTTCGCGATTTGCGAATGGGATGGAGCGCTCGAGTCGGGGCGTTACTCGACGCGGACCGGATAGTCGCGGAATCGACGCGGGCCGGATAGTCGCGGAATCGACACGGGCCGGGTGGTCGCGACGCCGACCTAGCTCGAGCGATCCCGGAACCGAACGACTTCAGTGACGACGGCGACCGTGCCGCCGACGCCGATAGCGACGGCGCCGAACTGCAAGAGCGTGGCGAACGCGCCGTCGGTCTCGTCACCGACGTCGTGGTCTGCGTGCTCGTCGTCGTGGTCTGCGTGTTCATCACCGTGGTCGTGCTCGTTATCACCGTGGTCGTGGTCTTCCTCGCCGTGGTCGTGCTCGTCATCGGGGAGCACGTGAACGTCGACGGTCTCGCTCGAGAGGGCGCTGTCGTACTCGTAGGAGAGCTCGAGCTCCCAGTCGCCGTCGTCTGCGAACGGCTGGACGATCGTGTAGGTGCCGTCGTCGGCTCGCTCGAGGGTATCGTCGAACGAATCGTCGGGGCCGTCCACCGACAGTCTCGGCTCGCGATCGGTTTCGACCTGCTCGCCGTCGTCGGTCAGATTCGCCTCGAAGACGACCGGGTCACCCTCCTGGACGTACACGACCTCCTCGTCTTCGTCGTAGTCGGCGGGCGTCACGGTCAACTCGAGGTCGGCGCTCCCCTCGCGCTCGATCGTCGCCGTTCCGAGGTCGTCATCGCCGGCGACGGCCGCGGTCGGCACCGACGTGAGCAGCCCCGAGAGCAAGAGTACGACGACCAGGAGGGCGACCTCGAGGCGGACTGCGCGGCGAAATCGGGTGACCGTTCCGTCCGCGGGACTCGGGTCGGAGACGGACGCGATTCGGCCGCCGTCTTGGCGGGTCTGCGCGCCAGCGTTTCCGAGCGCGTCCGCATCGTCACTCAGGCTGGCGGATTCGTCGCCGGCGTCGGCCTCGAGTCGGCGAAGTAGGACGAACCGGGTGAATCCACCCAGTCCGAGCGCCAGCAGGACCAGGAGCGTCTTCGCGGAGAGGGCGGTGCCGTAGACCGTCTCGCCGAGCGCGTCGATGCTCGGAACGTGCCAGGCGGCGAGGACGAGTCCGGTCGCGCCGGCGAGCGTGACGCCCGCGACCGCGAGCAGCGAGTAGCGCCGGATCGTCGCCGCGGCGAGCGCCGCGCGGTCCTCGGCGGCCGTTCCGCGGAGCAGCGGCGGGACGATCAGCGCCAGTACGACCAGACCGCCGACCCACAGCGCCGCGCCGCCGATGTGGGCGAAGTCGACGGCCATCCCCTGCAGGCGGTCGATCGCCGTCGCGGAGTGGCTCGTCCAGCCGACCGTCGCGCCGACGCCGAGTGCGCCGACGAACGTCCCAGCGAGCCAGCCTCGCCGCGGAATCGCGCCGCGGCGCGGACCGCCGACGGCGACGAACGCGAGCAGCGCGACGGCGAGTGCGAGCTGGAGCAGCCACACCTGTCCGAGCGGCGTGGCGACGAATTGCTCCAGCCCCTCGAGGGTGAACGGTCCGGGATCCGGGACTCTGCTCAGCCCGAGGGCGAGCGCCGCGGCGAGCAACAGCGCGGCCCCGCCGGCGAGCAGTCGAGAGAGTCGTCGATCGACGGCGCGCGTCGACGAGCCGAATCGGTCGGCAGCCGGGTAGACCGCGATGGCGGCCGTCAGCGGGGCGCCGACGAGCCCGACGAGCGCGACCAGTAACAGCCCCTTCGAGGCGGTCTCGGTCGGCGGTGGCGACTCGTCGGTCTCGTCGTCCGCGTGGGCCTCGAGAACGGCGTCGCGGTCGAGCGGTTCGTCGCCGACGGCGAAAAAGAACGTCCCGGAGGTCGTGTGACCGTCGTCCGCGATGACTTCCCACTCGACGGTGTACATGCCGTCGGCGTCCTCGCTATCGGCCGCGTCCTCGATCGGGATCCGGACGATCTGGCTGTCGTCGGGATCGATCTCGGGTTCGCCGTTCACTTCCTCGCCGTCGGGCCCGGTGATCGTCGCGTCGGTGACGATCTGGACGCCGTCGCCCGAGAACGTCAGCGTCACGTCGTCGGGCACTGCTTCGACCTGTTCGCCGTTAGCCGGATCCGATTCGCTCAGGTACGCGTGGGCCGCGACCGGCGTGGCGACCGCCCCGAGCAGGAGGACGACGGCGAGGACGACTGTGGTTGCTCTGATAGCGCTCGAGGCGCGGCGGGAACCGGCGGGCGGGCGACGGTCGGTCGATTCGCGTCCGGTCATCGCTTATCGAATTTTGCCGGAGTAGCCGACGCCGGAGTCGCCGACGTACTGGATAGTGTCGACGCCGTCTTCGACGTCGACCTGGTGGGCGACCTCCTGTTCGGCCATGTCGACGACGGCGACGAAGCCGTCGCCGTCCGCGGGCGTGAGGAAGTACTCGTCACCGGCGACGCCGGAGCGGTGGAGGTGTCGTGCTCCCTCGGGTCGCTCGATGTCGCCGACCGCGAGCGTGTCGAGGATCTCGAACTCGTCGGTGTCGATGACCGCGCCTTCGTCGTTCATCGTGTTGGCGGTGAAGGCGTATATCGTGCCGTCGTCGTCGTAGTAGCGCAGCGCGTCGGGGCCGCCCTCGACGGTGACCGAGCCGAGTTCCTCGCTGTCCTCGCTGGTCGCGTCGAGGAACCGAACGTCGTCGCCGTCGAGGACGCCGAGCAGTTGCTCGTCGGGCGTGAGGTACATCCCGCCGGCGAGGTCGAGCACGTCGACGATATCGTTCGTCTCGGTGTCGACGACGACGGTCTCGTCGCCGTACTCGAAGTAGGCGAGGCCGGTCTCGGGCGCGTAGGCCTTGTAGTGGGTGCCCTCCTCCGCGTCGATCTCGTCGGATTCCGTGAAGTCGATGAACTCGCTGCGCTCGTAGTCCTCGAGGTCGATGACTGGCGCGCCGGGGTCGTTGACGTTCGTCGCGTATCCCATCGAGCCGAAGTCCTCGTGGTAGAGCAGTTTGCCGTGCCCCTCGTCGTCGAGGCCGGATTCGACGACGCGGACGTCTCCGTCCTCCGGCGAGTCGGTCTCGACGACGTAGAACGCGCCGTTCTCGTCGGAATGGGCCCACATCTCGTCGTCGTTCGGATGATACATGTGGGTCGCATCGGGGCCGATGCCGACCTCAGCGGTGATCTCGCGCGACTCGGTATCGATCACGACGACCTGGTCCTGGGAGTCCTCGATGACGAAGATCTGGCTCAGGTCGGTCGTGATCCGCGGGTCGCCCCAGCTATAGTCGTCGATGCCGTCGGTGATCTCGTCGACGACCTCGCCCTCCGCGGGATCGATGATCGAAATCTGGTTGGGTGCGAACGCGTACGCAAGCCCCTCGTCGCCGCCGCTCTCGCCGCCGTTTCCGTCGTCATCGTCGCCGTTCTCATCGTCATCGTCGTCGCCACCGAGACAACCGGCGAGTCCGACCGCGAGACCGCCTGCTGAGAGCTGTACGAAACGTCGTCGATCGATCGACCGGGTCATACGGACACATCTATTCCATCTGCTATTTTTGGTTGTGGTCCGATCGTCGAAAAAGGGTGTCTGACGGTAGATCTGTTCGTTCGAGACGAACGAGGCTCGAGCGAACGTTACCGGGAGTTCGGCGGCCCCTCGAGCAGGCCGTCGACAAGCCGCGTAAACCGATCGAGCAGTCGATCGGGAACGGTCGGCGTCACCTCCGAGAGCAGCGGTGCGGTGCGGTCGGGGTTCGACAACGTGAGCGTCACCCGGTTTCGCTCGTCGTACTCTTTGACGACGATGTCGCGCTCGACGAGATGGTCGAGATGGTACTCGAGCGTGCTCCGGGCGATCCCGAGGTCGTCGGCGACGGTGGCCGGCCCGCAGGGACCGGACTCGATCAGGTAGACGACGATCTCGCGGGCCGTCTCCCGCCGAAACAGCGCTAACGCGGCCCGCTCCCACGCGTCGTACTGTGGCGGGTAGTAGTGGGTCTGTCCGTACAGTTCCTCGCGAACGAGGGCGTCGGCGTCGAGCAGCCGCCGGACGTGATACTGAATCTGTCCCGGGGCGAACTCGGACTCCCTGACGAGTTCGTTGAAGTGGATCCCGGCGTTTGCCTGCACGTGCGCCCTGATCTGGTTTCGAGTGTCGCTCATGGCAGTGGGTGGAAGGGTGTCCGCGTTCCGAAGCGGGTAGCTACCCGTTGCTAGCGGTGCGAGCATCATAACGGCTTCCGATCGTTCCTGATAGGTGGGAACCGTCGTACGACGGGTGGTAATCAGTACCGCGAGAGCGGACGCGAGTCCGGAGACGTTCGCGGACGCTATCGATGGGCGATTGGGGGCGGCCACGCCGTCGAAATGTGACGAAACCGGCGTCGCTCGAGAGACCGATCGACCGCGGAATCTGTAACGGATCTAACCGAAGGTCATAGATAGACCCCGCTCCGATATAGAAACGAGTAGATGGATCACACGAGCCCGTTCGAGGTCCAGTGGCTGGACCCCCAGCTGGCGCCGGTCCTGCTCGCCGTAATCGTCCTGGCCGTCCTGGGGACGACGATCCTCTTTGGCTGCGGGATCGTCGCCTACTCGCGCCGCCGGTCGACCCGCTACCTGCTGGTCACGGCCGTCCTCGGCTTACTCGTAACGCGGTCGATCGTCGGCCTCGGCACCGTCTTCGGGCTGGTGCCGATGACGATCCATCACCTCGTCGAACACAGCGTCGACTTCTCGATCGCCGTGTTGATCCTGTATGCCGTCTACCGGAGCGGACCCGGAATCAGTACCGATCCGGAGTCGAGATCGAGATCGAGATCGGGATCAGGATCAGGTTCAGGCTCGGGGTCGGAGTCGGATCCGACGCAGGCGGCGCTCGGTCCCGACGACGATTGACGAGCGGAACGTTACCAGCGAGAACGGTCGAGCCGTCGAGTCAATGTCCTCAGCCGAGGCGCTCGAGGATCGCGCTGCCCTCGAGATACGTAAAGTCGTGACGGTCGGCGTAGGCGCGGGCGTCGGCGGGCGTCATCGCCTCGCCGGTGCCGTCGGCGAGCATCTCGCAGACGACGACCGCCGAGGAGAGGTCGGCGGCTTCGGCGAGCGCGACGCCGAGTTCGGTGTGACCCTCGCGCTGGGCGAGCAGATCGGGAGCGGCCTTGAGCAGGTGGACGTGCCCGGGAACGCGAAACTCCGCGGCGAACTCGGTCGCGTCGGGGTTGGCTGCGGCTTCGCCGAGCGCCTGGATGGTCGTCGAGCGATCGTTGTCGGTGATCCCGGTGTAGGTGTCGCGGTGGTTGACCGTCAGCGAGAACGACGAGCGCTCGTCGTAGCCGAGTTCGTGGCCGCCCGCGGCGGGGTGGTCGATCTCCTCGGTGTAGAAGGGGAGGTCGAACGCGTCGGCGACGTCGTGGCCGAGCGCCACGCAGACGAGTCCGCCCGCGTCGTTTCGCAGGTGGGCGACGGCCTCGGGAGTCACCGCGTCGGCGTGGTAGATAAGGTCCGTCTCGCCCTCGCGGTCGGCCGCGTCGTGGACGAGGATCGGCTCGCCGGCGCGAAGCGACTCGAGGGCCTCCTCGACGGTGTTGGCCGTCGTCGCGGAGCCGCCGTCGGCGCTGGTGTTCGTGCCGCTGGCGTCCGATCGCGTTCCGGCGTGGTGGCCCGTCATCGGCGATCACCCACGTAGACGGTGACGTGGTCGTCGTCCTCGAGGTCGAGTTCCTCGCGGAGTTTCTCCGGCGCGATGACCTCGAGCTGGTCGTCGTCGTGATGGGTTCGCTCGGGTGCGATCGTGTGTGCGTTCTCGTAGCGGTCGCCCTCGGCCGTCTCGATCGTCGCCGCATAACAGACGGCGGGCCCGTAGGTGCGGTCGTCGTCCTCCCAGCCGTCGATCGGCACCGGCTCGAGGGAAGCGACGGCGCTGCGACGGCGAACGCTCTCCTCGCGGAGTTCGACGTTCAGCGTGCCGGGGAACGGCTCGTAGCCGAGTCGGTCCTCGAACTGTCGTTTGTAGCCCGGCAGGGAGATGTAGTGGCGCCCCTCACCCATGCCGCTGGTGACGGTGCCGTCGAGTTCGACCTCCGATTTGGCCTCGAAGATGCGCCGATAATCCTCGTACTCCGCATGCAGGAGTCGTTCGCCGTCGTCGGTGACCGCGACCCACTGCCCGTCGCTGACGGTGTCTCGCTCGAGCAAGTCCGCGCTCTCGAGGCGCTGGAGCCGTCGCGAGGCGGTCTGGTTCGACGCGTCGAGGCGATCCGCGAGGCGAGAACAGGAGATCTTGACGTCGCCCTCGAGCCCGCCCTCGAGTGCGAGAAGTTTGAGCACGGCGAGTTCGTCGTGCCCGACGGCGGACGCGGTTGAGACTGACATACCACCCGGTATGATCGGCCACCCTAAAAGCATACCGAATGTGGCATGCATACCAAAACTGTGACGAAGTTGTCGAGCGTTTAGTCGCGTACCGATCCGTTGGTGGGTCGGCGCAAAAAGCCATCGGTCGTCCTCACGGCTCAGACGGTCGCGGCGCTCGAGGTGGTCGCGAACTCAGAGTTCCCGAGCGATCGCGTCGTCGATCTCCGCGACGCGCTCGGAGTTGCGCGTCCAGACTCCCTCCCAGATCCGTGACGCGGTCTCGAGGCAGACGAGCGCCGCCGAGCCGGCGTCGGGACCGCTATCGTCGGCGGCGCCGTCGGGCCGATACACGACGAACCAGCCGTTTCGGTAGGTCGAGTCGGTACCGGTGTGGACGGTCGCCTCCACGTCGACCGTCGTTCCGTCGTCGACGCCGTAGACGTGGACGTCGACGTCCGTCGCCGCGAGTCCCTCGTATACCTCTCGCGTCCCGACCTCGTCCTCGATCCGCGAGAGCCGCTGGAACGACGAGCGAAGCGTTCCGTCGCCCGCTTCCCAGGCCCGCTGCTCGATGTGGCGCGAGAGCAGGATCAACAGGAGTTTCTCCTTGTGCGCAAGGGGATAGCCCCGGAGTCGGAGCGGGGCTTCGGCGACGCCCGCGATGACGTCCGGCAGGTCGATCTCGCCAAGTCCGCGCGCACCCGTCACGAACAGATCAGAGTTGATCGCGAGGAGCGACTCGTAGAGCGCCGTCATCGGTGACGCCGCGACGGGCTCGCCGTCCTCGAGCAAGACCGCGACGTCACCGTCGGTCTCTCCCTCGAGGTCCGCCAGGGGTCCGGAACCGACGATCGTCTCTCCGTCGGTCCGCACGTTGACCGACTGCGTCTCGAACGCCGCCTCGAGCATCGCTGCAAGCGGTCCCGGCTCGTCGTCGCTCACCACGGCGATCGTTCGCTCGGGCCCGTCGACATCGTCGATGAACGATCGAAGGGGCACTGGCGGGAGTTCGGTCGGTCGGTTTGTAAGCGTTCTCGCCGCGACGGGGGACTCGAGCGAGGTGGGGCTCAAGTGGAGCGGAGACTCGAGCCGAAGAAGGTGAAATCGGTGAAGACGAGGGATACGCCCCTCAGTCCCCGACGACCGGATCGCGCTCCCAGAACTCGCTGCCCTTCTTGAGTTTGGGGACCCAGGTGTCCTTTTGCGTTGCGAGCAGGGCGACGCGGGACTCCGGCACGCCGCGACACTCCGTGAACTCGGGCATGTACGACATGACGTCCTCGGCGAACGCGACGACGGCCTCGTGGTCGGGCATCGCCGAGCGGTCGAGGCGGCCCTGCGAGTGGCCGACGTGCATGTAGGCTTTCAGCTCGACGAAATCGGGGTCGGCCTGCTGGTAGAAGCCGGCGTACCAGTCGGGGTGGTGCATGTTCTCCCCGTCGACGAGCGTCGTCCGGAGGACCGTCCGGGTCTCGTCCTTCTCGGCGAGGACGGCCATGGTCTCGAGGAGCTTCTCCCAGGCGTCGTCCTCCGTCGCGCCGACGACGTTGTCGAAGGTGTGGCGCTCGGGGGCGTCGACGCTGACGTACAGTTGCGTGGGATCGCACTCCCTGAGCACCTCGGGGCGGGTGCCGTTAGAGACGAGGAAGGTGGTGATGTCGCGGTCGTGAAACGCGTCGATGAGCTCCGGCAGGTAGGGATAGAGCGTCGGTTCGCCGTCGAGCGAGATGGCGACGTGTCGCGGCTCCATCGCCTGGTCGAACACCTCGCGAGGGACCTCGTCGTTGCCGCCGAAGCCCGACAGTAGCTTCTTCTGGAGCCTGATCGAAGCGTCGACGACCGCCTCGGGATCGTCCCACTCGACGTCGTCCATCTCGTAGGTGTGACCCTGGTGGTCGCGCCAGCAGAAGACGCAGCGCTCGTTACAGCGCACGACGGGCGTCATCTGGATGCAGCGGTGGGACTCGATCCCGTAGTAGATGTACTTGTAGCACTTCCCCTCGCCGCGGATGGCGTTCGCCGTCCAGCCGCAGGTCTGGGCGGCCGTGTGGTTCTCGCTGTGATAATCCGGACTCGAGACCTGCATCGCACCGCCGTCTCCCGCGTCGGCTGCCTCGTCGGCGTCGGTCCCCGGATCGACGCCCGAATCGGCGGAATCACTCATGTTGACCCCGCTTGGGCGGGGGCGGACAAAAACCGTGTGGTGTCACCGGAGCGAAAACGTTCCGGTGGCAACGGCGAACTCGAGCGCGCCGGTTCGACCGGGCTACTCGAGCAGTTCTCCCGGCTCGGCGGGTTGGTCGTCGCCGCGAGTGATCTCGCGTTCGAAGCCGTACAGGACGATGCCGGTGTTGGCGGTCATGATGACGCCGGTCATCGGGACGGCGTCGATAAAGAGGTACATGCCGACCCCGAGCGCGAACGGCGCCGCTGCGACCGTCGCCCACAGCAGCGGCCTCGAGACCGCGACTCTCGAGGCGTCGAAGTAGATCGCGATGAACAGGGCGGGCGTCACCACGATGCCGAGGACCGCGGCGATAACGTCGGCGAGCATACTCGAGTGTTCGTCGGGCCGAAGAAAAGCGTTCTGAGTGTCGCGCTCGAGCAGTCCTCGTCCGCAGGCTGCGGGCACTCACCGTTCGGAGCCGGCTTCTCGTTGTTCGGACTCGAGCTATCTCTCCGCGTGGCGCACGCTGAGCCACGGTGAACGACGAGTGAACCGTGGCTCGACGTCGTGCGAGGGATGAGCGAACGAGCGAAGCGAGTGAGCGAATCGGTTGGGGAGGATGTGGAATCCCTCGTAGCCACGATCGGAAGTCAGTCGCCTACCAGTCGTTCTCGAATTAGTTGAGCGGCGGTTTCCGTATTCGACCGCTCTGAGACTTCTCACACTGGCTACGAGGATTGCCTCTCCCTCCTCAGCCGATTCGCTCGCTCATCCACTGGTAGACCCGAAGCGTCTTCCACGCGACTGATACTGCCGGACAGACCTATTTGCCGATCGGTCGCGCGACGGCGGTCGTCGCCGTCGGAGCCGACTGCGACGTCGCGACCGACGGTGCACTGACTGCTGTCCGACAGTTTGAAAACCGAGAATCTTCGCATCGCGAGACGGCGAGCCGTCTCGGCTGACCTCGCTCGCTACGCTCACGAAGCCCTCAAGCGCGACTCGAAGCGCCGCCGAGAACCCAGTCCCGGAGACCGCTACACTATCCTGACCCACGAACCCGCTCGAGGACGGCCAACGTGCCGTCGGCGTGTGCACCCTCGAGTACCTCGTCGGCCGCCGCTTTCGCCGTCTCGTCGGCGTTTTTCACGGCGAAGCTCCGGCCGACGGTTTCGAACGTCGAGACGTCGTTGACCGAGTCGCCGACGGCGACCGCGTCCGCGAGGTCGAAGCCGACGCGCTCGGCGATCGTCTCGACGCCGTCGCCCTTGTTCGGCGCGGTGTCCTTGACGTGGTAGGCGTAGCCGGTGTCGACGACCTCGAGGCCGTGCTCGGCGGCGATCGCTCGCAGCGGGCCGATCGGCTGTTCGAGATCGACCGCAATTTCGGTCTCCCGCCAGCGGTTGACGGTGTTTTCCGGCCCCCAGCCCGTGTCGTAGCCGGCGGCCCGATACTCCTCGAGGACGGCCTGAGCGGCGGCGCGGTCGGCGGTGAAGAAGACGTCGTCGCCGGTGTAGACCACGCCGCCGTTTTCGGCGACGACGAGTTCGGGAATCCCGGCGAAGTGACAGAGGGCGACGGGGTAGGGAAAAGCCTTCCCGGTCGCGATCACGACGGGGGCCTCCCAGTCACGAACGGGGTCGAAGACGCGCGGGTCGATGCCCCAGCGGTCGGGGCGCGTGAGCGTGCCGTCGATGTCGAGCACGAGCGGCGGATCGGCGGACATAGGGTGAGATGGGCCGGCCGTCGCCTAAAGCGAACGGGTCTCGGCACGCGGCTCAACTCGAGTCGAGTACTGGTGCTCGCTCGAGCGACGCGTCTCGAGTCGGACGACGAGAAAACGGACGCGGACGGTCGGCGGGCGATCAGCGGGTCAGAACCACGGGACCCAGATCGTCGTTCCGAAGACGCCGGCGACGTACAGGATCGCGACCAGGGCGGTCCCGAAGACGATCGCCGCAGCCGGCGGATCCACGTGCGTGTCGCCGTGGGCGTAGAAGACGCGCTGGAACAGTTCGCCGAACAGCGCACAGACGAGCCCGAACGCGAGGCCGACGAGCAGCGCGACCTCGACGCTCGTTCCGGCGAGTACGGCCCCGCCCTCGTAGGCGACGGGCGCGTTCGCCGCGAGCGCGTTGTCAGCGGGGACCCACGCCGCGAGCGCGGCGGTCCCGGCCGGCAGCGTGATGTGGTGGGTCACGGGCACCTTCTCGATGCCGAGGTTGAGAAACAGCAGCGACGCCGCGCTGATACCGAACCCGAGGAACGCGCTCTCGGTCATGATCGAGATCCAGGCGCCGAGAATGCCGACGAACGCACCGAGCGTGGCGACGTGACCCCACTTGTACTGGTGGGGCAGCCACGGCTCGACGGCGAACCGGCCGGCTGCCGCGGCGCCGGCCTGCCGTTCGGGAGCGATAGCGTCGCCGCCTTTGGGGGTCTCCGCTTCCGCCAGATCGACCATCTCCTTCCCGCCGTCCGCCGAGGTGCGACGCTCCTCGCGCTCGAAGGGACCCATGTCGAGGACGTTGCTGCCGCGAACCTTCCCGATGATGCTGTAGCCGAGGATGAGGCGGTGGAAGATCGCCGAGAGGACGACGCCCATCGCGATTGGGTCGTACGGCATGCCAAGCCCCTCCGAGGCGACGGTCAGCCAGTAGCCGAGCACGCCGAAGGCGGCGCCCACGAGGAGCACGTCGGGCTTGGTTCCAAGCGCCTGCGCGATGTTCTTCGCCTGGTGGTAATCGTGTTCGAAGCCGTCCATGTACCCCTTCTTCGCGGCGTAGGCCGTCGCGGCCACCCCGCCGGCGAAACTCACCGCGGGCGAGAACGCCGGGCCGAACGCGATCTGATCGGTGATCGCGCCGTCGCCACCGGCGAGCACCGAAGCCTCCCCGGCGATCACCATGAAGCCGGTGAAGACGAACGCCGGAAGCGGCCCGATCGCGGCGCCGAACGCGCCGCCGGCCAGCGAGGCGATGATCGCCGCGAGATCGGTGAGCGCGTCGATCATTTACTCCCACCGTCGTTCGCCCACCCCAGCGACCGGTCGACGGCGTCCTGCCAGCGCCCGTAGCGCGCGTCCGCCGTCTCGCTGTCCATCTCCGGCTCGAATTCGCGGTCGACCTGCCAGTTATTCCGCAGGCTGTCGACGTCGTCCCAGTAGCCCACCGCGAGCCCGGCCGCGTACGCCGAGCCGAGCGCCGTCGTCTCGTCGACGACCGGGCGGACGATCTCCGAGCCGATGATATCCGACTGGAGCTGACAGAGGTAGTTGTTCTTGACCGCGCCGCCGTCGACTTTCAGCGAGGTCATCTCGATGCCCGAGTCGGCCTCCATCGCCTCCGCGACGTCGCGGGTCTGGTAGGCGATCGACTCGAGGGTCGCCCGGACGATGTGTTCCCGTTTCGTGCCGCGAGTCATGCCGACGATGGTCCCGCGTGCGCGCTGATCCCAGTGGGGCGCGCCCAGCCCGGTGAAGGCGGGGACGACGTAGACGCCGTCGGTCGAGTCGACGCTGCGGGCCAGTTCGGCCGTCTGGGCCGGGTTGTCGATCAGCGAGACGTCCTCGAGCCACTCGATGGCGGCGCCGGTGATGAAGATCGAGCCCTCCAGCGCGTACTGGACGTCCTCGCCCGAGCGCTGGAAGCCGATCGTCGTCAGCAGGCCGTGGTCGCTCGTGACGGCCTCGTTGCCGGTGTTCATCAGGAAAAACGAGCCCGTCCCGTAGGTGTTCTTCGCGTCGCCGGCGTCGAAACAGGTCTGGCCGAACAGGGCCGCCTGCTGGTCGCCGAGTGCGCCCGCGACGGGAATTTCGGCCTCGAGGAAGCCCTCTGGATCGGTCGTCCCGTACGTTTCGTCGTCGCTCGAGGGCCGGACCTCGGGAAGCATCTCGCGGGGCACGCCGAACTCCGCGAGGAGGTCGTCGTCCCAGTCGAGGTCGTGGATGTTGTAGAGCATCGTCCGCGAGGCGTTGGTCACCTCGGTGACGTGCTGGCCGGTCAGATTGTAGATCAGCCACGTGTCGATCGTTCCGAAAAGGACGTCGCCGCGCTCCGCGCGGTCGCGGATGTCGTCGGGCCGCGAACGCTCCATCTTGATCGGATCCGCGTTGTCGAGCAGCCACTCGGCTTTCGTCGCCGAGAAGTAGGCGTCGGCCTCGAGGCCCGTCTTCTCGCGGATCTCCTCGACGAGGTCGTTCGCCTCGAGTTCCTCGACGCGGTCGGTCGTCCGGCGGTCCTGCCAGACGATGGCGTTGTGGACCGGCTTGCCGGAGTCGGCGTCCCACAGCAGCGTCGTCTCGCGCTGGTTCGTGACGCCGATCGCCTCGAGCTGATCGGGGCTGATCCCCGCCTGCCCGAGCGCCTGCGTGATCACCGACTTGGTGTTCTCCCAGATCTCCATCGGGTCGTGTTCGACCCACCCTGGCTCCGGATAGATCTGTTCGTGCTTCTCGTAGGCGTTCGCGACGACCTGTCCGCCGTGATCGAACACGATGAAACGGGTTCCGGTCGTCCCCTGGTCTACCGCACCGACGTAGGTATTTGCTGTCACTGGTGGTCACCCCGTGCGACGCGCCGTCTTTACCAACGGTCGCGTGCTACTGGTAAACAATACCTACAATCATTATAAAAGTTACCGAAACCATATGTTCGCCGAGAGATTTCGTTCCGTAGTTCGGACAGTCGACATCGATGATATTCACTCTTTGGATGGAGAGACGGACAGCTTCTCCGATATTCGTTCGAAGCGACCCGCTTCCGGGGTAGAGGTCGATCGTGAACGCCGTCGGATTGTTATGACTGTTGGGCCAGCGTCGATAAAATAATGAGTCGGGACGGCTAGCTACGAACGAAGGGATGGCAAACGACACCGAGGTCCTCGTACTCGGGGGCGGATCGACGGGCTGTGGCATCGCGCGGGATCTGGCGATGCGCGGCCTCGAGGTCACCCTCGTCGAGCGGGGCAATCTGACCGACGGAACGACCGGTCGCATGCACGGGCTGTTACACAGCGGCGGGCGCTACGCCGTCTCGGACCAGGCGAGCGCGACCGAGTGTATCGAGGAGAACGAAATCCTGCGCGACATCGCGGGCCACTGCGTCGAACTGACCGGCGGGCTGTTCGTCCAGCGTCCCGAGGACTCGGACGACTACTTCCGGGAGAAACTCGAGGGGTGTCGGGACTGTGGCATCCCCGCGCGCGTCCTCTCGGGACGGGAGGCTCGCGAGGTCGAGCCCTACCTCGCGAACGACGTCAAGCGGGCGATCGAGGTCCCCGACGGCGCGGTGGACCCGTTCCGGCTCTGCGTCGCCAACGCGTTGGACGCCGAGAACCACGGCGCGCGCATCGAAACCCACGCCGAGGTCGTCGACTTGCTGCGCGACGGCGACGACATCTACGGCGTCGAGGTACGCCACGAGTCCGGGCCGGGGAACCGAACGCACAAGGCCGCCGGGACGACCGAGGAGATTACGGCCGACTACGTCGTCAACGCGACGGGAGCCTGGGCCGGCCAGATCGGCGCGATGGCCGACCTCGAGGTCGAGGTTCGGCCCTCCAAAGGCGTCATGACGATCATGAACGTCCGCCAGGTCGACACCGTGATCAACCGCTGCCGACCGAAGGGCGACGCCGACATCATCGTCCCCCACGAGACGACGGCGATCCTGGGGACAACCGACGAGGAGGTCTCGGATCCGGACGACTACCCCGAGGAGGGATGGGAGGTCGACCAGATGATCGACACCCTGACGGAACTCGTCCCGATCCTCGAGGAGGCCCGGACGATCCGTTCGTTCTGGGGCGTCCGACCGCTGTACGAGCCGCCGGGCACCGGCACGCAGGACCCGACGGACATCACGCGCGACTTCTTCCTGCTCGATCACGCCGACCGCGACGGCGTCTCGGGGATGTCCAGCATCGTCGGCGGGAAGTTTACCACCTACCGCGCGATGGCCGAGGAGATCTCCGACCACGTCTGCGAGAAACTCGGCGTTCGCGCGTCGTGTGCGACCGCCGACGAACCGCTGCCGGGCAGCGAGCGTATCGAGACCCTCGAGGCCGGGATGGACGACTTCGGACTGCGCTCGCCGGTCGCGCGCCGGAGCAAGCAACGGCTGGGAAGCCGAGCCTCGGAAGTGCTGGACACGGACGAGGCGAACCCGGTCGTCTGCCAGTGCGAGGGCGTCACGCGCGCGGAGGTCTGTGACGCCATCGACCAGTCCGGCTCGGACCTGAACGCCGTTCGCATTCGGACGCGAGCCTCGATGGGCAACTGCCAGGGCGGCTTCTGCTGTCAGAATATGGCCAACGAGCTCCACCCAGCGTACGACGAGGAAACCGTTCGAGCCGCGCTCGACGAACTCTATCAGGAGCGCTGGAAGGGCGAGCGCCACGCCCTCTGGGGCGAACAGCTCTCCCAGGCGATGCTCAACTACGCGCTGCACGCGACGACGATGAACCGGGATCGAGATCCGGCCAACGAGGACGAAGGGGACGGGCTCGAGTACGACAACTTCGACGGCGGTCGACCGACCGCGGAGACGCGAGCCGACGGCGGGGCCCGGCTGCGAGGCGAAACCGGCGGCGAGGACTCGAGCCGCGGACGAGGTGACCGCTGAGATGGCCATCGAGGACGACGTCCTCGTCATCGGCGGGGGACTCGCCGGTTCGATGGCAGCACTCGCCGCCGCGGACGCGATCGACGACGCTCGAGTGCGCCTCGTCACCTACAAACAGAGCACGCTGCGCCACGCCAGCGGGCTGATCGACGTGCTGGGCTACACGCCCGACGGCGAGGGGCCACTGGTCGACCCCTTCGACGCGCTCGCGGACCTCCCCGACGGCCATCCCTACGAACGCGTCGGGAGCGAGGCGGTCCGCGAAGGGCTCGCGTTCTTCGACGAGATCGCGGGCGACGCCTACGCGGGCGCGCACACGGACGCGAACGCTCTCGTCCCGACCCACGGCGGAACGGTCAAGCCGACCGCGCGCTACCCCGCCTCGACCGCGGCGGGGCTGGCCAGCGACGACCGCGACGCCCTCCTGGTCGGGTTCAAGACGCTGCCGGACTTCGAGGCGCCGCTGGCCGCCGAACACCTCGCGGCCGCCGGCGCGCCGTTTTCGGCCCGCGGCGTCACGATCTCGTTCCCCGGCATCGTCCGCGACGACGCGAAGGTGACGCGCTACGCCCACCTGCTCGACCAGGACGAGTCCGTGGCGACGAGCGCAGGCGAGACCGGCGCTCGCGAGGCGCTCGCGAGGACCGTTGGGGCCCACCTCGAGGGCGAGCCGCGCGTCGGGTTCCCCGCCGTGCTAGGCGACGAACACGCCGCCGAGGTGCGGGCCGCCCTCTCCGCCGCCCTCGGTGCCGACGTCTTCGAGATCCCGATGGGGCCGCCGAGCCTGCCGGGCGTGCGACTCGAGGACCTGCTGTACGCGGCGCTCGAGGACGCCGGCGTTCGGGTCACCTCCGGCGTGCCGGTCGTGGAGTACGAAGCCGGCGACACAGCGGGGGCGGATCCGGCGGACGAGGCGGTCGCGGCCGACGGCGGCAGCGACGCGGATCGCATCGATCACGTCGTCGTCGACCGCCACGGCGCCGAGATTCCCCACCGTGCCGAGCAGTACATCCTCGCGACCGGCGGGCTCGTCGGGAAGGGCGTCCGCTCCGAGCGCGAACGGGTGTTCGAACCGATCTTCGACTGCCACGTCCCCCACGCCGCGGACCGCTACGACTGGTTCGTCGACGACGCCTTCGGTGAGCAACCCTACGCGCGGTTCGGCCTCGAGCCGGATCGCGAACTGCGGCCGCTCGACGCCGACGGCGACCCCGAGTTCGCGAACCTGCGGGCCGCGGGCGCGGTGCTCGGCGGCTACGACTTCGCGGCCGAGAAATCCGGCGCCGGCGTCTCCATCGCGACGGGGTACGTCGCCGGCCGACGGGCCGCCGAGGAGGCGGGGGCCGGGCGATGACCGGAACGAGACGGCAGCGCGACTCGAGTGCAGGCGTCGGCGAGCGAGCGAGCGTGCGTATTGACAGGCGAGTGGACGACTCGAGCGAGGACGACGAGTGCGACCGACGGACGCAGCTACTGGTGATTTCATGAGCGACGCGGAACGACCGACCGACGATCACGTACCGGGCGCGAAAGACGACGAGTTCGAACCGATTCAGGTGTTCCCCGAGGCCGAGGAGATGGACCTCCGGCCGGGCGCGGACAACTGTTACAAGTGCTCGACCTGCGACACCAACTGTCCCGTCGCGGCGGTCGACGACGAGTTCCCCGGGCCGAAGTTCCAGGGGCCCGAGCAGTGGCGTCTCAAGCGCCAGGACGACCACGACATCGACGACTCCGTGATGAAGTGTTCGAACTGCATGCGCTGTGACAGCGCCTGCCCCTCCGAAGTTCCTCTCTCGCAGATGCACAACACGGCCCGGGCGGAGTACGTCGAAGAGAACATGAGCAAGCTCTCCCGGGAGTACTGGCGCAACCGCATGCTCGCGAACTACCGCCGGCTCGCGCCGCTGGCCGCGACGTTCCCCCGGACGGCGAACTTCGTGACCGGGCTCTCGATCACGAAGTGGCTCGGCGAGAAGGTCATGGGGATCACGAGCGAGCGGGAGTTCCCGGAGTTCGCGACGGAGACGTTCCGCGAGTGGTGGACGAAGCGAGGCGGCGCGCAGGTCGAGAGCGACGAGAAGCGGATCGCCTACTTCCACGGCTGCTACGCCAACTACAACACGCCCGAGGTCGCGAAGGCCCTCGTGCGCGTCTACGAGCACTTCGGCTACGAGGTCATGGTCCCCGAGCAGTCCTGTTCGGGCACGCCGATGTTCGCCAACGGGATGCTCGATGACGCCCGCCGGGCCGCCGAGACCAACGTCGAGGAACTCGCCGCCGCCCTCGAGGACGGCGCCGATATCATCGCCTCCTGTAGCTCCTGTTCGATGTCGATTCGCCAGGAGTACCCCGAACTGTTCGACTTCGAACACACCGAGGACGTGGCCGCGAACACCTGGGACGCCGTCGAGTATCTGCGAGTCCACGAGGACCTCGAGGGCGAACTCGAGGGGACCAGCCTCGACGGGCAGTCGTTCGCCTATCACGCACCGTGTCATTCACGTAACCAGGGACTCGATGGACAGACGATAGACGTGCTCAGCGCGATCGACGGCATCGACGCCCACGACGTCGGCGACTCCTGTTCGGGGATCTCCGGCACCTACGGCTGGAAGGCGGAGAACTACGAGACGTCCATGAAAATCGGCGAGGAGATGTTCGAACACATGGAAGACGCCCCCGCGGAAACCGGACTGACGGAGTGTCCGACCTGCTCGATGCAGATGGGCCACGGCACCGGCTACGAAATCACGCACACGCTCGAGGTGCTCGAGGCGGCGCTGCTCGGGACGGAACTCGGTACAGCTGGGAGTGGGACCGGCGACGGAGACGCAGACGCGGTCGACGGCGGGCGCCGGGAGGCCAAGTAAGGGAGATGGACCTAGAGGAGCGAATCGCGCGGCGACGGTCGGCCCGCCAACACGGCGAGATTCTCGTCGACCGCGACCACCTGAGCCCGATCGTCCACCGCGCAGAGCCGATCGGCCGCGGCCCCGTCCTCGAGCAGTTACTGGACGTCTTAGAGCCAGTCTTCGACGGCGAGTTACCGCCGCCGGTCGCGGTCGTCGGCCCCTCGGGAGCCGGCACGTCGGCGGTCGTCACCGCGCTGTTCGACGCGCTGAACGAGCGGCTGGGCGAGTCGACGCGTTCGATCGGCACGACGACCCGCGCCGGCAGCACCGAACCCGTGACCTGGTTCGTCTACGTCGACGGCCGCCGCGTCGAGAGCGCCTTCGCGTTCTACCGGGCCGTCCTCTCCGTGTTGAGTCCGGAGCCGATCCCCGAGAGCGGCGTCGGCACCGACGCGCTCCGCGAGCGACTCTGTAACCGCTTGCTGCGCCCGGACCACCGCGCGGTCGTCGCCGTCGACCACCACGACGAGCCCGACACGCTCGAGTACGAGCGCGCGCTCGAACTCCTCGATCCCGTCGCCGACAGCGTCTCGACGGTCGCGGTCGGGACACGCGTCCCCGAGCGCTGGATCGAGGGCGATCCGACCGTCCCCGTGCCGGCCTACCGCCACCACGAACTCGTCGACGTCATCACCGACCGCACGTCGACCGGGCTCGCCGCGGGCGCGATCGACCACGAGTCGATTCGGGAGGTAGCGCTGTGGGCCGACGGCGACGCCCACGACGCGCTCGCTGCGCTGTTCGGCGCCGCCGTCCTCGCGAGCGACGCCGGCGCCGATCGGATCGCTCCGGACCACCTCGAGGCCGCGAAGGCCGACGTGCCCGACGACGGCGTCCACCTCGACCGCGTGCTCGCGCTGCCGGAAACGCGCCAGCGCGTGCTTCGCGACCTCGTGGCCATCGACGCCGCCGACCGACCGATTCGCGAGATCGCGGCCATCATCGCCGATCGCTCCTCGCTGACGACGGGGACGGTCAAACGGTTTCTCTACGAACTCGCCGATCAGGGCATCATCGACCGCGTGCCGCTGCCGGCGACCGGGAGCGGGCGCCGTCCGAGCGGCGTCGTCCCGGCGTTTCCCTCGATCGCGTTCCGTGCGCTCGGGCCGGCCGTGACCGAGGGTGACGGCACGGATTCGAACGGGTCCGCCTGAGAACGGAGCGAGTTTTTTGGATATTGCGTGAGTCGTGCCGTGCTCGCGGAGGGGTACTCGAGACGAACGCGGCGAGTGCAACTCATCGGTAGACGGGAGGCAACTCGAGGAACAAGCACGAGCACGAGTCCGAGAACGGATTCGGAACCGAGCGCCAAACGGCGGGTCGCGTCAGTACTCGAGGTCGTCCGTGTACCAGTTGACGAGCAACACCGCGCCGGCGCCGACGAGGCCGGCGACGACGGCCGCGCTCGTCGTTCCGTAGGCCGTCTCGCCGAGGTTCGTCGTCACCTCCACGTACGGCAGACGAAGCGCGCCGACCATCAAACTCACCAGGAAGGCGAGCGTCGCGGCCCGGTAGCGATCCAGGGCGTAGCCCACCGCGTGGGCCATCGTGAACAGTCCGATGATCGCGCCCGCGCCGAAGATGCCGACGACCGCGCCGGCCTCGATCACCGGCTCGAGGGCGGCCCCGTTGAGGAGGCCGATGACGCCGTCGACGAACTCGCTCAGCACGCCGGTGAGGTACTCGTACTGCCCGAGCACGAGCAGGAAGAACGCGCCCGAGACACCCGGCAACACCATCGCACAGATCGCGATCGCGCCCGCGACGAAGACGATCAGCGGGCCGTGGGAGACGTCGCCCGCGGTCGCGCCCGTGATGACGAACGCGATGACGATCGCCAGCAGCGAGACGCCCACGCGGGCCGGCGTCCACGCCTCGATCTGGCCGTAGAGGACGACCGCCGACGCCGCGATCAACCCGAAGAAGAAGCCGTAGGTCGGCACCGGGTACGTCGTCGCCGCGCCGTGCATCAGCCGCGAGAGGACGACGATCGCCGTCATCACGCCCAACCCGAGCGTTATCAGGAAGGGGAGGTCCATCGACTCGAACTCGTCTCGCAGCGTCGCTCTGGCCTCGGGCTCGTGGACCCGCAGCGCCGATCGGAACCGCCGCGGGTCGATCGCCGTGATCGCGGCGATCATTCGATCGTAAATCCCGACGATGAGCGCGATCGTCGCGCCCGAAACGCCGGGGACGACGTCCGCTGCGCCCATCGAGAACCCCTTCAGGTAGACGGAGAGAAGCTTCCGCATTGCGCGCCAGTATTCCGGACGGCGGCAAAAGGCTTCCCACTCTTGTAGACTGCTGCATCACGTCAGCGATGGAACTGAATCGGGTGCGGGCGCGCCGATCGGACTCGGTGTGAACGGGAACAGAGCGGGCGAACTCGAGGGCTCGAGTCGGCAGGGTGCGGTGGGTTGGGGTGGGGCCTCGAGTCGAATTCGGGTACTCGAGGAGAATCGATCGGGAAGCGAGCGAGAGAAGCGGGGAGAAGACGCGAGACAGGAGAGGTGGCGGGTCTTGGTGAGGGTTACGCGTCGCCGTCGTCGGCGTCCGCGTCGTCAGCCTCGTCGGCTTCGTCGGCTTCGTCGGCTTCCTCGGCGCCCTCGGTGTCGTCGTCGCCGTTCTCGGCGTCCGTCTCGTCGTCGGTTTCGTTACCGTCGCCGGCGTCGGTCTCGTTGCCGTCGCCGGTATCGGTCTCGTTACCGTCCTCGCCTTCGTCGATCTCGTCCTCGAGGTCCTCGTCGAGTTCTTCGTCCTCGGCGGGCTCCTCGAGTTCGACCTGTTCGAACGCGTCGGCGTCGACGGTGACGTCGCCGCCCGTGACGACGTCCTCTTCGGTCACCTCGATCTGGGCCTGGTAGCCCTCCTCGCCGAACTCGCCGACGGAGACGTTGTACAGGTCGGTCGCCTCGACGGCGCTGTTCGTGTAGCCGTCCTCGACGCCGAGGTCGTCGTCGGTCGCGTACGGCACGGTCACTTCGAAGGTGCCGTCCTCGGCGAGTTCGACCTCCTGCTCGTAGGTGAGCGCGCGCTCGGTGTTGGCCTCGAGTTCGACGTCGACGGTGACCGTCGCGCTCTCGTTGAGCAGGTCGTCCTCGTCCTCGACCTGGCCGGTGATCGTGGCGCCGTCGACGCGTTCGTAGGTCTTGACCGCGGCGCTGATCTGGGCGTCGAGGAGTTCCACGTTCGGCGACTGCTGGAGCTGCATGAGCTCCTGCTGGGGTAGCTGCTGGGTGATGATCGCCGGGTCGCCCTCGTCCGGTGCGACGATGTCGCCGCCGTCGAGGTGGAGCACGTCACCCTCGGTGTAGCCCGCTTCCTGGGCGTCCTCGTACTCCTCGGAGTCCGGTGGGAACAGGCCGTCGGTGTACACCTGCGCGTAGGTCGCGAGAAGCGCGGGCGCAGCCTCCTCGGTTTCGTGGACGAGACGGTAGTGTTCCATGCCCGCCGCGTCGTCGCTGTAGAGCTGGGCGAGCATCGTGTCGTGGTACGGCGCCTCGTCGAAGTCCGCGGCGAGGTCATCGATGGCGATGTGCTGGTCTGGGTTCTGATCCGGCGGCGTCATGTAGTGGCCGTAGTCCGGCCCGGACCACTGCGTGATCGCGTTGAACTTCCCGCCGGCCATCGAGCTGTCGATCATCACGTAGCGCAGCTCCTCGTTGCCGGCGTCTGCGGCCATCGCCTCGAGTTCCTCGAGCGACTCGTCGTCGGGCGACTCGCCCGCGGCAATGGCGTCGAGGACCAGTTCGCCGCGCTCCTCGGATTCGGCGGTGAGGAACGCCGAGGAGGACTGTGCGTTCTGCTGGAACGGGTTCGAGTGCGGGATCCGTTCGGCCTGGGTGGTTATCAGGTGGCCGTAGTCCCACCACGACATCACGCCGTAGGTTCCGTCGGGGTACTCGTAGTCGCCGTCGTCGGGGTAGTCGTAGTTGCCGAAGTAGTCCAGCTTGTGGGCGTTCTCGTGTTCGCCCCAGTTACCCGGCTCGGGGGTGTTCTCGGCGAGCCAGTGGTTGGACTCCTCCCAGACCATGGCCTCGCCGTGCGGGCCGACCGCCTCGCCGCGGTCCCAGGCCGTCTCGTCGGCGGCCATCGGCGGGAGCAGCGGCACGAACAGGAGCATGACGACCATGATGAGGACGATCACCTGGTAGGTCTCGATGCTCCGCAGCGAGTTCGCTCTGCTCTGGATGTCGAGGTTGAAGATGCGGACGACGTCCGCCACGAAGACGGCGTTGACGACCGCGACCGCGAGCACGAGGTAGTAAGCGAAGCGAACCTGCGTCGCGGCCATGCTGATCAGGAACAGCGACCAGACGACGATCAGGGTGTGCTCGGCGCGGAACTCGCGTCCCAGGAAGGGGCGAGCGAGCAGGAGCGCGAGGCCCGCGAGCATCGTGTAGAAGGCCATCCCGAACTCGTCCTGGACGTGTTCCGTGAAGTTGCCCGGCGGCTGGGCCTCGGAGATCGTGAGGTCGGTCGCGGTCTGGCCGAACGGAACGACCCGTCGCGTCGCGTTGCTCACGATCGTCGAGAACAGGTCGGGGACGACGACCCACATCGCGAGGAACGTAACCCCGATGAGGCCGGCGATCGCACCCGGATAGTAGCGTCGCTCGAGGTCGTAGCCGTCCCACTGGCGGGCGAACCAGGCCATGAACAGACAGCCGGCGCCAACGAGGGCGGCGGCCGCGGGCTGGAGCAGCCCGAAGCTGGTGACGCTCGTGCTCGGTTCCTCCATCATGAGGAGCATAAAGAGCGCCGGCACGGCCATGCTGATCGCGCCGACCATCGCGACGTGGTCGGGCGAGGTGCCCCGAACGTAGTCGAGACAGAGCTGGACGGTGAAGAAGATCGCGAAGATCCCGATGAGGACGACGCCCGGCGGCCAGACCCAGAGGTAGAGGGCCAGGGCGATGCCGGCGAGAAGGCTGAAGCCGGCCGGCTTTCGGAGGGCGTCCCAGTCTTTGTCCAGCAGGAGTTCGTAAACGGGTTTCTCGCGTTCGGCCACGCGCAGGGCGACCATCATCGCGAGGATCGAGATCGCCATGAACAGCACCTCGGCGACGTGGTGTTGGAGCTGGCCGACGGTGGTGCGGTAGAGGAACGTCCCGGGCGCGAGCGCGAGGACGACGACCGAGACGAGCCCGCCGATCGTGCCGCCGAGTCGGCGCCCGATGTAGAACACCGGGATGGCGACCAGCGCCGCCATCACGGGGACGGAGAGCAGGGCGACGGTGTAGAGGGTCTCGGTGGAGGGATCGCCGAGCCCGACGATCATCGCGACGGTGACGATTATCTGGTCGAACAGGGTCCCGAACTGCCCGACGTACCTGCCGGTCGGAAACCCGGTCCAGATCTCGTAGGGCATCGTGCTCGGGTAGTTCTCCGCGGTCCACTCGACGGTTCGCCAGTGGTACCACGAGTCGACGCCGCCGAGCGCCGGCGTGCCACCGTCGGTGACGAATCGATCGTACGCCTGGGTTCGCACCCAGATCATAAACAGCATCACGGCCCCGATGACGGGGACGTGATACCAGTCGGCCAACGTCTCGAGGAACGAGGACGACGTCTCAGTCCCCCCCTCGAGGCGTTCGGTATCCGTACTCATTAGGTTGGACCAGACACAAGTCAAGAATAAGCCTTGCCATCTACGGCCCCGTTTTTGATATGCCGGGCCGTAACCGTCATATACGCCTGAATTTCGGTTCTCTTGGATGACGGACGGTGGACGCGGTGGGCCGCGATCGACCGAAGGAAAAGGCTTATTCACCGCTCACAGCAATCGAGAGCCGATGAAGGTCTCCGTCGTCATCTGCACCTACGCGATGGAGCGCTACGACGTGTTCTCCGAGTGCGTCGACAGCGTTCTCGATCAAACGTACGAACCGCTCGAGGTCGTTATCGTCGTCGACGGAAACGAGGACGTCTTCGAGCGAGTTCGGGACGATTACGGGGGCCTCGAGGACGTCGTCCTCCACTGTAACGACGAGAATCAGGGGATTTCGTACAGCCGGACTCGAGGGGCCAGGATCGCTTCTGGTGAGGTCGTGGCGTTCATCGACGACGACGCGGTGGCCGAGCCGGACTGGGTGGCGGAGCTGGCTCGAGTGTATTCGGAGACCGACGCGATTGCTGTTGGGGGACATGCGAAACCGGACTGGGTGACCGAGAAGCCCGACTTCTTCCCCGAGGAGTTCTACTGGCTGGTGGGGTGTGACGAGCGCGGCATGGGCGAGCACATGGAGGAACTGCGGAACACGTACGGGTCGAACATCTCGTATCGCCGGGACGTGTTTTTGAACGTCGGCGGCTACGACGAGAACACGGGTCGCCACGGCGACCGCCACATCCAGGCTCACGAGGCCCCGGTGTGTATCCGGATGGCGAATGCGTACGGGAAGGGCGTGGTGTACAATACGGACGCGGTGGTCAACCACAAGCTGTTCGACTATCGCGGCGACTTTCGCTGGCTGGTGTTTCGGTCGTTCTGGCAGGGCTACTCGAAGCGGATCATGGATCTCCTGCTGCCCGAGGCCTCCGGGGATAAGAACGAGTATTTAGGGCAGTTACTACTCGAGTTCGTTCCCGACCGGATCGGGAAGTTGATTCGGGAGCCCTCGTCGGCGAAGGCGAAGCAGCTGGTGACGATCTTCGTGTTTACGGCGGCGGTCGGGTTCGGGTATCTGTACGGGCTGGCCGACGTGGATCGGTCTACGTTGACGACTGATCACGGCGATTCGATCGACGCATAGGATTCGATCGTTGGCGGTTTGTACACGACCAAACTCTTAAAGTCGATTAGTCACCTATGTTCGAGCGATGGCGACTACGCAGTATCGAATCGTCTCCGGGACCGACTCCGATATTCACGACGAGCCGCATCTCCCCGAGAGTCGACTCACCGTCAGAGAAATTCACGCCCACGTCGACGAACGAGATCTCCGTCCGGAAACGATTGCCGATCGTTTCAATCTCGACATCGCTGACGTGTACGAGGCCCTCGCGTACTACCATTCCAATCCCGAAGAAATGCGTGCGGCCGAACAGCGACACGAGCGCGCGAACGCGGTCGCAAGTGAACGCTCCTCGATGACACCGCCGAACGACGCATAAGATGGCCTACCGGTTGCTACTCGACGAAAACGTCGAGCAGGAAATCGGCTTTCGTCTCAAAAATTACGGCCACGACGTCGAACACGTCGATTTCGTTCCCGAACTCGGTAAAGGGGTCGATGATACGCAAATCGCCGACTACTCTCACTCCACTGATCGATTGATTCTCACGTACGACGACGATTTCGTTCTCGAGTTCGACGACGATGACTATCGAGCCGTTCTCTACGTTCCAGACTTGTCGATGCCGCCGGCCGACGTCGCCGATATCGTTCACGAAATGTCCGTCCACTACCCGCAACCACAGGTCCACGGACTCGAGCGCGTGAGCACCGAGTGGTTGTGATTGGGTAGATGGGTTTTGGTACGTACGAGGTTCATCTTTCTCTTAGAGTTGATCGTTCCGTAGCCGTTTCGCAGCAGCTGCCACGCGATTGCGTACGTTCTCGAACGACGGCGGATCACCTGCCACGTCCCGCTCGAGTTCGGCGCGAACGTCCTCGCTCACGACGAGGAGGGCGCCGCCGCCGTCGGTGACGACGACCACGTCGCCCTCGTCGAACGCGACGCTCGCGAACTGGGGCGTCATCGTGTGGACGTCGACAACATCGACGTCGGTCGGTAGCGCGTCTTCGAGCTCGGAACCCACCCGCAGGTACAGTTCGCTGTAGCCGTCGTCCTCCGGTCGATGCGTTTCGAACTCGAGCGTGGGATCGACGTCGCTTCGGTCGTCCATCGTCCCGCGGGCGCTCGAGCCGAATAGCATCGCGAACGAGACGGGATGGTCGGCGAGCACGCTCCGGACCGTCGTCCGAATCCGTTCGGCGGTGATCCTCGACGCGTCACCGTTGGTCATACTCGAACCAACGTGATGACCCGTCACTAGTGTGCTCACTGCGACGGTTCCTGTTGGTGTTTTCAGTCCTCGAGTCGCGGGATTCCCTCGAGGTCGTCGCGTCGCTCGCCGGTCGCGTACTCCTGGTAGTAACCCAGGCCGCGGACGCCCGTGAGGAACGTGGAGAGCGAGGAGAAGGCGAGGCGGTCTCTAGTGGGAAGGTCTCGGTCGGGCGACTTGAGGCCGCTCGGTCGCGGCGGCACGCCCGGCGTCCCGTAGCGGTCGGGGTGATAGCGCTGGAGTTGACAGAGGCCGCGGCCGACGCGGCGGTCCTTTTTGATGAGTTCGGTGAGGGAGTTTCTGGTCGGGTGGTACATCGTGGCGTCGTCGGCGAAGTGGAGGTCGTAGCCCGCCTCGTGGACGCGGTTGCCGAACTCCTTGTCGCCGCCGGAGATCAGTCTGTGGTCGAAGAGCCCGACGTCCTCGAAGACTTTTCTGCGGACGAAGAGGCAACAGGTCGGGGCGAACTGTTGGTGCTCGAGGTATTGTTCGATGGGAAAGCCCGTGTGGTGATCGTAGCGGGCTGCGAGCGTCGGGTCGGTCGGTAGGGTGAGCTCGACGTTACAGCCCATGTAGTCGGCGTCTTCGGTTTGGAAGGTTTCGAGGGCGGACTCGAGCCAGTCCTCGGGGACGGTCATGTCCGCGTCGACGAACGCAAGGATTTCAGCGGAGGTGTTTCGGATGCCCGTGTTGCGGGCTGCGTAGGAGGATTGGATTTCGGTCTCGTGAGCGAGGGTGATTCGGTCGTCGTCGTAGGACTGGACGACGTCGGGGGTTCGGTCGGCGGAGTTGTTGTCGACGACGGTGATCTGGTAGTTTGTGTGGCTTTGAGTGAGGAGAGACTCGAGGGTGGTCTGGATACCGTCAGGGTCGTTGTAGACGGGAATAATGATTGAGACGGATAAGTACGACATATAATTCTGGACAATCGTCATAGTCACCTCCAATGACAAAAAGACGTTGGTGGCATTTTCATCCAGACCCCATTTGTCTACAAGGGCTTTGAAAGATAATCTGATATTCCAACAAATCTCTACAATACGTAAAGGGTTCGATCACAAACGAGTACTTCAAGTCTTCAACACGGAGATCTGGCCTTAACCAAACACAGATGGAGCGTACATAGTATTACGTCAAACAATCAGGCACCTACTCTCGGTAGATCGTGACCGTACCTTGAGCAACCCGTCAGTGATGCCCTTAAGGAATAAAGAAGAGAATACGAAGAGGGTGGCGTTCAGTAATTGGAATACGATTTTAAATCGGATAGAATCATGTTGTATTCACTGTTAACTATGTGTTCAAAGACGAATTGATCCGCGTCAAAAAAGATAAGCGAGAGTATCTCCTTGAAACGCGATTTCTCTGCTTCAGACATTTGCTCAAATAATGTATTGCAGCGAGAAGCGTAATATTCTGGAAATTCTCCCTCTTTATCAAAAACACCTCGGCAGATGAGGTGTGCTAGTTCATCAGGTAAAGAAGGAATACTGATACCGTCAACCAACTGTCGATGTTTAAATAACTGTTCTTCAACCAGAGGGTCTACTCTGTATTCTCCACTGTTCCAAGGAGATTTATACGCAAGATGATTACGCAGGTGGACCATTATATCGTCGCTATATGCTCGCCAATCAGTGACAGTTCCTCTTCCGATTGAGCGATTGCTGCCTGATACACGGGCTATCACGTGTTCTTTTGCCTTTTTTGGGGTATTAATAACGTATTGTACTGTAGCCCGTGGGCGAGAGAGCCCTTTTATTCCGAGTTGAGCTATACCCCACCATTGGCTAGATTTCTTCGGGAGAAATCCTCGTTCTTTAGCGATATTAACGGCGCTATCAAACGAATCGGGATGAATTATAAAATCGATGTCTCCCCCCGGCGTTCTTTCGGGGAGCTGTTGATGACCTCGCGGAACGACGTATTCGATTTCGCTAGAATTGAGATCATCAAAAAGTAATCGAATTCGATTTTGTTCTGTAGTGTTATAGTTCATTTTTAGCTTGGATGAGCTTCTCCTGCCCTTCCGAAATAGCATCTGCCACTTGAAGAAACTCTTCTTTGGTTAAGTCAATCCGAACGTGTTCAGTGTGGATGTGGATTGTCCCACCCTCATTCAGTTCGATTTGATACTGTTGCCCACTCTGGGTTTCAAAATCAGCTAGTAATTGTTCAACGATCCCCATTCCGAATCACCTCCGCTGCACTTTCCACTTCATCAGCAAATTCCATATAATCGTCAATACTCATTTCCAACCTCACGTTCCGAACATGTATATGTATTGACTCTCCAATATTATCTTCGACAGCGAGTTTCGTTGCACTTTTTGGTGGCGTATCGAGGCTATCCCTAGCTAACAGATGAAGAAGTATATTCATGATGTTGAACTCAAAATAGGCTGTTCCTCATATATATATATCGCTCTTGTGTAGCACTTTGTTGATCTCACAGCATAGCTTGATGGCGTGTTTGAGTGTTTCTCTCCCTGGTTTCCGTAGTACCCTCGTCGAAATTTGAACGCTATAAGAAACTCAGTACTTCACAAAGCCGCTTAGTTAGAATATCTGCTTGTTGTGAATGTGTCTATCAAACAGCAAAAAGCAGACGTGAAATCCATGAGGACCAGCTCCTTAACTTTCTCGTTAACGTTCTTACCAGCTCATTTATACTTGACTACGGTGAGAACGCTGAAATCGACTCAGAGAACATTTTTGAGGTCCTCGTCGGCGCAACCGCCGACGGAACCTCAATCTCTTCACTCTGCGAGAAGAGTGAAGGCGCACCCTCTGGTAACGACATCCTCTATCACCTACGCACCAAGTTCGACCTCGAAACTGTCGAATCAACCGGCAATACGCTTCTCCAGCAGGATGTCCTCGAAACACTCCCTCAGCAGGTGGAGGTCGTTGCGGACCTCCAGTTGCGTCCCTACTACGGTGACGAAGACGAGACTGACAGTCTCTACTACAGCGAGGCCAAAGCAGGAACAACTGCGTTCCATGCTTACGCCACACTCTACGCCTGCGTGAACAACAAACGATACACCTTGACGGTGCGCCGTCTCACCGACGGCGACACCGCCAGCGACGTCTCGCTGAGTTTCTTGGACTGCTCACCAACTTCGACTTTGACGTCAAAGCAGTTTATCTCGACAGCGACTTCTACGACGACAAGTGTCCCACGTTGCTTCAGGCACACATTTTCGAGTACATCTCTCTGGTAATTAAGTGGGGCAGCAAGATCAAGAGCGAACTCAGCACGGGCTAGAATCGTGAGATCACTCACGATCTCACGACGTCCTACGGCGAAAACGAGTGGACTCATCGAATTCCCGGTGATGATCGATTGTACCTACAAAAACGGGCGGTACGGTGAGCATGGAGTGGCGCGTCACGGCTACGCCGTTGACGCGCCGTTCGTCAATGAACCCCGACAGGCTCGATCCCACTACAGCAAACGGTTCGGGATCGAAGCAAGCTACCGTCTCTCCGAGTTAACGATTACCTCAACGACGACGCAAGATCCTACAAGATGGCTGTGTTCGTCGTACTCAGCCTGCTGATTCAGAACATCTGGCGGTACTTGCACTGGGTGTATGTGGCGACGCCTCGCCGAGGCGGGCGTCGCCTCTGGTGGTGGCCTTTCAAAGAGTTTATCGACATGGTGACTCGGTCAGCGTGGACGGCCCTCGCGGTGCGTCGGGTCGTCCCCGCGAACCGGCCACCGGGTGATTGGTTCCACCGGTAACCGATGACCGAGAATGCCCTATCGACCAGTTGCAACACCGTCGCGTCGGCGACTGATCACCGCCGACTGCGATACCCTCTTGGCCCTTGTTGTCGGGTAGATCTACGGAGAAGAGGTTCAACTCCGATTCGTCGCCAAATCACGCTCCAAAACCAGTTAGCCGAGGAGGGTTTGTGAGGTACTGACTCTTACTTCTAAATGTAAGCAATTATTTCTAACGGCCACCATACCTGCGAGAGCCACCGAGGTATCTCCAAAGACAAACTCACGGCGTATCTCAGAGCGTTTTAATTCGTCGTTATGTCTACCGAAACCAGGGAGAGAAGCACTCAAAACCATCCTTGAAACTGCGCTCTAACTCACCAACAATCTACACCACAAAAGCGCAATAAAAAAACTCATCAACAACTAGTGATAGTATAACAGTAGAATGTCACTCTCACGCCAGCTCCGTCGAATATATGAGGTTCAAAAGTCGCAAGGAAACCGTGAAGCTTTTAACAGAGCAGTCAAGCAGAAAAAAATCTCGACCTCAAAAAAGTTGCATCGTATCCGTCGATGGATTATCTCTGACTGGGATTTCCTTCGGTTCCGACTGTGGAAACAATCGTTACTCGGCGGATATGACGCTATTGCAGACCCCTTCAAAACAATCTGGATTTCACCCACCGAAATTCGATACCTATCTTCGAAAAACCGGCCAGACCAGTATGCAGTTGGAAAAATTGAAGGTGGCGATTGGGACCAAAATTGTGAGCGGTTCGTGGACATGTACATATTTAAATGCCTTTCTGATAGGTTTGTTCACGGGAAAGAGTGGAGCGAGACGAAGTTCATTCAGGACTGTCTCTATCGACATCGTACCTGGAGAGGATGTGAAACTCCAAGGGAAATTTATAACCGCTGTAGACAGATGGATGAGCTTTATAAGAAAATAGATAGAGAAGGGTTTAAACCAACGGAAATTATGATGAATGGAGATCCTAAATCTGCTATTAAAAATGGCGGAGATATTACCGAGCATTTGGATAATATAATGGTTGATATTGGGAGAGATGGGCAATTTCTTTTTGTTGACGGAAAGCACCGTCTCTCTATCGCCAAGATACTGGATATCGATAAAATCCCCGCCAACATTCTTGTTAGACATAAAGAATGGCAAACCGTCCGTGAGGAGGTTGCACAAGCAAGTAGTGCTGACGAATTAAACGATCGAACGTATAATTACCTGCAGCATCCCGATATTGCTGATATTGTTCCTAACACAGGACATCAATAGCCCTATTCAGTACAATTTCTACTTAATCCAACGCCTAAATTAGAGTTTATATACTAATTGATTGTATTGCATTCCTGAGATTGTCAATATTCGCAACCAAGTCTTTATGCCTTGGCTTAATACCTTTGCCAACTACATCACAAAGAAGAAAATCATAATCTAATCCTAATTCTTGGGATAATAGGAAAAAGTGATATGTGGGCGGTCCCTCCTCAGAGAGCAGTTCTATGACAGTAGCGTTTTCGGCGAATAATAATGATGATAGACCAGCACCGTGTGGTCCGACGATAATGTCTGCGTTGTTGAACATCGATATCTGTTCACGGAGTGTGTACCTTCCTGGTTCGTACCGTTCAAATCCAAACGGACGCAGTAGGTCCATCACTTGAGTTTCATTCCTGACAAGACGCCTCTCAGCATCTTCTCGAGATACATAAATAAGGTTTGAGAACTTATCATCTATATCGGAGGTTGCCGATATCAGTCGATTTCGCAACCATCGAATTTCACGCGGAGAGGGAGACACTTCACCGTGGCCTCGTCGCAACAGGTTCGCCGTTACGAATAGTCGTTTGACGGATGTCGGTTCGCCCGACCATTCAATCCAATCCCCTTCATCATACCCTAACAGCCTAAGACATTGCTTCTGGACTTCCTTCGTATTCTTTGGAATGATGTATCTAGGTTCGATTCCAGTTTTATCTGAGAATTGTTCGTAGCGTTTGACTCTTGGGAGAATTTCACAAAGCCACATCGGCATTCCAGTGCGGTGTGACGTCAAGAGAAAAGCAGATTCAATTGAGTTCTGGGGTTTATTTTTAGCAATTGAATAGTATGCTGCGGAAAGGGGACCAATATCTTCGTAAAAGATTTCACGTCCAAAGGAGGTGTCTAATCCGAGGGTCGTGGGAACGAGGTACTTATTCTGTACTCTGATCAGGGGACTATTCCCGATCAGTTCGGATTCGGATAGTTCGTAAACGTATCTTTCTGCAATTTCAAACTCCCCCTCCGCTTTACGTAGATTGGCTGGTGAAGAGACATGTAGAGACCCAGAGTAGTCAATCATCTCAGTATATGACGCTGCGACTTTTGTCTTACTTTGAGACAAATCTTCAATGGTTAATTGGGGGTAGTGGAGAAAAAAACCGGCTGGTTTCTTTTTAAAAAGGAGAGTTGCTCCGGCGTTCAACGTCCCAAATAAACCATCATAGTGGAAACGATGGATTGCCCTCTCCGTGATCGATCGCATATCCAAAGCAGGCTTGGGGACAATTTATACCTTCTGACCGACGGTGAGTCGAATTTTACACAAACCATAGCCTTTCCCAGCAAGTTATATTCAAGAAGAAGAGAGCCCTTCATAGAGATTCCTCAGATCAGGGTGGCCGAGGTGTTTGTGCGTTTGATCTCCAATTTCATTTCCATTATCTGAATTACGAATTTTATCCCTTAATTTTTGCCATTTTTTGTGTCTAACCCTGACCACCACCGGTATTTTATCAATATCTAATATTTTAGCTATTGAAAGCCGATGATTTCCTGAGCTTCGCTTGGCCAATGTGCCGTCTCGATATATATTGACACAAATCTCGTTTAGTGCAGGATGTGGATTATCGTGTGTAGAATCTTTGACCTTCTCAGGTTCTCTGTTCAAAATAGTCTGCTGGGTTAGATACCCTTGAGAATCTATCCGGTAGTATAGCTGATCGATTGTTTCAAAATACGAATCGATATCAGTCACTCCCTTGATAGACGACTTCTTGCCGGAGTTGAGTTCTTTATTGTATTTATTATATAGGTCGGTGTCTTCCCAGTTTTGACCGTTAGTGAACCGGTCGACCAATGATTGGTGTAAAGTAGTGTTTTCGAACCGCTGTTGGGGCACATCCCAATCACCACCTACCACGTGGCCAAATCTCCATGGGCCACCACTATGGTAATATTCAATATCAGCCGGATCAACCCAAATCAAACGGAGTGGGTTTGCATCACTTGTCCACGGCACTAACACGGATCGAATCTCAAACCAATACCATAGCACATCTATAGGAAGTTCCTTTATAATAGCACGTCTCCAAAACACTTTCTGAAATGAAAATGCTGCCGTCCTTCGTATCGAATTCGCAATTCCACTTTCTGGATAGAATGTATATAATGGGTGGGGATTCGTCATTGGTTCTTCTCACCTGATAACAAATGTTGAACCTACCTTTAGAATGGGACAATAATAAATTCTCTGCAATGGTTCTGTTTATTATCCACAACGAAGCTGTGACTCCCCTTCTAATTTATTCTTTGGATCATCAATAGCTCTGTGCATTACGTCTGGAATTATGGGTTGTGAATAGCATGGGTATTGAACTTACGGCTTCAGTAATCTATCGCGATCATAGTACGAAATCTCCATATCGTAGTGGTACCGTGGCCGACGAACAAGACAATGATTTTACGTCGATCGTTCGTCCGATAGTCCATACGGTAATCGTTCCGTTTCGAAAATAGTCAAGTCATGCGCCTCGGACAGACCTCCGCCGTCTACCTCGTCTCGAAGGTCCTCGGATCAGTTCTTGGGTTCCTCGCGACGGTGTACTTTGCGCGTGTCCTTGGTGAGGACGTACTCGGCCAGTATGCACTGGTACTAGCGGTGGTCACCTGGCTCGGAATCGGTGGCAAAGTAGGAATCAACCGAGCAATCACCAAACGGATCAGCGAGGGTGAAGAGCCAGAAGAGTTCACGGGGGCCGGCCTGGTCGTCATGGGGGCGATGATGACGATCGTCGCTGTTGCCGTGATCGTCTTTCGCGAGCAGGTCAACGCCTACGTCGGCGTTCCCGTCGCCGAGTTCGTCGTCTTGCTGCTATTCGTGACACTGTACAAGTCACTTATCAACGCGTCGCTGAAAGGGAATCACCTTGTCCACGTCTACGCGATCCTCTCGACGGGCAGACAGGGTACGCGAGCCGTCGCTCAGATCGGGCTGGTCGCTCTGTTCGGCCTCGGACTCTCCGGCATGCTGTGGGGATATGCGATCGGCTACCTCGTGACGGCCACAATCGGTCTCTGGGTACTCGGACTGCGTCCGTCGATGCCCGGGAAAGAGCACATCGTTAGCCTGTTCGAGTACGCGAAGTACGCCTGGCTCGGCAGCATCCGCGGGGAGTCGTTCGAGACCGTCGACATCGCTGTGCTCGGCTTTTTCGTGACCCAGGGGCTGGTCGGGATCTACTCGGTTGCCTGGTCGATCGGCAAGTTCCTCGATATCTTCGGCAGTGCCGTGAGCAACACGCTCTTCCCCGAGATGAGCAAAGTGTCCGCGGAGAACGACGCCAATGCCATTGCCGGACTTGCCGAAGACGGACTCACTTATGCCGGGCTGATCCTGATCCCAGGGCTCGTCGGGGCGCTCGTAATCGGTGACCGACTGCTACAGATTTACGGCGACTCGTTCGTCGCCGGTACGGACGTCCTCGCGATTCTCGTCCTCGCGCTGTTGATCTACACGTACAACAAACAACTACTGAGCATCCTCAACGCGATCGATAGACCCGACCTCGCGTTCCGAGCCAACGGGGTCTTCATCGTCGTGAACGTGATCCTGAACGTAATCCTGATCTGGCAGATCGGCTGGGTCGGTGCCGCCGTCGCGACCGCACTTTCTGCTGCAGTTGGTCTCGTTCTCGCGTACTATTACGCCAGTTCGTACGTACCGTTCTCGCTTCCGGTAGCCGAAATTACCCGTCAGTGGATTGCGGCTATCGGAATGGGTGCTACGGTATACGTCGTCCGCCAGCTCACCGAAACACACTGGCTCGCGGAGTACAATGCTGCCTTCGTCGTCGCACTCGTGAGCGTCGGAGCGGCAGTGTACTTCGGCACGTTATTCGTCATCTCGAGGACGTTCCGAACCACCGTTACGGATAACCTGCCGTTCGATCTGCCCTTCGTTCCAAATTGAGCAGCGATCATATTCACGCTGATTTTCCAAGTACTCCATGAGAAGCACGGCTAACGGCTATTCAAGATACTGATCAGTGCAACTAGGCTTAGTCCATTTCTTCCAAGTCGCTCAACTCGAGTTCCCCCTCGAGATACGCCATCCCCTTCTCACTAACCTGATAGTACCCAGCGTCGTCGACCTTTTCGACCAGTCCGTGTTCCTCGAGTTCCGTCAATCGCTTTCGGACGGTCGAGTAGCCGATTTCGTGACCAGACCGATTCAGATTCCGGTACAGCGGCTTTGCCGGGAGCTCGAGGTCGTGTTCCGCGAGGAACTCGAGAATGAGTCCGTCTTTCAGCGACATCCACGCAGGTCGGGGGCGCATTCGACGCAGTCGTCCCACTGGCGGACATTAACTTGGGTTGGTTCTCTGAAATTCGACACAATACCGTTCCCACTTATAGCGTAAATACGCTAGAATATAAGTACTGAAAGCGTGTTCGTAGAACATATAGATCGGTCAGATGAACGCACTACCCGTCTACCCGACAACAGAAACCCGGTGCGTACAGCCTACTCTTCCCGATTTGGCTCCGACTCAGCGACCAACTGGCGCATCGAAGACCTTCACAAAAGAGGTAGAACCGCAGACGACGTTACGACGCGTCGTCGGCCTCGAGCGTCCCCGCATCCAACTCCCCGTCCAAATACGCTTCACCAGAATCAGCCAGCACGTAGAAGCCTCGAGAGGGCTTTTCCACCAGTCCACACGAGGCCAGTTTTCGACAGCGAACACCTACGTAGTCGTTGTTCCGGTCGATTTCCTCCGCGATGGATTTCGGCGTTCCCGCGCCGTGGGCCTGCAGGTACTCGAGAATCTCGTCGTCGGCTCGCGTCATCCACTCGGCACGCTTTCGCATCTGTGTAGCACTGTTGGAGGGAGTTCTATCAAGGTCCGTCGTAGCAGTGCTGTAGAACTGCAATAGCCATCTAAAACTACGCAAAACATACTTTTATGTTTCTACAGTAACCAGTATGCAACAACGGGATACCGGATCGACCACGGCGATCCGTGAAAACCGCGGTCCGGTGGTAGAGACACCGTGCCCGCGAGAAGCTCCCGTAACCACACTACGGAAGCATGTCCAACGACGATTCGCGGGGTAATGAAAGCCCCGACCGACGGGACGAACCGACGCCCTCGAGCGCCATCCGAACCCACCTCGAGGCTCTAGACAAACTCACGCACGCGTTACTCGAGGCGCTTCACGACCCCCGGACGAAAATCGACGGCCGGACGCTCGCCGACCACGAACGCCGCGAGGCCAGCCTGCGCTGTCGCGAGATCAGAGCGGAGACGAGCCAGCTCGGCCTGTTGCTGTTCGGCACGGAGGCGTTGATCCCCTACCACCCGGAGGGATCGGTCGACCTCGCCGACGCGGGCTCGGGCGTGACGGTCTACTCGGGTCCGGATCCGGATGCGTTGCGGCGCGACCAGCATACCGACGATACCCAACGCGACCAGAACACTAACGACCCAGAACACGACCAGCGTTCCGACGACACCAAACGCGACACGGACCCCAACGATCCAGAACGCGACTCGAGCGACCACACTAACAACCTCGAGGACGCCCACTCCGAAAACAAGCACCCTGACGACGATCGAACGGACGAGGAGGGAACCGATGACTGAGGCCGCCCACGGCGCCGACGATGCCCCCGACCTCGAGACCGTCCTCGAGGAACTGCGCGCCCTCCGCGCCGAGACGGAGACCCTTCGAGCGAAGACCGACCGCCTCGAGACGCGAGTCGCGGATCTCGAGTCCGAACTCGCCGACCGCGACCGAACGATCGCGAGCCTCGAGGCGACGGTCGACGCGCTCGAGACCACGCTGTGCGAGCGGCTGGACGAGCACGACGACCGGCTGTCCACTCACGCCGACCGACTCGAGGACCACGACGCCCAACTCGAGGACCACCACGACCACCTCACCACCCACGACACCCGACTCGAGTCCCACGACACCCACCTCGAGACCCTCCGGCGAGAAACCGACCGCCTGGACGCCCTCGCCGAAGCCACCCGCAACCGCACGGGTGCGAACAAGGCCCGCCTCGAGGAGCTCCAGACCCGCGAACTCGAGAAGGGCGCCCACCTCCGCGAGTCGAACGTCGACGTCCACGAGATCGAGGTGCCCGGCGACCGACTCGAGCGCGTCACCAAATCCGACGGCGAGCGCTACCTCAGGGTCCCGGCACACGACGACCCGCTCGAGCGCACCCAGGACGTCGCGCTCGCCCACGGGGACCTCCTCCCGGTCCAGCAACTCGCCCGACTGGACGAGGACCTGCGGCGCTCGAGCACGGACGCCCTGCCGACCAGACTCGCGGCGAAGCTCTGGGAAGCCCGCGCCGACCCCGCCGTCGACGACGATCCCTGGAAGAACGGCTGCAAGTCGATCCGGGAGTACGTCACCGCCGGCGATCTGAAACACTGGATCCGCAGGCAGGAACCCGGGACGAGCGACGCCTACGCGAAGAAGCTCGTCTCCCGCACGATCGACGCGATCCTCGAGCTCTCAAAGAACCGCCTCGCGGTCCGCAAGCGAACCCAGCGGAAAAACGGCCTCGAGTACACCGAACGCCGGCTGATCCTCCCGGCCGACGCCGAGATTCCGGGCGAGACGAACCGTTCGACCTCGAGCGGTACCCGGGCCGACTCGAGCACTCCCCCGACCGACTCGAGTTCGAGCGCTCGCTCGAACGACGGCGACGCCCCGGACCCGGAGACAGCTGACGTCCTCGGCTGACCGTGGACGCCCGCGAGTACCCCCACCTCGAGCGCGCCTCGAGCGAGGCCCCCACCCGCTGACCCACCACACGATCCCACGCCAGCGGTCGTCTAGCTCGTGTCGGTAGCCGTGGCTGTCCCTGCTCGAGCAGTCCTCGGCAGTCCACGGCGGGACGCCCTCGAGGTTCCCGCCGAAGACGACGGTTGTCCACGGGCGTCGAATCGATGAGGTAACGAGACGGTGGCGTACCACCAACTCGGGACTCATGCCTATATAAAATATAAATAGAATTTGAACGCCAGCGCTACCGTGGAATTCAGCAACAAAACGAATTGAATCGGCGAGCTCCGTACACGATGTCCCGTCGGTCCCGGTACAGCCCGTACTCGCTGCGGTGGTCAACGAGCCCGATTCCTCGAGTCATCACCGAGAACACCCGACCCGCCGACAGAACTACGGTGGTATGCACACAATGTACGCGTATGAGTTCGAGCACTCGCGTCCATTTTCGCGCGCCCGAGCGATTGATCGAACAAGCCGACGCGCTCGCCATCGCGGAGGACAAGAACCGAACCGACGTCCTCGTCGAGGCGCTTCGAGAGTACCTCGCGAACGCGAGCGACGAAGAACAGGTCCAGCAGGCGATCGCGAACGCATACTACGAGGACCGACTCGAGTACGAACAGGTGAAAGCGATCGTCGGCGTCGAAACCGCACAGAACTTCCGAGTGCTCAAGCGTCAGTTGACGGACGATCAGCTGAGTGAGGACCTCGCGGTCGCACTCGACGAATGACTCTCGTCGCAGATACGTCCGCGCTCGTCAGTATCGCGAGTACCGACGACGCGCGGAAAACGGCGCTTCCGTTGCTCGTGGACGGATACGACGTTATCGTTCCCGAACGCGTACTCGAGGAACTCGAGTCGATCGCAGCGTACGAAGACGCGCACGGAACGGCGGCGCGAGCAGTTCTCGACGAACGTAAGCGGCTGACGATCCGAGCGGCGGATCTCGATCCGGAGTTTCCGCTCGACGACGGTGAGAACGCAGCGGTACAGCTAGCCGACGAACTCGAGGCGACGTTTTTCTACTGTGACGAATACAACCAGCTCGCGCTCGTTCACGCGTCGCTTTCAGACGCGCGACTCGTGACGACGCCCCGGCTCCTGAAGGCGTTCGTCGTCAATGGAAACTGTTCGGCGACGACGGCGAAAGCGTTGCTCGAGGGCATCGCGCAGCAGCGAAGCTGGGACGGAAACGCGTACGTTCAGCAGGCGACTCGCCTATTCGAGTGATTCGAGGCGAACCCGTCGAGCCGATCGCGAACGCGTTCGGACTCCCTGCCCGCTCGAAACCCGACCGAGCTGACCGCTCGAGACCTGACCGACCTCGATTCGATCACGGGTCCGAGAGTCGCCCAACGTCGACGAGCGCGACGCGCCGGTTCCGAGACCGCTCGCTCACAAAGTATATACGACCGCATCGGAACCGTCTGTCACATGCAAGCAGTCGTATTAGCGGCGGGCAAGGGAACCCGACTGAAGCCCCTGACTGACGACAAACCCAAAGCCCTCGTCGAGGTCGACGGCAAACCCCTCGTCGAGGACGTTTTCGACAACCTCCTCGAGATCGGCGTCACGAAGCTCGTCGTGGTCGTAGGCCACATGAAAGAGCAGATCATCGAACGCTACGGCGACGAGTACGAGGGCGTGCCGATCACCTACGCCCACCAGCGCGAACAGCTGGGTCTCGCTCACGCCATCCTCCAGGCCGAACCGCACATCGACGACGATTTCGTCCTGATGCTCGGCGACAACGTCTTCCGGGGGAACCTCGGCGACGTGATCAACCGCCAGCGAGAGGAGCGAGCGGACGCCGCCTTCCTCGTCGAGGAGGTGCCCTACGAGGAGGCCTCCCGCTACGGCGTCCTCGACACCAACGAGTACGGCGAGATCGTCGAGGTCGTCGAGAAGCCCGACGATCCGCCGTCGAACCTCGTCATGACCGGCTTCTACACGTTCACGCCGGCGATCTTCCACGCCTGCCACCTCGTCCAGCCCTCCGACCGCGGCGAGTACGAACTCCCGGATGCGATCGATCTGCTCCTCCAGTCCGGCCGCACCATCGACGCCATTCGGATGGACGGCTGGCGCATCGACGTCGGCTATCCGGAGGATCGCGAGGCGGCCGAAGAACGGATTCAGCGAGCGGAGAAAGCGCCGGCACCCGCAGAATAAGCGCGACGGTCGTTCAGTACGTTCGGATCCGGAGATCCGGAACGCGTTCGAAATCGGAAGCGCCCGTAACCAGCGGCTCCCCGTGTTCGATCGCGGTCGCGGCGATCAGGCAATCGTTGAATCCGAGTTCCGAACCGGATTCGATCAGTTCGGCCTGGATCCGTCCGGCTCGACGCGCACAGGATCGAGTGATCTCGAGCCAGAGCAGCGACTCGAGGAGCTCCTCCGTTCGACGAAACTCTTGCACCGAGCCGAGGTTCGCGCCGATCCAGAGTTCAGCCGCTGTAACCGGCGAAACGGCGTGTCTCGTCCCCTGATCGTCGAGATCGGTCATCGTCTCTGCTGCGGCATCCGTTCCGTTGAGGAGATCGATCAGGAACGGCGTATCGAGACAGGCCATCAGTCGTAGAGACGTTCGAGACGCTCGTCGTTTCGGTCTCGACTCGTTTCGATCGCAGCGCGAGCTCGGTCAGCGGTATCGTCATCCCACGCGTTCCAGAACTCCGAGAGTTGCCGCTGACCGAGGAGCCGATCGATCGCCTCGCCAAAGCTCTCGTCGGCTCGGCGTTCTTCGCGGAGCTTTTCGTAGACGTCGTCCGGGATCGAGATGTTCTTGCTGCCCATATTGTATTGTGTGTGCTGTGTGTGCAAACATATGTCGGCGACTGAACCTGTACTACGGGGAGCGATGCAGATGAAGACGGAAATGGGTAGTTGTCGACCGTTCGGACGAGATATCGAACTGTGGTCGAATCTCCCTACCAGGGCTCGTTCTTCAGCCCGAGTTTGTAGGCGATCATGTTCGTCGAGACGTGGAGGATCGGCGTGAGGATCACGACGACGAGGATGACCTCCCACGTGAAGACGTCGGTGAACCACGCGAAGTCGAGCACCGCGGCGAGCGGCAACGAGACCACGACGAAGTCGAGCTGGTCCAGCCCGGGGAACATCGCGCCGCGCTGGCGGCCCGTTCGCCGTTTCAGGAACGAAGCGAGGATGTCCCCGAGCATGGCACCCGCGGCCAGACCGAGCGCAGCGAGCGGCGTGAACTCGGGGACGTCGACGCCGATCGCGCTCTCGACGTCGCCCGCGAAGAGACTCAGAATACCTGCGAGCGCCAGCCCGGCGACGATTCCGGCCGCGGTGCCGCGCCAGGTCTTCCCGTCGCCCAGAACCCGCTTGTCTCCCCAGGTCCGACCGCCGTCGATCGGACGGCCCCCGCCGGCCAGCACCGCCGCGTTGTTGGGGACGTAGGCGGGCAACATCGCCCAGAACGCGATCACGAGCGTCTCGAGTAGTGTCATGTCCGGCCGAACGAACCCGGGTGTCTTAATCGCCGGTGGTTCGCCGCGAGTGAGTGACCGGCTCCCGTGACTGACGCTCGTTTCGAACGGTTCCGAAGACCGGCCGCCTCTCGGCCCCGACCGACCCGTTCTCGACGGCCACAGTCGAGTAAACAATATCTGTAACTACTATACACGAAAAGTTTTTACTATTCCTGATCGATCACCCACGTAGGGCCTGTTACCATGTCTCGAGACGTTTTCGACGACGCGGAGTACGAACGGCGGGTCGAGCGGACGAAAGCGCGGTTGCGCGAGGAGAACCTCGACGCGCTCGTCGTCTCCGATCCGGCGAACATGAATTACCTCACGGGCTACGACGGCTGGTCGTTTTACGTCCACCAGGCGGTCGTCGTCACGCCCGACCGCGAACAGCCGGTCTGGGTCGGCCGCGAGATGGACGGCGGCGGCGCGCGGGCGACGACGTATCTCGACGACGAGAACGTCCTGTCCTACAGCGACGATCACGTCCACTCGCCACACGACCTCCACCCGATGGATTACGTCGCGGGCGTTCTCGAGGACCTCGAGGTCGCGGACGGCCGCATCGGTCTCGAGATGGACGCCGCCTACTTCACCGCGAAGTCGTACACCCGACTCCAGCGGAACCTCCCCGAGGCCGACTTCGAGGATCAGACGCTGCTGGTGGGGTGGGTCCGGATCAAGAAGTCCGAGCAGGAACTCGAGTACATGCGCGAAGCCGCGCGCATCTCGGAGAACGCGATGCAGGCGGGGCTCGACGCCATCGAGGAGGGCGTGCCGGAGTACGAGGCCGCGCGAGCGATCTACGACGCGCTCATCGCCGGCACCGACGAGTACGGCGGCGACTACCCTTCGATCGTCCCGCTGATGCCTTCGGGCGATCACACGGACACGCCGCATCTCACCTGGACCGATCGTCCCTTCGAGGACGGCGACCCGGTCATCATCGAACTGTCGGGCTGTCGCCACCGCTATCACTCCCCGCTCGCCCGAACCACGTTCGTCGGCGACCCGCCGGAGGAACTCGAGCGCACCGCGGATATCGTCGTCGAGGGGATCGAGGCGGCCCTCGACCGCGTCGAACCCGGCGTCACCTGCGAGGCCGTCGAGGAAGCCTGGCGCGAGACGATCGCCCAGTACGGCCTGGAGAAGGAGGACCGAATCGGCTACTCGATGGGCCTCGGCTACCCGCCGGACTGGGGCGAGCATACCGCGAGCATCCGTCCCGGCGACGAAACCGTCCTCGAGGAGAACATGACGTTCCACATGATCCCCGGCATCTGGACCGAAGCGGTCGGCATGGAGATCAGCGAGACGTTCCGCGTGACCAGCAACGGGGCGGAGACGCTGGCTGAGTTCCCGCGACGGCTGTTCCGAACGTAGCTCGGCGGCCGGATCGACGACACCGAACCTCGCGTCCCACGTAATGCCGGCACAACACCGAACCCACTACGCGCAGTACCACACCCTACTATGACCACGACACAATCGACATCGGAGACCGAATCGTCCGGCGACGGCGACCACGACTCGGCGCTCGTCACCGCGCGCCGACAACTCGAACACGCGGCGGCACACGTCGACGTCGACGAAGGCGTTATCGAGCGGCTGAAACACCCGACGCGCGTCCAGCGGGTCTCGGTCCCCCTGGAGCGCGACGACGGCACCGTCGAAGTGTTCACCGGCTACCGCGCCCAGCACGACGACGTCCGCGGCCCGTACAAGGGCGGGCTGCGCTACCACCCCGAGGTCAACGCCCAGGAGTGCATCGGGCTCTCGATGTGGATGACCTGGAAGTGCGCCGTGATGGACCTCCCCTTCGGCGGCGGCAAGGGCGGCATCGCGGTCGACCCCAAATCGCTCAGCGAGGACGAGACCGAGCGGCTCACGCGCCGCTTCGCCGAGGAGATTCGCGACTCCGTCGGGCCGACGAAAGACGTTCCCGCACCCGACATGGGGACCGACGCACAGACCATGGCCTGGTTCATGGACGCCTACTCGATGCAACAGGGCGAGACCATCCCCGGCGTCGTCACGGGCAAGCCCCCCGTCATCGGCGGCTCGTTCGGCCGCGAGGAAGCGCCCGGCCGCTCGACCGCGATCATCGCCCGCGAAGCGATCGAGTACTACGGAAACGACGTCTCGGACGTGACCGTCGCCGTCCAGGGCTTCGGCAGCGTCGGCGCCAACGCGGCCCGCCTGCTCGAGGATTGGGGCGCGACGGTCGTCGCCGTCTCGGACGTCAACGGCGCCATCTACGACCCCGACGGGCTCTCGACTCACGAGATTCCGACCCACGACGAGGAGCCCGAGGCCGTCTTGGAACAGGACGCGCCAGAGACGCTCTCGAACGAGGAGGTGCTCGAACTCGACGTCGACGTGGTGATCCCGGCTGCGGTCGGCAACGTCATCACCGCGGACAACGCGTCCGACATTCAGGCGGATATCGTCGTCGAAGGGGCCAACGGCCCGACGACGTTCGCCGGCGACGAAATCCTCGAGGAGCGCGGCGTCCACGTTATTCCGGACATCCTCGCGAACGCGGGCGGCGTCACCGTCAGCTACTTCGAGTGGCTTCAGGACATCAACCGCCGCCAGTGGACCCTCGAGGAAGTGAACGAGGAACTCGAGGAGAAGATGCTCTCGGCGTGGGCCGACCTCCGCGACGAGGTCGAGGAGCACGACCTGACGTGGCGCGACGCGGCCTACGTCGTGGCGCTGTCGCGGATCGCCGAGGCGAAGGCGGTGCGCGGGCTCTGGCCGTAGGGCCGAAAGAGGGGGTTCCCCGGTCAGATTCGCTCGAGACCGATATACGAACCGAGTTGGCCGACGACCTCATCGACGAGTTCGTCGTCGAGCACGCCGAGTTCGCGATTGATTCGGGTCGCTTCGCGACTATGAAGCCCTTTCTCGATACGAACGTTATCGTCGCGGCTGTCACCAGAGATACCGAGCGTTCCGAGACCGCTGTTCGCGTTCTCAACGACGTTGACGAAACGTATACGTCGGTACTGAACCTCATGGAACTGCGGACGGTACTCACGAAAAAGAAACAGTTCGAACGGGATCGCGTCGAACGAATCGAACAGCGGGTCAGTTCCCGGACGACCGTCACGTTTCCCGACGCCTCCGATATGATGACTGCGAACCAACTCCAAGACGAGACACTGCGTTACCCGATGGACGCGCTCGTACTTGCCGCTGCCGACGCCGTAGATGCAACGCTCCTTTCGTTCGACGGCGAGTTACGAGATCACGGTGCGAAACGTCCGCAAGATCTCGTCTGACCGGAGTCGCTTCTCGAAACTCCCCAATCGCTATTTGCGCCTGCCGATGCAACAGGTCAGTGACCCCCTCGAAGGTACCAGTCGAAAGCGGGTTCTCGATCGACGCTGCGAGCGAAACAGTCATTGCACCTGTTACGAATCCATCAGTATGAGTAATCGCCTCGACTCACTCTGGACGACGATAGAGTTCCTCGGGACGCTGACAAACCTCGAGTTCGCCCGTCGATCCGACCGGGGGATCTCTCCCGAACACGTCGCGCTCGGTGGCGCCGTCGGCTTCGCCTACTACGTCGTCAGGGACGCGTTCGTCGGGACGTTCCGAGAGCGTCCGCTGCGCTATCTCGTCTTCGTCACGGTCTGGACGGCGATCGCGTCGGTGCTGTTCACGTCCGACGAGGACACCGACTGGTCGACCTGTGCGGGCGTCGGCATCGGCTCGCTGGCATACAGGGTCGCCGACCGGTCGCGAAACGCCTGACGGGATCGACCACCACGACCGACCACCGCGATGGCGCAAGCGTCGGACCCGACGGCGCTCGAGCGCGCTTCTCGAGTCATCGGATTTCGCGAGTCGTCGAAACCGACAGCGTCGAACCGAGGCCGAACGCCGTCAGTTCAGTTCAGCTCAGTTCCCTTCCGGCACGTAGACCGCGTTCTCGAGGTCGCCGCCGTCCTCGAGCACCTCGACGTTCGCCGCGACGATGTCGGCCAGCCGATCCCAGTGTTTTGGCGTGTGACCGCCCGTGTGAGGCGTGATGAGGCAGTTCTCGAGATCCCAGAGCTCGTGGTCGTTGGGCAGCGGTTCGGGGTCGGTGACGTCCAGTGCGGCCCCTCGAATCCCGTTGAACTGCAGCGCGGAGACCAGCGCGTCGGTGTCGACGATCCCGCCGCGGGCGGCGTTGACGATCACCGCGTGGGGCGGCAGCGTCGCCAGCGCGTCCTCGTCGACGAGGTGGCGCGTCAGGTCGTTCAGCGGACACGCGAGAACGACGTAGTCGCTGCGCGAGAAGGCCTCGTGGACGTCGTCTTCCTCGAAGCTCAGCACCTCGTCGGTCGGCCCGCCCTTCGAGGGCGTGTAGCGGATGCCGATCGTCTCCACCTCGAAGCCCTCGAGTCGCTGGACGATCTCCTGGCCGATCGAGCCGAGGCCGACCACCGTGACGGTGCTGTCGGTGAACTCGCGGGACTGGAAGTGGCGCCACTCTCCGTTCGATTTGCGCCGCCAGCCCTCGTGGAGGTTCCGCGCGAAGACGAGCATGTTGGCGATAGATTGCTCGGCGATGCCGGGCGCGTGGATCCCGCCCGCGTTCGTGACGGCCACGCCGTGATCGGCCAGGGCGTCCATCGGGACGTGGTCGGTCCCGGCGAACGTACACGCGAACAGTTCGAGTCGGTCGGCGGATTCGAGCAGTTCCTCCTCGATCGTAATTCCGGTCACGACCCGCGCCTGCGGGACGAGTTCGCGCTCCTCCGTCGGCGTCCGCGCGAGCGCGACCGTGTGCTCGGGGAGTCGCTCGCGCAGCGTTTCCGCGTACGATTCCATCGACAGGCCTTCCGTTCCCTCTCGCAGAACGACGACGTCTGGGTTCGTGCTCATAGTAGTGTCTCCCGCGCCGCGTCGACGGCTTCGGGCCGCCGCGGCGCGTCGATACCTGACGATTGTCACGATCTGTCTTATCCTTTTTGTGTACCCATCGTAAACACTGATTGTGTATAATTAAGTCCCCGGGGCGCGTTAGTGACTGTCATGAACGAGCCGATACGCGACCGGCTGGTCTCCCTCCGTCGCAGCCTGCACCGCCATCCCGAACCCGCCTGGCGCGAGTTCGCCACCACCGCGCGCCTCGTCGAAGAGATCCGCGCGATCGGCGTCGACGAACTCGCCGTCGGCCCCGACGCCTACGACCCCGCAGATCGGATGGCCGTCACCGACGACGACCTCGAGCCCTGGATCGAACGCGCCCGTGCACGCGGCGCGGATCCCGCCGTGCTCGAGCGCATGACCGGCGGCAACACGGGCGCCGTTGCGGTCCTCGAGCGCGGCGAGGGGCCGGCGATCGGCCTGCGGGTCGACATCGACGGCCTGTTCATCGAGGAATCGAAGCGCGAGGACCACGACCCCGTGAGCGAGGGCTTTCGCTCGGAGATCGAGGGCACGATGCACGCCTGCGGCCACGACGTCCACATGACCTGGGGACTGGCCGTCCTCGAGGCGATCGCCGAGAGCGACTTTTCGGGCCGGTTCGTCGTCTTCTTCCAGCCCGCAGAGGAGACGAGCGGCGGCGGCTGTCCGATGGCGAAGAGCGACTTCGCCTCGGATCTGGACTACCTGCTCGCGGTCCACGTCGGCCTCGATCACCCGACGGGCGAGGTTATCGCGGGCATCGAGAAACCCCTCGCCATGTGCCACGTCGACCTGACGATCGAAGGTACCTCGGCCCACGCGGGCAAGGCGCCCAACGAGGGCGCGAACGCGATGCACGCGATGGGGACGACGATCGAGAACGCCTACGGCATTCCTCGCCACGCCGACGGGATGACCCGGGTGAACATCGGCTACGCGGAGGCCGGCTCCGCGAGCAACGTCATCGCCGAGCGCGCCCACATGGAGGCCGAGGCCCGCGGCGAGACGACCGAACTGATGGAGTTCGTCAAGGAGCGACTCGAGCGCACGGCTCGCTCCGCCGCCCGCATGCACGGCTGTCAGGCGACCGTCGACGTCGTCAGCGAGTCGCCGCGCGCCGACAGCGACCCCGAGTTGCAGGCGCTCGTCAGCGAGGTCGCGGAGGGCGTCCGGGGGATCGACCGCGTCGTCCCGGCCGCGGACTTCGGCGCCAGCGAGGACGCGACGTTCCTGATGGAGCGCGTCCAAGCTGACGGCGGCCTCGCCACCTATCTGATCGTCGGCACCGACCACCCCACCAGCCACCACACGCCGACGTTCGACGTCGACGAGCGCAGCCTCGCACACGGCGTCGACGTCCTCGTCGAGACGATCCGGGAACTCGAGCGTCGGCATCCGGTCCCGCACATCGACGGCGTGCCGGAGTCGGTCGGCGCCGAAGCCGAGCGGACGGAGGCGGAGGGCCGCGAATGAGTCGGGAACGGGGGGGAGAGCGATCGCTCGTCGGCCGCGCGGACGTCGACGACGCCCGCGAGCGCATCGCGGACGTCGTCCACCGGACGCCGCTGGACACCTCGAGCACCGCCGCCGAGCTGAGCGGCGCGGCCTCGGTCGGCCTCAAACTCGAGACCGTCCAGCGGACGGGCTCGTTCAAGATCCGCGGGGCGTACAACACGATGGCTCAACTCTCCGAGGCCGAGCGCGAGGCGGGCGTCATCACCTCGAGCGCGGGCAACCACGCCCAGGGCGTCGCGCTGGCCGGGCAACTTCTGGGGATCGAAACGACCATCGTCGTCCCCGAGGTCACGCCCGCGGCGAAGATCGAGGCCACTCGCGGCTACGGCGCCGAGGTCGTCGTCGAGGGCGACATCTACGAGCGATCCTACGAATACGCCCTCGAGCGAGCCGACGAGACGGGCGAGACCTTCGTCCATCCCTTCGACGATCCGGCGATCATCGCTGGCCAGGGGACCGTCGGTCTCGAACTCCTCGAGCAGTACCCCGAGATCGATACCGTCCTCGTCGCCATCGGCGGCGGCGGGCTGATCTCGGGGATCGGAACCGTGCTGAAGACTCACGATCCCGATATTCGGGTTATCGGTGTGCAACCGGAGGGGGCCGCCCACGCGAAGCCGTCGCTCGAGGCCGGCGAGATCCGCGAACTCGAGACCGTCGACACCGTCGCGGAGGGGATCGCCGACACGCGGATGCTCGAGACCACGTTCGCCAACGCCCGCGAGGTCGTCGACGACGTGGTGAGCGTCACCGACACCGAGATCGCGACCGCCGTCACGCTGCTGGCCGAGCGCGCGAAGACCGTCGCCGAGAGCGCCGGCGCGGCGCCGCTGGCCGCCGCGCTCTCGGATGACGCCGACCTGGACCTCGAGGACGAGCACGTCGGCGTTATCGTCTCCGGCGGCAACGTCAACCTCACCGAACACGCGGAACTCACTCGGACCGGCCTGCACGCCCTCGAGCGCTACGCCGAGGCCAGACTGGCCGTCGCGGGGTGGCCGACTGCGGTGGGTGACGTCGTCGAGACCGTCGAGTCCGAGGGCGCCGAACTGGACGTCCTCGAGCGCGCTCGACGGACCGCCGGTGACGAACCGAATCGGGTTCCAGTTACCGTCGGTCTCGAGGGCAGCGGTCGGGAGCATCTCGCGGGCGTGCTCGAAAAACTGGACGGACTCGGTGGTGTGTCCGTGCTCGAGGACTCGCTCGACTGACCACGAATCGGACCCGAATCCAAATCGCGGTTCGATACCAAACGTATTTATTAGTGATGTTTATATCGTTGAATGATGCCCTCCGACAGCGTTTTGACGCCCCGTCGACGGGACGTTCTGCTCGGTCTTCTCGCGCTCTCGCTGCTCAGCATGCCGATCGTCGTCGGCTCGCTGGGTCTCGACGAGATGGTCCATACCTACGAGCGAGCGGAGGTGTCGACCGATCAGGGCAACGTCTGGCTCGACGGTCACAGCAACATCCGTACCGACGCGATCAGCGACGAGATTGCCTGTTCCGACGGCACCGCCCCGTACGCAGACAATATTCGAATGTGTGCGTTCGAACGTTACCTCGCGGAGTCCGACGAGGACGATCGGTTCGACGCTGGATTCAAAACCGGTAATCCAGACTGGATGTCACCAGCGTGGGGCACACCAGCGTACCAGTATGTCTGGGTGAACGGCACGATCTACGAGACAACGTTCGCGTTCGGCGACGAGGACGACGGTGGCTACCATCCCGTTTACCTCGAACTCGAGGAGACCGATCCCGAGGCGGCACTCGAGGACGTGTCGCTCGACCTCGAGGCAGACCGAGACGAAATTCCGTCGGCTGTGGTCGAGGCCATTGAGGACGGTGAGACACAGACTCACGGCGAAGTCGACGTTCCTGAAACGACGATTCGAACCGATGACGGAACCTACTACCGGGTCGGAGGGACCGCCCAGATGCGCCCCTCGAATTTCCGTGAAATCGTCACCTGGTTGGGCCGCTACGCCGCGCCGCTCGCGGGACTCCTGTTGGCGGGACTGCTCTCGCGGCAGATCGACGTGACCTACGTTGGCGACTGATCGTGACCCGGTACGCTACGAGAGGAAGAAAATATAGTAGCCAGTGAAAGTCAATGCACACCCGATCGCAGGACAGCGTCGAGATCGGTGTGTAAATCGTTTCACTGGCTACTATAGAACCAGAATCGAAAGCGAAAGCGGTGACTCGATCGGCAGACCTCGTTTCGATCAGGCCGCCTTTGCGCTCGGCCCGACGGCCTCGATCGCTTCACAGAAGATCCCCACGCCGAGTTCGATCTCGCGCTCGCTCGAGTCCAGCGGCGGCAACAGTCGAATCGTCTTCTTGCCGCAGCCGAGCGTCAACAGGCCCCGCTTCAGCGATTCGGCCACGACGTCGTTGCGCCGCTGGGCGGTGTCGAACTCGACGGCGAGCATCAGGCCCTTCCCGCGGACGTCCTCGACGTACCCGGGCGTCTCGTCGCGCAGCAGTTCTTTGGCCTGCTCGCCGCGTCGCGTCGCGTTCTCGAGCAGATCGTGCTCCTGAATCGCCTCGAGGGTGAACGTCCCCATCATCGACCCCAGGAGATCGCCGCCGCCGAACGTCGAGCCGAGCCGGTTTTTCTGCTCGGGGAAGAGTTCCGATCGAGAGATGGTCGCGCCGACGCGCAGCGCCTTCGCGCTGGCGATCACGTCCGGTTCGATGGGGTAGTGGTCGGAGGCCCAGATCTCGCCGGTGCGGCCGACGCCGGACTGGATCTCGTCGACCACGAGGGGGATGTCGTACTCGTCGGTCACGTCCGCGACCTCCTGCATGAACGCCTCGCTGGGGAAGCGGTAGCCGCCGACGCCCTGGATCGGCTCGAGGGTGAGGAAGGCGATCTCGTCGGGGTTGATGTGGCCGCCTTCGGGTGCGAGCATGCCGCGGAGCTGCGAGCCGCCGCCGGCGAAGAAGCCGCAGTCGCAGCTATCGGCGTCACAGCCCCGATCCGCACAGAACGGCACCGTCTCGATGCCGTCGATCTGCGGGTAGTGGCGGGTGTAGACTTCCTTCGACTTCGTGATCGAGAGCGTCCCGAGCGTCCGGCCGTGGAAGCTGCCGGCGAACGAGACCCCGTACTTCGCGGGTGCGCGGTAGTCGTTCGTGATCTTCATCGCGTTCTCGACGGCCTCCGCGCCCGAGTTCGAGAGGAACACGGTGTCCATCCCGTACTGACTCGAGACCTCGGTCAGCTTGTCCATGAGGTGACTCGAGCCGGGAACGTCGGACTCCTCGGGCGTGGGGCCGGCGCCGAAGTACATGTCCTGGCCGGCGATCTTCATCGGCTCGACGAGGTCGAACGCCTCGAGTTTCTCGAGGAGTTTCTCGTTGTTGTAGCCGAGCGGCGCCGCGCCGATGTGGCAGGTAAAATCGAGCAAGACGTTACCGTCGACGTCGGTGACGAACGGGCCGTCGGCCTCGCGCGTGATATCCCAGACGAACTCGTGGGAGTACTCGCTGGGCGCCGAGTTCGACTGGTGGAACTCGACCCACTGCTGGGCGTTGGGTCCGGGGAAGGCGGCCACGTCCGGTTGGGCAGTGTCCCTGTTCATACACAGATAATGTGTACGTCGTACATTAAATCTTGTTATAGGTGAGCACGACCATCCGGACGGCAGCCACGCGACGATCGGCGAAAAGAAGAGCAGCCGTTAGCTCAGTCGTCGCCGGGGTCGGCAGTGACGGACGGATCCTCCTCGCTCTCGGACGTCACGCCGCTCGAGCCGAAGATGACCGTTTGTTCCTGCAGTAACACGCGGCCGTACGTTCCGCTGAAGTCCTTGGCGAGCGAGAGCAACGCGAGCAGACAGACGAACGCGAACGGCGCGCCCGTGATGACGACGGCCTGTTCCAGTGCGCCGGCGCCGCCTTCGCCGCCGAGGATCATGAGGATCGCGGCGGTGAGTCCGAGGACGACGCCCCAGAAGACGCGGTTGATGTTCGACGGTTTGGCCTTCCCGCCGGTCGTCATCATCGAGACCGCGAGCGTCGAGGAGTCGGCGGACGTGATGAAGAACGTCGTCACGAGGACGAGGAACGCGATCATGAACACCGATCCGAGCGGGAACGCGTCGAAGAGGATGAAGCCGGAGACTTCGGCGCCGGCCTCGAACGCCATGACCTCGCTGAAGTCCGCGATCCCTTCGTGCTGGTAGAAGACGGCGGTGCCGCCGACGAACGTGAACCACGGAACCGTCGCCGCGGAGGTCGCGACGATGCCGGTAAAGGCAACTTCGCGGACGGTCCGGCCCTTCGAGATGCGGGCGATGAACAGCCCGGCGAACGGCGACCACGAGAGCGCCCACGCCCAGTAGAAGACGGTCCAGTCTTCGACCCAGCCGGTTCCCCCCTCGGCGGCACCGGTGTAGAGGCTCATCGAGACGAAGTCGCTGATCATGCCGCCGAGGGCCTGCGAACCGAGCAGCATGAGGAACATCGTCGGACCGACGATGAACGTCGCGAGCATGATGACGACGAACAGCCCCATGTTGAAGTTCGAGAGGCGGCGAATCCCCTTGTCGATTCCGAGCACCATCGAGATCGTAAACAGGATCGTCATCGTCGTCACCACCAGCAGGATTCCAGTGTCACCGAAGTTCAGCCCCCACTGGTAGTCGAGCCCGGTGACGAACTGGCTCCCGATGAAGCCGAGCGAAGTCGCGACGCCGCCGATCGTCGCGAAGACGGCGAGGATGTCGATTACCTTTGCGGCCGGCCCGTCGAGGTTCTCCTTGCCGAGGATCGGCGTCAACGCCGACGAGACGCGCAGCGGAACGCCGTCGTAGTTGTACGCGAAGTAGCCGATCGCGATGCCCATGATCGTAAACACCGCGAGCTGGGGCAAGGCCCAGTGGAACAGCGTCTGCTGGACCGCGAGCGGAATCGCCTCGGCGGTTCCGCCCTCGGTCCCGAACATCGGATTCGGCGTATCGTAGTAGAACAAGCCTTCGGTCGGTCCCCAGAACACCACGCCGGCGGCGAAGCCGGCCGAGTACAGCATCGCGAAAAACGAGAGGAAGCTGTACTCCGGATCCGAATCGCCGAGCTTGATCTTCCCCCAGGGCCCGACGATCAGGAACAGGAGAAAGAGCACGACCAGGAAGACGATCACCAGCAGCGCCCAGCTGAAGTAGCTGAGCATCTCGTCGTGAACGGTATCGATACCGCCAGCGACGAAGCTCCGATCGACGAAGAACGCGACGATCACGCCCACCGTCAACAGCGCTCCGAACGCGAAAACGACCGGATCGAGTTCGTCGAAGAACCGTTCGATCGTCCCCTGTTCGTCGGCGCTCATGGTCTCACCCCGTCGCTCGAGCGACAGCCGAACTGTTCGATAGCGCTCGACCACCCAGTTGCCGTGCTGCGCGATGGCATACCGAACCAAACCACAGCGTACACAATAAACGTTTCTCTAACTCGACTCGCATAACGGATTGTGTTTATTTGTCGTTTGTCTCAGCCGATACCGCTCAAGGCGAAATAATTGGACGGTCGTATATTATACTCCGTTTCGGAATCCGATACTGACAAAACAGCCGCATCTATCGCGAGTTCTTTTAGCCACAGCAGCACACGGGCGAGCAATAGCGGCCGTCTCGAGACTGAGACGGGACCGACCATCCGCTCCCGACGACGTCTCGATGATCGGTTTCGGTGACGATTATCGAATGCGACGGCCCGGTCGGTGCGCTACGTGTGCGCTCACCGTGATCGTGGTCCGATTCGAGTCGCTCGTCGGTCGGCGGCCGAGCGGAAAACGAGAGCCGACGGGCGCGAGAAGCCGCTGCTCGGTATCGGTAGGTGTGTCACCGAGGTGATCGACGACGATTCGGCGGTCTGACCGCTTATCAGTTCGTCAACTCCTCGAGTTTCTCCTCCCGTTCTGCCGCGCTCTCGGCGACACGTTCGGAGAACTCGTCGACGCGGTCCTGAATCTCCTCGCGGCTCTCGGCCGGCGAGAAGCCGTCGGACATCGTCAACAGCCGGACGAACGCGCGCAGTTCCTCGTCGGTGAGCTGGGCGAACTCCTCGTTCTCGAGTTTTTCGACGACCTCGTCGACGTCGATCTGGCCGACCGGTTCGACGTTGAACTCGACGTTGACCATCCGGTAGTTCGAGCCAGCGAGGCGCTGTTCGGCCTTGCCGACGCCCTCCGAGAGCATGTCCTTGAACGGGGTGTGATAGCCCATCGTCCCGAGGTGGAGGAACGCGAGCATGTCGGTGATCCCCTGCGTGTAGGCGTCGCGGTCCTCGGCGTCGGGGTCGAACACCGTCTCCCGGTCGCGTTCTTCCATGTACTCGAAGAGAATGCTAAAATCGAGAATCGCGTTGCGGACCCGCCGGCGGATCCGGTTTCGCTTCTGCTTTTTCGAGTGGTCCGTGTAGTCGGTCTTCCGACCGAGCAGGAAGTCGCGGTCGGAGGGGGTGAGAATGCCACGCGGCCGATCCGAGTCAGCCGCCGTTTCCAGCGACTCCGGCACGTCGTCCTGGCTCATACCTCACACACAGTTGGCGCGCGAATTAACGTTTCTGTTCCGCGCGACGTGACTGCACGCTAACGTGTTCTGCTGGAACGGTCGTTCGGCGGGCCACCGACGGTTCTCGAGGATATCCACCGGCGCGCTCAGACCGGTCGCTTCGAGAGTTCCAGCGCCGTCTCGGCCAGCACCGAGACGCCGATCTCGAGGGAGCGCTCGTCGATGTCGAACGTCGGCGTGTGGTGGTTCGTCGGGTGGTCGGTCCCCACCAGCAGGTAGGAGGCGAGGCCGCCGTCGTTTTGCACGCGCTCCATCAGGTAGGTGACGTCCTCGCTGACGCCGAACTCCGTCGTCGGGACGACTCGTTCGACGCCGTCGACCTCGCGGGCGACCTGCCCGACGAGGTCCCGAAGCGCGGGGTGGCTGTCCGCCCGCGGCGACTCGCTGATGACCCGCGGCGTCACGTCGCAGTCGTGCATCTCCGCCGCGGCGTAACAGACCCGCTCGAGTTCGGTGCGCATGTACTCCATTAGGCCAGTCGTCTCGCCGCGGACCTCCGCCTCCATCGTGATTTCTTCGGCGATGACGTTGCTCGCGGTGCCGCCCTCGATGTGCCCGACGTTGACTCTGGTCATCCCCTCGGCGTGGCGGGGGATCGCGTAGGCGTTCTGGATCGCCGTCGCCGCGGCCTGCATGGCGTTGCCGCCCTCGTTGGGCGCTTTCCCCGCGTGGGCGCTCGCGCCCTCGAAGGTCGCCGTCAGGTGGGCCATCGCCAGCGGCTTCTCGACGCCCGCGACGACCTCGCCCGTGGGATGGTCGAGGCCGACGTGGACCGCGAGCAGGTAGTCGACGTCCTCGAGGTAGCCGCCCTCGGCCATGGCCTTCCCGCCGCCGGAGATCTCTTCTGCGGGCTGGAAGAAGACGACGAACCGACCCGCGAAGTCGCTGTCCTGGAGCGCCTCGATCGTTCCGAGCGCCATCGCGATGTGGGCGTCGTGCCCGCAGGCGTGCATGTAGCCCTCGTGTTCCGAGCGAAAGCCCTCCGCAGCGGGGCGGTGGTCGTCGGCCGCCGACTCCGCCATCGAGATCGCGTCGAGGTCGACGCGCAGTCCCACTGTCGGCCCCTCGCCCTGTTCGAGGACGCCGACGACGCCGGTGTGACCGCCCGCGGTCCGCTCGAGAACGTCCTCGCGGACGCCGGCCTCGCGGGCGCGCTCGAGCCAGGGCTCGAGGTCGTCGTCGTCGGGGACGGCCATCCGCGCGTCGGTCGACAGCGCCTCGCGACCGACGGCAATCTCGTCGACGCCGAGGGACTCGAGTTCGTCGACGATGCGGGCGGTCGTCTTGAACTCCCGCCAGCCGGGTTCGGGGTGGCGGTGAAACGCCCGCCGGAGGTCCGATAGTCTGGTTCGCACGTCGTAGGCCATTCTTGCCGTTTCTAGGAGCGGCGAATACTTAATCATGATCGACATCCGCGGCGGTATGGTGGCGGAGCTGAACGTGGTCGAGACCACACTTTCCGGAGAACCAGTACCGTTCAATCGCGGCTTGAACCAGTTGCGAGGGCACGAATGTGCGTTTGGAGACCGCCAAATTCGGTCCGGGGTTTATACGATCGCCGTTCGACGACACAGATAGCAATGACGACCCTCCCCGTGTGGATCGACGACCGGATCGATCCGACGCTCGAGAAAAAGCTCACGCAGCGCCACGTCGTCGAGGTCATGCTCGAGGCCGAGCGTCCGTTTTTCTCCGTCCACCAGCTACAGGCGCTGGTCGGACCGACGGTGAGCGAGGAAACGGTGCGAAACCGGCTCAACGAACTCCGGGAGATCGACGTCGTGGCCGCCGAGACGTACCCGGAGACGCTCACGCTCTACTACGTCAATCACCCCGAGTCGCAGTGGCCGCTCTCGCCGGAGGGAAAACGCGCGCTGGCACGAGACTCCGCGCTCGACACCCTCTCGGTCGGGCAGTTCCTGCGCCTTCGGAATCCGGCCGGAATCAGGACGCTGGTGCTCGCCGGATTTCAGCTCTCCCTCGTGCTGTTCGGCGCCGGCATCGGTCTCTGGGTCTTCGGACTGGATTCGCCCGTGGAAGCGACGTCGGCGATGGTCGAAGCCGCCGCCAACCTCTTCCTCGTCTGTCTGGTCCTTCTCGTCGCCGAACGCGCCGCTCGTGAGCTACGTGCCGGCGACCGCGGTGAACGCTCTGCGACCGTCGACCGATTCGCGCCGAAGTGACTCGAGACGAAAATCCAACCCACTCTCCGACTCTCCATCACGTTCGATCCATGTCCACGAACCCATCATCGACCGACTCGCCGTCGACCGAGCCGTCGACGCAACCAGGCCCGGAACTGCTAGCCGAACGATCGCTCCTCGGCATCTCCGTCCACCTCATCGGGGCGATTCCGCTCTGGGGCATCCTGATTCCCGGACTCCTGTATCGGTACTCGAGCCACGAGTTTACGCGCGCCAACGCGCGTATCGCGCTCAACTGGCAGACGATCGTCACGGCCGCGTGGGTCGTCGCGCTCGCCGGGCTGTTCGGCCTCGCCGGACTGACCGATCGGATCGCGCTGCCCGGCGCGCTCGAGACGGTGCTCTCGCTCCCGGTGTTGGCAGCCGTTATCGCGGTGTTCGTCCTCTCCTGGGTGAACGTCGTCTTTCCGTTGATCGGAATGGGAAAGGCCGTTTTCGGCGACGTCTGGGCGTACCCGATGGTGCCCGACGTCGTTCGATTCGTTACGACGCGGACGAGAGTCGGGTCAGACGACCGACGAACGAATGCCGAGTAGCGGATGGGCGGTGAGCTCTCGAGGACGCATACGGATTGCTGTCCCGCTGTCCCGGCGCAACCGCCGCCCGGGTCGCGGGTGCGCCGGACCTGACGGACAGTAACCCGTATGAAACGGAGCACCGACCCACAGCGATCGCGCGACCGGATCTGCATTGACGTACAACGGCTACAATACCGTCGTTCTCTCGATCAGACGCCGACTCGAGAACGGCGGCCGAAATAGCGACTCGATCAGCGCAAAGGCGTCGGGACCGCTCTCGAGTTCGCGTGGAGAAACGAGCGGATCGTCGCGGCGATCCGTTCGGGCGCTTCGGCGGGACCGGCGTGGCTCACGCCGTCGAACTCGACGAAGCGACTGTGCGGGGCCGCCTCGTGAACAGCACGCGCACTCTCGCGGAGAAAGTCGGGGCCGTCGGTCCCGGATAACACGAGCACGGGGGCGGACACGTCGAGGCGATCGGGAAGTCGGTACTGTTCGACGGCCCGGTTCATCCGGACGACTTCCTCGGCGAGATCGACGCACGTCGGCCAGGGGGGCCACGCCGCCAGCCACGCGTCAAGGTCGTCGACGCCGTCGGGATGGAGGACCTGCTCGACGTATCGCTTCACCGCTTCCCGTCGTTTTCCGGCCTCGAGGAGCGACTGCATCCGGTCTGCGAGGTCGGCGTCGCGCCGATAGTCGTCGGGAAGGATCGCCGGTTCGTAGGCGACGACTGCGCTCGCGACAGCATCCGTCGCGGCTTCGATCGCGGTGAGGGCGCCGTAGGAGTGGCCGACGAGGATCGGCTCGTCGTCGACGGCGTCGACGAGCGCTCGCACGTACTCGACCTCGCGATCCAGCACGTCGGCGGCGCCGATCTCGTCGCGATCGGCGAGGCAGGTTCCGAACCCCGGTCTCCGCGGAACGATCGTCGTGAAGTCGTCAAGGTGCGAAACGACCGGCGTCCAGTACTCTGCGGGAGCCATTCCGCCGTGGAGGAGGATCAACGGCGGCCCGTCGCCGCGACGTTCGTACGGTACGTCGATTCCGCTTTCGGACTGTATCGTCTGCATGCGTCTCCGCGTTCGAGCGTGGTCGGGCTAAGCCGTTCTCTCAGTGGTGGGGCCGTTTATATCGGGGTCGGCACAGCAGATCGGACCGTCCGTGGACATCCCGATCGACGCTCCAGGGGTATTCGTACCGAACGATTCGCGGTTCGTTCGCGGTCCCCGACCGTCTTCGTCACGTCCATTACCCGCTATCGAGACGCGGTCGTATGGGACTCGTCGCAGCGTTCGATATCCACTGCAACGCGCTTCCGCTCGTCGAGGTCTCGAGGACGGTGCCCGAGGCGACAGTCCTCCTCGAACTCCAGTACAATCACGGAGAGCGGCCGCTGTTCATCCTCACCGTTACGGACGGTCCGTGGAGGACGGTCGAAACGGCCCTGACGGACGCCGCCGACGTCAAAACGTGGACGGCGATCGGCGCGTCCGACGCAACGAGACGGTATCAGGCGGTCCCGACGCTCAGCTTCGAGCAACAGCTCGGCGGCCAGATCGACGATCTCGAGGGGCTCGAGGCGCTCGCCACCGTCGACGCCGTCATCGATCGAATCGAGGTGAACCCGGACGGGTGGCGACAATCCGGCTGGTTCGCCGATCGGGAGGCGTTCGGCGAATTCGCCTCGTTCTGGCGGGAAAACGCCGGATTTCGACTCTTGCGCCTCACTCGAGACGGGGCGTCCGAGCCGCCCGGAGACGGGCTCACCGATCGCCAACGCGAGGCCCTTCGAATCGCGTACGAGATGGGTTACTTCGAAATCCCGCGACGAACGTCGCTGGAAGCGGTCGCGACGGAACTGGAGATCTCTGCGTCGTCGGCGTCGGAGCGGCTGCGTCGCGCGCAAACCCAACTCATCGAGGAAACGTCGGCCGCGACGTGGCCCCCCCTTCCCGAGTAGCGGCGTCCTCAACCGAGGTACGCAACTGCGTCCAGTTCGACCCGCACGTCCTCTGGCAGCCGCGAGACCTCGACGCAGACGCGGGCCGGCGGCTCCGCGCCGAAGCGCTCGCCGTAGGCTTCGTTGACCCGCTCGTAGTCCTCGAGGTCGGTCAGGTAGACCGTCACCTTCACCACGTCCTCGAGGCCGTCGCCGCCGGCCTCGTCGACCACGGCTTCGATGTTCTCGAGGACGCGGACGGTCTGGTCCTGTACGTCGCCGTCGACGACGTCGCCGGTGTCGGGGTCGACGGGGCCGTAGCCGGAGACGTACAGCGTGTCGCCGGCGCGGACGCCCTGCGAGTAGGGGTTGTCGGTGCTCGGTGCGCCGTCGGTTTCGATGGGCTCCGTGTCTGCCATGGGTTGTCGCTCGAGTCGATCGTTCAGGCGGTTTGTTTGGCTTCCTCGGTCGCGTGCTCGATGGCGTCGACGACGACGTCCAGCGCGGTCTCGGCCAGTTCGTGGGTGAGCACGAGCGGCGGGAGGAACCGCAGGACGTTGCCGTGGCGGCCGGCGGTCCAGACGAGGACGCCGTGCTCGAAGCAGTACTGCTGGATCTCGTCGACGACGTCGCCGTCCTGCTTCCCGTCCTCGTCGACGAACTCGGCACCGATGAACAGGCCCTTGCCGCGGATTTCGGCGAGACGATCGGTGTCGTCGGCCGCCTCGCGGAGTCGGTCCTGAATGTACTCCCCGAGGTCACGGGCGTGGGCGAGCAGGTCGTGCTCCTGGATGTACTCGATGGCGCGGGTGCCGGCGCGCATGCCGACGACGTGACCGCGGTAGGTGCCAGCGTGGTCGCCCGAACCCCACGTGTCGAGGTCCTCGTGGTACATCGTCGCCGAGAGCGGGAAGCCGGTGCCACCCAGCGCCTTCGCGGAGGTCATCGCGTCCGGAGCGACGCCCGCCCAGTCGCTGGCCCACCACTGGCCGGTGCGACCGAGGCCGCTTTGAATCTCGTCGAAGACGAGCGTGACGTCGTTGTCGTCGGCCAGGTCCCGAAGACCTTGCAGGAACCCCTCCGGGGGCGTGACGATGCCGCCCTCGCCCTGAATCGGTTCGACGATGATCCCCGCTGGATTTGCGAGGCCGCCGTAGGGATCCTCGAGAATGGCCTGGACCTCCGCTAAAGCGTGGTCGACGGCCGCTTCGGGCGTCTTGTCCTGGCGGAACGGGTGCGGATACGGCGCGTGGACGACGTCCGACAGCAGCGGCGTGTAGTGGCCCTTGAACTCCTTGTTCCCGGTGACGCTCATCGCGCCCGTGGTCGCGCCGTGGTAGGCGCCGCGGAACGCGATCAGCCCGTCGCCGCCGGTGTTGTACTTGGATAACTTGATCGAGGCTTCGATGGCGTCGCTGCCCGTGGGACCGCCGAAGACCACCTTCTGGTTGCCCTGCAGGCCGTCGGGGGCGATCTCGTCGAGTTTCTCGATCAACTCGAGTCGGGCCTCAGTCGGGAAGTCGACCGTGTGGACGAATTTGTCGGCCTGCTCGTGGACGGCCTCTAACACGTAGGGGTTCGCGTGGCCGACATTGAGTACGCCGATGCCCGCGAAGAGGTCGATGTAGGTGTTACCGTCGGCGTCGCGGACCGTCGCGCCCTTGCCGTCCTCGAAGGCGATCGGAATGTCGCCGGGGTAGGCGACCGCGTTGCTGTCGATCTCCTCCTGTTTCTCGAGCAGCGAGCGGGTCTTCGGCCCGGGTACGGAGTCGACGTTCGGTGCGTCCTCGAAGTGGAGTTCGTCGATCGGCGGTCCTGCCGTCATACGTGAAACCAGGTGAAACAACTATTAATAACTTGTCCACAGTATCCATGAAGAGCGTATACAGTAATCGGTGACCAGTCTGATTTCGAAACCCGTCGCTGATATCGGTTTCATCGGAAACTGTATTCGAAATCGGGCTCGCGCGGTGTTCGAGTACCGCAGTTGCGTCTCGAGGAGGGACACACCCGAATCGGTTCGAACGGGAGCCAACCGGCTGTCGTGTGCCGGGCAACAGAAAGCGGTCACCCGCCTCGAGTGCGCCCCAAAATGCGTCTCGAGCGAGGGCGACCGCTATCCGCGCCGGAAAACGTCCGCTGGGGACGACTGCGCCGCGAATCCGTCCGGATCCAGCAGCGCGTCCGTGGTGACCTCGGCCACCACCGCCTCGGGATCGACGACGGCGTCCGCGCCGTTACGTTCGAACGCTCCGCTCGAGTCGCCGGCGGCCACGGCGACGATCCGGGCGTCGGTCAGCGACCGCGCGGCGGCGACCGCCGCCTCGACGTCGCCCGCGTCGGGTCCGACGAGGACCGCGTCGCACGAGGTCACGCCCGCCCGCTCGAGCGTTCGAGTCGCCGTCGGATCCCCGACGACCTCGTCGGCGCCGTCCGGGAGGCTCGAGGTCGCGCCGTCGCTCGTCACGGCGACGACGGACGCGCGTCGGGCGAGCGATTCGACGATCGAAGCGACGCCCGCGCCGACGCCGAGGACGACGACGTGCGGACCGGAGCCGGCGTCGGTCTCGGCGCTCGAGTCGACCTCGGAGTCGCGAGCGGTCGTCGCTCGGCGCCCGGTTCGCTCGAGGTAGCGTTCGATCGCGGGTCGGACCAAGCTGCCGACGGCCGCGGCGACCGTCGTCGGCCCGAGGGCGACGAGTGAAATAGCGAACAGGCGCGCCGTGTCCGTTGCGGCGTGGACGTCGCCGTAACCGACGGTGCTCGCGGTTACGACGGTGAAGTAGGCCGCGTCGACGACGGTCTCCACGCCGTCGAACTGCGCTCTGAGCGCGAAGGTTCCCGCGGTTCCGTAACAGAAGACGCCGACGATCGCCAGCAGCGCCCCGATCTGGGTCGCGTCGAAGGCCGTCGAGCGTCTGAACCGGTCGCTCGTCGTCACGAGCACGACGAGCCCGCCGACCGAGAGGAGGATCAGCGGCACCGACAGCGTCCGAAACTGAACGATTCCGTGGGCCGCGGACAGACAGACGAAGCCCACGGCGGCGACGTACGCGATCCGGTAGCCTCGCTGCATTCCCCAGGCGGTGACGAGCAGCGCGAAGCCGACGACGGTGCCGCTGAACTCCGCCACCGACTGGACGATTCCGAGGACGCCGTCGGCATCGATCGCCGGGTCGGTGAGAATCGCGACGACGCCGGTCGCGATGGACACGAGCCCGATCGCCGCGACGACCCACACCGCGATTCGACGGCCGTGATGGCGCGGCTGCAGCCAGTCGAGCATGGCGGTACCACACCGCCGGCGGCGGTAAACCCCCTCCCCACCGGCTCACGCGCGTCGGCGCCGACGACGCCCGAAAGAGGGTGAGACGAGGTGGTCCCGCCGACCGCTCCCACCGCGTCACGTCGCACCGCGTCGCGTTTTCAACGGCCGTCGACGAGCAGCGTGTTCAACGCGTCGGGCACGACCAGTACCTCGCTGCCCGCCTCGAGTGCGTCCTCGACCTCGTCTTCGGCGCGCATGAGACACGCTTCGACCACGTCTGGAGCCTCGCTGTTCGTGACGTGGAGTTCGTACTCGCGCAGGACGCGGGCCACGACGAACGCCCGCTGGGCGCCGGGTTCGTACCCCTCGCGCATCTCTCGGTAGAGCGTTTCGGCGTCGGTCGCCTCGCTCAAGCGACGGTGGAAGCGCTGTTCGCCGGTTCCGTCGCCCGCCCCCTCAGGAAGTTCGGCGGGGACGACCAGTCGGCCGCCGTCCCGGAGCGGATCGCGATCGCCGAGCGCGACGTAGGTCGCCCCGCGGGTCGCCTGGTAGAGGTTCGCGTCCTTGGGCGCGCCGACGCCGCAGACGACGGCGTCGAACTCACGGTCGCTCGGCACCGAGACCGAGAGGGCGTCTCGAGCCACCGCGGCGAGTTCGCGGACGACGCGGCGACCGTCGCCCGCGCGGACGCCGAGGACGCCCGCGGGGCCGTAGGTGGGGTTCACCGAAAAGTCGACGCCGGCCAGGTCGCCGGCCGCGTCGAGCGTTTCGCGAAACGGGTTGCCGTCGACGCGACCGAGACGAACGCCGTCGTTGGCGAGCATCTCCGGGCCGTGGGTGTATCGAATGATCGACTCGCTGCCGGCGCCGATGACGACGGTCTTCGCGCCGCCGCTGAAGCCCGCGTACTGGTGGGGTTCGACGACGCCCGTCGAGAGCACCGTATCGGCCTCGGCGACCGGTTCGCCGATTTCGACGGGAACGTCGCGCTCACCCGCGTCGACGGTGCCGACCTCGACGACCGACTCCGGGTCGTGGTTCACCGCCAGTTCCGCGTGCGGGCCGAGCATCGTCTCGATCTCCGCGTCGGTCATCGGGCGGTGGAGTCCGAGGCCGATCACGACCGTCACCTGCTCGCGGGCGACGCCACGGGACGACAGTCGCTCGAGCAGGACGTCGAGCAACACGTCGTCCGGCGCTTTGCGCGTGATATCGGTGACGACGATCGCGACGTCGTCGTCGGGATCGACGCGCTCCGACAGCGCCGGCCCGAGCGGATCGTCGAGCGCGTTCTCGGCGGCCGAACGGACGGCGACCGACTCGCCGCCTGGCGGCTCGGCGACCGTCACCTCGCAGGCGGGCAGGGAGACGTCGATCGTTCCCTCGCCCAGGGGTAGGTTCATGGCGGCGCTTCGGTGTCGACCGAGAAAAGCGTCGGCGGTTCGAGGGGGCGAATCGGCGACGACGACGCTACGACTCCACTCGAGTCCGATCGAGCGCGCTCGAGAGCCGCCCCACGAGTTCGGGCGCGAACACGACCCACGCGACGAACGCGGCGTAGAGCGCGACGAGCAGCGGCGCGAACTCGAGGGCCGTCTCGACGAGCCGAATCGCCGCGACGACGGCGACGCCGGCGACGACGAGCACGGCGGCTTCGAGTCGCGAGCGCGGCGACGGCAGGCGGTCGATCCAGCCCGCGGTGAGCAAGCCGCCGAGCGCCGCGCCGAGTGCGAGGACGTCGTACGCGGCCGTTTCGGGGAGGAAGACGGCCAGTCCGGCAAGGACGGCCGCGATCAGAAAGCCGACGACCGGCGCTCCGCGGGTGAGCCGATTCATCGCAATCACGAACCCGACGCCGAGGGCAGCGCCGACGAGGACGTCGCCCAGGTAGTGGGTGCCGAGGATCACGCGCGACAGCGAGACGGCGACGATCAGCGCTCCCGCGATAGCGACGGCGAGCGGGTCTCGGAGGCGCTCGTACGCGCCGACCAACCCGCCGTAGACGACCATCGCTCCGAAGGCGTGTCCGCTCGGAAAGCCGTCAGCACCGACTTCGGCGGGTGCGAGCAACGCGCTCTCGAGGGAGTGTGGCAGACCCAGCAACGCCTCGAGACTCACGTAAAAGCCGAGCGCCGCGACGCCGTAACTGAGCACGAGCGCGGTCCGGCGTCGGTTGCCGACCCAGAACACCACTGCGAGGATCGTCAGTAACACCGCCGGCTCGGCCAGGCTGGTGACGGCGGCCGCGAGATCGGCCGACTCCGCCGAGGCCGCGTCGCGGATGGCTTCGCTTTCGTCCTCGAAACGGATCACGGATACTGATTTGTCGGTACCGTTAAAAATCGCTCGCCTGTCAACGTTGGATTCGCGGAGACGGCGGTCGCGATCAGGCCTGCGCCCACTCGAGCATCCGTCCGTAGACGGGATCCGAACCCAGCGCCGACGCGTCGCCGACGAGCACGAGCGCGCGTTTCGGCCGGGTCAACGCGACGTTGATCCGCCGGTAGTCCTCGAAGATCGGTCCCTCGAGCGTCCCCGTCGCGGTGAACGAGACCACGATGAGCTCCTGGCTCGAGCCCTGGAAGCGATCGACGGTGTCGACGGCGACGTCGTCGGGGACGTGCGTCGAGATCTCCGACACCTGCGCGCGGAACGGGGCGATGATGCCGATTTCGCTGCGCTCGAGGCCGGCGGCCTCGTAGGTCTCGATCAGGTCGGCGATCTCCGCGGCTTCCTCGCTGTCGGTGTACTGGCCCCCGTCGCCTTCGACGTCGACGAACGCGACCGGATCCCGGAGGGCGGCGGGGAGCGCGTCGCGGGTGACGCCCTCGAGGTCGTCCAGCGTCCGCGCGGCGACCTCGGGTTCGGCGGGCCGGAGCGCTCCGTCGTAGAACTCCCGCGAGGCGAACGCCTGAATGCGCTGGTTCATCCGGTACTGGCGGTCGAGCATGACGCCCGCGTCGGGGTGCAGCTCGATGAGCCGCTCGAACAGCGACTCGGTGAGGTCGTTCTCCGCGCGGACGACCGGCGGCAGTTGCTCGTGGTCGCCGACGAGGACGAACCGGTCGGCGAGGTTGATCGCCGCGTGCGTTCCCGGCTCGGTCAGCTGGGCGGCCTCGTCGACCAGCGCGACGTCGAAAGCCTGCTCTTTCATCACGCGGGAGCCACAGGTCGCCGTCGTGGCCGCCACCACCTGCGCGTTCTGCAGTTCGGCGAGTCGATCCTCGGGGTCGCCCGCGCGCTCGAGGCGGTACGGCTCCATGTCGTCGCGAACGCCGCTCTCGGAGCCGACGCGGACGACGCGGTCGGCGTCGATCTCGCCGCGTTCCTCGAGTTGCTCGAGTACGGCCTCGAGGGCGTTGTCCACGGCGCGGTTCGTAAACGCCGACAGCAGGACGCGCTCGCCGCGCTCGACCATCGCGCGGATGGCGCGGGCGATGGTGTAGGTCTTGCCCGTCCCGGGCGGGCCGTGGATCAGCGCGCAGTCGCGGGCGCCGACGGCCTTCGTGACGGCCTCGTTCTGGGCCGCGTTGTTGTCGATGAACGGCTCCTCGACGGGTTCGAACTCGGGGTCGGTCCGGCCGAACAGCACGTCCTTGCGCCGTTCGTCGCCCTTGAGGAGCGCGTCGTGCAACGCGGCGAGCAGCCGGTCCGTGGTCAGCTCGGAGGGGTAGACGTCGAGTCGCGTGACCTCGACGGGCTCGTCGGCCGTGAGGACGACCTGGTCCTCGTCCAGTCGCTCGATACGGGCGTGTTCCGCGTTTCCGCGGACCGGGTGACCGTCGCTGGCCAGGACGAAATCGCCCTCCCGGATCTTCGAGGTCGCCCCGCTCGTCCGGCGAGCGTGCAGTTCCCAGCGACCTTCGTCGAGCGGGCGCTTCTCGACGAACTCGAGGTCGATCAGCGCGCGGTCGTCGTCGGCCCGTTCGGCGGCGTCTTGCTTCCAGAGCTTGGCGTACTCGCGGTGGACCTCCCGGCGTTCCTCCTCGATCGCCCGGTAGAACCGCTCGAAGTACTCGAGTTCCTCGTCGGGCAGCGCCTGCCCGATCTGGCCGGCCTTGGACTCCTGGTCGAGCCGGCCCGAGACGACCATGCAGGTATCCTGTTCGAAACAGTACTCGCACTTCGCGGAGCCCTCGTACCCCGTCGGAACGTCCCCCTTGATCTCCATCGCGGCGAGTTCGTTGCGCAGCCGAACGACGAACTTCAACAGTCCGTCGCCCATCGTGAACTCCTTGGCCGGCGTGAGGTCGCCGGTTTCCTCGTTTCGATCGAGCGCCGAGTTCTTCGTGTAGAGGAGGGTCCCGAGGTCGACGTCGCCGCCGTGTTCCTCGAGCATGAGCGCGTAGCAGGCGGCCTGGACCTTGTCCTTGAACCGCGGCTCTTTCTTCAGGTTCTTCCCGGTCTTGAGCTCGACCGGCGCGCCCCGCCGGATGGCGTCGGCGCGGCCCCGAATGCCGAACGTCTCGCTGATGAGCAGCTGTTCGGAGCGCCAGCTATCCTCCTCCGTCAGGCGACCCTGCTCGAGCCAGCCCTCGATCGCCCCGGCGTTCTCGCGGACGTCCTCGGCGACGCTCTCGGGCGACTCGCCGAGCAGGCCGAGCTCGAGGCCGCGCTCCTCGACGCGGGCGTCGATGGATTCCTCGAGATCCCGCCCCCGAAGCAGATCGCCGAACACCTCGTGGACGAGGGTCCCCTTCACGACGGGATAGTTAAGCGGCACGCCGGAGAGCTTGTTCAGGTAGTAGAGTCGGGGACACTCGACCCAGTTGCGGATCGCGGTCACGTTCACCAGGAAGGAGGGCTCGACGACGACGTAGGAGTCGCCGGTCGTCGCGTACCGGTCCTCGCCGCGGAACGTCTTTTCGGCGGCGTTCGTGACCAGCAGCTCCATGCCCGGCTCGAGGAGGTCGGCCGACTCGGTCCACTTTCCCCACAGCGTCAGCGTCGTCGTCTCGTGCTCGGCGACGGTCGTCTCGCCGTCGTCGACCGCCGATTCCGACTCGGCGGTACCGCCGTCTCCGGCGAGGGAGTCGTCGGTCGCCGGCCCGTCGTCCGCGTCGTCGCGCTCGCGGTCGAGTCGCACCGGTACCTCGGCGAGTTCGCTCCCGTTGACCGACTTCGTCTCGACCGCGCCCGCCACGGTTCCGCGTACGTACACGACTGATCGTCACGGCCGAGTCCTCAAAAACGCTATCGGTCTCGCGGACGCCCGGCTTCGGGGCGTTTCAGCGCCGTCTGGCCACCGCGTCCTCGAGTTCGGTTCTGACCTGCCGGAGGAGCGGTCGCGGATCGTCCGGGTGGAGGTAGTCGAACGCGGGCGTCGTCGCACACGAACGCAGGATCTCCGCCGCTCGACCCGGCAGCGACGGGCGCTCGACGAACGGCGACGCCTCGCGAGCGACGCTCACCAGGTGCTCGAGTTCGCCGTAGAGGTAGTGCGTGCCGACGCCGGGCTCGTAACCGGGCTCGATTCGGTCGGTCCGGTCGGCGGCCGCCAGCCAGTACCACGCGGGGAAGTCAGCGCCCGCGCGGGTCGCACACGCGAGCGACTGCCACATCCGCGGGTTGATCTCCACGATGCTGAACTCGCCGGTCTCCGCGTCCCGAACGTACTCGATGCAGGCGAGTCCGTGCCACTCGAGTTCGTCGAGGATCGCCCGGCCGGCCGCCTCGAGATCCGGGATCGCGACCGACTCGCGGAAGACGCCGCCGCTTCCGGTGTAGGAGTCGCCGCGAATCTGGCGGTGCTGGAAGGTCGCGAGCGCCTCGCCGCGATCGTACAGCGCCCCGAAGAGGTACTCCTCGCCCTCGACGTACTCCTGGACGATCGGCTCGTGGCCCATCGCCTCGGTGAGCGCGTCGACGTCCGGCGTCTCGCCCGCCGGCACGTGCTCGACGGATTTGGCGATCGTCGAGTCCTCGAACGCGAACTCCTCGAGGTAGGCGTCGGTGAGCAGGTTGTACCGTGACTTGACGATTCGATCCCCGCTCCAGTCGTCGACGTCGCCGAGCAGTTCGGTCGACGGAATCGCCGCGCCCGCACGCTCAGCGGCCTCGGCGAGTCGCTTCCGGTCGTGGACCGAGCGCAGCGTCTCGAGGTCCGGGACGACGACGTCGACGTGGCGTTCGAACTCGTCGGCGTACTTCGCCAGAACGTACGGATCGTGGGGCCGATGGGGAACGATCGTCCGCACGTCCGGGCGAGCGGCGAGTCCCAACAGCGCGTCCCTGTACGCCGGGAGGGCACTCGGCGGCGGGATCAACACCGACTCGTCGCAGTGGCGCGAGGCGGTGACGCTCAGGCGCTCGTCGTCGACCGCGGCGATAGTGTGGACGCCGCGACCGGCGAGCGATCTGACGGTCGCGTACCCGTGGGGGTACCGCGAGGCGGTGACGACGACGGCGTCGCGGTCGCTATTCAACGTCGATCACCTCCGGCTCCGGCTTGCGACACCGACCGAACGGCACGGCCGGGCGACCGCGGCCTCGCGTCGATTCGCGGTCGAGTACGCGCGCCGTCGCGGGCATCGTCAGGACGGTCAACAGCGTGTAGAGTCCGCCGACGTGGTTCTCGCCGCGGCGGTGGGCGCGGTACAGGTCGCACGCCCCCTCGAGGTCGGGACCCGGGAGCGCGTCGACGAGGTCGGCATTCGACTCGAGGACGGCGGGCGCGAACTCGAACGAGCGCAGCAGTTCGGCGTCGTCCAGCCACGGCCCGTCGGTCAGGTACGGCTCCGGCGGCGACCGCGGAGAGAGGTACTTGTCCCAGAGCTCCGTCGCGTGTTCGCCGGCGTAGGACGCCGGAAACGATCGCGAGAGCGACACGCCGGTGCTCGCGTGGGGGATCGCGGCCAGTTCGGGCGCCAGCCGCTCGACCGCCCGGTCGACGAGATTGCGGCGGAGGCGGTACCGGATCGGCATCGACAGCGAGAGGTCGACGAGCCGGTTGTCGAGAAACGGCGACCGGTAGGGAAGCGTCCGCCGGAGGGCCCCGTGAAACCGCAGGTCGTCGTCGTTCGAGAGCGGGTAGCAGTCGCCGTAGTAGACGAGTTCGTCGAGCGAGTCGTAGGCGACGCCGTGGTGGACGATCCGGCCGCCGTCGCGGCGGATGTTCGACTCGAGCACCGTCCGGAGGTCGGTCGGCATCTCGAGGTCGTCGTGGGCCCGCTCGAGCAGCAAGTCGACGTAGTCGTCGATCGTCTCGACCGATCGCTCGACGGGCAGCGTCACCGAACCCAGCGGGCCGAGCGACGCCGTCGGCGACGGGATCGGGTATCCGCCGAACAGCGAATCCGCGTACAGTCCCGAGAGGAGTCCGTCGACCCGAGCGGTGATCGCGTCTTCGAACCCGCTCGTGTACGGCTGCGTGAACCAGCCGTTGAACGAGTCCGCCCACCGGTTGCGCTCGAGCGCACCGATCCGGTAGTCGGCGCCGCGCTCGAGCAGTTCGAACTCGACGCCGGTCTCGAACGCGACCCGTTCGGCGATGCGGGCCTCGCGGTTCATCCAGTCGTTCATGTGGAACGCCGTCGCGTCCTCGAGGCCGGCCAGCACGAGCCTGGAGTCGCTGCCGCCGGAGAGCAACACGCCGTACTCGTTCTCGTCGCGGGTCCACTCGTCGACGACGGTGCGGAATCGACGCACGAACTCGTCGACGAACCGGTCGAACGACGCGTCGCGAGGTCGGTACTGCGGTCGCCAGTACCGATCGGTCGTCGACTCGCCGCCGGCCAGCGGGATCGTGGTGACCGTCCCGGGCCCGAACGTCTCGATTCCCTCGAACGGCGTTTTGACCCCGAACGTCCGGCGGAACGCGAGATACTCGTGTAGGTACGCCGGGGAGAACGCGGTGTCGACGGCCGGGTGGAACGGGAGCAACTGCACGTTCGTCGCGAAGACGATCGTGTCGTCGTCCGGTCGCGCCCAGTAGAGGGGGACCGTCCCGAGCCGGTCGGTACAGAGCGCGACCAGCTCGCGCTCCTCGTCGTACAGAAGGAGCGCGAAGTTCCCGTTGAGGTCGCCGACGAAGTCGAGGTCGTCGGACTCGTAGCGCGACAGACAGTACCGTGCGGGATCGACCGACGCGGGACGCGGCTCGTACGCGCCGTCGTCGCCGGTCGCGTCGGTGGCACCGTAGACGTCGCCGATCACCCAGCACCGAACCGCGCCGTCGTCTGACCCACGGGTTCGACTCGAGTTCGAGTTCGAGGAGCGGTGCACGCGCGGGGTCGCCGAGATTGCCACGTCGTCGCTCGCGTACTCCACGCCGACGCCCGGCGACGTCCACTCGTCGAGCGCGTCCGCTGCCGAAGCGCCGTCGGTGCGGATCACACCGCGCGTGGAACTCATCCGCCCCCACCTCCGCGTCGGGACGCCGTCTGCCTGTCGCGTGACCCAATCATCGTGGTCGAACGGCGTCTCCGGAGGACGTTTATTATACTCGGGGTAGCGTGTTGCCGCCAGCCGAACGCACCAGTTTCGATCGGTTCAAAATCGATCGCGGAGGAACCATCTCGGTCGAGTACGACCGGAGTGCGGATTCTGCCACGTGGCGGCGATACGACCCGGACGTCGTCCGTCGCGGGCGATCGTATCGACGGCGAACTCGAGGAGAGGGAGACGATTTCGCAATTCGAAACCGTTCGCAACCGTTTCTTTATAAGTTGATTCGGTAGCGGCGTCAGCAAACCGCACTACGGCGCCGTGATCGACGATGGAGCGACCAGTCCGATGGCGTCACGTTCGAGGTGGATCGGCGGTTGGTACACCGGCCCAATCGGCGGACCGCGGCGGACGAACTGGACGAGCGCGTCGACGAAAACGATCGGACCTGCCGAACAGACCCCCGTTTGCGCCGCGGTAACGACCGATTACTCGAGTCCGTCCGCCGTTCCGAGTGGAACAGTCGTCGACGTTTTTGCCCGTCGCGGGCGGATAATCGAGCACAATGAGTGACTCGAACCGGGACGACCGCGACCCGGAGACGGCGAGTGGGACCGAAACGGGACCCGACGGCGAGGAGCGAGTCAACGCCCCGTCCGACGACGTCGACTCCGGCACCGGCGTCGGAGATCGGGACGACCCCGGTCGGGACCCGCGAGACGACGCGACCAAGGTCGCAAACGAAGAGCGACGACGGAAAGTGTCGGTCATCAGCGGTGTCATCGCCGTCATCGGCGCGTGGGTCGCCCTGTCAGTGATCGGCCTCTACGACGTCTCGGCCGCGGCGTTCTGGAACAACGTCCTCGTCGGCGGCGTCGTCTTCGTCGCCGCCGGCTACAACTACTACCGAGTCACCAACGACATCCCGCTCAGCGTCGGCGTCTCGGGACTGATCGCGCTGCTCGGGATCTGGCTGATCGTCGCGCCCGCCGTACTCGAGATGCCGGCGGGCGCGGGGCTGGCCGACAGTCCGTTCTGGAGCACGCTCGGCTCCGGGCTGCTCATCGCGGCGCTGGCCGGGTACAACGCCTACGACGCCCGCGAGGCACAGCGGGTCGCGACCGACACTACGGGGGCGTAGTCGCGCCCGTTACCGCAGCGAATCCGCATCCGGCGAGGATTCGAGGTCGGCCTCGAGTCGCTGGAGTCGGTGCTCGGCGGCGTGGTGTCGCATCGCCACGACGGCGAAGCCGAGCATGACGAGTGCGAAGCCAACGGCGACGACGGGTGAGATACCGTTGACGTAGCTGTTGCCGAGCTGGCCGAGTGCGAGCACTAGCGGACCGAACGCCAGCAGCGAACTCTTCGCCGGGGTCGCGAGAAACAGTTCGACGAGCGAGAGCGTATTACGGACGGACATTATCAAACGTCGGTTACCATCTCTGGTGAGAGCGCCATCGTATTCCTTTTGGTTCGCGTCCCGTTAGCCGGTGAGACTGTCGTCTATCTCGATCAGTTGCGGCGGCGACGTTCGTCGCGACCGATACGTTCATTCCGTCCGCGTCGCTACTGTCACCTATGCGGATTCGCGAGTGGCAGGACGTACTCGAGGACGTCACCGACCGAAACGTCGACCCGGAGGGCTGGCGCGCGGTCGCCGGGGACCGCGCCGGCGGCGTCGGCGAGGACATGTACCTCGCGCATCCGGCCGCCGGCGTCTTCTTCCTGAAAACGTACGCGAAGAACCCCTTCGAGGTCCGCGGCGTCGGCGGCCGAGTCGCCCGTCACCTCGACGACGAGATCGGGTCGTTTCTCCCCCGTGAGGAGGCCGGCGGCCGCTTTGCCGTCCAGTCGCCGCCGGAAGACGAAGACCACGCGGAGACGGTCTCGAAACGGCTACAGACGGTTCTCGAGACGCACGCGGACGCGCCGACGCGCCCGCAGGACCTGTTCGACGACGTGATGGATGCCGTCGAGAGTCCCGCGTTCGGCCCGATGGAGTACGATCAGTACGACCGGCCCGACGAACTCGACGAACTCGCCGATCGCTTCGAGGAGGCCGACGAGCTCATGAACGCCGAACTCGAGGACCTGATCGAGACCGACGAAGTCGATCGGGGTTTCATGTAGGCGACCCCGAACTAGAGCCCGCGACGGCGCCGCTCGACTGGTCGAGACCCGGCGACCGCCACGTCGACCTTTTCTTGTCGCCTCGAAAAACCAACCGTCGTGGCGTCGATACCACTGCCGGCAGGACTCGCCATCGAACGGATCGAGGGAGCGATCGTCGGCGATATTCTCGAGTTCATCGACGTTGCGTGGCTGTTCGCCATCATCGCGGTGATCGTCGCCTGGTTCGGGTCGCGGCTCCTGGCCGAGCGGCTCCGACCGCGACTCGAGGAACGGGTGCTCCGGCCGTCGACGGCCAATGCGGTTCTGCTGGCCGCCCGGATCGCCGTCGTCCTCTACGCGTTCGTTCCGATCGCCGGGTTACTCGGATTCCGACCGCAGAATATCGTTCTCTCGTTTACGGTCATCTCGCTCGTCCTCGGCGCAGTATTGGCACCGGTCGGACGAAGCTACGTTAGCGGGCTGTTCATCATGTTCAACCGTCCCTACGAGGTCGGGGACATGATCGAACTCGTCGAGCGGGAGGAACGAGGGTACGTCGAGGACATCACGATGGGGTACACGAGAGTGTTCACGCTCGAGAACTCCTTTCTCGTGATTCCCAACGAGACGATGCGCGAACGCGACGTGCGCAACCTCTCGGCGGAGGACGAGCGCAGTCGACTCACAGTGGCGGTCTGTATCACCTACGAGAGCGACCTCGATCGAGCCTGCGAACTGCTTCAGGAGGCCGCGAAGGACGTCGACGGCGTCATTTCCGGCGGACCGGCGATATCCGTCGGTCGCTCGAAGTTCCCCGCGGCGCCGACGCCTTTCGTTCGGGAGTTCTGCGATCGCGGAATCCTGATCGAACTGAAATGCTGGCTCGAAGAACCGTATCTGTCCCTGAAGGCGCGGTCAGCGATCCATCGAAACGCGTGGACCGCCCTCGAGGCGGCCGACGAGACCGTCGAAATCGCCTATCCGCACACCCACCACGTCTTCGACGAGACGAGCGGGCGCGCGCGAATCGACGTCGACGCGCTCGGAGACGAGTTGCGACAACCGAGTTCGTCCGATGCCGAACGAGACAGTCGGTCGGATCGACCGGATCGGTCGGCTACCGTCGCCGACCGTCCGCACGAACGCAGCCCGAGCGCCGGCTGGTCGCTCGGCGATGTGGACGACGAGCGGTCCGAGTAAGCAGTCCGGTCGAATCGGGACGGGCGTTCAGAGCAGGTCCCCCGTCCCGCGAGCGGACGGATTCTTCTCGATCGTCGGAATCTCGCCCGTCTCGGCGAGGCTCTTGAACCGGCCGAGCATCTCGCCCGCGAGCGTGGCCGGAACGATTCCCAGCCGCTGCATCGTCGCGTCGCCGAACGCGCCGCCCGGCGGGTCGTAATCGAGTCGGAACGTGACCGTCGTGCCGCGGTCGCCGGTCGCCTCCTCGAACTGGATCGTCGCCGCGTAGGGGATCGGCGCTCCATCGAGGGTCTCCCAGCGGAGGTACTCGCCGGGCGACGCGTCGACGAGTTCCGTCTCCCACTCGAGTCGCCGACCGAACGGCCCGTCGACGCGCCAGCGGTGACGGGTGGCGTCTTCGGACCGACCGGCTGTCGCCGCCGAGACGTCGGCGAAGTCGCCGACCAGCCGCGTCAGCCGATCGGGATCCTGCCAGTACGACTCGAGGTCCCCGCGGTCGCCGGTGACGGTGACCGAGCGCTCGATCGCCGGACCGCGGACGGCGCCGGCCGAATCCGGGCGTTCGTGGCCGGCGACGGTCTCGTCCTCGAGCAGGCGATACAGCCGACTACGGCCGGTGATGCCCCGGTAGACTAGGCCGGCGCCGACGGCCGCGGTCGCCAGTCCGCCGATCGAACCCCGTCTGATTCCACGAGCGGCGAGCGCGCTGCCGGCGATAACCGACGCCGCGCGTTCGACTCGGCCGACGTTCCGACTCGAGTCCTCGACGTGCTGGCCGTACTCGAGCGGCGCTTGCTCGGCTCCGGCAGTTCCCGGTCCCCGTTGCTCGTCGGTCGCCGCGGAGTCGTGTCCGGACATGCGTCTCTCGGGAGTACTCCCGACGACCGGCTCATTGGAAGTTCACGCTGCACCTGCAACGCGCGCCGTGGCGCGGACGCCTGCGTCTGCGTCCGGTGGGTCTTTGCCGTCGGCCTCCGAATTCGGCCCATGAGCGACCGCGCCGAATCCGTCGTCCGTGACTACTACGACGCGCTTTGCGAGGGCGACCCGCTCGCGCCGTACTTCCTCGAGGGCGATTCGACCGTGAAGTTCGGGCTCAGCGAGGGACTGTTCGGCTACGCCGACGTCGCCGCCGCGCTGAAAGACCAGACCGAGTCGACGGCGAACTGGTCCGTCGAGAGCGGCCACCTCGTCGTCGACGAGCGCGAGGCGTTCGCGACGTTCGCAGACGAGGTGACGATGGCCTGGACCGACGCCGAAACGGGCGAAAATCGGCGGTTCGAGACGCGCTGGAGCGGGACGCTCGTCCGTCGTGAGCCGGACGGACGGAGCGATGATAGCGGGGGGAACGACGGAAGCGACACGGACGGTGACGATACCGTGCCAGCCTGGCGGTTCGCGGCGATGCACGTCAGTACGGCCGACGAACTATGAGACGCGGCGATCGCGATCCCGGCCGACGTCGGTCCTCGAGCTCGCTGACGAATCCGTCTGACAGGCTCAAGATCGCCTTCGTCGCGCTCGTCGGCCTCTCGGGCGGGATGATGGCGTTGCAGGGTGGGGCATCGCTACAGGTGATCGGCGCGATGGTTCTCGGCGGCGTCGTCGTCGGCGGCGCGCTGTTGTGGTATCTGCTGTGGATCCTCGGGTGAGCCGCGACTGCAAACGGCGATCCGTCGTCCGTTGATCGATACCGTCACGCACAGCTATCGTCACAATACCCACAGCGGTCGGCGCGACACGCCCAGCCGTCTATCGACGCGTTCAGGGGTCGACGCGCTCGAGCCACAGCCCCGGTGCGTCGAGTTCGTCCTGGGTCGGGAGCGCGTCGGGTCCCTCCCAGACCAGTCCGGCGGTCTCGAGGTCGCGTCGCTCGACGACCGTCTCGAAGAACTGCTTGCCGCGCTGGTACTGGCGTTCCTTGAGACCGAGGCCGAGCAGTCGGCGCAAGAGCTGCTGGAGCGGGCCGCGACCCTGTCGCCGAGCGTCGAGTTTCCGGCGCAGGTCCGCGTACTCGCCGTCGAAGGCGTGGTCCATCAGCAGTTCGGCGTAGCCCTCGACGACGGTCATCGTCGCGTCCAGTTCCCGGAAGGCGTCGCGGTCGAACGAGCCCTCCGAGAGCGTCGAAATGCCCTCTTCCATGCGGGCCTCGAGGTGGTCGGAGAGCCACGGCGCCGCGCCGAACTCCGCGGCGTGGGTGACCTCGTGGAACGCGATCCAGCGGCGGAAGCGCTCGGGATCGACCTCGAGGCTCTCCGCGGCGCTGAGGATGTTCGGGCGGACGAAGTAGAGCGCGTGGTCGTCTTCGGGCGTCTCGGCGAGTAAGAGCGGGTCGTACTGGCCGAGCACGTTTCGGCCGAGGAACGCGAGCAGCACGGTCATCGTGCCCGTGTTAATCGTCCGGGCGACGCCGGGGAACGCGCCGTCTGGCAGCTGGTGCTGAAGGGTGCCCATGACGCGCTCGAAGGTCGCGATGTTGGCGTCGATCCAGTGGTGACGGTTCTGGACTTCGATCGTGTCGGGGACGTCGAACGCCGCGCCGGAGACCTCGCGAATGCCCTCGCGGGCGTCGCGGACGTCGCGGGCGTAGGCCTCGCGTTCGCCCGGCTCGAGGTCGAGCGAGCCGGGATCGGTCACCGCCTTCGCGGCGTCGGCGGCCGACTCCCAGTCGATCATATCGTCGCCGGACGCCCCGGCGACGGCCCGGGCGCTGCGATAGAGATTCACGTCTCCGAGTACGGGCAGGGAGCGCAAAAGGGTTCGGTCGCCGCCCGCGCCGACCGGCGATCAGTTGACGATGACGTCGGGTTCGTCGTCGGCCTCGTCCTCGAGGTCCTCGTCGCCGCCGCGGAACTTCTTGGCGGCCGCGGCGATAGCGACGAGCACCACGAGCGCGACGGCGGCGCCGATGGCCTTACCCGAGCCGCCGTCGTCGGCCTCGTCTTCGTCGACGTCGAACTCGGTTTCGGCCTCGAACTCCGGCGTCTCGGCTCCGTCAGTGTCGGTTTCCGCGTCAGCGCCGGCGCTCGAGCCGAACGGGAGCGCGGTACCGAGCGAGCCCAGTCCGAGCTGGGGGTCGCCGTCCAGATGCAACTCGATGAGGGTGAAGTTCGTATCGCCCATAGCAGTTCCTGCAACGAGCGCCCACTTATCCGTTGGGTTCCGTTCCTGTTAGCGAGACGTCACCGTGGCTCGAATTCCGGTGAGTATCTCCGTCGGAGCGGTCGTCTCGAGCGCAGGACCGGTACGATTAAGTGTCCATCACCTGCGGTCTTTCGTATGAGTGGACGACCGCTGGACGTCCTCGAGGCGTCGCTCGGCGAACGCGTCACGGTACGACTCAAGAGTGGCGACGAGTACGTCGGCGATCTCGCCGGCTACGATCAGCATATGAACCTCGTGTTAGAGGACGTCACGATCCCCGTCGAGGGCGGAGTCGAGGACGAGGCGCCGGCCGAAGACACAACGATTATACGCGGCGATAACGTCGTTTCGATCACTCCATGACTGGCGCAGGAACCCCAAGCCAAGGAAAGAAGAACAAGACGACCCACACCAAATGTCGTCGCTGCGGAGAGAAGTCCTACCACACGAAGAAGAAGGTTTGCTCCTCGTGTGGCTTCGGCAAGTCGTCCAAACGACGCGACTACGAGTGGCAGTCGAAGGCCGGCGACAACTGAGCTGCACCGACGGATCTTCTCACCTTCTCGGTACACCGCTCCCCTCGAGCGACGCGTCTAGGTGGCCGCTTACCGACCGCTTTCGCACCGACTCCGCCTATCGAGTCGCACGGGTCGCATCCGGCCGACCTCCCGACTCGCGGTTTCGTACTCGACCTGACTCGAGGAGGCGGAACCGACCTCGGTAGTGCAGTCGGAATTCTGTCTATATCGATTCCAGTGATTCACAATTTCCGGTGCATAGGCCCCAACCTATCTAATTCTGGGCCTAACGCGAGTTTATATAGTTGTCAACCGTATACTACGATGACCGCGCTGGGAACGGCTGTCGGTCGAGGAGGAGACGATGCTTACCGACGCACTCACGTACCTAAAACACAGTACCGACGCCTGGAAGACCACGCTTATCGGCGGCCTGTTCGTGCTGCTGAGCGTATTTATCGTCCCCATGTTCTTCGTGTGGGGATACGTCGTCCGCGTGCTCGAGCGAACGGCTCGAGGGAACGACGAGGCGCCGACGTTCGACGACTGGCGCGAACTCACGGTCGACGGCGCGAAGGCGGTCGCGATCCTCGCCGCGTACGCGCTCGTCCCCATCGTTGTGGGCGGGCTCCTGTTCGGCGGCCTCTGGTTCGCGGTGGGAACCGACCCCGGAACGCTCGGCTCCGCCGCGATCGCGGTCGCGAGCCTCCTGATGCTCGCGCTCACGATTACGGTGGCCTACGTCGTCCCCGCGGCGCTGGCTCGCTTCGCGACCGAGGGCCGACTCCGCGCCGGCTTCGAGTTCGACGCACTGCGACCGAGCCTCGCGACGAGCACCTACGCGGTCGGCTGGCTGCTGGCGCTGGGGATCGTCTTCGCCGGTTCGCTGCTCGCCGGCCTGCTCGGCGAGGTGCCGGTCGTCGGCGCCCTGCTGGGCGCGATCGTCTCGTTCTACGCGCTCGTGGCCGCCTACTACGTCGTCGGGCAGACGTGGGCGGACCTCCACCCCGTCTCCCTCGAGGAGGGTCGGGAGGAACCGTCGTCCGAGCGACCCGCTGTCTGAATCGACCGCCCCGGTCCCGCGATCCGAACCGGCCTCTCGGTCCCGCGATCGCTTCGGCCCGCTTTTCCACCGCTTCGAATACGCCCGTCGAACGACGGCTCCGCGCCGCGAACGCCGTTCGAGCACCGATGGACAGCCATTAGTTCCGTCCCGCGAACAGTCGCCTATGGAGACGACGGACGCCTTCGCCGGCCTCGAGTGTGTCGACTGCGGGGGAACGTACGACGCCGCGAACGTATCCCATCGCTGTCCCGACTGCGACGGCTTTCTGGACCCGAGTTACGACTACGACGCGATCGATCTCGATCGCGAGACTCTCGCCGAGCGCCCGTTCGACTCGCAGTGGCGCTACGAGGAACTGCTGCCGTTTCCCCGCGAGTCGGCGGTGACGACCGACGAGGGCGCGACCGCGCTGGTCGACTGCCCCGATCTGGCCGACGAACTCGGCGTCGGCCGCGTGCTGATCAAGGACGAGGGCCGAAATCCGACCGGCTCGACGACCGATCGCGGCCAGTCGCTGACGGTCACCGCGGCCGCCCAGCACGACGCCGAGGCGGTCGCGCTCACCTCGACCGGCAACGACGGGCAGGCAGCCGCCGCCTACGCCGGCCGTGCCGGCCTCGAGTCGCACGTGTACGTTCCCTCGCGCTCGAGCTTTTCGAACAAGGCGATGATCAACGTCCACGGCGGCGACATGAACGTCGTGGGCGGCCGGTTCGACGACGCCGTCGGCGCCTACGAGGAGGCCATGGGCGAACACGACGACTGGTACTCGCTGCAGCCCTTCGAGACGCCCTACCGCCACGAAGGCGCCAAGACGACGCTCTACGAGATCGTCGAGCGCCTCGACTGGAACGTTCCGGATGCGATCGTGTATCCGACGGGCCTCGGCGCCGGCATCGTCGGCGCCCACAAGGCCGCGACGGAGCTGCTCGAACTCGGGCTCATCGACGAACTGCCGCCGCTGTACGCCGCGCAGGCCGACGGCTGTGCGCCGATCGTCGACGCGATCGAGAACGACCGCGAGGAGTCCGCCCCCGTCGAGACGCCCGACACGATCTGCGGCGAAATCGAGATCGCCGACCCGGCGGCCGGCCCGCTAGTGCTCGAAGCGATTCGCGAAACCGGCGGCGGCGCGGTCGCTACCGAGGATCCCGACGTCCTCGAGGCCGGCGTCCAGGTCGCCCAGCATACGGGCCTCGAGATGGCGCCGAGCCCGGCCGCAGCGGCCAGCGGCGCCTGGGAGCTCGCCGAACGCGGGACGTTCGACGACGACGAGACGATCGTCATCGTCAACACTGCAGCGGGGAACAAGGAGGGAGACGTGTTGCGAAGCCACCTGATGAGTCAGGGAATCTGAGGCTCTGAAAATCTGAAAATCTGAAACCCCCACGATCGAACCCGTTCGACCGTCAGTCGTCGTCGGCCCGATCCGAGTTACCGTCCTCGAGTCGTTTCGTCTGCGCTTCGTCGACGACGTCGATCGAAACGCCCGCCTCGAGTCCGCGATTGCGGTTGGAATCGCCGAAGCCCGCGCTCAGAACCCGCGTGAGGGCGTCTTCGACGTCCTCGTCGAGTTCGGAGATGCGTTCGGATTCGACTTCGATGACGAAGCCCGTCGTGATGTTCGGGGAGGTCGGAAGAAACAATACTTCGCGGCCGTCGTCGGTCGTTTTCCCCGTCTTGAACGCGGTCATCCGGAGTCCGTTCCAGGTCTCGAGTTTGACGGGTTTCTGGAGCGCTTCCTGTTCGCCGAAGGCGGTCTCGGCGGCCATCTTCGAGGCGTTGTAGACGACGCGCATCACGGGAACGCGGTTGGCGACGTTGTCGACGATCCGTTCGAAGAGTCCGCCGATGGTCGTCCGCATCAGGTAGCCGACGGAGAAGGTAAGAATCACGAGGACGGTCAACGCGACGACGACGCGAAGGAACTGTGCGAGCTGTTCGCGAGTCTGCTCGGCCTGCGAACCGTCGCCCGGAATAAGCGGCTCGAGGGCCTCGGGCTCCAAGATGAGGCCGGGCGTGAGTCCGGCTATAAGGCCGTAGAGCCAGTAGATGACGTAGAGAGTGACGAGGATCGGGCCGAGGACGATCAGCCCACTCGCGAAGTCCCGCTTCCACGAAGCCATGTACAGCAACTCACACCAGGGGCTAATGAGCCCTTCCTTTTATCCTCTTCCGTCTGAACCGAGTGGGGCGCCGCCAGACCGACGCTACCGGCCGAAAATAGCCCGTAGCGCGAAGCGGATATTTTCGGTCCGTTCGGTCATCCGCCGGTAGAAGTACGATTTCCATCGGTTGCCGTAAGGGACGTACTGATAGACGGGATACTCGCCGGCGAGATCGGTCTGTGCGTCCTCGCGGACGCCCATCAGCATCTGGATCTCGAAGTCGGTGCCGTGTTCTTCGTGGCGGTCGATCGCGTAGTCGATCATCTCGGGGTCGTGACTGCCGACCGCGATGCCGTCGTCGTAGTGATTGAAGGCGTACTCGAGCAGGTTCCGATACTCGCGGTCGATCCGATCGGCGTCCTGGTAAGCCACGTCGGCCGGCTCGTCGTAGGCGCCCTTGACGAACCGCACCTTGCCGGGCACGTCGGCGAGTCGTTCGACGTCTTCGCGGGTTCGCCGGAGGTTCGCCTGCACGCAGACGCCGATACCGCCGGCGGCGCCGTTGGCACCGTGACCCGACGCGGACCGCTCGCCGCCCCAGTGCTCTCGAGCGAGGGCCTCGAACGCGTCGAGCGTCGCGTCGGTCGTCGTGTGGTCTTCCATATCGATCCAGACGAAGACGCCGTGGTCGGCGGCGACCCCGACCACGTCGGCCAGCGTCTCGCGGAACACGTCCCCGCCGAGGTCGAGACCGAACTGGGACGGCTTGACCGAGATCGTCGCCTCGAGATCCGACCTCGCGATATCGCGGATCAGCGCGCGGTACTCCGCCGCGTCGGCGCGGACCGGCGGCCGCGTCTCGTAGTGTTCGCCGAGCAGATTGAGGATCCCCGCGACGTTGCGATCGTTGAGTTGCCGGACGTGCTCGAGCGCTACCGCGGACGTCTCGCTCGCGACGAACCGGTTCGCGATCGGCGGTATCATTCGGTACCACTGTTCGTGGTCCTCTCGTAAGGCAGTTTTCCGCCGACGGACCGTTCAGACGTACTCGTTAGTGATGTACTCGGTCCAGTCCCGTTGCTCGTCGAGGTAGCCGAGGTCGACTAGCTCGTCTAACGTCTCGTCGAACCGGTCCGTCTCGAACTCGAGTTGCCTGTAGAAATCGTACTCCGTCAGGTAGAACGCGTCGATGGCGGGTTCGGGGATGTCGAAGTGGTCGGCCGCCAGCGAGACGACCTCCGACCGATTCTCCTGGACGTACTCGAAGAACGAGGCGCAGTCGTCGGCCCACGCCGCGATGGCGTCATCTTTCTCCTCGAGCGAGTCGTTCGTCGCCGCGACGAACGAGAACGGGTACATCTCGTCCCACGCGTCGTGGCTGGTGAACACCTCGGTGAACCCTTCGTCCCGCGGCTCCGACGCGAACAGCGGCGGGTAGAACCCCGCGTCCATCCGGCCGTCCTCCAGTGCGGCCGTCGTGGCCGGAAACTCGAGTTCCATGAACTCGACGTCGTCGTCGGGATCGAGGCCGACCTCGGAGAACATCTTCACGTAGACCGCGTGCGTGGCAGTCCCCAGTGCGTTGATGCCGAGGGTCTGGCCCTCGAGGTCTTCGGGATCGGTGAGATCCGAGTCCGGCAGCGAGTAGACCGTCGAGCCGTAGTAGTCGGGGTGGGCGTCGTAGAAGTCCATCATGATTCCCGTGATTCCCCCCGGAACGGCGTCCTCCTCGATCGCGGAGCCGAAGCTGACGGTGGTCAGAAACGCCAGGTCGACCTCTCCCGAGGCCATCCCCATCACGGCGTCCGGCGTCCCCGAGACCTGGTTGACGTTCAGTTCGTACTCGTCGCCGTAATGCTCGAGTTCGTCCTGCAGTTCCGGAATCCCCTGAATCGATCCCAGCGCTTCGATCGGGACGACGTAGTTGTACTCCAGTGTCGGGATTCCGTTCCCGTTACCGCCGACACAGCCGGCGAGTCCGGCCAGTCCCCCCGCGGTCGCTACCCCTGCCGACTTGAGATACGTCCGTCGATCCATCATGTCCCTTGTCAACACTCCACTCACTCAAGAGATAAGCGTTACTGAACATGTTCGGCCGTCTGAATTTCAACGTTGAACCCGTCGTACGGTGACGCTCGTCTGGCGGGCAAAAGGGTCGCTCGAACGATACTCGCTGACCGGTTCGATCGGCGAACCGCCGAACGGACTCAAGAGTCGCTGCAGAAGGCGTCTCCACGACGACTCGAGTCACTCCGAACCCATCGTGACGTTCCCTCATCCCGACCGCTTTTGTAGTTTCGAGTGCGACGGTACGGCTACCGATTTCGATGACACGACCGACCGAGGGCGAAACGCGGACCTACGAGCGAACGTTCACCGTCGAGGACGTACAGCAGTTCGCAGAACTCACCGGGGACGACCAGGCCCGCCACACCGAGCCGGACGAGAACGGGCGCGTGATGGTACAGGGACTGTTGACCGCGACGCTGCCCACGAAACTGGGCAGCGACAACGAAGTGTTAGCCAGTACGATGGAGTTCGACTTCCGCCGACCCGTCTACACCGGCGAGACCATCAGCTGCCGGTCGACGTACGACGAGGTCGTCGAACGGGACGACCGCTACGAGTTCACGTCCGACGTCGTCTGCGAGAACGGCGACGGCGAGGTCGTCCTGACCTCGCGGACCGAGGGACTCATCTGGAAGGACGAGTAGCGCTATCCGAACGTGGTTCTCTTCGAACGTCGCGCATCGGATCGGACCGACGCCGAGACGAGCCACAGCGTCGCGCGTCTCACACCGGGACCGTCACGCCGACGAGTAGTCGGCTCTTCCCTCCTCCGCCGTCATGCGAACCCAGTATACCCGAGTGTAGGGAAGGTGGATGTAGCCGTCCTCGAGTTTGATCCGAAGCCCCTGGACTTTCCCCGAGTCGGTGATGTTGTCGGCGTCGACGGTCTCCTCGGCGGTGCCGTCCGGTCCCTCGTAGGCGATCGTCGCCATACCGGACGGAGCGCGCCCGTGCCAATAAGACGCATGCAAGCACGTACGCGCACCGCGACGCCGCCGTCTGCGAGTTCGCCCGCGGTCGCGACCGCGATCGAGTTCGATCTCGCGGCGTCGATCACGCGTCGCCGTCGGCCCGCTCCCAGAGCGGGTAGAGATCGTCCTCGATCGGCTCGGTGAGCGACTCGCCGTCCAGGACGAGTTCCGCGTCCCCGTCCGCACCCAACTCGTGAACCGTTCCGATCTCCGCACCCTCGAGTCCCGCGTCCTCGAGCGCCGCCAGACAGTCGTCGACCGCCGCGGACGGCACCGTCGCGAGCAACGCTCCGGAGCCGAAGATCCGCAGCGGATCGACGCCGGCGGCCGCACACAGCCGTTCGGTCTCCTCGCGGATCGGAACGGCGTCGCGATCCACCTCGAGTCGAACGTCCGACGCGCGGGCGATCTCGAGCAGGCCGGCCGCGACGCCGCCCTCCGTTGGGTCGTGCATCGCGGTCGCGTGCCCGCGAATCGCGCGCGCGTCGGGAAGGACGCTGAGCTCCTCGACGAACGCCTCGGCGCGCTCGCGGACGCCGTCATCGACGTCGAGGTCGTCGCCGAAGTCGGCCGCGAGAATGGCCGCCCCCTCGAGGCCCGCAGCCTTCGTCAGGAGGACCTTGTCACCGGGTTCGGCGCCGCCGGTCGGGACGAACGCCTCGGCGGTTCCGATCGCCGTCAGCGAGAGCAACGGTCGCTCGAGCTGGTCGACGTACTCAGAGTGACCGCCGACGATGGAGGCCCCGACGTCTCGCGCCGCGGCGTCGAGGTCTCGGGTGATCGCCTCGAGGTCCGTTTCCTCGTCGGGCAGCATGATGACGACGGTCAGCCAGCGCGGGTCGGCCCCGGAGGCGGCGACGTCGTTGGTGGCGATCGGGACGGCGAGCGAGCCGACGCCCTCGGCCGCCAGCGAGATCGGATCGGAGCTGACGACCAGCGTCTCGTCGCCGGGCGGCGCGATGGCGGCGGCGTCTTCGCCGTTCGCCGGTCCCTGCAGTACCGTCTCGTCCTCGGCGGCCGTTCCCGTGCGGCCGAAGACGTGTGCGAGCAAGTCGTCCGGACTCACCTTCCCGGGCATACCACGAACTGGGGGCATCTGCGGTTTGTAGCTGTCGGGCCGTCGGCGTCGGTTCGAGTACCGCGATGGCAGATACGATGGCGCCCTTCGTTCACTATAGGCGGAGGCGTTACCGCTCCGTTCTGCTCATCCGGCGTGCGGTGGCGCGTGCTGTCGGCTGGCCGAACGATAGTGAGGCCTGCCGATGACACGCGCGAGGGATGAGCGACCGAACGCAGTGAGGGAGTGAATCGGCTGGGGAGGACGAGGCAATTCCTTGTGGCCACGAGAGCAGCGTCTCCTCATTTCGTTCATACCTCCACGAATATCGCATTCACTCACGATCAGGGTCCGAAGGCTGCGATATCGGCGCCCACCGTCGCCAGTGCGTCGGCGGGGTTCGGGTCGCTGTCGGCCAGATGCGTGTACCGATGCTCCGGGATACTCGAGAGTGCCGTCGCGACGGCCTCGCTGTACCTCTCGACGCCGGGTTCCGTCGGCTCGTCGCCGCCCCAGACGTCTCGGATGACCGTCATCGAGTCGATGCGAACTTCGAGTCGGCGCGGCTCGTAGCGAGCCACCAGTTCGGCGAGTCCGAGCTGGAGGGCGACGTACTCGGCGGTGTTGTTCCCCGCCCGGGAGCCGACGGGGCGGCCGAGACGAGCGAGTTGATTCTCCGAAGCGTCCATGATAACGGCGCCAGCCCCCGCGGGACCGGGGTTGCCGCACGAACTGCCGTCGACGTAGCAGACGAACGCGTCGCTTGTCGGCTCGGGCTCGGGGACGGCCGGCCGACTGAGTCCCGACTCCAGTACGTCCTCGAGCGCGCACCGCAACTCGTCCCGGGTAGTTTCGGGATCGAAGAGCCCGCCGTAGCCGGGGACGGCGTCGTCGACGGCCTCGGTGGCGGCCGCCACCTCGTAGCCGACGCCCGCGAGCACCTCGTCGACGAGCGCGGCGAGCGGCGAGAGGTGTTCGGCCGGGAGGGAGTCGTCGGTCACGCCTGTCCCTCCGGGCTTCGGTCCCGGGCCCGCATACCCTCGGTCCCGGACGATTTCGTCGGGTGGTCGCACGGCTGCATATCGGGCCTCGGCGCTCGAGCGGGATAATCCCTTCAGGTGGCACGGGAACAGGCCGTGGTGGAGTCGACCCTGAACACACCGCCATACTGTGGCTGCTGAATAGTGAGGATTGTTGCACGACGATGAATGTATTTTCGCTGGCTCCACCGCGTCGCTCCCGAGCGATCGTTTGTAGACGACTGTCGCTCTCCGAAGACCTCCACGGTACTTATTGTGAGGGTTGAAGTTGCTGGCTCCCCTTACCGAATAGGAGGTGCTCGCTATGGGCGACCACAATCGGCTTGTGGCCGTCTGTGAAGAGTGTGAGTCGGTATACGCGGCGAAAGAGTGCTCTAATGGTCGGATTCGCCCAATAGGTGTTGACTCCTGTTTGTGTGGGTCCAGCACGTTTCGGCCACGTCACTGAACGGTACCGCACTCAATCAGCACACGCACCTCGTTATTTCGAGACCGGTCTCGAAACTTTCACGATCAGTACCGAGTCTGTCCTGTCCGATAGGCCGCTTCGGGCGAACACAGAGCGCAATTCACCAACGAATACCGAGCGGACGCTACCACCGACGAGGAAACAGCAGTGTCGGAACTGACCGTCACGCACCGCCTCGAGCCGGGTCCAGACCGAGCGTCGCCGCGAACTCGTCTCGAGTCGGCACGACGTGGGGAAGCGCGATGATCGCGCCGAAGGCGACGGCCGCCCAGCACATCGTCACGAGGGGGTGCGTGATCGTCGTGTGGATCGCGTACGTCACGCCGACGACGGCGAGCACGGCTGTGAAGGTCCCGACGCGGCCGAGCGCGTCGCGGGCGTACCGCCACTCGGTGGCCCGGCCGACGCGCCAGGCGAGTAGGCCGCCGACGGCGCCGCCGAAGGCGAGGACGCGATTCGAACCCTGAATACCGTCCCACGTCGGGACGCCGAATCCGTTGCTGCGCAGCCAGACGCTGGCGAACGCGACGACGAGCGCGACGACGAACATCGCGCCGACGCCGTCGTCGAAGACGCGCCGACAGAGCAAGACAACGCCGACCAGCCCCAGTCCGAGGGCGATCCCGCCGACGACGTCGATCGGGTAGTGGACGCCGAGCCCCAGCCGGGTAAAGCCGATGGTGGCGATGGCGAAGCCGCCGACGAGCGCGCGCCGGCGGAGCGTGCTGATCCGAAGGTCGACGATCAGCAGGCCGATGATCACCGCCGGCACCATCGCGTTGCCGCTGGGAAAACTCGTCGAGGAGATGGCCGTCGCATGGCCGTACCACGTCGAGTACAGTTCGGGGAACACCTCGGCACCGACGGCGGGATCGACGTCCGGCCGCGTCGCCGAGTTCAGCGATTTGATGCTCGCCATCAACCCGTAGTAGGCGAAGAAGGCGGGGATCAGCGCGCCCAGCCGATCCGGTGCCCACCAGTAGGCGAGGATGATAGCCGGGACGATCACGAAGACGCTCCCGATATACGTCGTCGGAACGAGCAGCGCGCCGAGCCACTCGGGTATCGCCTCGACGATCGCCTCGAGGAGTTCTGGCTCCAGTACCGGATGTCGCCGACCACTGAACATAGCGTACAGTAAGGCGAGAAGTTTTACTTGCTTCAACGTTCCGAATGAACGCTATTGTGGGCGACGGCCTCGAGTCGTGTGTCGCTGCAATCGAGCCGCTCCCCTCAAAAGGTCCGCGAGACGTCCGTCGACTCTGTTACCCGGATCGCGACGGGGTACTCCCACTGCTCGCCCCGGAGCGCTCGGACGGCGGCGACGGCACAGAACAGCAGATTGGCGCCGAGGACGAGTACGCCGAGGACGGAACTCCAGAGGACGAACAGGGAGTCGCTCGTGAGGGACGTCGCGACGACGAGCGCGCCGGCCACGTACGCGACGATGCCGACCGTGAGCTGCCAGTTCAACGCGTTTCGCGCGTGTTCTTTCGCGTACTCGCTTCGCGAGAGCCACATGACCAGCAGGGGGCCGACGATCCACGTCACGAGCGCCAGCAGATGCGTGCCGGCCGCGAGCGTCCGCACCACGGTCGACTGCGAGCGCGTCGCGGCCGTCTCGACCGACGGAGTCGCTGTATCGGGGACCATTCCTCTCGCGAAGCAAGGTGTCAGCGCGTTTTGATTCTATCGATACCGTTCGGCCGTCGATTCGTCTCATCTCGAGCCGGCGGCGACTCGAGACGACGCGAAACGAGCCCGCACCGTCCCGTCCGGCTCAGGCCGCGTCGGGCGCCATCGCATCCATCGTCTGGCGAACCTCGTCCTCGTCGGCGCCCCGCGGGAAGCTCACCGCGACGGCGTCGATGCCGTCGACGGCTTCGTAGCGCTCGAGTCGCTCGCGAGCGGTTTCCGGGTCGCCGAAGGCACAGAGGTCCTCGAGGATGTGCTCGTCGACCAGTTCGAGAGCGCGCTCGCGGTCGCCGTCCTGCCAGGCGTCGTGGACCTCGGTGGCCTCGTCGTAGCCCTGTCGCTCGAGCGCGTCGCGGTAGAAGGTGCCCATCCCGCCGACGTAGAACGCGAGGTGCTGGCGGGTGAGTTCGCGGGCGCGTTCGGCGTCCTCGAGGGCACAGCAGGTGACGCCCGCGGTGACGTGGACGTTGTCGGGGTCGCGGTCGCCGAGTTCGGCGCCGCGTTCGATGTCCTCGATTCGGTCTGCGGTCCCCTCGGGCGTGAGCATGATGCCGTGCCAGCCGTCGGCGAAGCGGCCGGCGAGTTCGACGGCCTTCGGACCCATGCCGGTGACCTCGACGGGCGGCTGTTCTTCCGGCGGGTCACAGCGCAGGCGGAATCCGGAGAGATCGAAGTCGTCGCCGTCGTAGTCGACGGGGTCGCCCGACAGGACCTCGCGGACGATTTCGACCGTTTCGCGGGTCCGCCGGAGCGGGTTGCCGTACTCCACCCCGTGCCAGTTTTCGATGACGACGGGGCCGCTGGGACCGAGTCCGAGACGGAATCGGCCGTCGGAGACCTCCTGTAGCGTCGCCGCGGTCTGGCCCAACAGTGCGGGCGAACGCGAGTAGGTGTTGAGGATGCTCGAGCCGACGTCGATCTCGTCGGTGCGTTCGGCCATCGCGGTCAGGACGGTAACGCCGTCTCGGCCCCACGTCTCCGGGAGCCAGGCGCAGTCGTAGCCGCCGTCTTCGGCGCGCTGGGTGTAGTCGACGATCGAGTCGACGGTCGGCTGTGCGGCGACCGGAAGGTGTACGTCTCTGTCAGTCATCGTCACTCACAGACGGTCGCCGGCCTTTTGGGTGTATGGAAACCGGCGGCGACGGACTCCGCGTTGTCGCCGTGTGCGACCGGTTCTATCAGCGGTATCGAACACGAAAAATGAAACTGGTCTCGAGCGCCGAGCCCCACCCGGCGAGGTCGCGACGGCGGGCACCGTCGTGAGTGGCGACGAAGCGAGTCGTCGCCGCTTAGGTGTCTCGCGCTTCGCCCATCGTCGGCTTGCCCTTGATCGTGATCGTCTCGCCGACGATGTAGGAACTGGCCGGACTGGCGAGGAACTGGGTCAGGTCCGCGACCTCCTCGACGGTACCGATCTGGCGGTCGACGGCGGTGCGATCGATGTCGTCGGCGGTGATACCCATCTGGCTCGCGACGCCGGGCGTCGCGACGAGCCCCGGCGCGATGCAGTTGACGCGGACGTCATCTGCGGCCCACTCGTAGGAGAGCGTCGACGTGAAGTTGACGACCGCCGCCTTGGCCGCGCCGTAGGGGCTCATCTGGGGGGAGCCGTCCTGTCCGGCGACGCTGGCGAAGTTGATCACCGTGCCGCCGCCGTCTTTCAGGTACTCCGCGGCGGCGTGGGTGCAGTGGTAAGTTCCGTTGATGTTGATGTCGATGATCGTCTTCCAGCCGTTCGGCGAGATGTCGTCGAAGTCGGCCATGAACGAGGCGCCGGCGTTGTTCACGAGAATGTCGATGCCGCCGAACTCCTCGACGGTGGCCTCGACGAGCGCGTCGACGGCCTCGCGGTCGGTCACGTCGCACTCGACGGCCAGCGCGCTACCGGGCGCCTCGCTCTCGTTGATCTCCTCGGCGACGGGGTCGACATTCGCCTGCTCGCGCGAGCAAACGACGACGTCGACGCCGTCCTCGGCGAACTGGTTCGCGATCCCCCGACCGATCCCGCTCGAGGCACCCGTCACGATGGCGACCTCGCCGTCGACGCTGAACTGGTCGGTACTCATACTCGCTCACCTGTGACCGGTGGTTTCGATGTTACCATTGTTAGATCCATTCGTCGATATGCAACGTCTGTTAATAAAGGTGCGTGTAGATACCGTACCGTTAAGTGGTTGGCAATCGCTGACACAGACACGCAGACAGCGGCGGGCTCGAGTGACTCCGGCGGCGAATCGGTGCGTCGCTCGCGGTTTCACGATCGAGTCGCCGCGAGACAAGCCATGACAGACGAGACAGCAGACGATCCACAGGACACTCCACAGTACGGACCGCAGCGCCAGCAAGACGTCTACCGGACGGGCATGCTCGAGGGCGAACGACCCGAGTTCCCGGTCGCCTACGAGGACCTCGTCGAGCGCGCCCGCGAGGAACTGAGCGAGGAGGCGTTCGCCTACGTCGCGGGCGGGGCGGGCTCGGAGACGACGGTTCGAGCAAACGACCGCGCGTTCGACGACTGGCAGATCGTTCCGCGGATGTTGCGGGATATTTCGACCCGCGACCTCTCGATCGACCTCTTCGGGCGCGAGTACCCCGCGCCCGTCTTGCTCGCGCCGATCGGCGTCCAGGGAATCCTCCACGACGAGGCCGAACTGGCCGTCGCCCGCGCGGCCGGCGAGTTCGACGTTCCGATGATCCTGAGCTCCGTCTCCTCGCAGCTGTTCGAGGACGTCGCCGACGAACTCGGCGACAGCCCGGGTTGGTTCCAGCTCTACTGGAGTTCCGACCGCGACGTGGCCGCGAGCTTCCTGGAGCGAGCCGAGGACGCGGGCTACGAGGCCGTCGTCGTTACGCTCGACACGCCCAAGATGGGCTGGCGCGAGCGCGACATCGAACTCGGCTACCTTCCCTTCCTGCAGGGCCAGGGCCTCCAGAACTACTTCGAGGATCCGGCCTTCCGCGACCGGCTCGAGGCGGACGATCCGTGGGCCGACCCCGAGGCCGCGATCGAGTCCTGGCACGAGTGTTTCGGCGACGCCTCGCTGACCTGGGACGACCTCGAGTGGCTCGAGGAACAGACCGACCTCCCGGTGCTCCTGAAGGGGATTCTCCATCCCGACGACGCCCGCGAGGCGATCGAACGGGGCGCCGACGGCGTCATCGTCTCGAACCACGGCGGCCGACAGGTCGACGGTGCGATCCCCGCGCTGGACGCGCTGCCGGACGTGGTCGACGCCGTCGAGGACGCGACCGGCGACGGCGAGGATGCGCCGGTGCTGTTCGACAGCGGCGTCCGCCGTGGGAGCGACGTCTTCCGTGCGGTCGCACTCGGCGCCGACGCGGTGTTGCTCGGGCGGCCCTACGCGCTCGGGCTCGGCGTCGGCGGCGAAGACGGCGTCCGCGCGGTCCTCGAGAACCTGCTCGCCGACGTCGATCTCACGGTCGGGCTGGCCGGCTGTGCGAGCATCGACGAGGTCGACCGCTCGACCGTCCGGAGGGCCGAGCGATGAGCGACGTCGACGGCGCTGACGCGGCTGGCGCCGACGCCGAGGCGCCCGCCGAGTGGGAGGCCGTCTTCTGGGACATCGGCGGCGTCATCCTCGAGCTCGAGTCGGTCCAGAGCGCCCACGCGTCGTTCGTCGAGGGGTTGGTCGACGAACACGGCCTCGAACTGGCCGTCAGCGACGCCGTCGAACGGTGGCGGTCGGCCGTCGGCGACCACTTCCGCGAGCGCGACGGCACCGAGTTTCGCTCGGCTCGCGAGGGGTACGCGACGGGCGTCGAAGAGCTCGTCGGCGATGACCTGTCCCGAGCGGAGTGGGAACCCGCGTTCGAGGACCAGGTCGAATCGTCGATCGAACCGATCGACGGCGCGCCCGAGACCATCGAAGCCCTCGCCGAGCGAGACCTCCACGTCGGCGTCATCAGCGACGTCGACGACGACGCCGGGAAGGGGATGCTCGAGACGTTCGGCGTCCGCGAGCACTTCGACTCGATCACGACCTCCGAGGAAGTGGGGCGGACGAAGCCCGATCCGGCCATGTTCGAGACCGCGCTCGAGAAGGCCGACGTGGCCCCTGAACGGTCGCTGATGATCGGCGACCGCTACGATCACGACGTTCGCGGCGCCGACGAGATGGGGATGCACGGTGTGGCTTTCGGCGCTGACGACGGCCCCGCGGTCGCCTATCGAATCGAACGCATCGAGGAAATCCTCGAGATCGTCGACGGTGAGGGCGACGGCTGACTCGAAGCGCACGAGGCTCGCAAGGGGCGTTTCGGGATGCAGCGGCTGATTCGATCGATACCCAAACCTTTTCCGACCGTTTTGCGACGGAACGTCTGTAATGGCGGCCACCGACGACTCCGTCGACACCGAGGAGGCGATCATGCGCGCGACCTACCGGGCGATGTGTACCCACGGCTACGCCAACCTCACGATGCAGGCCATCGCGGACGAGTTCGACAAGACGAAGGGCGTTCTCCACTACCACTACGACACCAAGGAAGACCTGCTCGTCGCCTTCCTCGAGTACCTTCTCGACGCCTTCGAAGAAACGATCGCCGTCGACGAAGCCGTCGCTCCAGACGACCGCCTCGAGGAGTTTATCGACACGCTGCTGTTCGGTCCGCCCGAACGAAGCACGTTCGACCACTGGGAGCTGACGACCGCGATGCTCGAGGTGCGCACGGAAGCGCCACACAACGCGGAGTTTCGCCGCCAGCTGAGCCGCAACTACGAGACCGTCGAGGCGACCGCCGTCGCTATCGTCGAAGACGGCATCGAACGCGGCGTCTTTCGGGACGTCGATCCCGAGGGAGTCGCGACGTTGCTGCTCGCCGGGATCAACGGCGCGCGGATCTACCAGGTGACCCTCGAGCGCGACGACGTCGCCGAGCGCGCCGCGACGGTCCTCCGGTCGATCGTGCGCGAGTGGCTCTGTCAGGAGTCGAACTGACGCCTTTCGATCGGCCTCATACGGATTACTGTCCCGATGTCCCGGCGCAACCGCTGCCCGGGTCGCGGGTGCGCCGGACCTGACGGACAGGAAACCGTCTCAGTCGGCGTGCTCGGACCGTCCCGTTCCCGTGCTCCTGGCGGCCGCTTCACTCTCGAGGTAGCCGACGTCCGGGAGGAACTGGCCGGTCTCCCGGTAGAGACCGCCGAGGAGGATGGCGCCGGCGACGACCGGAAGGATCGCGCAGGCGAGGTACACCGGCCCGAAGCCGACGACGTCGACGATCGGCAGCGAGACGATCGGCCCGAGACCGCCGCCGACGTCGCCGAGGACGTTGTTCGTCCCGACCGCCCGCCCCATTCGATCGTCGGGCGTGAGGTCGGCGAGCAGCGCCATCAACGGGCCGCTCGTCCCGCCCTGACCGGCACCGATTAGCAGACACGCAGCCGTCAGCGTCGCGACCGAGTCGGCGGTCGCGAGCAGAACGAATCCGACGAACGTGGTGCCGAGGAAACACAGCAGCGTCGGAACCCGCGAGCCCGTTCTGTCGCTGATCGTCCCGCCGAGGAACATGAAGACTCCCGCCGAGACGACGGTCATCGCCATGAAGATCCCCGACGACGCCTGCGCGTCGAAGCCGAAGACGCTGAGCTCGTTCGTCTGCAAGAAGAGCACGAGCGTCGCGAACAGGGCGCCGATGTAGGCGAACAGGACCGCGAAGTTCACCAGTCCGACCGTCAGCGCGGGGATGCTGGTGTCGACGTCGAACACCGAGACCGATCGGTGCTCGTCCCCGTCGACGTGGGTCTCCGGAATGCTCGCGTAGGCGATCGCGGTCGCGAGAATCGCGAACACGGTCGCAACGGCGAACGCGAGCACCTCGCCGCCGAACTCGGTGATGAGGCCGCCGATGACGATGCCGCTCGGGAATCCGAAGAGGACGCCGCCGCGGATGAGCCCCATGTTCGCCCCCCGAGAGCCGCCGTCGCTGACGTTGGCCGCGATCGTGTACGCGGTCGCGAAGACCGCCGCGCTGCCGAGACCCCAGACGAGCCTCGAGCCGAGGAACCACGCCTCGGGGACGTCCGGGAGGAACCAGAACTCGGGTCTGGCCGCGACCATGGCGACGACGTAGCCGAACGTCGCCACGCTCTGGATGAGCATCCCGACTACGAACGGCGTTCGCGTACCGATGCGGTCGACGAGAACGCCCGCGGGCGCGTTCGCGACCAGCCTCGAAAACCGGTTCGCGCTGAGGATGATACCGACGAGGACCGGCGAGATGCCGAGAACGACGCCCAGGTTCGGCAGGATCGGAAAGATGACGCCGCCGCCGAAGCCGACGAAGAACGTACTGAGAATAACGGCACCGACGACGAGGGTGCGATTCGTCTCCGTCCCGCTCACGCCGTCTCCCCACCGGTCGATCGATCGGTTCGAACACTCGCAGTCATCTCAGCCGCGCGCACCTCGGTTCCGTTCGCGGTTCGTTCGACTCGCCGTGCGCTCGAGGCGAACGGCGGCCGACGACGTCGATAGCCGGACCGCTCGGTCCGACCAACGAAAAGGTATTCATCTGACTAACTAGTTAGTCAAATTCGGGCAAAAGCGTTCCGGGAGACGCCGTCACACGGGTTCGAGTCGCTCACACGCTCGAGCGTGTGTGATCGTCGGTAAGATCAAACCGCCCGATTTCGGCGCCCACAGCGCTCAGCAGGCGGTTGAAACGCTACTCGAGTAGTTTGCGTTGTGCGTGGTTATGACACGCACTATATAAACAATGTACGGAACCGAACGTGGCGAAACTATTTTCGTAAAGGAGAGTCGCTATAGTACTGTCCACAAATGTCGCGTTCGCATCGCCAGCCGACGGAGCCCGCCGTACTGACACAGAGACTATGAGCGAGACCTACTACGAACGACTCGTCGACGAAGAGGCGCTGGTCGCCTACCTCACGGAGCACCTCGGCACGGTCGACGACTACGAGATCGATCGCCACCAGGAGGGCCACTCCAACGAAACGCTGTTCGTCACCTGGGGTGACGAGGACCTGGTCATCCGGCGTCCGCCGCCGGGCGAAACGGCCGATACGGCCCACGACGTGCTCCGCGAGCACCGCGTGACGGCCGCGCTGGCCGACACCGACGTGCCCGTCCCCGAGACGAAAGTCGCCTGCGACGACCACGACGTCATCGGCAGCGACTTCTACGTGATGGAGCGCCTCGAGGGCGACGTGCTCCGCGACGAGGAGCCGGAGCGGTTCGCCGCGCCCGAACACCGCGAGCGAATCGGCGAGGAACTCGTCGACACGCTCGCGAAGATCCACCGCCTCGATTACGAGGAGATCGGGCTCGGCGAGTTCGGCCGACCCGAGGGCTACACGCAACGGCAGGTCGACCGCTGGGGCAAACAGCTCTCGTGGGCGTTCGACGTCACCGAGGACGAACGGGAAGTGCCAACCCTCCACGAGGTCGGCGACTGGCTCCGGGACAACGTTCCCAAGGACCACCCCCACGCGCTGGTCCACGGCGACTACAAACTCGACAACGTCATGTTCGCCCCCGGCACGCCGCCGACGCTCAACGCCGTCTTCGACTGGGAGATGGCCACGCTCGGCGATCCGCGGGCCGACCTGGGCTGGATGCTTTCGTACTGGCGCGACGCGAAAGACCCCGAGCCGTCGATGCCGGAGCTCAACACCCGGTTCATGGAACGGGAGGGGTACTCTACGCGCGTCGAACTCGTCTCCCGCTGGGAGGAGCTCACCGGCCTCGAGTTCGAACACGAGCGGTTCTACCGCACGCTCGCCGTCTACAAGCTCGCCGGCCTCGGCGAGATGTTCTTCCGGCGCTACCTCGAGGGCAACAGCGACAACCCGATGTACCCGAAGATGGAAGAACGCGTACCCGCGCTCGCCGCGCGCGCAGAGCGGATTATCGAGGGCGAGGAACCGCTTTGACATCCACCCACGACTGAAGTCGTGGGATTCCTCTCGTGGGAGTCTCAGTCGTTCTGAGCTTCTCCGAGAGCGATATTCCCGCTTGACGCGGTACTTTGGTTTGTGTNATGTTCCCGCCAGTTGTGATTGTTCCACTTGAGGTACACGGGCCGTGCCATCGGCCTTCCTTCTGTTGTCTGTCGTCTCAGGAACGATTTTGACGCTACGAGGCCTGCATGTCCTTCGAATCCACACGGACACGTCAACGAGTCCTCGTGGCGTACTGGCCTTCGAGTTTGCCTGTGTCTGCGTCCCAGACGGATTCGTCGTTGAGGAAGGCTTGGCGGCGAGCGTAGTTGGTCTCGTTCCAGAGACTGGCAGAAGCGTCCAA